>CAVXJU010000039.1:0-28085 GCA_963761935.1 Terriglobia bacterium | reverse complement strand
CAACTTTGCTGGTATAGATGTGTGCGGGGTCAGTCGTGCCGATGACTCGGATCATGTTGGGTGCCCAGACATTGTTCGGGGCTGTGGCAGGTTTCTGCCCGTCAGGATCGTTGCCGCGTAGGAGATTCACTTCCATATAGCGACCAGATCCTCTTTCGGAAAATCAGGAGAAGTCCAAGATCGAATCAGCTTGCTTTGAGGATCCTATGAATTTCCCGAAGCGGGCGGCCCATACCCAATGCTCGTGTTCGATCTTTTCTAATCTTACTGCTTCGTAGTAAGACCCGTTCGAAGTATTTACCCATATATTGACCGGGAGCTTGGAGTCCGTGGCCTTAAACGACACCGAAAGGGTCTGTCGTGGCCGTCCCAGCTGCGTGTGGATACACAGTCTTGTCAGTCGAATATCCGGCAGCCATCTGTACAGCAAATGTAGAAACGTACACACACCTTGAAGAGGAAAATCACCGACGAATTTTGGGTATGCATTCATGGTTATGTCTCCCTTCTTTGCTCCGAACGCGCTATCTATTTCACTCGGACGATCTCCCACCACCTGCGGATCAAAATACATATAGCTCCGCCGCCTGTTATGGTATTCACGTTCTCCCGCTCCAGATCGATTGTCTTTTTGAGCGATAGCAGCGTCGTCGCGAAATGGCGTTCACTTTCCGTAATTACCTTCGTGAGCCCGTCTATTGTCGTTTGGAAATGTTCTTGCTCGACTTTCCTAGCCGCCCGGTCGTTGGCGCTACTGACATCTCTGTCATGATCGATAGCTCTTACTTCTAACAAAAGCAGCCCGAACAAGAGGAGAATCCACGAGGTCTTGGCAGTCACTCGCATCTCGCGCATGCTCATGATCGCGGCTGCAACGGCCAACAAAGCGACGGCTTTGCCTGGACTAGGGATGGCTTCTCCACCAATAACCTCCCCATAGGGCACAGATTGACCATAAGGCCCAACCAAGGTTTGGATGTTTCCACACTGTTTCAGCGTCGATTCTTCGCTGGAGTGTATCTTTGATTCTACGCAGCCACCCTGCAAATCGTGCCATGCAGCTATTGTCCCATACCGCTTTCGGCATTCGCGGAAGGCTCCGTCCGCATCCTCGCTGAAATCTGTCAAGTGCGAAAGTGCTGCAGGAATTTCAAATAGACTACCCAAACGTTGGGCAACAAATTACTTGACTCACACAGCCTCTACAGTGGTATGTTGACTCATGGAAATGGTTAAGTTGAATGATAAAAGCGGTTTGTTCCAAGCTGCCATACAGTACTTCGCGGAGCCTTTGAAGTAGCTTGGAAGCTGTTTCCAGAGCGAAGTGGCCGAATGGTCCAGAGTGTCCGCTGTTGCCAAGGCAAGAAGATGTCGTTTCTCAAGACGCGGCTGATATGGACGTGTCTCGCTTGCCGCAAACAATTCTCGGTTAAAGTCGGAACGATTTTCGAGGATCCCCGCTATTGGGCTCGACAAATGGCTCTGCGCGATGTGGATGCTCGCGAACTGCAAGAACGGTGTATCTTCTTACGAGATCGCCCGAGCTCTCGGCGTGACCCAGAAAACCGCGTGGTTCATGCTCCACCGGATTCGCTACGCGCAAGCATCACGGGACGTATCAACAAAATGACAGGTACGGTCGAAGCGGATGAGACCTTCATCGGTGGGAAAGCCCGCAACATGCACAAAGGCGGAGCGTGCGCGGAAGATCACCGGCACTGGCGGAATGGGCAAGGCGATTGTGTTCGGCCTGCTGGACACGCGAGACTGGGAAGGTCCGCCTCTCGGTTGTGAAGAGCACGCAGTCGGCATCATTTGCACAAACAGATTAGCGAGAACGTTGAACCCGGCAACAGAGATCCATACGGACGCTCTGCATTCCTACGACAATCTCGATTCCGAGTACGCGCATAAAGTCATCGACCATGCTGAAGCCTACGTTGACGGCAACGTGCATACGAATCGCCTTGAGAATTTCTGGAGCCTCTTGAAGAGATGCCATCAAGGACATGCTTGGCTCCATCGCTGGCAAGCGCTTGACCCTTACGCGCGGGTGACATGGTGATGCGGGATGGACGAACTCAACAAGAGCGCCGAGCGCCGCGGAAGAAAAAGGCCCAAGCCCAAAAAACCACCGGGGTACCGAAAGTTCCAGCAAGTTGCTTAAGCAGGTCATCAAATGCTCCACCCCTGAAGAAAACTCGATCAGACCGTGCAGGTCAAGCGGATGTCTTTGCTGAAAACCGTCCTGTGCGGAAAAAGCGATCGCAGCTATCGGAATAGCCGTGTCAAAAAACGCGGATGCTGAAAACTTTTGTGCGATTCCACGTCCGTAGCGGAATTGTCTCGAAATCAATCTGGTGGAGGAAAATTGTAAACGCCAGAACCGGGGCCAACGCCGGGCTGATTGGCTATATACCCCTCCCATCAAAATGTCTCCAGCCTTGCTTTTTATAACCACTTCGATCTTCGTGTTCGTTTGGGCGGTGCTGTGATTACAGACGGTGCCGCAAAAGCGGACGTATAGTTTATTCGCTTGATTTAGGCTGACAACCACATCTTCGACAAAACCTCTGAGGTCCGGCTTGGAAGTTTTCGCAACTTCTGCTTCATATTTGTCACGCTCTTCTTTCCAGGGCTCCATACTGAGCTGGAAAAATCGACAGTATCAGGAGGCGCAAGAGAGCCCCAGGCGATCCACTTAACCACCGATGGATCAGCCCCAGCCTTCCAAGCAATGAACGCTCCCGAGTAAACCAATGGCTGAAACGGTCGGGCCAGCGATCAATTCACTCCGCAATGCTTTCTTACCATTGCGATATAGTCCCCGGCCCGCGACGCCACGTGCTTAGACTAGCACGTCGTGTGAGTGTAGTGAGTTGTTCCCCTAGAGGGAAGCTGTTTTAACATGCTGATGGAAAAAGACCTATGCGTTAAGCCGGCCTTAGATGCCACCCCTCCCGGTGGATACTTGGCCAAAGTTGCCCCGCTAGCCCTTTCGCGTCTTTACTTCCTTCCCCAAGCCCTTGTAACCTGGCAGTTTGGCGGTGCGCCACTTTGCTTAGGGCAGGCGGCTGTCCTCACTGAGAGCCGCATGCTGGTTGAATTTGAGCTGATTCAGAAGGCGCAGGCCGGCGATGGGGCCGCGTTCAACCAGGTCGTTGTCGCGTACCGGAAGCGGATTTTAGGTACCATCGCCCGGTTGATCGGGCGGCCGGAAGATGTCGAGGATGTCGCTCAGGAGGTTTTCCTGAGGTTGTATTATTCGCTGGATCAGTTGCGGACGCCGGAGGTTTTCGAGCCGTGGCTGTACCGGCTGACGGTAAATGCGTCGTACGATTATTTGCGCAAGCAGCGGCGCAGAAACGAAGCGCGCATGTCGGACCTGAGCGAGCAGCAGGTGATGATGGCCGATGCCGCGGCCGGGGGCAAAGTTTCGAGTGAAGAAAACCGGCTGAAGCAGGTGAAGGATCTGGTGGATGCCCTGCTCGGTTCGGTTTCCGAGCAGGATAGAATTTTGCTGACGTTGAAAGAAGTGGAAGGGCTGTCGTTGAAAGAGTTGGAAAAAATTTACGGAGTGAACGAAAATGCGCTGAAGGTCAGGCTTTTTCGGGCACGCCAGCGGGTTTTAAACGCCTTTGAGGCAACTCAGAAGGGCCGGAGCACCAAACCGGTCGAGCGAAAGAGTTAGAATGGATGGCGATGTGCAGGGGGCGCCAGGATTATGGAGCATCCAAACAACGAACTGCGCAATGACGAGTTAGACGCGTTGTTCGTCGAGTATAAAGCAGCACTGCCGGATCGGGAAGCGAGCGCGAACTTCATGCCGCAATTGTGGCGCAAGATTGAAGGGCGCCAGAATACTTTGTTCCGGATCAAACGGATTAGCCAGTATTTTGTTGCGGCCGCCGCAGCCATCTGTATCCTGTTTGCCACTATGACGCTGGTGTCAACCAATGGCACTGAAGTGAGCAGCAGCTATGTCGATGTGCTGGCGCAGACCTATCCCACCGAAAACCTGGCTTCCCATGGGATTCTAGACGAGGCTGACACGAAATGAAGCGCTGGAACCTCCCCATCGCGCTGTACCTGTTCCTGGTCTTTGTGAGCGGGGCGGTGGTGGGGGCTCTTGGATATCGGACTTACAAGCCTCCGACGGCGAGCAGCAATTCTCCGGTCACTCCCGAGGACGCGCGGCGCAAATACATTCAAGAAATGCAAACGCGCGCTCATCTTACGGACGACCAGTTGCAGCAAGTGAACGCGATACTGGATGAGACCAGGTCTCGCTTTCACGCGGCTCGCGACAAACACAACCAGGTCGTCAAGGAGATCGGAGATCAGCAGCGCGCCAAGGTTCGCGCCATTCTGACCGCCGATCAGCTTCCCAAAGTGGAACAGCTCTGGCAAGAGCGGGATCTCCGGGCTCAGCAGAACAAGCGCTAGGTCAACGAGCTCGGCATCGGTTCGCTAGCAATCGTCGTCGCAGTTCTCAGTCCGGACGCGGACGCTGTATTACATTCTCTTGTTTGTAGTACACTGAGATCATGAAGGAAACGATCCAGGCGCGTTTGAGCTCAAGCGATCGGCAGATTTTGGCCCGACTGGCTCGGAACCTCGGCTGGAGCCCCTCTAAAATCGTGCGCGAGGGCCTTCGACTCCTCGCCGCGTCCCATCCCTCCGGCACGCGAAGGCGCATCGTCGGCCTGGGAAAGTTCTCGTCCGGCGTAGGCGACCTCGGTTCGAACAAAAAGTACCTGAAAGGCTTCGGGGGTTGACGCCGGTATTGCTCGATACCGGCGTCATCGTGGCCCTGCTCGACCGCAGCGAGCGACAGCATCGCGCCTGCGCGAGTTTCGTTCAGACGATCGTCGCTCCCTTGATCACCTGCGAAGCCGTAATCGCCGAGAGTTGCTATTTGTTAAGGCGCTTGCCGGGAGCCGCCGAAGCCGTGCTCCAAAATGTCGCCGAGGGGGTCTTTCAGATCCCATTCCAGCTCTCACCCTCAGCCGCTTCCATTCAGCGGATCTATCGAAAATACCTCGACCGCGAAGTGGACCTCGCGGATGCCTGCCTTATCCAACTCGCGACGGATCTCCGCACTCCGGACATTTTGACTTTGGATCGCGACTTTCAAATCTATCGCTGGGGTACAAATAAGCCGTTCCGCCTACTTATCGCCTCGTCCTCAGCTTAAGATTCAGTTCGTCAGAGGAAATCGTGGGGCAATTCCGGCCCTGGACGGCTTCAGACCCGCGGGGCGTTGGTATGATGAACGCAGCGGATCTCACGCTTGAAGAGACCCAGAAGGTGCATCCTGTTCCGAGCGCTGAGTAGAATCTGGTGGCTACTGGCTTTATGCGGCATCGTCGATGCCATGTGTGCGGCCCTGAACCTTCTGATGCTGAACCCGGATGGACGCCGGCTCTTCACAGGTTGACGCTGCCGAACACGGTCTGGGATATGAGCATGCTCACGCTGGTGGCGGGAGCCTCCGCAATCACTGTGGGCCTGTGGAACTCCGGTAGGGGCAGGCAGCTCGTGGCTCCTGTCTTTGCACGGCCTCGGGCTCGGCTCGTACGGGCTAATCGGCATTATTGCTCCGCTGGTCAGAGGCCCTTTAAGCTTTCGTCCGGTCTCTCTGCTCTTCGTGCTGATGGCCGTTAGCGTCGGTGCATTTGCATTGCGCGGCGCGCAAACGCTGCGGGGTGCTTCGGACAGGTGGTTCTTCAGTATTTCCGGAGCGGCCTCACTTGGCTTCGCATTCGCTTTCATTGCCGTTGCGTTTGGCTGGGTCAGGCTGGGGCCACCCCACCTCTTCTGGATTTGGATGAGCTCGTACTTCGGCTTGTGCGCGATATTCATGCTTTACCTGGCGCTGCGCGCGCACAGCCAGTGCGCTTCACAATCTGGCCCCAGGAAAGTCTTGCCACCGATGCGAAGCGCAAGACACGCACATTAGACAAGGCGGTAGAGCCGTCGCGAGAACGGCCCCACGACATCATTTCGTGATGGTCGGATTCACCCAACCCGCCTGCATGACCTTCTGCGACGGCCGGAAGCTCAAATAGTCCACGTGGTCGGGGATGTCCGCCCATCCGTGTACCACTCCGGGGGGAACGATCACCACGTCGCCCGGCTTCACTACGACTTTCCTCACTTCATAAGCCATTCCCCCGCATGTCGGCCCGTTCGGTCCGCCCGGCGCGTTGTTGTTGCCCTGCCGTCCGTTCACGATGTAGCCGTCGGTGAACATCGTTCCGCCGCCAGAGACGATGTAATAGCCCTCGGTCTGGAAGTCGTGAACGATTCCTCCCGGCATTCCGCCCGGAGGAAGGGTGCCATCTGCCGCCCGCACGGTCTGGGCAGGCGTTTGGAGGCGGCCGCTTGCCACGGCCAGCGGCGCAGGGGCGGAGGATTTCTCGTGGAGGCCCGATGAATCACGCCGACCGTGAAGTTTTCATAGCCGAGATCGACAACTTTGGTGTTCTTATCCGCGCCGCTTAGACTGTTCCCTTTGCTGACTGCGTCGATTTCTTCTTTCTGATGTAAGTGGCCGTGGTCGGTTTCGTCTTCTCCGCCTGGGCGAATGCCACCGCCGGAGCCAGAACCGACGCGACAACCAGAGCGTTCAGAATCGTCTTTTTCATGACAAGCCTCCTTGCCGGAATTTTCGTTTTGGATTTCGGCACCGAATTTATTCTATACCCGCATTGGGTTCCACCGGCCGCGCTGATTCCAAGCCAACTCCCAGATCGCCCGCAATCCTGGCATCATCGGTAAAGGCAACGACAAGGAGCATGCGAACATGAAGCCCAAGAACACCATCTGCCTCTGGTTCGACAAAGACGCGCATGAGGCGGCGCGCTTCTACGCCGCCACCTTTCCGGATAGTAAAGTAACCGCTGTTCACGAGGCGCCCGGTGACTTTCCGGGCGGCAAGAAGGGCGATGTGCTGACGGTGCAGTTCACCGTCGTGGGGATTCCCTGTCTCGGTCTCAATGGCGGCCCGGCATTCAAACACAGCGAGGCCTTTTCCTTCCAAATCGCGACGGAGAATCAGGAAGAGACGGATCGTTACTGGAACGCAATCGTCGGCAACGGCGGCACCGAAAGCGCGTGCGGTTGGTGCAAGGACCGCTGGGGTCTCTCCTGGCAGATCACCCCGCGCGCGCTGACCGATGCGCTCGCAGGCGGTGGCGCTGAGGCCAAGCGTGCCTTCGAGGCGATGATGACGATGAAGAAGATTGACGTCGCCGCTATCGAGGCAGCGCGCCGAGGCTGACGTGAACACGCCGACGCGTCCTTATTCATCCTGGATCATTCGCCCACAGGAAGTTCGAGGCAAGCTTTGCAGGCCGATCTCAACTTCCCGTTTGGAGACGATTCGCCAGTCTGAGAGGATCTATCTCTAGGCGATGGAGGGGAACGATCGCGGAGGTTCGATTATTCTGATCGTGTCACGCGCAAACGGGAGTTGGCCGACTCCCGTCCGCGGTCGCATTGGGATTAGCGGTGGGCGCATCCGGGCCAACAACAAGGGCGTCGTTTTCCATCCTTAAGGCTTGCACAGCCCCACTCGATCCGGCGGCTTCTAGTTATGCTTTTTTAGCTGACTCAATCCAACATATCCACTCGTTGCGTGCGAGCGGCGTAATATCCTCCCATGCTGTTAACACTTGCGGATCGGATGTGAGTGCTTTTTTAGATCTGCCGGCACTCCGTGTACCACACCGCTAGAAATCTTTTTTTGCGGCACAGGTAAGCTCTCCTTTCGTAAGCCCCAGCGGCACGAGGATCTCTTGCTGAGCAAAGGATGTAGGTCGTACGGCCATTTAGCAAGTCCTGACGCTTAGGTTAACTCGGCGCCGACTATCCATTGCGGTCGTGTGACGCGCAAATCAGAAGCCATCCCCCGAACCCCAACGCCTGGCCCCGCGATGCCGCTGGGACTCTATGAGAAGGACGTCGCCTGACGGTTACGGCGCGAATCGTCCCGGCGCTAGCTTCCGATATTTTCCTCCCGGAATCGTTTCCGGAATCCGCATCATCCAGAAGCAACCCGGACGGAGCGTCTCGGAGGTGTCGATGTAGTAATAGATGAACACTGGTGAACTGCCCGACGATTCCGGAGAGACGCAGGGCGGGCGGAAGAGTGCCCCGGAAGCACCTCGCCTTCGACTCAAGGGCATTAGGCACTGAGGCGCGGGATCTTTTCTCAAACGCATGCTCCCAGCGCGCTACAATCCTTTGTGGCAGGCTTCCGAAAAGACTGACGCGCAGCGAGCCGCTCACTTTCGGGTGACGACTCTGAATAAACGGCCTTCTTAGCCCGACGGCCAGAAACAGGAGAGAATGATGGCGACGTCTACGCGTTGGTCTCGCGGCTTCAACTATGTGGCCGCTTTGTTATTTGTCCTGGCGATCGTGGGGGAACTAGGGTATGGACAGCAGCCCACGGTTCCATTAGTTGGCTCGGTATCGACACCCTCGCCGGCACAGACTATAGGGATCAATGGCAACACCGTTTATACGTGCGACAACACAGAGATCAGTATCATCGATGTCACGCATACATCGGGACCGGCGTTGGTTGGCACGCAGGGCTCGCCTCTCAATACGACCAACACCTTTTGCGATGTACAGAGAGGCGACCTGATCCAGATGCTCGACTCCAACCCTCCGGTTTTTCGTACGTACGATCTCAGCAACCCCACCTCGCCGAACCTGATTTCTTCCACCACGGTCGACAAGCAGCACTTCGGGCTCCCTTACTTTGAAGGCAACACGGCTTTCTTCGGGGCCAATGTCATTACCTTTGGGGGCGGATATCCCGGCCCGATCACCGACACGGCCGGGGATTTCGTCTCGCTGGACGTCACGAACCTTAGCGCTCCCCTTGTGTTGGGGACATTAGAGACCCAAACTCATGGTGCCGTGCAGGGCGGCTCGTTCAATGTGTATGGCACTACGCCTTATAGCGGCCAACTTGCCTACGTCACCGCGACGAGTTCTCAGGGTGGCGCCACGCAAACGGGCGTAGGTCAATTGTGGGTGGTAGACACGACCAACCCGTCCGCCATGTCTTTGGTTACCCAAGTGAACGTGCCGGGAACGCTGCAAGTATTCGGTCCGTTGATTCAAGGAAATACGGCGGTCACGATTGGCGATTCAGGCGGATGGAGGCAGCCGTGTTGTGGCACTAACGCGTTTACCGGCAACATCCTCATCACCGTGTATGACCTGACCGACCCGCAAAACCCGCAGATCACGGCCAATGTGACCACACCGTATCTGCCGGGACCGGCGATCGGCCGCGGAGCCGCGGTAATCGGACCGCATCTCTTTTTGTATGGCGGCGTGCTCGACAACAGCAACAACAACAATTTTCTGGTGGTGGATACAACCAATCCCGCCAGCCCATCCATCACGCTCTCTCCGACGTCGACCAACGTTAACTACGTGCGGGTGGTAGGCACGCAGCTTTACGCCCCGACCGACAGCGGATTGCAGATCTATTCGATCTCGGGTTCGATAGCGCCCAGCATTTCTACCAATGGAGTGCAGAATGGCGCCAGTTTTCAGCCGGGAGTCGTGGCTAATTCCTGGGCTACCATTGTCGGCGTCAATCTATCGCCGGTTACCGATACCTGGGATAAATTCATCGTGAATGGAAAACTGCCGACGACGCTCGATGGTGTCAGCGTGAGCATGGGCGGCAAGCCCGCCTACATCGATTACGTGAACTCAACGCAAATCAACTTCCTGGCGCCAAACTTGTCGCCCGGTCCGATCCAGGTCGCGGTTACGGATCCAGTGGGAACCAGCTCGACTTTCACAGTGACGGCGAGTACCTACGGACCGGCGTTTTTTCCGTGGCCCAATAATCAACCGGTCGCCACACGGCAGGACTTCAGCTACGCCGTTAAAGCCGGCACATTTCAGGGCGTGACCACGGTTCCGGCCAAACCGGGCGACGTGATCATTCTCTGGGGTACCGGTTTCGGACCTACTTCGCCAGTAGCTCCCGCAGGTGTCGTCGTGCCGTCCGATCAGACCTACGCGACCCCGACCCTGCCAACCGTGACCATCAACAATATACCGGCAACGGTGTATGGCGCCGCGCTGGCTTCGGGTTACGTGGGACTCTATCAAGTGGCGATCCAGGTGCCCACTTCGCTTGGGAATGGCGACTGGCCGATTGTTGCCAGCATCGGAGGCGTGTCATCGCCGAGCGGTGTCTTGCTAAACGTCCAACAGTAGGGCGCTGGTGAACGTCTCTCGGTGCCGGCGAAATCGCGCATACCGGCTGTGGTCAAGGCTTGACACTTGCCAGGACTACTTTTTCAGCGTCTCTCACCAGGATATCGATAGATTCGAAGCCGGCATCGGTGACGAGACCAACCCACTGCATCACGGACAGCCGGTCCCCGATGTGACTTTGATCGTCAGGAGGCTCGCCGAGGAAGCCATAATCGTATCCCACCAGAGCCTTCACTCGCGACCAGAAGCGCCGCCAATCTTCGTAATTGTGCTGGCTAGGCTGCTCCTTTCGCCACGCGTCGAACCCTTGCGCGAAAGGCGGCTCCGCTCCGGCCGGTTCCATAAGCAGAAAAACTCCACCTGATCGCAGTGATTGAAAGATGTCGCCGAAAAGTTCCGCGGCCTTCGCCAAGCTGAACCAGTGCACGGCATTGACGGCCACCACGACATCATATTCTCCCGCCAAATCACGACGCCAGTCTGGTTCCGACAGATCACCCAGCCATGTCCGCCCGTCTATACCGTCGCGGGCGTTGACCGCACCGCACAGCGCGACAAAGAACTCATTCCGATCCACGCCATCGATCCGCGCATGTGGAAATCGCGAATGAATGGCCCGGCCTGCGTCGCCTGTCCCGCAGCCCACGTCCAAACCCCGCAGGCTTTGGTCAATCGGAAATGGAATCGCCGCGGCCATGAGCTTCAGCGCGGCTGGCTTGGCGGGCCCCTGCTCCACGCGCCACAAATCGAGCCATGTGTCGAGATCTTCGCCGCGAAGTCTAGCCTCAATCTCTGCCTGAGTAGGGATTTCCATACAGTCGTTATCGCACGCGAACGGCGCGGAGTATTGGAAAAATTTGACCGCGTGTCTACTCGTCGCGAGTCCGCCGCAGGAATTCGCGAGGACTCAGTCCGGAGAAAGATCTGAACTCGTTGATGAAATGGGACTGGTCGTAGTAGCCGCAGCCGAGCGCCAGATCCGTCCACCGAATCGTCGTTTGTGTAGCGTCGTCCGCCCGCCAATCGAGATAAGGTTTTCCCTCCGCATACGGTAAAGCATCTCGCCGCCCCAAGCGATGGACCGCCGCGACAGCCAGATGGAACCGGCCGATCCTGGTTATCGTTTTGGGAGCCATGCCGAAATATTTTTGGAATTCCGCGATCAGATGCCGCGGGCTGCATCCGAATTCCTCCGGAAGCCGTGCCAGATCGACACGATTCGGAGAATGCTGCAGCATCCGCCAGGCATGCAGTAGCCCGGCTGGAGGGGCCGGCGCCGATGCCAATCGTGTAGCGATTATATTTTCGACGACGTCAAACCGAGCCGCCCAGTCGTGCGCTCCCTCCGCATGGCTCCTGAGCAGCCGCGCAAATCGACTATCGATATCCTCCAGTGCAACTGTGCGATCCGTAAGCAGATCCATCGGCGCGCCCAGAAGCATCTGCGCCCCGATTGGAGTGAAGCGAATCACCATGAAGTCCCGAGCTCCGAAGGCCTCTCGGATTTGAAGGCGATGCTGCAGAGCAGTAATCCATGCGCGCTTGTGCTCGGTTGTGCGCGCCGGGTCCGATGGGTCGAGGATTCGATGAGGATCAGCGAAGTTCAGCACGATCGCGACTTCACGCAATGGGAGGTGCCGCTCATGCAGCGGCCTGGGCAAGAAGCCCTCGCTGGCGAAGTAACCAAGCACGTAATCGCGCAGGCGCGGATCGGCAGGCCGCTGTGTAGCCCGCCAGCGGCCGAGATCGGATCGGTGACCGTCGACAACTAGTCCCATTGCCAACAGTGTGTCATGTCACGCCGCGCTACGAATCAGCACGCTCGAACCAGCGGAGCACGCGCAAAGCGCGCAAGGTGATCCAGCGGCTCGGCCATCCCTCGCCCTCGTCCATCTCGATCGGCATCACGCCAGGATAGCGGGCCTCAAGCAGCCACCGCCCGTCGCCGTCGCGCTTGGACGCCACCAGCTCGATCGCCTCAGCCATCCGTTCGTCGGGCGTGACGCCGGCGCTGCGCAGGTACTCGAGCCCGCGAAGCACGTCGTAGTGCCACCAGGTCGGGAAAGCGAAGCACGTCCAGGACCCGTTGCCCTTGCGATCTCGCTCGATCACCTGGCCGGTCGACCGCCGGCGCAAGAGGCGGCGCTCGAGCAGGTACTCCTGCCCGCGGCGACTGGCCTCGGTGACCGACGGTGTCCCGTTGCCGACCCGTTCGTATTCAAGCAGAGCCTCCAGCACACAGATCGTGGTATTGAACGACGACCGCGTCGAGCCGTTCCGGCGCCTCGCAGTTCCAGCCGCCATCGGGCAGCTGCTCGCCGAGCAGCCGTTCGACGATGCCCCGAACGTCCTGACCGAAGTAGGCGCCGGCCGCCCCGACCTGTCCGTTAATGCACGGCTCCACCTCGCCTTCAAAGAAGGCATGGCCGTCGCATTCCGGGGGTCCGCATCCCTGCCACGTCACCCGGTCGCGGACCAGTCCCACCGCGCGGCGTGCTTGGTCGCTCACGGGATCCAGACCCAGATCCCGCAACAGCATGAGGAGGTGCATCGTGGAGTTCCACCCGCGGTTCCATGCCGCGCCGCCCCAACGGCCATCGTCCGGCCTGGAGCGCGAGCAGCCTCGCGCCGGCTCCCTCGGTGCCGACCCGCGCACGCTCGGCGGCAACCTCCTCGGCGGGCGCATCGGTCAGGTCCCGCATCACTTGCCAGCGGATGGACGGATCCGAATCAAGCAGCCAGTCGATGACGGTCATAAGGCGATACCCGCGCCGGTCGGGAGGTGGTGACCCGCGACTTCGATAGGGGTGGAACCAACCGGAATCACCCACGCATCGCGCGTTCATGCAGTGTCGTCAGCGCTTGCCAGGCGGCTCCAACAGCACCTTCCTGCCAGTCGGGCTCGGAATGCGGCGTGGTGGCCGCCGATCCGATCAGCAGCCGGTTGTCAAACTTTGACAACTGCGCTCGCCGCTCCTCCGATCGTCCACTCGCGTAGCCGCCGCGGCTGTATTCGACCTTCTTCCACCAAACGGCATAAGCGCTCTCGAACTCCTGCCGCATCTGAGGATGCACCTTGCTCGAATACATCAGCACGTGCTCGATGCGAGCGGCAACAGGCTTGTCGATCAAATCGCCCACCGGACCGTTCGCGTACAGGCCCAGCAGCACGCCCTTTCGGGAAAAATACCCAGTCGATGGATACGAGAACTCGCCGATCGGCAGGTTCGAGTAGAGGTGCCCGCCAAAGATCTGGTCGTCCTCTTCCCAAAACCGGCGCTTCATCGACAGCCCCATCTTGGCGCTGTCGCTGTGACGGGTCGCGCGCACTGCCGCTAGCGTGTCGTCAGAGAGCTGGCAGTCGAGCTTGGCAAGGATCGACATCGGCAGGCAGATTACCACGTAGTCGGCGGTGAGCGTCTGCGTGTGCCCAGTCTTGGTGTCGCGGTAAACAACGGTGGCAGCGCGCTCGTCCTGCCGCACCGTTTGCACCTCGGCATTCATCGTGATGCGGTCCGGCCCAATCGCACGCGCCAGCGCTCTCGGAATTTGGTCCATGCCGCCGATCGGATGGAACATCGGCGCCGCCCCCACGCCCTCGCGCGGAGGAATGGACCTCACCCGCCTGCCGTATCCCGCCTGCAGCAGCGCGCTCAGCTGGTAGGGATCGCCAGGGCCGCGATCTTCAAAAGCCTTGTAGCGCCGGTCTTTCGGATCGAGGTAACCCTGCGTCATGAGGAAGCGCACCAGTTGCGCTTGGTCCTCGGCGGTCATCGGGAGATCCAGAGCGTGCTGATCGATAGCCTTCACCAGCAGCTCGTTCACCTGGCCCACGATGTCGGCTTTGACTTCCCGCAGGCGCACGCGCTTTCCCGCGAGCGACCCTGCAATCGCGCCTTCGTAATAGAAGTAGGAGCCGTCCGCTTCGTTGACGAACATCTCCATGGCGACGCCCAATTCCTTGCAGTAGCCCAGTACGCCGGTATGCGTGTACGGAATGCGCCACGGCCCCGCATTGACCCACAGCCCTTGGTCCCACTTGCACTGCTGGGTCTCGCCGCCAATTTCGGTGTGTGTCGTGCCTCCTCGAATCGTCCAGCAGAGCCCGCCCACCCGGTCTCGCGCCTCGAGGATGTGGAAATCGTAGCCCAGCCGCGAGAGCTCGTATCCGAGTGTCAATCCCGAGACGCCCGCGCCGAGTATGATCACCTTCGCATTACGAGGCTGGCCGGAAAGCGTCGGACGTTTGCCGGCGTCCGCGGCCATCAAATCCCACGCCGACAGCGCGGACATCACCAGGGATGAGCCGCCCACGAGACCCAGGTGGCCGAGAAATCGACGTCGAGTTACTGCTGAAAAGGAGGACAGGGCGGTCTTCATGCTGTGCTCCAAAGCTGTCTCCGGAGATCAGATCCGGCAGATTTCATCGTACCGCACGGGATGATTCGCGCGGATGTTCCGACGCCTGCTCGGCCTGTTGCAGGTGCCGGCTTTCATGGAGCGCCAGCAGCCCCAAAGTGGCCCCGGCGGAGATCGGCAGCCTCACAGCGGCATATCAGTTCCCGCAGCGTCGCATGGGTTTCCTGGAACCGGCGGCGGGCAAGCGCGGCCCATCTCGCAGCGCAGTGGCCAGCGCTCCCGCGTTCAATTCGTTTGCAAGCGAAAGGTGCTCAGTGCAACGCGCTCGAATAACGCGATCCACGGCCAGAAAGACGGCCTGGACCGGCTCAAGTTTCACGGCTCTTCCAGAGGGTCGGGCTGGGGCCGCCACACAGACGGATCGCCGCGTTGGACTCCGCGCTTGACAATAGTTTCCACGGAAAGTATACTGGTTTCCATGGAAACTATAGCGCGGCGGCCATCGGCGCCGAAACTTGAACGCCACCTCGGATACTGGCTCCGGCGCGTTTCCAACCACGTCTCGGGCGAGTTTGCGCGCAAGTTGCAGACCAGGCGCGTCTCGGTGGCCGAATGGGTCGTCCTGTGCCACGTACGGGAACGTCCAGGCATCACGCCTGGGGAACTCGCGGAAGCCCTGGCCTTGACGCGCGGAGCGGTTTCCAAGGTGATCGACAAACTCGAGGCGAAGCGCTGGATCACCGGCTCGACCAAGCCGGAGGACAACCGCGTTCGGATGTTTTCCTTGACGCGGCGGGGTAGCCGGGTTCTGCCCGAGTTGACCGAGCTCGCCGACCGCAACGATCAGACGTTTTTCACAGTGCTCGAAGCGGACGAGAGAGCCACCCTGCAACGCCTGCTCTCCAAATTGGTCGAGCGTCACAATATTGGAGCGATACCGATCCGCTAGACCGCAGGATCCCACAGGTATTTTCACCAGAACACACAGACCAAGGAGAATTTTCCATGAGTAAAGCAATCGAAAACTTAGCAGCGGCCCAGAAGACGGCCATGGCGATTCGGCCTAAAGTGGGGGGCTTCCCTTACCTGGCCGAGGTATTGCGGCGCGCCGGTGTGACCCGGAACCTCTGGTTCCTGCCCGCATGCCAGAGCCTTTTCCTGACCAACGCCGGGCCTGTGGTGATCCAGGGCACCCCATTAGCGACTGGCATGCTGGACGTCCCCCTGTTCAACCGCGAGGCGCTGATTTCAGCATTGCGGACCGATCAGGCTGGAGAAAGCACTTTTCCGGAGTTCCTGGCGTCTTCGTGGCGTGCCGGCGTGGTTCGTTACGATGTCGATTTCGCGGCGCGAACCGTCGCCTATTACGGCTGCAATGGGGAGGAATATGTTGAAGCGTATCCTGCCGTCGAGATCGATTCGTAACATAAGTTCCCGGCCAAGCTCATCCGTCAAATGCGATCGTTGCATTCCTGCCGTGCGGATCAACCTGCGCTACGCGTGCAGCCAGCGCGGTTTCACAATCGGGCCCAAAGGGAAGTTTTGCCGCCGACACAATGTGGATCTTGTCTCAAGACGCGGCACGGCTGGCATGATCCACTATTTTTCCAGTCGCACCCGATTCCAAAGCGCCGCGAATCTCCGGAGACAGCGGTAACTTGGTGAGCGTCTTAGAATCCACGTTGACGTAAACCGTTTCCGCTTTGCAAATCACTTGCTCGCGTCCGGCCACGCGAAATTCCGTGACTGCCGTGAATGACGTGGTGCCCAGCTTGGTGGTGTAGATGGAGAGTTCCAGCACTTGATCGAAACGCGCCGGCGCCTTCCACTCCAGCGTCAACTTGACCAATTGATAATCGAGCGCGCCGCTCGCCAGCGCCTCACCAAATCCGAGTGCGCGGAAAAATTCGGTGCTTCCAATGTCGACGTAATCGGCCCAGCGAGGATTGAAGACCACGCGCTGGGCGTCGCACTCCCCGTAGCGGACCCGAAGATAGTAGCGGAATGGATTGGTCATTTTGGCGCCAACACACATTATGAAAGATAGGGAGACTAGGCGGCAGCGGATCGTCTTTAACGCCCTTCTACGGCACGCTCGGCTTGTTGCAGGTGCCGGCTTTCATGCAGCGCGAGCAGCCACAAAGTGGCCCCGGCGGAGATCCGCAGCCTGATGACAGGGTGCGGAAAGCGCACGGAATTGAAATCGATGCCCTCGCAGCAAGCCATCAATTCCCGCAGCGTCGCGTGGGTTTCCTGGAACCGCCGGCGGGTCGCGCTCGGATCGAGCTGCGCAGCGGGCCGGAGGACTCGAGGTGCAAAGCCCTTTAGCCGGCTATCTGGTTGCACGCCCTTTAGAAGCACGCGCCACAGCAGCCCTGCGCGGACGTGTTTATCGCCGGAGCGCAAGCGCGGCCCATCTCGCAACGCACTGGCCAGCGAGCCCGCGTTCAATTCGTTTGCAAGCGAAAGGTGCTCGATACACTGCAACGCGCTCCAACGGCCGGGAGCCGGCGGCAAGTTCAATCGCTCGCCGTCATGTTTTTCCAGTAGCGTGTCCACCCGAACCTCGGAGTGAGCGAATTCGGCGCGCAGATGCTCCAGCGTCATTGACTCCAATGACGCCATCCACGGCCAGAAAGACGCCGGGCCCGGCTCAAGGCGCTTAGGCCGGCTGCAGATCCTTTTTTGGGACTTGCTTGGTGGCCGAACGGAGCCAGTCTTCAAAACGCGTCTGGCCGAGTCGCGCGCCGTCGTTCGGAACCAGTGTCCTCTCGCTCACCTCGATACCGTAGTAGCGCGCGTGAGGATCGGTGATTACCTGAAGTGGATCCTTGCGCGCAGCCAAGTCCCGCCGGACCACTTCATCCAGATGAAACTGTTCGGGACCCTCTATTTCCACGGTGCCATTCACAGGTGAGCCCATTGCGATTGTGGCTATCGCGCCGGCGACATCGTCGGCTGCCATGGGCTGGAAGAGCACTGGAGGCAGGCGCACCTGGTTGCCCTCCGTTGAAAGATCGGCGATTTTCTTCACGAATTCGAAGAACTGTGTCGCGCGGACGATTGAGTACGGAATGGAGGAGGCTTTGATCAGATTTTCCTGAGCGAGTTTGGCACGGAAGAAGCCGCTAGTGAGCAGACGGTCCGTTCCTACCACCGACAACGCCACGTGATGTCCTACGCGCGCCGCGGCTTCATAGGCGAGCAGGTTACGCGTTGACGTCTCAAAGAACTTCAGCACTGCCGCATCCTCCCAGGAAGGCGAGTTCGTTACATCGACCACCACGGAGGCCCCCTTCAGCGCATCCGCAAGGCCTTCGCCTGTAATGCTGTTGACGCCTGTATTGGGCGCCGCGGCTACTGCTTCCTGCCCACGCGCACGAAGCTTGCTGACCAGCTTAGATCCAATGAGTCCAGTACCACCGATCACTACGATTTTCATGATTGTGTCCTTTCGTGTTTAACTGCGGCAATTCTCAATTGCCGGTTATTGGCTAGGACCGAACGGAGCATCGCTTTGAGACATCCCGCTGGTTCACAAATGGTGATCCAGCTCTGTCTAGCCGCTACGGGACTTCAGGTAGCGTGCTCATCGCGCGCAATTCGGGCCGACGGAAAGCAAAATGTACAGGAGTTTACGTCGGCGGTGGATTTGCCGGTATGGGGGTGAACCTCTGTCATTACGCGCCTCTGAGTTTCTACCCGACCTTACACTTTCATTATAGGCGTCGCTGCAGACGTATTTTTTCGTTTGCGGAACCAAAACGTGACCTGCCGCCGAGCCGGCCCCAGGACCACCTCACTACACAGGGCGATGGTATCTTGGTATCGGCAATTGGATGAGCGATGGACTATCGCAAGATCATTACGATTGAACCGGACAAGATGGGCGGAAAGCCGTGTATTCGTGGCCTTCGTATCACGGTCTACGACGTCCTCGATTATCTTGCGTCTGGGATGACTGAAGACGAGATTCTTCGCGACTTCCCCGATCTCACGAAAGAAGACCTGCACGCTTGTCTGGCCTTCGCCGCTGACCGCGAGCGCAAACTCGCCGGCATTCCCGTGTGAAGCTGCTTTTCGACGAGAACTTGTCGCCGATCCTTCCCCAGAGACTCTCATCCCATAGGTCCCGCAGGCCCTACATCTGAACCGATGGTCAAGGGTATCGAAGTCAGTTGGCATTTGCTCTTCGGCGAAACTCAGACGCCACCCGGTGACGCTTTTCCAACTCGCATAATCGCCACACCCTCAGTCATTTCGGTCGCCTCGCCCCCATCCAGCCCCGCGCCCCATGCTATCTCCAAACCGAGGCAAAACAAATGTCAGCACCTTCGAGCCCTGTCCTGGACCGCGCGGCCGACCGCGCCATGTACGAAAACCGGATGCGCGCCGCCGCTTACCGCGCCGCTGCCGCCACCCCAGCCTGCGATGGCCCAGCCGCCGACCGCACCGCCGTCAATCGAGCCAACGCCCAGCACTCCACCGGCCCGCGCACCGAAGCCGGCAAACAGCGCTCTTCGCTCAACGCCATCCGCCACGGCCTCACCGCCCAAACTGTCGTCCTGCCCTCTGAAGACCCAGCCGCCTACCAATCCCACCGCCTCCAGTTCATCGAGCAATACCAGCCCGCCACACCCACCGAATCTCAACTCGTCCAGGAATTGATCGACACCTCCTGGCGCCTCAATCGCATCCCGCTCCTCGAAGCCGACCTGCTCGCTCGCGCCGCCAATCCGCCCAGCGAGCAAGCCCGTGCCGTGAATCAAGAATTGACGTTCGACATCGTCGACGCCCACCATCTCATCGCCGGCCTCAACATCCAAGGCACGCGCCTGTCGCGCCAGTTCCAAAAAGCCCTCGACAAACTGCGCGAGATCCAGGCCGAGCGCCAGGACCGCGAGCGCCGCGATCTCAAAGACACCGCCGCGCTTCTCGAACTCTATAAGCATAAACAACAACCCTGGCAACCCGCCGACCATGGCTTCGTTTTTACGAAACAACAAGTCGAGCGCGCCGCCGAGCGCATGCTGCGTCAAAACGAGGCACGACAAATCGGATATGCCCGCTTCCATCTCCCTCCTCAGATGCAGCCCGGCTATGACAAGCACACCTACTGACCGGCGCCGCACCGGCTCAGCGCAACAACAACCCCGCACCGTGCCAATACCCGCTCGCGCGAATGCTGAGGCCTTCTCGTCCGCGTCGCCAGGACTTTTAGGAGTTTTGGAAAAACCAAAAAATTCACCAGTTGTGAGAAGCTTTAAAGACCACGTACTTCACGCGTATAAAGGAGACCGCCATGTTCAAGCCTTCCCTGCTTCCCATCGCGCTTGGGATTGTCGCCGGATGCCTCTACGCCGCCGATGAGCCTTCCCCGCCCGCCACCTACAAAAGCGCCGCCGATCTGATGGCTACTCTGATGAAGAGCGCGCAGGAGCATCCGGCTCAGGCTACCGCGCCCATCTCCAATCAATCGCATTACCGCATCAACATCGTGCGCCGGGACCGGCCCGGCTTCGCTTTAGCTCATGCCACTGGCCCGGCCAAGGGATCGGAAGTACACTACATCATTGATGGCGCGGCTACCATCGTGACTGGCGGAACTATCCTTCGTCCGGCCGGCGGCACGGCCCAGAGCGCTCGAAACGCCACCATCGAAGGCGGCGAGAGTCGACACGTCACCAAAGGCGATGTAATCGTGATCCCCGCCGGAACGCCGCACTGGTATAAAGAGGTCGAAGGCTCGGTAACGTATCTTGAAGTACGCTTTGACGTCGATCTCGGCAAATAGTTGCTTTTCAGCGGTTTGCGCGTTAACGCGAAATTGTAACCGCGAGAAACTGTAACCGAGTCGCATTTCCAAACGCCATACCAGAGGCGCAGTTTTCCCAAAAAAAACGGCCAAACTTTTAAACCTCTGGAGGCTAGGCAATGCGGTATGCGCGGTTCTTTCAAGGAACATCGCGGATTCTAGGCTTGAGCGCGTTGGCGGCTGCCACGTGCTTTCTGTTCTCCGGCTTGTTGATGGCGGGTGCACCGAACGGGAAGACCAGTACAGACACCCCCAAGACCATCACCTTTACCAAAGACATCGCACCGATTTTTCAGGCCAAGTGCCAAGAGTGCCATCGCAAGGATTCCATGGCGCCCATGTCGCTCGTGACCTACCAGGAATCCCGGCCCTGGGCGCGCTCCATCAAGGAGCGTGTAGCCACGCGTCAGATGCCGCCCTGGCACCTGGATCCGACGGTCGGAATTCAAAAGTTTCAGAACGACCGCTCGCTGAGCAACGAACAGATTGCCACCATCGTGAAGTGGGTAGATTCCGGTTCCCCGCAGGGCGATCCCAAGGACATGCCGGCGCCCGTGACCTGGCCCAGCAATGATGCCTGGCTGTTGCAGGATAAACTCGGCCGGCCCCCCGATTTCATCGTGAAATCCGGTGAATACTGGATGCCCGCCGTCGGCCAGGATCAGTGGTGGAAGCCTCTCAGCGATCTGCCACAATTTACCGAGCCGCGTTGGGTGAAGGCGGTCGAAATGCGCCCCAGCACCGTGGCCGGACGAAAGATCACGCACCACGCCATCGCACACTTGCTGCAGGATGAAAAGAACAATCCTCTGGCCGGCGACGACAGCGGTGCCGCAGCCGCCGCGGGCGGAGGAATCCTGATGGAATGGGCCGTTGGCAAGACCTACGACCTCTACCGCCCGAACACTGGCAAGTTGATTCTGCCGGGCGCCAAGATCTGGTGGGACATCCATACCCACGCGGTCGGCGAGCCGCTCAAAGACCACGTCGAGCTGGCGGTCTGGCTATATCCCAAAGATCAGGCTCCCAAGTATCGGACCTATCTCACCATGTTCAACGCCGCACGTTCCAGCGCCGTGCCTCTGGATATTCCGCCCAACACCGTGGCTGAAACGCAGAATTTCCACGTGCTAAAGCAACCTGCCATTTTGGAAAACTTCCAACCGCACATGCACCTTCGCGGCAAAGCGATGCTCTTAGAAGCGATCCTTCCCGACGGCACCATCCAGACCTTGAGCTACTGCAACAATTTCAACTTCAATTGGATGAACAACTACATCTACGCCGATGACGCGGCGCCAGTGCTGCCCAAAGGCACGATTATCCACGTGGTGGCATGGCACGACAACACCACGGCTAAATCCACCAATCCCGATCCAAACCAATGGGTGGGCTGGGGCGATCGCACCGTGGATGAGATGGCACACGCCTGGGTGAACGTCACCTACATCAGCCAAGCAGATTACGATGCTTGGGCGGCCAAACACAAAGCTGCACACGGCTCCGGCAGGGCGGCCCTTGCATCCGCTCCGGCGAGTAATAATAATTAAAGAGCCTCCGGCGTTAGCTCATTTGGACAGTTGACGGAGTGTACGCGCCGGACGTACACTCTTTTGCGGATACGCATTACCCTTTCACTTAGGAGATCTGTCTTGAAGAAGCTACGAAAGCGCTGGATCTTTGGGGGTTCCAGCGTCATCATCGCGCTAGCGAGCGCCACGTTAGTTTGGGCTCAGTTGCCGCTAGACCCCATCCACACCGCCGGAAACAACGTCACGCCGGCCTATGAAGGCTGGTATGAAATGCCCGATGGCACTTTCAATATTCTGGTTGGCTACTACAACCGCAATACCAAGGAGTCCATCGACATTCCGGTAGGACCGAACAATCACTTGGATCCAGGCGGCCCCGATATCGGCCAGCCCACTCACTTCCTGCCCGGCCGCCAGTGGGGAGTTTTCACGATCAACGTCCCCAAGGATTTCGGCGCCACCAAGAGAATTACCTGGACCATCGTCGCCAACGGCAAACCGGCCACCGTCCCGTTCCATTTGGACCCTGTCTATAATGTCGCGCCTTTCAAGGACGCCACCAACAATACTCCGCCCTTCCTCGGTTGGGCCGAAGCTGGCCCGTTCGTGCAAGGGCCTCCCATCAAAATCAGCCAGACCTACACGGCAACGGTCGGCGAGCCTCTGAGCTTGAGCGTCTGGGGCGGCGATGACAACATCATTCCTCCCGGAGCTCAATTCGGCGGAGGCGGTGGACGCGGCCGCGGCCCAAGCACGCCCTTCACCGTAACCTGGCTCAAGTTCCGCGGGCCCGGCGACGTGAAATTCGAAAAGAACAAACCACCGGTCCAAAAGGGCGAATTCAAAGTCCCCGCGCCGGCCGTTTTCGCCGGCAATGCAACCACCACCGCTACGTTTAGCGAACCGGGCGAATACATTCTCGAAGTTGTCGGCAACGATATCTCCGGCGATGGCGGCCGTGGCTTCCAGTGCTGCTGGACCACGCTGCAGGCCAAGGTTACCGTCAAACCCGGTACGTCGGCAGCCAAGTAGCTGCGCCTCCGCGCCTTGCTACAATAAGAACCACATTGTCCCGGTCGGGTCGGCAGGTTGGCGTGTACCCATGGATCTCGATCAGCTCCACACGTTTTTGGAAATTGTTCGCCTCAAAAGCTTTTCTAAGGCCGCGCAGACGTGTTATCGTACTCAGCCGGCCGTCAGCGCCCAGGTCCGGCAACTCGAACAGGAACTTGGCGCCGCATTGTTCGAGCGCCTAGGAACCAAAATCTCTCTCACCACCGCCGGCAGAATCTTCGCCGAATACGCCGAACAGATCCTGGATCTGCGGCGCCGCGCGCAGGACTCCATCAACGAGCTGGAGCGCGTGCCCAGAGGCGAGCTGGTGATTGCCGCCAACGAGGCCACCTGTATCTACGTCCTGCCGGGCGTCTTCGCCGAGTACGTGAAGAAGTTCCCCAACGTGCAGCTTTCGGTGGACCGCTCTTATGGCTCGCGAGTAGTGGAGGCAGTCATGGACAATCTGGCCGACTTCGGCATCACGCAGCTCCCGGTCCAGGACAAAAAGCTGCAGGTGGTCAAGATTCACTCCGACGAAATCATCCTGCTGCTTCCGGCCAAACATCCGCTCGCGCACCGCCGTCTAGTTACGCCGCGCGACTTGATCGGCCAGCCGCTGCTGATGCCTAAGTCGGGAACCACTCGCGCTCGCTTGGACGTTTGGATGGAACCGGTGGAGAGCGAGATCCAAATCGCCATGGAGCTGGACTCCACCGAGATGATGAAGCGCTTCGTCATGTCGGGCCTCGGGATCTCTTTCCTGGCTGCCTCCAACTGCCGGGAAGAAGTGGCGCAAGGCCGGTTGGCAGCGGTTCCGCTTGGTCCCGAACCCATGGATCGCAAAGTTGCCCTGATCTACCGCAAGGACAAAGCGCTGTCAAAAGCCGCTCTGGGGTTCATTCAGGTTATATTGGAACATGCGGGGAGTGAAAATTCCCCGGCCGGTCTTACCGCGGTGCCGGCGGCCGTAACGTAAACGCGGAGAATGAAGTTTCGCCATGTCCCGCGTCACTTTGAAAAGTTCGACAATTTTCATCTCCGTTGGAAACCGGACTGAGGTATATCGCTCGGTCGACGACGTTCCTCCCCCGTTGCGTAAACAGCTGGAGCAGTCCACCAACGGCATCCATTCGGCCACCATCCTGATTGCCGACCGTAAAGGCAAAGAAGAGATTGTCCGCGCGGTTCGCGGCCTGCCCTCCGGCCTTCGTTCGCGCGTGAGCAGCTCGCTGCGCGAGGAGGTGGTCGGCGATTCACCATCCCGTTGGCGGGTGCTGGGCCAGTGCTGGATCGAGCTGCTCTTGCCTTCAGTAATCGGCTTGGCGGTCTGGGCGCTATTCACCTTCCGTTAGCCGATTCTCAACTCCGTCCTTAAATTCCCGCACGTCCGGGCGATAAGATCACTATGGATAGGCGGCGCGAACCGCGTATCGCCTGCTACCAGAGAGCTGCGCTTACCCTGCTGAGTGGAAAGCGCCGGACCATCCTTTGCCACGCCATCGATCTCTCCGGCCAAGGCATGCGCATCGTTTTGGATGAACCGCTCCCGGTCAATATGCCCGTCAGCGTCGAAATAGGAGACTGGATGGCGTTGGGCGAGGTGCGTTATTCGCGGCGTGAGTATGCGCATTATGCGGTTGGGCTGGAACTGGACCAAGTCGTGATGGGCTTGCGAGAACTCGACGCACTACGGCGCAACCGGCTCAACCAACCAACGCAGACCGGTGAGCGCGAGGACTTTTCAGTCGTGCTGAACGTAGCCGAGAAGCCGCTCGCGTAACTTCGACGCGGTGCTTGCATCGGGCGCCACCACCAGAATGGTATCGTCGCCGGCGATGGTGCCCACCACTTCCGGCCAATCTTGTTTATCCAGGGCGACTGCCAGCGCGTTGGCGTTTCCCGGCGACGTTCTCAGCACCAGCAGGTTCTGCGCAATGCGCGCGTCTTGCAAAATGTCGCCGGCGATGGTGGCCAGCTCCGGCCCGGCCGCCGCGGCACTCAATCTGCTGGTAGCCTTCGTGCAGTCTTCAGCAAACCCAGCTCCCGGATGTCGCGCGACAGAGTCACTTGAGTAGTCTTAATGCCGAAGGCGTCTTTCAATTCGCGCGCCAGATCTTCTTGCGTCAGGATGCGGCTGCGAGCGAATCAACTTCAGGATCTGGCCTTGGCGAAAGGTCTTGTTCATCGCTTGCCATTGCTCGAGGCGCGCTTGCGGCCTCTTCCAGGGCGCGCGCGACCGCTTCCGGACCGGTGCCGCCCGCAATCTCGCGCGTCTTCATGCCTTCGCGCGGATCGAGCAGCGCGGCGCCATTCGGGCGTGAACTCGGGCGCGAACGCGGCCAATTCCGCCGCGGTCCAATCGGCCGGCTTCTTTCCGTTGCTGCACGCTTTCCAGCACCAGCCTGCCGACCAATCTGATGCGCCCGATGAAACGGGACGTGCCGGCGCGCGCCAGCGCCTCGGCCAGATCGGTTGCCACCACCCAGCTTTCTTCGGCCGCCTGCGCGGGCTGCTCCGGATTGAGGCGCGTCGATTCACGACCACCGCTGCTCATCTCGAGCGAGCCGGTCAACTGATCGGCGGCATCGAACAGCGGCTCCTTGTCCTCCTGCATGTCGCGGTTGTAGGTCATCGGCAGACCCTTCATGGTCACGAACAGCGAGGTCAAGTCGCCGAACACGCGGCCGCTCTTGCCGCGGATCAGCTCCAGCGAATCGGGATTCTTCTTCTGCGGCATCAGGCTGGATCCGCTGGTGACGCCATCGCCCAGTTCCAGCCAGCCGAACTCTTCGCTGGAATACAGAATCCAATCCTCGGCCAAGCGGCTCAAGTGCAGCATCGTGATGGAAGCCGCGTACAGGAAATCGAGCGCGAAATCGCGGTCGCGCCGAGACATCCATGCTGTTGCGCGTGATCGCGTCGAAGCCCAGATCCGCGCGCGATGCGCTTCGCGGTCGAATGGAAACCCGCTGCCGGCCAGCGCGCCCGATCCGAGCGGCATCACGTTCACCCGCCGTCGGGCTTCGCCGAAGCGCTCCGCGATCGCGCGCGAACATCTCAAAATACGCCAGCAGATAATGCGGCCACAACACCGGCTTGCGCGCGGCGCAGTGTGCGTGTAGCCCGGGACCACGGCGTGCGGATACTTGCGCGCCATCGCCAGCAACGCGCCCATCAGCTGGCCAGCAGATCGCGAATCGCCGTCGATCTCCTCGCGCAGCCACAGCCGCACATCCAGCGACACCTGCTCGTTGCGGCTGCGGCCGGTGTGGATCTTGTCCGCCAGCGCGCCCACGCGCTCCTTCAGCTTGCGGATGACCAGCGTGTGGATGTCTTCGTCGGTTGCGCCGTCGAAGAAGCCGGGCGCTGCGCGGCTTCCGCGGATGCCGTCGAACGCCGCCACCAGCGTCGCGCATTCGGCCGCGGTTAAAATGCCCACGCGCTCGAGCGCCCGCGCGAAAGCCTGCGAGCCGCGGCATTCGGCATCCAGCAGCCGCCGGTCGAAATGCAGCGAGCTCGGAGAAGCGCTCGAAGACCTCCGATGGCCCCGCTCTCGAAACGCCCGCCCCAGAGCTTCATTTGCGCTTGTTTGGCGGCTTGCGCGGCTTGGCGCGCACGCGGATCGGCAGGCCGATCAGGTTGATGAAGCCCTGCGCGTCTTTCTGGTCGTATTCGGCGCCCATGGTGAAGCTGGCGATGTTCGAGCGAGTACAGCGAGTACGGCGATTTGCGGCTCACCGGTTCGCAGCGTTGCCCTTGTACAGCCGCAGCGTCACTTCGCCGGTGGTGGTCTCGCTGGTGGCTTCGAAGAACGCGTCCAGCGCCTCGCGCAGCGGCGTGAACCACAGCCCGTTGTAAACCATCTCGGCGTAATCGAGCGCCAGCTTCTGTTTGTAGTGCAGCGTGTTCTTGTCGAGCGTCAGCGCTTCCAGCTCGCTGATGCGCCTGCATGATCAGCGTGCCGCCGGGCGTCTCGTAACAGCCTCGCGACTTCATGCCGACGAAGCGGTTCTCCACCAGATCGATGCGCCCGATGCCGTGCTCGCCGCCGATCTTGTTCAGCTCTTCAAGCAGCTCCACCGCCGGGAGGCTCGCTGGCCGTTCACCGACACCGGGCGCCCTTGCTCGAAGCCGATGGTCACGTCCGCGGGCTTGTCCGGCGCGTCCTTGGGACTGCGCGTCAGCATCCAGATCTCGTCCGGCGCCGCGTTGGCCGGATCTTCCAGCGCGCCGCCCTCGTGCGAGATGTGCCAGATATTGCGATCGCGGCTGTAGATCTTGGTGGTGGTCTGCGAGATCGGCACGTTGTGCTTTGCGGCGTATTCGATGGCGTCCTCGCGCGACACGATGTTCCATTCCCGCCACGGCGCAATCACCTGCAAGCTGCGGCGCGAGCGCCTTGTAGGTCAGCTCGAAGCGGACCTGGTCGTTGCCCTTGCCGGTGCAGCCGTGCGCCAACGCGTCGCATCCGGTGGCCAGCGCGACTTCCACCTGCTTCTTCGCCAGCAGCGGCCGCGCGATCGAAGTCCCCAGCAGATACTTGTGCTCATAGACGCCGCCCGCGCGCACCAGCCGCCACAGGTACTCGCGTGACGAACTCCTCGCGCATGTCCGCGACGTGCACTTCCGACGCGCCGGTCTTGCGCGCCTTGGCCTCCAGGCCGCTCAGCTCATCGCCGCCCTGCCCGATGTCGCCGCACACCGCGACCACTTCGCAGCCGGTAGTTCTCCTTCAGCCACGGAATGATGATGGATGTATCCAGCCCGCCCGAGTAGGCGAGCGCCACTTTCTTAGGTTTTTGCATAGTTTTCTAATACCGGGAATCAGCCGCCGGATTCCGGCCGAGTCAGCACAGCGAGCCTAGCTGATCAACATCAAGAGTAAAGCTTTTTGGACGTGCAGCCGGTTCTCGGCCTGATCGAATACGGCCGACTGCGAGCTGACTCGATCACTTCGTCGGCGACCTCTTCGCCGCGCCGCGCCGGCAGGCAGTGCAGGAACACGGCCTCGGGGCTGGCTTTGCGGAGGATCGCGCCGTCCACTTGATAGGGCGCGAAAT
>CAVXJU010000038.1:0-107174 GCA_963761935.1 Terriglobia bacterium | reverse complement strand
GGCCTCCTCCAAACTCCGCTTCACCAGGTCCACATCCAGCAGCGCGATCAGAAGCCCGTCCACACTGCCCTTGCTGCTGTGATAAGGCCGCAGACGCAATGTATACCAGTGGCCTTCACGATCCTGGACTTCCGACTCGATCGGCTCACCGCTTTCCAGTACCTGGGCGGTCAGTTCCCTCCAGCTCACCGACGCTATGGTGGAGGCGATGTCGGACAGCGGCCGCCGTATATCGGTGCCGATCAGATTCAGAACTTTGCCCGCCGCCGGAGTGAAACGGCGGATGCGCAGGTCCGCGTCCAGCAGCACCAGCGGGATATCCATCGTCACCAGCACGTTGTTCAGATCGTCGTTCAAAAGCGAAAGATCGGCGTTACGCTTTTGCAGCTCGTCGTTGAGAGTGGACAGCTCTTCGTTAGTGGACTCCAGCTCTTCCTTGGCGGTCTCCAGCTCCTCGTTGGTGCTTTGCAGTTCCTCGTTGCTGGACAGCGTCTCCTCGTTCATGGACCGAACTTCTTCGTCGGCCGCCTCATGCTCCTGGACCAGCTGCTGGAGCTGCTCGCGCAAGACAGCCATTTCCCGCTCTTTGCGGGCTAACTCGGCTTGCTGCTTATCTTTTTGCGTTCGAGCGGGTTGCTGAGATTTCTTGGGGGCAGACGCGGGAGTGGACGCTTCGCGGAAAACCACCAGGTAATCGCCGGTGTTCGCATCGCCGAGCGGCAGCGGGGAAATATGAATGTCCACCATGGCCGGCTCGCCGTCGCGCTTGAATCGAATCCCTTCCCTGGAAACCGGAGCGCCGTCCTTCTTGGCCTGATAGATGGCTGTGCGAACGTCCACCAGCAGCTCAGGCCGGATCATGCGCAGAAGATTAAAGCTGGGCTCGCCCGACGCCGGCGCCAGGAAAGGTCCGGTGTTGCCCTGGAAGTGGGCGATTTGGAGGTTGGAATCCACTACCAGCGCGGCCGGCGCGTAGCGATCCAGCAACAGCCGCTCGGCTTCGCGCCGTACATCCGATACGGGCGGCGCTGCGAGCCATGCGGCCGGCGTCCGCTGCGCTTCGGCTTTTTCCGGGACATCGCCGTGCACATGCAGAGGGCTCTCTAACGCTCTGCGGATTAGGATTTTATGCTTGGGGTCTTCTACGCGAAAGAGGTTCGAATAGGCGCTCAACGATTCCGACTTTCCCAGCCACAGATGACCGCCCGCTTTCAAGGCGTAATGAAACGCTTCCACTATTTTCTTTTGCAAGACCGGGCCCATGTAGATCAACACGTTCCTGCAACTGATCAGATCCAGCCTGGAGAAGGGTGGATCCTTGACCAGGTCGTGGCGGGCAAAGACGCACACGTCCCGAATCGCCTTGATGATTTGATGATTTCCATCCACACGGCTGAAGAAGCGTCTCTGGCGCGCCGCTGAGACGTCCCCCATGCTCGAAGGCGAATAAATCCCGGCACGCGCTTGCTCGATGGATCGCTCGCTGATATCGGTGCCGAAGATCTGAATCCTGGCCTCGTTGCGCCGCTCACCCAATTGTTCGAACAGCAGCATGGCAATGGAATACACTTCCTCGCCGCTGGAGCAGCCCGGTACCCAGATTCGGATACTTTGGGACTGGGCCGGCCGGAGACTAGTCAGTACCTGGCGCTGCAAAGCCTCGTAGCTTTCGGGGTCGCGAAAGAAGCCCGTGACGTGGATAAAAATATCCTCGTACAGCGCATTCAATTCCACCCGGTCTTTGCGAATTAAGTCCAGGTATTTATCGTGGGTGCTAATTTTCTGAAGCGCCATCCGGCGCTCGATGCGACGCCGGATCATGGCCGGCTTGTACAGGGTAAAATCAACCCCCGTAACGTTTCGGAGCTGGCGTAGTATTTTGCGGTAGCCGTCCCCATCCACCAGCTCCGGCGCCTCGACGGTTTCGGTCCGGCGGATGTAGGGATGCCCCTTGATCCGGGACAGTTCCGCGGCAATTTGGGCCGGGGAAAGCGTAAAGTCGACGCACCCGGACGCAATGGCGCTGGCGGGCATGCTGGAAAATTGGGCGGATGCCGGGTCCTGCGCAAACGTGATGCCGCCTTCGGCTTTAATCGCCAGCAACCCGCGAGTGCCATCCGAGGCGGTGCCCGACAGCACCACGCCGATGGCTCGGTTATTCAGGTCCTCCGCCAGCGAGAGGAAAAAATGGTCGATGGGCCGATCCTTAAAAGAGCGCGGATTCCGCGACGTGAGCGAGAGCACGCCGCTGGAGATGGTCATCAGCGATTTCGGCGGCAGGATGTACGCCCGATTGGGTTCCACCAGCGTTCCGTCGGTGGCCTCACTGATGGGCATTTTAGTGGCCCGTTGCAGTAAGCTCGCCAAGATGCTTTCATGCGTAGGGTCCATGTGCTGGATCAACACGAATCCCATACCTGTGTCCGCCGGCAGCGCTTTCAGGAATAGCATGAAAGCCTCCAAGCCACCCGCTGACGCGCCCAGACCTACAATGGGGAAACGTTCCGAGGGAGGGCTTGGCTTGGAGGCACGGGCGTGAGCAGACTTGGCCGCTCTTGACGCCGCAGGCGCATGCTTTCGCCCATTCTTAGACTGGGGCTGATCGAGCTTTCCCGAAGCTTTCCTGGCCTTGCGGGATCCCGGTTTTTTCGCCATCGTTTAAATTTCGATTCCGATTGTCGGTGGCCGTAGCCGTGACTGATTATAACGCCAGCGGCTCAAAGGCGGCCTACTTTGGCGTTTCCGCGGGGTTTTTCGGCTTCGATGGCTCAACCGGGCCCAAGTGCTAATTGGCGGCGGCCTTCTTGACCGCGGCCCGGCACTGCGGGTTGGTGAACACGTCGTGCGAGTTTTCCCGCTTCAAGCGAATCGATTTTCCGTCGGCGCGCGTCATCCACACATGCTTGGTATCGTACTGGATCGGGAGCGCCACAGCGGAAGGCGTTGGACTCCGCCAGGATTTGTGAGCTTTTCCCAGGAAGTTCTTCCGGCTGTCGGAGTAGTTCATCGTGGGAATCTTGTCCTGAGCCAGCAGAATCTGGTTGTCGGCCTGGAAGCAGAAAAAATAATATGCGTTGCCGAAAAAGCAGTCTGGACACGGGATGCTGGCTTGCTCCAGGATCTGGGCTTGCGCCTGTTTGCGTTCCTCGCTGGCCGCAAGCAGGGCTGGCGCCGCGCCGGCTAGAGCCAAAATCATCAGTTTGCGTGCTACGGTCATGCCGCGTCCCATCTCCCGCTTTTCATCGAGTCTCCGACTCTTAGTATAACTGTCTTGGATGAAACCCCTCCCAGCATTATTAGTCGCAATTAGCGTGCTGCCGCTGCGCGCGGGCATCTGTTCCAGCGCCAGCGGCGACCCGCGCCACGAGTTCGGATTCTTCGCCGGCTACTCGCCCGCCTCCTCCACGTTGATCGGCACCGAGAGCAACCGGCGCTTTGTCGCGGCCGGATTCGAGTATAAATATCGCTGCTGGATCTGGAACTCGGTGTCCGTGAGCTACTCGGCTACCGCCCTGCCCGCGGCGATACTGCTTCAGCCGGCTGAGGTGCTGTACAACTTTACTCCGCCCTATCAGCGCCTTAGCCCGCCTCACGCGGTGTATGGCTTCGCTGTAGCACCGCTGGGTTTCACGCTGGAGTTGCTGCGGAAACGCCGGTGGCACCCCTTTGCCGAGACCATCGAGGGGCTCATCGCGTCCACCGAGCCCATTCCGGAAAACCAGCCCGATGCCAGTGGATTGAACTTTCTTTTCGATCTGGGCGCGGGCGTTCGATGGAGCGTCGCTCCTGGTCAAGCCGTGAGCTTCGGCTATCGCTTTCTGCACATTTCCAATGCCGATACCACCAGTTTTAATCCCGGCGTCGATAACAACGTTTTTTACATCGAATATTCGCTTCTGCGCTAAGCGCAACGCAATCAAAGCGGGCCTTTTAGACAGGTACTTTTGCCAGTAGCACTACAATGCGTTCGCCAATATACTAAAAAATATCCGGAGGGCCAAGAGCCGCTGTCGTGCTGGCTTTGTAGGAGGGCCCTCCGAATTGCTCTAAAGAGTTGTAAGGAGTTGCAGCGTGGCATCGAGCGCCTATATTCTGAAGGATTGTATGATGGCCGTGATCCAAGAAGATAGCTCGCATTTAATAGAACTTCCCCCTGGATCCATGTTCTACTGCACCAGCCACAAGCCCGATTCGCACGGCATGGTGAAAGGAATGTGCAAGGGACACATGGTTCTTCTTTTCGCCTGCGATCTGGAAGAGCGCGCCGAGCATTCGCTAAAGGTTATCTAAACTTCGGGTCCCGTCACAGCCTTGCGATCAACCAAGCGCGAGGCGTGCTAGCAGCAGTCGCCCAAGGACTTCACCGTTCCAGCGTCAGCCGGAGTGGATGAGAGCGTGGGCCGCGGCTAAGGCTGTACGGATCCTGCCCGGGCGGCTGTGCCTTGCATGCTGCGCGAGGCAGTTTCGGACTGCATCTCCGCTTCGGCCTGCAACCAATCCTGCTCGGCCGATCCGTCCGGACAGCCGCGCGCTTGCCACAACAGGAAAGCTCGCTCCGCCACCTGGTCGTGATCGGGCAACCAATCCGACTCCGATCCCGAGTTTTCCACTTGGTGTTGTTCCGGGTAATGTTTCTGATCGACCGCGGAAGCGGTCTGTGATTTTCCATCGCGGTCAGTCGTGTATTTCATGTGGACCTCTAGGGCAAGGTGGAGCGAATTGCCCGCCTTTGCCTGAAAGTGAGATTCCAGGCGGCGTGCAATGTTTCGGGGCTTCGGCCGGCTCACCGTCTACGCCGGTGGAATTCTCCGCCGCCCAGACCTCCCAGGTCGATGACTACCGCGATTAATAAGATCAGCAGATTTACCCCGGCCGTGGGCTGGCCGGTGTTCACCATCCAGGCGTACGCCAAAGTTGTCAGCGGCAGAATCAAGAAGCCGAGCAACGGAATCAAAAGTCCGTGGTAGGCGCGGTCCAGGTAGTGCGAGAAGAAGAACAGCAGCGCCAGCACGATCCGGGGAAAAAGCACAACCACCAGCAGCAGAAGGCAGGCCATGCACAGAAGATGCAATCCGGAGCAAATAAGTAACCAGTGTGGGCGTAACAACGCGTCCCTTGGTTAGGCTGGCGCAGTCCATCGGGATGGGGCTTGACCATGGCGGAATCTCGGACGGGTCATCAGCGAGGGCTTATCGAGCGCAGCGAACTTTTGTTTCTCGACTTACTGCGGACCGATATCGGCGTCGCGTATACATTCTTGCGGCTAGCCAAAACCGAGCGAGAACTGGGAGCCGCTCCACACGCGGCCGAACTGATCGAAAAAGCCCTTACCGCCCACGAAAGTGTCCTAAAACACCTGGAAAGAGCTCCTGCGCGGCTCAGTGCTGAAAAGCGCGTCTTGGAGCAAAGCGCTCTAGAGCTTCTTCAAGCTATCGCTGAAGCAAAGCGGCGGATAGCTGACGCGTCGCCGCGGTGACACGCATGACAACATCTGTTGTATGCGAGAGCGGCGTAATCCGCGCGCGTGATACCCTAGCATAGCGGACGGTTACAAGGAGCGCCGGGATCATGCTGCCCACCAAGCCCAAACTACGCTACAAGATTTCTAAACCGCTGCACGCTGTCAGACTCGAGGAACACCCGGGAAGCACTCTGCGAGACCCTACCGGCACGCTGGTCGAGATCCCAACCGGCACGATTTTGGAAGCTGAGGGCGAGGTTGCACAGTCCGGCCTTATCAATGTGCTGTGGGATGGCATGGCGTTCTCAGTCTTCTATGAGGATTTGAAAGAGAAGGCGCGCCAGCTCAATTCGGCTGAAGCCTGACGCTCGGAGTGGTCTCCGCCGGGCGAGTTTTTCTCCCGCATGGCAACACAACGAGATCTTGATCTGATTCGAGCTTCCGCCGCCGGGGACGTCGAACGTCTGCGGGCGCTGCTGGGGCGCGGGGCTAAGGTCAACACGCGCCTTCGTAATGGAGCTACACCGGTTCTGGCGGCGGCCGTATCGGGCCGCGTCGACGCGCTGCGGCTTTTGCTGATCCAGGGCGCCGATCTGAAAGCCCGCTATAAGGACGATTCCACGGTGCTCATCATGGCGGCGGCTCAGGGACACGCCGGCGCGGTCCGCCTGTTGCTGCAGAAAGGCGCCAGCCATCAGGAACGGACCCGGAATGGCGTCAGCGCTTTGCTGGCCGCGTCCATCGAAGGCCATACCGAAGTTGTGGAGGCGTTGCTGGCAGCCGGAGCCGACGCCAATGCGCCCGACGATCGGGGCGTAACGCCATTGATCGGCGCGGCGGTGAACGGCCGCCTGGAGGTGGCTTGCGCGCTGCTGGCGGCCGGGGCTCGCGTGGACGCCCAGAGCAAGTCCGGATTGACCGCGCTGGCCGCCGCCATTGCCACCGCACCGGCCGTAACTTGGGTGCTGCTCGAAAATGGCGCCGATCCCAACAGCCTGGACGAGGACGGCCGACCGGCGCTGGTGGCTGCCTCGGCGCAGGGCAGCTCGGAAGTGCTGTCCATGCTCATAGAAAAAGGGGCTGATCGCGAGGCGCGGGATGCCTCCGGGAACACGGCCCTGCTGGCGGCGGTATTGGGCGGACACCTCAACGCTATCCAGGCCTTGCTCTCCCAAGGCACCGATGCCAATGCGGCGGGTTCGTCCGGCATTACGCCCGTGATCGTAGCCGTGGTGCGAGGGCACTTCGAGATCCTGCAGGCGCTCCTTGACTCGGGCGCCGACGTGAACGGCCACACCCAGGAAGGCGTTACACCTTTGATGGCGGCCGTGAATAGCAATCCCGAAGCCGTCGACATCCTGTTGAGCCGCGGCGCGTACCTGAACGCGGCCGATCAGAACGGCATCACCGCCTTGCATGCCGCGGCAGCCATGGGCAAGACCGCGACCGTGCGCCGGATGGTGGAAGCGGGCGCGGACACGCAGCTCCTCACCGTAAATGGTTTGACTGCCCTGGCCGTGGCAGAAGCGGCCGGACACGCCGAGATCGCGGATTTCCTGCGAACTGGCGCGGTCTGAGGTTATCGCCCAGGGGCCCGGCTATTGCATGGACGCTTGCCGCAGCACCGCTTCGGCCGGCTTCGTACCGGTCTCTGGCGCTCCAGGCTCCACGGCCGACTGTGGAAACGTAAAGCAGAACCGGGAACCGCGGCCCCCGCTCGATTCCACCCAGATGCGCCCGCCGTAGCTTTCCACGATTCGTTGGCAGATCGCCAGGCCGATCCCAGTACCCGGATAGGCTTGGCCGTGCAGCCGCCGGAAAATGCGAAAAACCTCCTGCGCATATTCCGGATCGATTCCAATTCCGTTGTCGGAGACCGAGAAAGCCCAGTCGGCTCCCCGGTGTTCCGCCGCGATATGGATATTGGGCGGTTCCGCGCTGCGATACTTGATCGCATTGCCCACCAGGTTCTGCAATAACTGAACCATCCTGATTTCGTGCGCGTGCACGATGGGCAGGGTATCCCAGGTAATGGTGGCGCGATTTTGCTCGATGGAAGCCTGCAGATTCAACATCACCTTCTGGATCGCCGCCGCGCAATCCACCGGATGAATCGGGCCTTCACTGGACGAGCCGGTTTGCGAATAGCTCAGCAAGTCTCTGAGAAGCTGCTCCATTCGTTTGGCGCCGCCGACAATGTAGGAGATGAATTCGTCGGCGTCGGCACCCAGCTTGTCGCCGTACTTGCGCTGCAGCATCTGGCTGTAGAGCGAGACCATGCGCAGCGGCTCCTGCAGATCGTGGCTGGCGGCGTAAGCAAACTGATTCAGATCGTCGTTGGACTGCCGTAGCGCTTCGTTGGATCGCAGCAGTTCTTCGGTTCGCTCGGCTACGCGCTGTTCGAGCGTGAGATTGAGTTCGCGAATGGCATCTTCGGCACGCCGGCGTTGGGTTATATCGCGGATGGCCGTGGTCACCAGCAGCCCTTCCTCGGTTTGCAGCGGGCTTAGACTGATTTCAACCGGAAACTGGTGGCCGCTCTTGCGCCGCGCCCACAATTCCATTTGCCCCTGCCAGATGTCGGTACCACCGTCGGGTGCGCCGGCGTGCGAGCTCCAATCCGGAACCAGACGGCGTACGTTTTCGCCCATCAGCTCCTCGCGCCGGAAGCCAAAAACCACCTCGACTTGGGAATTGACCAGGCTGATCCGCCCGTCGTCGGCGCTGATGATCATCGCATCCGGGGCGGCTTCGAGCAGCGAACGGAACTTTTGCTCCGCCTTGCCCAACACGTCGGCTTGCTGGCGCAGCAGGGCCGTATTCCGGCTCAATTGGACGAAGACCCCCACCTTGGACCGCAGAATCTCGGGAACGATGGGCTTGAAAAGAAAGTCCACCGCGCCTAGGTCGTAACCGCGAAACAGATGTTCGTCGTTCTTGTAACCGGTTAGAAAAAGAATCGGCGTATGACGGGACCGTTTTCTGGCCCGAATCAGCTCCGCAGTCTGGAAGCCATCCATGTCCGGCATTTTGACGTCCAGCAGAATGGCGGCGAAGTCGTCGTCCAGCAGATAGCGAAGCGCTTCCATTCCGGACCGGGCCGATACGAGCTACTGCCCCAGGCAATCCAACGCCGCTTCCAAGGAGACGAGATTTTCCGGATGTATCGTCCACCAGCAGGATCTTCATCTGATCCTGGGCCGTCTGCTCGGCCGAACCTTCTATGGGCTCTTTCGGAGTCATCAATACCTCAATCGCCAGCTATAAGACTCGCCAGACTCATTTGATATTACTCATGGCCGCCTGTGTGACTTCCTGGCCACGGCCCATCCAAACGCGTAGTACGGAGAAGAGTTGTTCCAAGTCCACCGGCTTGGTGATGTAGTCCGAAGCCCCCGCTTCGATACATTTCGCGCGATCGCCTTTCATGGCCTTAGCCGTCAGCGCGATGATCGGAAGCGACCGGAATTCGGGGATCTCGCCGAATCGCCCTCATTGTCTCATAGCCATCCATCTCCGGCATCATGATGTCCATGAGTACCAGGTCGACGTCCGGCGTCTTCCGCAGCAGCTCGATGCCGGCGCGCCCGTTCTCGGCGTGAACCACCTTCAAGTTATGATCTTCCAGCAGGCTGGTCAGGGCGAAGATATTGCGAACATCGTCGTCCACCACCAGCACCTTCTTGCCGAGCAGGGTCGCATCCGTCTCGCGCATTTGTTCCAGAATGCGGCTGCTGATCCTCGCGTCAAGTCCGCTTCGGCGCGATGCAGCAGCAGCACGGATTCATCCAGCAGCCGTTCGCGCGTCAGAGCGCGCCGGACCACGCTGTTCGGCTGAGCCGCGCGAGATCCATCTCTTCGTCCGGTGCTGAGCGGCGCGGTCGCACACAGAATGATCGGCGGGATATAGGGCTCCGCCTGCGTCTGGATCTCGTCCACCAGCTCGCAACGGCGCGATGCCGGCCAGTCGAGAGTGGATCACGATGCCATCCAGATATTGCTGTTTCACCACCGCCAGGGCTTCGCCGCCGGTGGCGACGCCGATCAATATCGACATCCGGCGCGCTCATGGCGTCGATGATATTGCCGCGTTCTCGCTTCGTCGCTCGCACACCACCAGCACTTTCTTGACTCGCTTCTGAGCCGAATGCTCGATCGTCGCGAAAGCTTCGGCCAGCGATTCGTTGGTCTCGGATTTTTCCAGATACGTCATGGCGCCCAGGGCGAGCCCGCGGCGCCGGTCTTCGTCGCCGGAAATGATGTGAACCGGAATGTGACGCGTGGCCGGATCGTGCTTCAGCCGGTCGAGAATGGTCCACCCGGCCATGTCCGGCAGATTGATGTCCAGCGTGATCGCGCCGGGCTTGAACTCGCGCGCCAGCGTGATGGCGCTGGTGCCGCGCAGCGCCACCAGCGCCTTCAATCCTCGCTCGTGAGCCAGGTCCACCAGAATTCGCGCGAACGTGATATCGTCCTCGACAATCAGCAAGGCCGCATCGCCCGGCTGCACTATGTTGCGATCGTCGTCGATCACCAGATCCTCCACCAACTCCTCGGTAGCCAGCTGCGTCGGCGCCAGGATCATGTCCACCGCCCCGTTCGCGGCCGGCTGCGCGGCGGCTTCTTCCAAAAGCATAGGGGTGCTTCTCAAAGCCTCGCTCCTGGGTGGCTGGGCCGGCGTGACATAGGTCTGGGGCAGATACAGCGTAAACGTGCTCCCGACGCCCGGCGCGCTTTGCAGCCGGATTTCTCCGCCCAGCAGCCTGGCCAGCTCGCGGCTGATGGAAAGGCCCAGTCCAGTCCCGCCGTACTTGCGGCTGGTGGTTCCGTCGGCCTGTTGGAACGCTTCGAAAATGATGCGTTGTTTGTCGGATGGAATGCCGATTCCGGTGTCGGAAACCGAGAACGCGATCACCGCCTTGGAGCGGCTCAGAATCATGTTCGACGAGCTCCAGCCGCTGGTCACTTTGTCTATGTTCAGGTGCACCGATCCATGTTCGGTGAACTTCAGCGCGTTGGACAGTAGATTCTTGAGCACCTGCTGCAGGCGCTTGGCGTCGGTGTGCATAATTTCGACCGGCAGCCCACCTCCCAGCTCGATCTGGAAATCCAGCCCCTTGCCTTCGGCCACGTGTCGGAACGTCCGCAGACAGTAGTCTTCCAGCTCCGTGAACCGGACGCCGCCCACTTCCACGTCCATCTTGCCGGACTCGATCTTGCTCAGGTCGAGAATGTCGTTGATCAATGCCAGCAGGTCCGTTCCGGAGGTGTGAATGGTTTCGGCGAACTTCACCTGCTTGGGCGTCAGGTTCTTGTCGGAGTTCTCCGAAAGCATGCGCGCCAGGATCAGAAGATTGTTCAGCGGGGTGCGCAGCTCGTGGCTCATGTTCGCCAGGAATTCGCTCTTGTACTTGGAAGTCAAGGCCAACTGTTCGGCCTTTTCTTCCAGCGCTTTCTTGGCCTGCTCCACTTCGCGGTTCTTGGTTTCCACTTCGGTCTTCTGCTCGGCCAGCAGCTGCGCCTTTTCCTGCAGCTCGGCGTTGGTGGTCTGCAATTGAAGCTGCTGGCTCTGCAGCTCCTCGGCCAGCGCCTGGCTCTGTTGCAGGAGTTGCTCGGTACGCATGGTGGCGCGATCGTGTTCAACACGATGCCGATGGATTGCGTGAGCTGATCGAGGAACGCCAGGTGAATGTCGCTGAACTGGCCGAACGACGCCAGCTCGATCACCGCCTTGACGTCGCCTTCGAACAACACCGGCAGAACCACGATGCTCACCGGCGCCAGGCTGCCGAGGCTGGAATTGATGCGCACGTAATCGCTCGGCACATCCGTCACCAGGATTCGTTCTTTTTCCTTGGCGCACTGGCCCACCAGTCCCTGGCCGATTTCGAATTGGTTCCGGACCTCATCGCGGTCGTCCACGGCATAACCGGCCAGCAACTTGAGCAAGGTCTTGTTGTCATGCGTATCGGCGATATAAAACGTTCCGTGCTGCGCGCCGACCAGCGGCGTCAGCTCGGAGAGCAGCAACTGCGAAACAGTGAGCAAGTCGCGCTGCCCCTGCATCATGCCTGTGAACTTCGCGATGTTGGTCTTCAGCCAGTCCTGCTCGTTGTTCTTGCGCGTAGTGGCCGCAAGATTCACGATCATCTCATTGATGTTGTCTTTCAGTGCGGCGACTTCGCCCTGCGCTTCCACCGCGATGGAACGTGTCAGGTCGCCCTTGGTCACAGCCGTCGCCACTTCGGCGATGGCGCGGACCTGGGTGGTCAGATTGGCAGCGAGCTGATTGACGTTGTCCGTCAAGTCGCGCCAGATGCCCGCCGCGCCCGGAACGCGCGCCTGGCCGCCCAGCTTGCCTTCGATGCCGACTTCGCGCGCCACCGTGGTCACCTGATCCGCGAACGTCGCCAGAGTGTCGATCATGCCGTTGATGGTGTCCGCCAGCTCGGCGATTTCGCCCTTGGTTTCGAGCACCAGTTTGCGCTTCAGATCGCCGTTGGCTACCGCGGTCACGACCTTGGCGATGCCGCGCACCTGTGTGGTGAGGTTGGCCGCCATGAAGTTCACGTTGTCGGTCAAATCCTTCCAGGTTCCGGCCACGCCTTTCACTTCGGCCTGCCCGCCCAGCTTGCCGTCGGTGCCCACTTCGCGCGCCACGCGCGTCACTTCGCTGGCGAAAGAGTTGAGCTGATCCACCATGCGATTGATGGTGTTCTTCAGCTCCAGAATTTCGCCTTGCACGTCCACGGTGATTTTTCGCGACAGGTCGCCGTTGGCGACGGCCGTCGTGACGTGCGCGATGTTGCGGACCTGCGCCGTCAGATTGCCGGCCATGGAGTTGACGCTATCGGTCAAGTCCTTCCAGGTGCCGCCCACGCCGCGCACATCAGCCTGGCCGCCCAGCTTGCCTTCGGTTCCCACCTCGCGCGCCACGCGCGTCACTTCGCTGGCGAACGCGTTGAGCTGGTCCACCATGGTGTTGATGGTGTTCTTCAACTCCAGAATTTCGCCGCGCACGTCCACCGTGATCTTGCGCGACAGATCGCCGCGCGCCACCGCCGTGGTCACTTCAGCGATGTTGCGAACCTGGTTGGTCAGGTTGCCGGCCATGGAGTTGACGCTTTCGGTCAAATCCTTCCAGGTTCCGGCCACGCCTTTCACTTCGGCCTGGCCGCCCAGCTTGCCTTCGGTTCCCACCTCGCGCGCCACGCGCGTCACTTCCGATGCGAACGAGCTGAGCTGATCCACCATGGTGTTGATGGTGTTTTTCAATTCCAGAATTTCGCCGCGCGCATCCACGGTGATCTTGGTGGTCAAGTCGCCGCGCGCCACGGCCGTGGTCACGCCCGCGATGTTGCGAACCTGGTTGGTCAGGTTGCTGGCCATGGAGTTGACGCTATCGGTGAGATCCTTCCAGGTGCCGGCCACGCCGCGCACGTCCGCCTGGCCGCCCAGCTTGCCTTCGGTGCCGACTTCGCGCGCCACGCGCGTCACTTCGCTGGCGAACGAGTTGAGCTGATCCACCATGGTGTTGATGGTGTTCTTCAGCTCCAGAATTTCGCCGCGCGCGTCCACCGTGATCTTGGTCGAAAGATCGCCGTTGCGCCACGGCCGTGGTCACGCTCCGCGATGTTGCGGACCTGCGACGTCAGGTTGCCGGCCATGAGTTGACGCTGTCCGTCAGATCCTTCCAGACGCCGCCGACGCCCTTCACTTCGGCCTGGCCGCCCAGCTTGCCTTCGGTGCCCACTTCGCGCGCCACGCGCGTCACTTCGCCCGCGAACGCGTTGAGCTGATCCACCATGGTGTTGATGGTGTTCTTCAGCTCCAGGATTTCGCCGCGCACGTCCACGGTGATCTTTGCGCGACAGGTCGCCCTTCGCCACCGCCGTAGTCACTTCGGCGATGTTGCGGACCTGGCTGGTCAGGTTGCTGGCCATCGAGTTGACGCGAATCCGTCAAGTCCTTCCAGGTTCCGGCCACGCCGTGCACGTCGGCCTGGCCGCCCAGCTTGCCTTCGGTGCCGACCTCGCGCGCCACGCGCGTTACTTCAGCGGCGAACGAGCTGAGCTGATCCACCATGGTGTTGATGGTGTTCTTCAGTTCCAGAATTTCGCCGCGCACGTCCACCGTGATCTTGCGCGACAGGTCGCCGGTCGCGACCGCCGTGGTCACTTCGGCGATGTTGCGCACCTGATTGGTCAGGTTGCTGGCCATGGAGTTGACCGAGTCGGTGAGATCCTTCCAGGTTCCGGCCACGCCTTTCACCATCGCCTGGCCGCCCAGCTTGCCCTCGGTTCCGACTTCGCGCGCCACGCGCGTCACTTCGCTGGCGAACGCGTTGAGCTGATCCACCATGATGTTGATGGTGTTCTTCAGCTCCAGAATTTCGCCGCGCACGTCCACCGTGATCTTGCGCGACAGATCGCCGTTGGCCACCGCCGTGGTCACTTCGGCGATGTTGCGGACCTGAGCCGTCAGGTTGCCGGCCATCGAATTGACTGAATCCGTCAGATCCTTCCAGACGCCGCCGACGCCTTTCACCTGCGCCTGGCCGCCCAGCTTGCCGTCGGTGCCGACCTCGCGCGCCACGCGCGTCACTTCGCTCGCGAACGAGTTGAGCTGATCCACCATGGTGTTGATGGTGTTCTTCAGCTCCAGAATTTCGCCGCGCACGTCCACCGTGATCTTGGTCGAAAGATCGCCCTTGGCCACGGCCGTAGTCACGCCGGCGATGTTGCGGACCTGATCCGTCAGGTTGCCGGCCATCGAGTTGACGCTCTCGGTCAGATCCTTCCAGACGCCGCCGACGCCTTTCACCTGCGCCTGGCCGCCCAGCTTGCCTTCGGTTCCCACTTCGCGCGCCACGCGCGTCACTTCCGCTGCGAACGAATTGAGCTGGTCCACCATGGTGTTGATGGTGTTCTTCAGCTCCAGAATTTCGCCGCGCGCGTCCACCGTGATCTTGGTCGACAGGTCGCCGCTGCGCCACCGCCGTGGTCACGCCCGCGATGTTGCGGACCTGGTTGGTCAGGTTGCCGGCCATCGAGTTGACGCTTTCCGTAAGATCGCGCCAGGTGCCCGCCACGCCTTCCACTTCCGCCTGGCCGCCCAGCTTGCCTTCGGTTCCCACTTCGCGCGCCACGCGCGTCACTTCCGATGCGAACGAGCTGAGCTGATCCACCATGGTGTTGATGGTGTTCTTCAGTTCCAGAATTTCGCCGCGCACCTGCACCGTGATTTTGCGCGACAGATCGCCCTTGGCCACGGCCGTAGTTACTTCGGCGATGTTGCGGACCTGCGCCGTAAGGTTGCCGGCCATCGAGTTGACCGAATCCGTCAAATCCTTCCACGTTCCGGCCACGCCAGGCACGTCCGCCTGGCCGCCCAGCTTGCCTTCGGTTCCCACTTCGCGCGCCACGCGAGTTACTTCGGCGGCGAACGAGCTGAGCTGGTCCACCATGGTGTTGATGGTGTTCTTCAGCTGCAGAATTTCGCCGCGCGCGTCCACCGTGATGCGCGTCGAAAGGTCGCCTTTGGCCACGGCCGTGGTCACTTCGGCGATGTTACGGACCTGGTTGGTCAGGTTGCCGGCCATGGAGTTGACCGAATCGGTCAGGTCGCTTCCACACTCCGGCCACGCCCTTCACTTCCGCCTGGCCGCCCAGCCGGCCTTCGGTTCCGACTTCGCGCGCCACGCGAGTCACTTCGGCTGCGAACGAGCTGAGCTGATCCACCATGGTGTTGATGGTGTTCTTCAGCTCCAAAATTTCGCCGCGCGCGTCCACCGTGATGCGAGTGGTCAAGTCGCCTTTCGCCACGGCGGTCGTGACGCCGGCGATATTGCGGACCTGGTTGGTCAGGTTGCTGGCCATCGAGTTGACGCTCTCGGTGAGATCCTTCCAGGTTCCGGCCACGCCCGTCACCACGGCCTGGCCGCCCAGCTTGCCTTCGGTCCCCACTTCGCGCGCCACGCGCGTCACTTCGCAGGCGAACGAGTTCAACTGCTGCACCATGGTGTTCACCACGCGCGCGGTGTGCAGGAACTCGCCGCGCAGCGGGCGGCCGTCCACTTCGAGCGACATGGTCTGCGACAGATCGCCTTTGGCCACCGCGCCGATCACGCGCGCCACTTCCGTCGACGGCTGCACCAGGTCGCCGATCAGGCTGTTGACCGACTCCACGCACTCCGCCCAGCCCCCGGAGACCGATCCGATCGAGGCGCGCTGGGTGATTTTCCCTTCCTTGCCGACCGCGCGGCTGATGCGCGCAAACTCGCTGACCATCTTCTCGTTGAGTTCCAGGATGTCGTTCAGCGTGTCGGCAATCTTGCCGGCCACGCCGGTCTCGTTCACCGGCATTCGGGCTGAAAAATTGCCCCTCTTGAAGGCCACCAGGGTATTAAGTAACGTGTTAGTTTCGCGGGTCTTGGCGCCGTTACGGGTCGAGATGGTCGCACTGGACTTCATTCGCTGCTCCTTGAAGGTAGACACTTATTTTACGCGGACACAGTCCGATTCGAGTACACTGGTCGTCAGAATTAGACTCGCGTGGAAAAATGATGTTACAACTTTTCCTCACTTCATCTTGTGACTAGTCCCAGACGTGCATCGCATCCTACTGGCCGAGGACAATCCCGGAGACGTTTTACTCTTCCGCGAGGCACTGCGCTCCTGCAACCTCCCCTATGAGCTGATGGTCGCCGAGGATGGCGAGAAGGCCCTGAAGCTTCTGGAGAGGGCCGGCACACCTGGCAACATGGCTACTCCGCACCTGATTGTCCTGGACGTCAATCTGCCCCGGCGCAGCGGGCAGGAAGTCTTGCGCTGGGTCCGGGCCAATCCCCCGCTCGCCGCAGTCCCGGTGATTATTCTGACCTCTTCGGCTTCGCCCGACGACAAAACCCTGGCCACCCAGCTGGGCGCGGATCTGTATGTCCAAAAGTCATCCGACCTGGACGAGATTTTCCAGATTGGGCACACCGTCCAGGATTTGCTGAAACGCAGAATTCCCGATGCCTGACGTCGACGTCTCGCAATTGTTGGCTTATTTCGTTGCAGCGCCGGTGAGGCCGTTTTCCTTCCGGCCACCCCACCGTTCCAGAATGCCAAATAGAGCCTCGCGGAAGGCCTGAAGATCCGTCGGCTTTACGATGTATTCCGATGCCCCTAATGCCTTGGCCAGCAGCTTGTCACTGTCCTTGCGCGATGCGCTAAAGACGACAATGGGAACATCCACCGGGTGGTAGCGCTCCATCATACGAAGTCCGTCGATCTCCGGAAGGTTGAGATCGAGAATGACCACGTCGGGCTTCAAGCCCCCGGACAACATCTGCAGCGCCTGGGCTCCATCTCGAGCGATGTGCAGCTTGACCTGTACAGGAGCTTCGGCCAGGATCTGACTCGCCAGCAGAGCGTCTCCCGCGTTATCTTCCACCAATAACACTTCCACTACACTCATATCGCCCGCAAGTAGGACTCCGGCTTTATGCTTAGCGTTTCGTAGGGCGCGTGCGAATAGCACGTTATTGTCAAGAAATTCGCTACCCCGCCGGATCAGTGCGCTGCCAGATCGGGGCTAAGGTTTGTTGGGATAAGGTTCCGCCCATCAATGCGCCGCCCGGAGGGCTTTATCCGGTGCCCAGCGGTCGAGAATACCAAACATGGCCTGCGTAAATCCGTTCAGATCGGCCGGTTTCTGGATGAAATCGCAGGCGCCCTGTGCGAGCAAGCGGTCAATCGCTCGTGGATCCGCCGAGGAACTGAAGATTACTCTAGGTATTTTCTTAGATCCAAGCCATTTCGCATCGGCCAGAGGCAGAATGCTCAAATCCTGAATGATCAGATCTGGCTCTAACTCGTCGCGCGAAAATACTCGGAGTGCTTGCTCCTCATTTGCGGCCACATGCAGCACCACCGGCTCCGGATAGCCGGAGAGTACGTGCTGGACCAGGACAACGTCACCCGCATTATCTTCGATCAACAGAACATGAATCGGTCTTGAGGCGCTCATCGTGGGGTTTCTGTCGGCGGCATTAGTCTAGCATCTCGGCCTGATGCTTCGCGGCGCCACCTCTCTCGTCTCCGGGAAGTACAATTACCTCATGCCGGTTCGGCGCGGCATCTCCGTTTTTTTCCTTCTAGCTGCGGCAGCTTGCGCTCAGTCTCCACCCGAGGCCGAACAGGCCAAAATCATCATTGCACTTCGCGCCTACGCGCAAGCCTACACCACCAACTTGCCAAATTTCATTTGCTCCCAGGTCACCAAGCGCGAGGTCATGCTCGCGCCCAACGAGGTGGCGGGAGTGCGGGAATCGATGCCAAGCCGCGGGCGCTTCGGCCTTGCCAACGCGAGCGAGCGTAAATCCACCGACACGTTCGAGGAGCAGCTCGGCTATTTCGACCACAAGGAAAGCTATCAACTCCTCAAAGTGGACGGCAAGAAGCAAAAGCCGGGCCAGCCGCGCCCTCCGGGTATGACCTCCACGGGCGAATTCGGCACCACGTTGTGGGGCGTCTTCGATCCTCAGTCGAAGACCCAATTCGAATGGAAGAAGTGGGACACCCTGCGCGGCCAAACCGTTGCGGTCTTTTCCTTCCAGGTTGATCAATCCAACTCCCAAGCGCAGTTGGAAGTCCCCTCGCGCACCGTAGTGGTCGGCTATCACGGGCTGATTTACGCCGGCCGCGATTCGAACATTGTGCTGCGGCTGACCACGGAGGCCGAATCCCCGAAGGACTTCCCGCTGCAAGACGTCACCCATCTGCTCGATTACGGCCAGGTGGAGATCGCGGGTCAGCCGTTCATCCTTCCGCTGCATGCCGAAATGCAGACTCGCATGAGCGAGGACTTCATGCGATACGGCCGCGAAGCCGGGCATTCCAAACAGGTGTTTCTGACCAATGAAGTCGACTTCCGCGAATACCGCAAGTACACCGCCGAGTCAGTGTTGAAGCCGTAGCTGGATAAGACAGAGCCCGCGCTCCCAAGAAATTCCTCAGAGAGCAACCACCCCCGATAAGCCACTAATCGGTTTCGAACGATCTTTCTGTTCCGTGGAAGAGTGGGTTCCTGCGAGGAGTACTAGAGCTCCAAACGGGAAAGCCCGGCTAACCCTTCGAAGGCGAGGCCGGACCTTCCGCATCAGGAGCAGAAAGGAGGACCATTTTATGATCCTCATACTGGTCGAAGTCGTGCTGGCTCTAGTCGGCACGCTATCAGTAGCGATCGTCATCCGACGGAAACGCCGGTAACGGTCACGAACTGCGGAGGCTAGCGGGTCACTCCCAGCCTCCGCAGCCAGTATAAACGATCCAGCGCTCCTTTCCTATACCACCCTCAGGAATATTTCGCCCGTTCTGTTCGACCCGGCGGAGCATAAAATGTTATGAGTGTAACTGGTCCACCGTACTCGGAGGAGGTTCAACATGCGATGCTCTAACGCCCTTGCCGCCGCTCTGCTGGCATGCACGTTCGCGCCATGGCAAGCGGCAGCGCAAGGTTTGACCGCTCCCGACGTAAAATCCACCAAGCCGGCGCCGCGCACCGCCGACGGCCATCCCGATCTGAGCGGCTACTGGAAAGGCACGCGCGACACTACGCCGGTGGGCAACATCGCCAAAGATCTTCCCAACCACAAGCTGCCGTTCACCCCGGCCGGCGAAGCGGCTTGGAAACACAACGTCACGGCTACCATCGACCCGGAAAGCCTCTGCATCCCCGGCGGCATCCCGCGCCACAACGCCAGCGCGCTGCCCTTTGAAGTCCTGCAAGGCGGGAACAAAGTGGCCTTCCTTTATTGGTACACCTACTTCCGCCTGATCCCCATCGACGCCAAGCGCAAACATAGCCCAGATCCCGACCCATCCTTCTTCGGAGAAGAACTCGGCCGCTGGGACGGAGACGCGCTGGTGATCGATTCCATCGCCTTCAAGGACAAACAGGTGTGGATCGACGAGAACGCCGATCCGCACAGCGACGCGCTGCATGTGGTGGAGCGCTGGACGCGTCCGGACTACGATCACATCCACGTGGAAACTTTGATCGAGGACCCGAAGTTCTACACCAAGCCATTCAACTACTCGCGCACCTGGGTGCTGGGCAAGCCAAGCGACGAATTGCACGAGTACGCCTGCAGTGAAAACAACGTTGACCGCGACCATCTGCAATTCGGCCCCGGCCCGATTCGTCCCGATGGCACCCGAGGATTCGAGAAGCTGGCGCCTCTGCCTCCGCCGCTGCCGGAGAAGAAATAGGAGCGATAATAATGCTATGCGATTGAGTCTGGCTCTTTCCGCCCTTATGCCTGACGCTGGCGACCGTGCCATCCGCGCTGGCGCATCACTCCTTCGCGGCCGAGTTCGATGGCAACAAACCGATCCGCATCCAAGGAACCCTCTCAAGGCTCGAATGGACCAACCCGCATTCCTGGTTCTACGTGGACGTCAAGGACGATGCCGGGAACGTCGTAAAGTGGGGCTGTGAAGGCGCGAGCCCGATTGCTCTTTCGCGCCAGGGATTCCAGAAAGGCGCGGCCAAACTCGGCGACAAACTTGTAGTCGACGGCTACCAAGCCAAAGACGGCTCCCACCTGATGAACGCGCGCCGGATTTATCTGAACGGCAAATTGATCTTCGAACAGACCGGCGAAGGGCAGTAGTAGCCGGGTCGAAGCTCGCGGCCACGCGGCATGAAAGGAGGCAGTTGATGGGCCTCTATAGCGTGATCATGACCAAGAGAGGCGCTAGGATCAAGAAATTCAAGCACTGGGGACATGTGGTATAACTGGCGCTATGAATTTGAGAGCGAAAAACCAGCGCCTTCCCTGGTCGTTCTGCCTGCTGTTGGTGGTCTGCGCGGCGACCCGGCTTCCTGCGGCTCCTACCATTACCGCCGTCCAGAACGCGGCCAGCAACATCGGGTTTGTGGGGGGAGTGGCGAACGCGGGAATAGGGGCAATTGCTCAGGGTTCCATTTTCGTGGTGAAAGGGAGCGGCTTGGGCCCTGCCAACATCTCCTTCGCGTCCGCGCCGTTTCAAAGCACCACCGTGAGTGGCACCTCCGTGTCCATCAAAGTGAACGGTCAGCAGCCGGTGAGTGCGCTCATGTATTACACCTCGGATTCGCAGGTTGCCGCCTTGGTGCCTTCGAGCACGCTGACGGGCTTGGCTAGCGTGACCGTAACCTACAACGGCCAGTCCGCTTCGACACCCACCGTCGTCGTCGCCAGCGAGGTTGGGATCTTTACCGTCGGTTCGACCGGCGAGGGACCAGCCATTGTTACCTATGCCGATTACAGCCTAGTCTCCTCGGTCAAAGCGCCAAACTGCGGGGGGCCGAACACTGCCTGTGGCGCAGCCAATCCAGGCGACACGCTCATTCTTTGGGCCACGGGGTTGGGACCGGTCAGCGGCGACGACGCCTCCGGCGCCGGCCTCGGCCAGAATATGCCGAACGTTCCGCTCACCCTGTGGCTGGGCGGCGTCCAACTTCAGGTGACCTACCAAGGCCGGTCAGGCTGCTGCATCGGGGAGGATCAGATTGAGTTTACCGTGCCGAACAATGTCCCCACAGGATGCAGCGTGCCCCTTGTGGTTCAAATCGGCACTACCACGAACACGATCAGCAACACCGCAGCGCTGCCGGTGGCGAACGGAAGCCGCAATTGTACATCGATTGATGCGGCCATCGCGGCTACCGCGGCGAATGCCTTGCCCTTGATCGTCGCCGGCCAACCTTTTACCTTTGCCGATATCGACGTGGAACATTCAGGCCCGGCGGGAGGCGGTGACGCTGCGCAGTTCCCGTTCGGCACGGTGGCCCTTAGCATGGGAACTCAGCCCTATTTCGCGTTATCCTACAACGACACTTTGCCTCTGGGAACCTGCAGCGCTTACGCCTTCAAGTCGCCTAGTGAGCTAACGGAAATCGGTTTGCTGGACGCCGGCTCGAACTTCACCATCGAGGGACCGAACGGCAGCTTGACGGAGCCCTCGAATTCCGGGAACTTCGACACGCTCAACGCCAACGGAACGTATCTGACTCCTGGTTCCTACACCGTGACCGGGACCGGAGGCGCGGATATTGGCCCATTCAGCGTCAACTTCACGGTTCTGGCTTTCCCGACGGTGACGAGCCCGGCAAATGGCGCCACCGTGACTCGATCCTCCGGTGTGAACGTGAGCTGGACTGGGGGCGACCCGAGTGGAAACCTGCAGATCGGTATATCGAACCAAGCCAACGGCACTTCCGCGCAATGCGTCGTGTCCTCAGGCCCGGGGACATTTACCATTCCCGCGTACGTGATGTTGGCGCTTCCCACGGGCGGCTACACGTTCAGTTTCGCATCCGCCTGGGAATACGTCCCGGTCATCGCAACGGGCCTGGATCTTGGGATTTTCCAGTATGCGAACGATGGCGTCGGTTTCGGTATAACGTTGCAATAGACCGGCGGCCCCGCTGCCGCGTTTTGTCGCCCTTCCATGAGAAGGTCAAGCGAAAAATGTTTCAGGCTGGCCGACTGGATGTATGATTACGGCCTTCCTGCGCGTTTCGTCCGACGGCAGGCTTGGCGGAGCTATATTCAGGCCTAGGTCGCCTCGATTGGCCACGGCAAACTAGCGCCCGGTAGTCTAGAGGTCTAGAATCATCGCACCCGCCGCAATTCTCGAAACGCCTCGTCCCCATCCACCAGCTCTCCTCTTTCCGCTTGGGCGAAGCCGTGCTCGATTTTCGTAGCAACGCCGGCCCGATTCTCGTCGAGCCATTGCTCCTGCTCATGGAGCATCTGAACGGCCTGCGCAACGAATTCGTCGGCGGACCGATACGGTCCGCGCTCCACGTCCTTCTGGATAAGAGCCTCCAGCTCGGGGGTGAGACGAATCGTCATACCTGTAAGCTAGCACCTGCGACCTGCCCGCTACAATGAAGATGTGCGCATCCTGCTTTTCAGCGGCAAGGGCGGCGTAGGCAAGACCAGTATTGCCGCCGCCACCGGCCTGCATTTATCGCGGCTCGGTTACTCCACGTTAGTTATGAGCGTCGATCCGGCCCATAGCCTGGCCGACGCATTCGACCTCGAAACCAGCCTTTTCCAGGAAAAAACCAACGACCCTTATCCCATCGACTCGCATCTCTCCATCCAGGAAGTCAACATCCAGAAGGAAATCAAACGCCACTGGCGCGAAATCTCCACCTACGTCATCTCCGTGCTCCGCACCACCGGCATCAGCGACGTCGAAGCCGAAGAGCTGGCCATCCTGCCCGGCATGGAAGAGCTGAGCGCCATGATGTACGTGAACCAGTTTCGCCGCGAGCAGCGCTACCAGGTCATTATTCTCGACTGCGCGCCCACCGCCGAATCGATGCGCTTCGTCAGCATGCCCACCACGCTCGAATGGTACATGAAGCACATCTTCCCGTTCCAGCGCGGCCTGCTCAAAGCGGTGCGCCCGGTGGCCAATCGCATCTCGCCGGTCGAGCTCCCCACCGACAACTACTTCGCCAACATCCAGCACTTGTTCGGACGCCTGGAAGGAATCGCCGAGCTGCTCGAAGACTCCAAGACCACCAGCGTCCGCCTGGTCACGAATCCTGAAAAAATGGTGCTGCGCGAGACCCAGCGCGCCTTCGTTTATTTTTCCCTGCATGGCCTGACGGTCGACGGCGTCATCGTCAACCGCGTGCTGCCGAGCGCCATCACCGACTCCTGGTTCGATCAGTGGCGCGCCTCGCAAGCCAAAATTCTGGACGAGATCGAAGAATATTTCTCGCCCGTCCCCATGAAACGGGTGCCGCTGTTCACCCACGAAGTCCTGGGCCGCGAGCGCCTGATCGAACTCGCCGACGTGCTCTATGGCGCCGAGGAAGATCCCGCCGCTGTCACGCGCACCGAAGCGCCATACACCTTCGAGAAGGTTAACGCGCATTACGAAATTCGCTTGCGCCTGCCGTTCGCCGTCAAAGGCGAGGTGGGATTGTTCAAGAAAGGCGACGAATTGGTGGTCGAGATCGGCACGCTGCGCCGGCACATCGGGCTTCCCACGTCCATGGCCGCGCTTATGCCAACCCGCGCCACGTTACAACATAAAATGTTAACGGTAGAATTGAAAGAAGGCTGACATGGACGAAAAACAAACCCATACACACTCAGAAGGCTGCGTGTTCTGCAACATCATCGCGCCGCAAATCGACGCCGTGATGGATCACCTGTGGCCCGCAGGCACTCGCGAACACTTCCACAACGCGCGCGTCGAAGTGCTTAAAGGCGTGCGCAACATCATCGATGCCCGCATCGAACATCTGTCGCAACACGATAAGAAGGGCACCAAGGTCACGGTCGAATAGCGCGAGCGTTCAGCGCAAGCTGAGCCCGCCATCCACGGCCAACACCTGGCCCGTGATGAAATCCGACGCGTTCAGAAAATAGAGCACCGCGTCGGCCACTTCTTCCACCGTTCCCCTCCGTCCTGCCGGCGTCGCCGCGATCATATCCTGCGTGCGCGGCTCTTCCGCTGAAGAAAGAATCACACCCGGCGCCACCGAGTTCACCGTGATCCCCGGCGCGAAAGCCTTCGCCAGAGCCTTGGTCAACATGATCACGCCAGCCTTCGATGCGCAATAGTGCGCGTACTCCGGCCACGGCCGCAAACCGCCCAGCGAACTCATGTTGACGATGCGCCCCGCCTGGCTCTTCCGCATCAGCAGCGCCGCCTGCTGGCAACAAAAGAAGGTCGCCTTCAAGTTGACTGAATGAATGAAATCCCAATCCGCCTCGCTCATCTCCAGCGCATCGCGCCGCTTAAATCGCGCCGCATTATTCACTAATCCGTAGAGCGACCCGCAGCGATCCTCGACCTCGCCAAACATCCGTCGAATCTCATCCACGCTCTCGAGATTCGCGCGAAACAAAGGCGCCCCGCCGCACTGTTCGGCAGTTTCCCGCGCCTCTTTTTCGGAAGTCCCGTAATGAATCGCGACGCGATACCCCGCCTGGAAAACCCGCAACGCAATCGCGCGCCCGATGCGTTTAGCGGCGCCCGTCACCAATACAGTTTTATCTTCGTTCATCCGCGGCTAGGAAATCGTTTCTCGGCGAACGGTAATCGAATCGATAAAGCCCCGGTCGAGTTCATACCCGAACCCCGGCTCATCTCGCACCTCGATGGTTCCACGCGCCGTGGTCTCCACCGGCGGCACGATGATATCGCGCTTCCAATAGCGCTTGCTCGCCGATACATCGCCCGGCAGCGTGAAATTCGGAAGCGTCGCAAGCGCAATGTTATGTGCGCGCCCGATACCCGCCTCCAGCATCCCGCCGCACCACACCGGAACGCCGGCCGCCTGCGCCACGTCGTGCACGCGCCTGGCTTCCGCGAACCCGCCCACGCGCCCCAACTTGATATTAATGATGCGCCCTGCGTCCATCTCCAGCGCTTGCCGGGCCTGATGCGCCGAGCGGATGCATTCATCCAGGCAGATCGGTGTCTTCAACTGCGCCTGAAGTTTGGCATGATCGATGATCTCGTCGTGCCCCAGCGGCTGCTCGATCATCATCAGATTAAATTCGTCCAGACACTTGAGCCGCGGCGCATCGTCCAGCGTATAAGCCGAATTGGCGTCGGCCATCAGCAGAATGTCCGGGAATCGCCGCCGCACTTCGCGCACCACTTCCACGTCCCAGCCGGGCTTGATCTTCATCTTGACGCGCTGGTATCCGGCCGCGAGCTCAGTCTCGATTTTCGTGAGAAGCTGCGGCACCGAATCCTGAATGCCGATGGAAACGCCGCACGGAATCTCGCGCCGCGCCCCGCCGCCGATGTGCTGATACAGAGGCCGTCTGAGCATGCGCGCCTCCAAATCCCACACGGCGACTTCCAGGCCCCCGCGCGCCATGTTGTGCCCGCGGATGTGCGACGTCCGCTCGCCCACTTCGGCCGCACTCGCGAAGTTGTGCCCCAGCACGCGCGGCGCAACAAAATCGCGCAGAATCAGCCAGGCCGATTCGGTCCACTCTTCGTTGTAGAACGGGTTCTCGCCCGCCGTAACCTCGCCCCAGCCGGACACTCCGTCCGCCTCCGCCTCCACCAGAACCATGTGACGCTCGGTGGTGCGACCGAAACTAGTCTCGAAAAAATGCACCAGCGGCATGCTGATCTGGCGCAGCGTGATTCGTTCTAATTGCATTCCCATCGCCCCAACAGGTAGGTACCCGCCTCTTTGGATTTTTCGAAACCAATCACCGCCAAGCCGCGATCGAACGCACCGCGGAATTCTTCGCTGGCCTTCTGCTGGATCTCTCGCGCTCGCTTCGGCTCTTCCGAACGCATGCGCGCGATGTCCGACGGAATCGCGATGCGCATCTCTATTGGATTGCGCTCAAACGGCTCTCCGGCGATGATGGCCCGCGCACGTTCGCTCGCGATCCACCACTCTGCTATACAACGGTCCGTCGGAAGCCCGCCATGCAGATGGCTGGTAGTGGTCCCGTATTGGTTCAAAACGTAGCGCCGCACAACCGCCCCCAGCCTCTCGATGTTGAAAAACGCGTTCTTGATTTCCAGCGGATCGAAGGTCCACTCGATCAGCTCGATCCCGCGCGCCAGCGCCTCCTCGCGCTGCGCCAGCTTCAGCCTGCGCCCCACGCCCGCGTCGCGATACTCAGGCAGCACGCCCAGCATGTGGCTATGCAGATAGCTTTTCCCTCCCGCCTTCAGCCCTGGGATCGCGAGACAAAATCCGATCATGCGTCCGCCGTCGAACGCGCCCAGCGCCTGCCCGCCAATCTTGCTCGCCACCACGAACAGCCGCAGCGGCAGCAACTCGACGTCTTCGAATCCCCAGATCTCTTGCTGCAATTGCACCGCGCCGCGAAATTCGGCATGCGAAGCGAGCGGATGAATCTCAATCATCCGTGGCCTTGGCCTCCTGCCACAGCGCCTCCATCTCCTGAATGCTCGCGCCCGGAAGCTTGGCGCGTTGCTCTACATAACCGAAGCGCTTGCGAAACTTCGCATTGGTCTTGCGCAATGCCTGTTCGGGATCCACTTTGAGAAAGCGCGCCAAATTCACCAGCACGAACAGCAGATCGCCGACCTCGCCTTCCACTTCTGCCTGCGCCGCCGCTTGACGCGCGTTTGCCAGCTCATGCAGCTCTTCTTCGAGTTTCTCCAGCACCTGCTCGGGATTTTCCCAGTCGAACCCCACCGCAGCCGCTTTCGAAGAAATCTGCTGCGCTTCCACCAATGCCGGCATGTTGCGCGGCACCGATTCCAGGCGCCCTTTTTCCTCGGCGCCCTTGCTCTTTTTTTCGTCGGCCTTGATCTCGTCCCAGCGCCGCTTCACGTCGTCGGCCGTCTTGGCACTCGCATCCCCGAAAACGTGCGGATGCCGCCGGATCAGCTTCTCGCACACCGCGTCGAGCGAATCGTCGATGCGAAACCTGCCCTCCTCAGCCGCCATTTCCGCAAAGAAAACGGCTTCCAGCATCAGGTCGCCCAACTCTTCTTCCAGTCCGGCCCAGTCGCGCCGGTCGATGGCGTCCAACACCTCGTAAGTCTCTTCGATCAGATACGGCTTGATGGTGTCGAAGTTCTGCTCGCGATCCCACGGACACCCGCCCGGCGCTCGCAATCGCGCCATAATTGCCACCAGGCGCTCGAATCGCTCACCGGTCGTAGTAGGATTTGTAGCCATGCGGAGAAGTTGGAAACCCCAGTCTACCGCACCGCCATTGCGGTGAATAATAGAAGCTATGGACCTGCACGTCATCCGTCTCGAGATCCCTTCTGAAGGCAACATCATCGTCGGACAAAGCCATTTCATCAAGACCGTCGAGGATTTGTACGAAGCCATCGTCAACTCCGTCCCGCAGATGAAGTTCGGAATCGCATTCAACGAAGCTTCCGGCCACTGCCTCACGCGCGTGGACGGCAACGACGACGAACTGAGAGCCCTCGCGGCTCGCAACGCCACCTCCGTCGGCGCAGGCCATCTCTTCGTGGTGGCATTGCGCGGCGGATTCCCAATCAACATCAAGAACCGGATCCTGGAAACGCCCGAAGTCTGCACCATTTTCTGCGCGACCGCGAATCCGGTGGAAGTGATCGTGGCCCAAACCGAGCAGGGCCGCGGCGTGCTCGGCGTCGTCGACGGCTCGTCGCCGAAAGGCGTTGAGGATGCCGCCGGCGTCGAATGGCGTCACAGCTTCCTCAGAAAAATCGGATATAAGAAATAACGAACATGCCAAACCCACAAGTCATAAACGGCCTGGACGAGTTGCGCGCCCTGACCGGCCAGGAAATCGGCGTGAGCGACTGGACGCCCGTCACGCAAGAAATGATCGACCGTTTCGCCGACGTCACCGGCGACCATCAGTGGATTCACGTCGACGTCGAGCGCGCCCGCCGCGACACACCATTCGGTTCCACCATCGCCCACGGCTTTCTCACCGTCTCGCTGCTGGCCGAGCTCTCGCGGCAAACCATCGAAGTGCGCGGCGATTTCAAAATGCGCATCAACTACGGCTTCAACAAGCTCCGCTTCGTCTCGCCCGTGCCCGCCGGCTCGCGGATTCGCGCGCGCTTCACGCCGCAAAAAGTCACCGACAACGAGGTCACCTGGCTCGTAACAGTAGAAGTGGAAGGCCGCGACAAACCCGCCCTGGTAGCGGAATGGCTCGGGCGATATTATTGAGCGGTGCTTATCTTGCCCCCGTTCCGACATCGCACTTCTACTGAATTTGCGCCAGGCCGCCTGCGCATTCCCGTGCGAACCGGCTGCGTCATCGCTACTCGGTCAATATCCTTTGCGCCGCGCAAGACTCCGAACAAGTTTGCTCATAACCGGCTTGAACGACCCGGCCATACGCCGCGCTCCCAGCGCAGCTTTAGAATCCTGCTCCTCGTCGGTCCGGCGGATACGCAGCCACCAATGATTGGTTTCGCCTTTCAAGTTCGCAACGACATTGTCGCATCCGTATGGCGAGTGGACCCTCATCCTTTTGTCCTCCTTCGGCTCGTACGGGAGCAGACCAGCCTGAGCCGTCGCGCGGCTACTCTGAAACTTATATTGCATCTCGGGCCGTTTGGTTACCAATCTTAAGGTAACGGTACCCTGCGCACGTTCGAAAACGCTTTGCTTTCAATGACAAGAACGTTGTGACTAAGCTGCAGTATGCAGCGCCTCGGAGTCCGGGACGGGCTCGGGATGGGTACTCGTCCGGTATCAACCTATGCACAACGGCATACGACGCGAGCGGCAATAACGAAAAAACCACGCAGACCGGCCCGAACCCGTAGCGGTCAGTGACCCACGCCAGCGGGCTTGAGATCACGAATTGCATCAAGCCGTACGCCATGATCAGGCTGCTCACGCCGAACGCCGCGCGCGACGGTCCATAAATATCGATCGGCAGCGTGTAATGATTGGTGCTCCAGGCTGCCACCAGGAAAAAACTCAGGCACATTCCCGCGGTCGCCAGCGCCGGCGTGGGCAACAACGGGATGGTCATCGTCCCCAGCAAAAGAATAGCCGCCAACATGCAGGCCCGTTTGCGCGCCGCTACCGGAGTTTTGCCGCGTTGGATCAAACGCCACGAAACAGCGCCGCCCAACATCGCGCCAAAATATCCGCAGATGGGAACGATCCAGGTATACCGCGCCGTCTCCGCCGGAGTCAGATGATGCATGCGCACCAGGTACCGGGGCGGCCAGTTGGTCCACAGACTGTAGACTGTCATGGCTAGAAAATTCCCCAGAGCCAGCGCCCATAGCTTGGGGTCCTTGAGCAAGCCGAAAGAATGTTTGTGGACCACGGCAACATGTCCCACCGTCGGCGGGATCCAGCGCGAAGTCACAAGCCAAATCGGAATCCAAGCCAGGCTCAAGATGCCGACAGTGTAAAAAGTCCAGCGCCAATCGTGCTGGTAGGCGAAGTAGATCGCAAAGCCGGGCGCGAGGCCCGCACCCAGGCTCAAGCCCAGTTGTCCCATCGCTTGCCCCACGGCTTGCTCTTTCGGATACAGATACAGGCTCACCGCTTTGCCCACCGCCGTGACGCCGCTCGCTTCCGCCGCGCCCAGCACAATGCGCCACACTAGCAATTGCTCAACGCTGTGCGACATGCCCGTACCGAAACTGGCGATGGCCCAAACCGCGACCGAGAGCGTCGCGCCACGATTCAGCCCCACGCGATCGATAAACGAGCCGACGAACAGCGCCGTCAGCGCGTAGGCAATCGAAAAATATTGCACCAAGTGGCCATAATCGGAAGGCGTAAACGCAAACTGGTGCCGCGAGGTCCAGACTTCGGCCATGGTCGCAAGCACCTGCCGGTCCAAATAATTGAGCACCGCCGAAAAAACGAAGATCGTCAGCGCGATCCATCGGACGGGCACAGCCAAACGCATGTGAGTTGATTGTAACAGCGGCTATGTTTGCAATTGCGCCAATTGGCTTTCGAGCAAATCCAGCACCTTGCCGGCGCTCCCGGCTCCGTCCAGCGGCAGCCGCAGCACGCCCGCCGGTGTGAACTGCGCGCCCTCGGTGGCCGTCACCAGGTTCATGAGCCGGTTCGGATCGATGCGCGCGTCCTTGTGGAACTTGACGTTCAGCGCGCCCTGCCGCCGGTCGATCGCTTCGATCCCCAGTTTTTGCGCCGCGCTCTTCAAAACCGAGAACTTCAGCAAGCTGCGCACCGCTTCGGGCGCCGGACCATAGCGGTCTTCGAGTCTCGCCCAGCAATTCAGCGCCGGCCTCGGCCGAGGCAGCATCGGCGATTCGCTTATACGCGCGCAGCCGCTGCTGTTCGTCGGCGATGTATTCGGCCGGAATGCGGATGTCGAGCCCCAGGTTCAAGCGTCGAATGCACTTCGAGCGGCGCCTCCTCGCCCTTCAGCTCGTGCACCGTCTCCTCGAGCAACCGCACGTACGTATCGAACCCCACCGCGCCGATGTGGCCGTGCTGCTCGCCGCCCAGGATATTGCCCGCGCCGCGCAGTTCCAGATCGAGCGCCGCGATCTTGAATCCCGCGCCCAGGTCGCTAAATTCCTTCAGCGCCGCCAGCCGCTTGCGCGCGATCTCGCTCAGTTCGGTGTCGGCCGGCACCAGCAGATAAGCGTACGCGCGGCGATTCGACCGCCCCACGCGCCCGCGCAACTGATACAGCTCCGACAAGCCGTAGCGCTCGGCGTTTTCGATGATCATCGTGTTGGCCAGCGGAATGTCCAGTCCGTTTTCGACGATGGTGGTGCACACGAACACGTCGTACTCGTGCCGCATGAAGCCGAGCAGCACCTTTTCCAGTTCCGCCTCGCCCATCTGCCCGTGGCCCACGCCGATGCGGCAATTCGGCAGCAGCTCCTGGATGGAAGCCGCGCGCGAATAAATGCTGTCCACGCGATTGTGGATGAAGTAGACTTGGCCGCCGCGGCTGATCTCCTGCTCGATGGCCGTGCGGATCAGCCCCGGATCGAAATGCGCCACCACCGTCTGAATCGCCAGCCGGTCCTTGGGCGGCGTTTCGATCACCGACATATCGCGCAATCCGAGCAGCGACATGTGCAGCGTGCGCGGAATCGGAGTCGCGCTCATCGTGAGCACGTCCACGTTGTGCTTGATCTGCTTGATGCGCTCCTTGTGGCGCACGCCGAAGCGCTGCTCTTCGTCCACCACCAGCAGGCCCAGGTCGCGAAACTCGACGTCCTTCGAAAGCAGCCGGTGCGTTCCGATCACGATGTCCACTTTCCCCTCGGCCAGCCCGGCCAGCACTTCGGCAATTTCTTTCTTGTCGCGAAAGCGGCTCAACATCTCGACGTGCACCGGGAAACGGCGCGAACCGGCGTCTCGAAAGTTTCATAATGCTGGAAGGCCAGCACCGTGGTGGGCGCGAGCACCGCCACCTGCTTGCCGTCACCCAGCGCCTTGAACGCCGCGCGCATCGCCACTTCGGTCTTGCCGTAACCCACGTCGCCGCACAGCAGGCGATCCATCGGATGCCCGCTCTCCATATCTTTCTTGATCCGCTGGATGGCCGCCAGCTGATCCTTGGTCTCGCTGAATTCGAACGCGTCCTCGAATTCGCGCTGCCAGTTGCTGTCGTGCGAGAACGCGAAACCTTCGGCCATCTGGCGCTGCGCATACAGCTTCAACAGCTCGTCGGCCATGTCGCGCATCCTGGCCTTGACGCGCGATTTGGTGCGCTCCCAGGTCGCCCCGCCCAGCCGGTCCAGCGGCGGCGCCGCTCCCTCGCCCGCCCCGCGATATTTCTGAATCAGATCCAAGCGCGTCAGCGGAACATACAACTTCGCGTCGCGCCGCGTACTCGATCAGCATGAAGTCGCCCTTGTTCTCGCCCTGCACGATCTCGCGCGTCCCCAGGAACCGGCCGATCCCGTGCGTGACATGCACCACGAATCGCCGGGCTTGAGATCCGCCAGGTCGGTGGTGAACGCCGCCAGTTGCGATTTCGCCGGCGCCGGCTTCGCGATCAGCTCCGAGGCATCGAAAAGATCTTCCGAGCCAAAAAGCGGCAATGCGCGCGTCCGGAAATACCACCCCGCGCCGCACCAGACCCTTCACCAGCAGCGTGCTCGCCGCCGCGCCCGCCACGTACGACCGCTCCGCTAAATAAGGCCGCGTCGCATCCGCCGGATCCAGGCCAAGCTGGAACGGCACCGAGTATTCCTGGAAAATGTCGGCCAAGCGCTCCAGTTCGCCGCTGGACTGCGCGAAAAAGATCACGCGATAGCCCTGCTCCACCAGGTTGCGCGCCTCGCCGATGGCGGCCTGCATGTTGCCGTGAAACGCCAGCGAGGGCCGCGACATGAGAACCGGGCCCAGCTCGGACGCCTGCGCGCCCGTGATCAACTCCAGCTCTCGCAGCGCTCAACTCCGCTTTCGGCTCGAGCACGGCGCTGCAACTCCGGCCAGCTGTAAAAATTCTTTTCGGGCGGGCAGGATACGGCCGGTCGCTCTCCTCCAGCCGCTTCCAAAGGCGCGGCCGCCGCCGAAGCGATCTGCTCCGGCTCGTCCAAAACTATCAGCGGATGCTCCAGCAGCGAAAATAGCGACTCTCGCGCGCGGCCGCACCAGCGGAACCAGAAATTCCCAGCCCGGAAAAGGATCGCCCGGGCTCGGCAACGTCCACTTGCTTCGGCGATCGCCCGCAGCACTTCGCGCGACTTCGGATATTCCGCCAGCGGCAGCAGCGTGGTTTCGGCGATCCGCATCACCGAGCGCTGCGTCTCCACATCGAAACGCCGGATGGATTCGATCAAGTCGCCGAACAGCTCAATGCGAATTGGCTTGGAAGCCTCGGCCGGGAAAATGTCCAGAATCCCGCCGCGCAGCGCATATTCGCCCACCATCTCCACCGGATCGCGCTTCTCGTAGCCGATGCTTTCCAGATGCGCCAGCAAATCTTCCAGCGGAATTTCTTCGCCCGCCCGCAGCGTCAGCGCAAGCTGCCGGTAAAACTCGGCGGATTCAGTTCGCAGCAGCGCCGACGCCACCGGCGTGATGGTAATGGTGGTCTTGGCCGACGCCAGCCGCCACAATCCCACCGCGCGCTGCTCGCTAATCTCGCTGTGCGGCGACAGCCGCTGCCACGGCAGTACATCCAAACCAGGAATCGTCTGCGGCCGCGGAAAATCCGAAGTGACCAGCACATCGAAGAACGTCCCGACCAGTTCCCCCAGCGTCTCGGCCTCTTTGTTGCCATCCACCACCACCACCAGATTGCGCTCCGTCAGTTGCCAGAGCAGCACCAGATACAATGCCTTGGCGGTAGTGGTCAGCCCGGAAAGCGAGAGACGCGAGCCAGGGTCCCGCGTAAGCCGGCTAGCGATTTCCTGAAATGCAGGATCCCGGTTGAGCGATTCGAGAAGGTCGCGGATAGCAGGATGGATCACGACAAGCGGGCGCGGCACTTTTATCTTAACGTGCGCACAATCTCGAACTGTATCGCCTGGCCGCTTTACGGCGCACCTCCCCAATGTCCCACGTGCTCTTGATCCAGGAGCTAGAATGTACTAAGGTCAATGCACCGAAGCGTGAACTGGAGGTGAGCGATGCCTGAAGAAATGACTCGCAGGGAAACATTGCGAAGAAGTTTGGCCGCGGCGAGCGTGCTCGCCTTCATCCCCGATTGGGCCCTGCCCGCCCGCGCCGACGACGAGGTCGACGTCCCCTTTACCGACATTCCCAAGGGCTTCAAACCTGGTGCGAACCCGAACTCGCCCACGCGCGTTTACGACATCCGCACCATCGATGGCCCCTTCACGCCCACTGACCGCTTCTTCACCCTCCAGCACATGAACCAGCCGGAGATCGATCCGGCTACCTACCGGCTGAAGCTCACCGGTATGGTCAACAAGCCCCTTGAATTCTCGCTCGACGAGCTGCGCGCGATGCGGCCCGTCGAAGTCGCCGCCGGCTATGAATGCTCCGGCAACAGCCCGCGCTCGGTGGAAGGTCTGTGCTCCTGCGGCCAGTTCAAGGGCGTGCGCCTGCGCGACGTGTTGAACAAGGCCGGCGTCAATTCCAAGGCCCGCGAAGTGGTCTTCTTCGGCACCGATCGCGGCCCCCAGGAAATTGTGTTCCGCCAGCAAACCTTCAAACTGGATCAGCAGTTCGGCCGCAGCATCACGCTCGAAAACGCGATGAAGCCGGAACCCATGCTCACTTATGCGCTCAACGGCGATCCGCTGTCGCGCGGCCAGGGCTTCCCCGTCCGGCTCCTCATGCCGGGCTGGTACGGTGTCTGCAACGTGAAGTGGCTTTCCGAAATTCACTTGCAAGAAGATCGCTATCTAGGAAACTACCAGGCGCGCTGGTACCGTTCGCTGGTCGGCGTTGGTGGCTCGGGCGAGGATGCCGACTCCCAAACCCAATGGGTGGAGAACGAGATCACCCGCATCCACCTGAAATCGGCTATCGCGCGCGTGCGCAAAAAGGGCGGCTCGTATGAGATTCTCGGCTTCGTGCTGAACGATGGAACGCCGTTGAAATCAGTGGAACTGAAGATCGACGACGGTGCTTGGCAGAAAGCCACCCTCGCTTCCACCAACACGCAATTTTCCTGGAAGCTCTTCACCTATCGCTGGGAAGGCGCCGCGCCCGGCGAACACACGCTGGTTTCGCGCGTCACCGATGCCGAAGGTATGGTCCAGCCGACCGCCGAAGAATTAAAGAGGAAGAAAACCTTCCTGCAGGACAATTCGCAATTCCCGCGCAAAGTAATGATCTCCTGAAGAGCACACGGATGTTCCATAAGAACGTTCCGTGCGTGTCGCGTCTCGCCGCCGCACTGCTGGCCGGCGGAACACCGTGACCTGTTTCCCGGCACCAAGTGGTCCCTGATCTTTGGACGAAACTAGCTCGCTAAGCGGGCACGCTCCATCCTATCCCGGCTTGCGCGCCAGCGAGACGGCGATGCTGCGCGGCGCAATGCTGGCCACCGTCACGCCCGGCGGCAAGCTGATATCCCCGGAACGAACTCGAATCAATTCCGTGCCTGGCTTGGCCCCGCCCAGATCGAGATGCACCACACTCGGGCTGCCGCTGATTGAATCCATCACCCAGGTATTGCCGCGCAACTGTACGTCCAGGTGATCGCTCGAATAAGTCGTGACCTCCAGCCCGTCCGGCACGTTGCTGAACTCCACCGGCATCGTGACGGTTCGCACCGCCGTCCCAACCAACAGGAATGACATCGCCCATATCCCAGCCGCCAAACCGAACGACGCCAGCTTGTACCGCAGATTGGAAAAGAACAGACGCCGTACGCGCTTCTCCAGCCCCTGTTCGACACGCTCCGGGCTTCTCTCCAGCGCCTGCGCCAGCCGGGACGGCGTGGTGAAGTGCTCGATGCTCCGGCCTTCCATCCGCATCACTTCGCCGCGCTCTTCCGACGTGACCACCACCGACGCATCGCAGCGCTCGGCCAAACCGACCGCCGCGCGGTGGCGCGTGCCGAAGTAAGAGGGCAGATCCCGGCGATTCGTCAGCGGCAGATAGACCCCGGCCCGGGCGATGATCTGGCCCTCGATGATTATCGCCCCGTCGTGCAACGGCGAATCTTTCTGAAATATGGATTCAATCAGTTCCGAAGAGATGTTGGCGCCCAGCAGCACTCCCCCGTTGACCAACTCCGTAATCGAGTCCTTACGCACCACCACCATGATCGACCCGATTCGCGCAGCCGCCAGCGCGAAGGCGGTGTCGGCGATCAGCGCCGAAGCTTGGCTGGGTGAAGGCCTGCGGCCAGGCCACAAACCGCTCTCCATGCGCATCACGGCGTAGCGCACCTCGGCCTGAAACGCCAAAACCAGAACCACCAGTGCGATGACGGCCGCGCCTTCCAACACCCAACTGGTGATGATCACTTCGAAGTGCCGGGCCAGCAGAGAACCGGCATGCAGCGCCAGTAGCAGTAGGACAATGCGCAGCGCCCGCGCTCTCCGCGCCCATAATAAAGCCAGATAGATTGCCGCGGTGAGCGCGAGCAAATCCACTATGGCTTGCCATCGCAGAAGTTGATGCACGTAAATTCCTCAACTCTGCATCGGCATTTTGCAGGCCAGATTACCGCTGCAGCGCTGGTTCCGGCGCCGGCGCCGATGCCAGGAGCTTCTCTAACTCATCGCGCTCCAGCGTCTCCTTCTGGATCAGCTCGCGAGTGACCAGCGCCAAGGCGGCGTGCCGCTCCCTAAGAATGGACTTCACGTGTTCATACAACCGGTCCATGATCTCCCGAATCTCCGCATCGATCTGCTCGGCCGTATGCTCGCTATAGTTTCTCTCCTCGGAACCAAACGGAGTCCGGAGATAGCGCGGGTCCCGCGGCAACCCATAAGTCGCCGGCCCCAAGTGCTTGCTCATTCCATAGCGCGTCACCATCTGATGCGCCAATTCGGTGGCTCGCTGCAGATCGTCGCTCGCTCCGGTCGACGTCACGCCTTGGTAGACGATGTCTTCGGCTGCGCGCCCGCCCAGCATCACCGCGATTCGATCCTCCAACTCCGGCTCGGTCATCAAATAGCGGTCCTTGCCCGGCAGTTGCAGCGTGTGGCCCAGCGCGCCAATGGAACGCGGAATAATGGACACCCGCCGCACCGGATCCGCATTGGGCGATGACAACGCCACCAGCGCGTGTCCGGTCTCGTGATAAGCCACCCGCTCTTTTTCCTCCGGACTGATCAGCCGCCCTCTCTTCTCGAATCCCAGCGTCACGCGATCCACCGCCTGTTCGAAATCCCGCGTTTCGATCTGCGACGCATTGCGCCGCGCAGCATTCAGCGCCGCTTCATTCACGATGTTCGCCAGATCCGCACCCACCATGCCCGGCGTTTCCGCCGCAATGCCCTCCAGCTTCACGTCCGGACTCACCAGCAGCTTGCGCGCATGCACGCGTAGGATCGCCTCGCGTTCTTTCAAATCCGGCCGGTCCAGCACCACCTGGCGATCGAATCTTCCCGGCCGCAGCAGCGCCGGATCCAGCACCTCCGGCGTGTTCGTCGCTGCCATGATGATCACGGCCTTGGACGTGTCGAAGCCGTCCATCTCCACTAGCAATTGATTGAGCGTCTGCTCCCGTTCGTCGTTGCTAAAGAACGCCGGCCCCGACGCGCGGCTCTTTCCGATCGCATCCAGCTCGTCGATGAAAATGATGCAAGGCGCCCGCAGTTTCGCCTGATCGAAAAGATCCCGCACCCGCGCCGCCCCCACGCCCACGAACATCTCGACAAACTCGGAGCCCGAGATCGAGAAGAACGGCACGCCCGCTTCCCCCGCCACCGCGCGCGCCAACAGCGTCTTGCCAGTGCCCGGAGAACCCACCAGCAGCACGCCTTTGGGCATCCTGCCTCCCAGCTTCTGATACTTCTCCGGCGTCTTCAGAAAGTCGATAATCTCGCTCAGCTCGCCCTTGGCTTCCTCCACCCCGGCCACATCGGTGAACTTCGTGTCGAAGCGGCTCGATTCGTCGTGAATCTTGGCCTTATTGCGTCCGATACTGAGCGGCCCGCCCTTCTGCATCCGCCGCATCGCATAGAAATAAATTCCAAACAGCAGCAGCAAAGGGCCCCAGGAAATCAGCACCCCGGTCCACCAGGAGGGCGCGGGAATGTTGCCGGAATACTTCACATGTTGCGCCGCCAACTCCTGCACCAGCGGCCCCGCATCCAGCCCTGGAATCCGGGTGCACACCACCTTCGAGTTCGCCCCGCCCTTCTTCCCTTTAGTTTGATCCGGCTTCAAAATGCCGACCACTTGCCGTTCGCTGATTTGCACTTCCTGGAAGCGCCCGGCCTTGATTTGCTCCAGAAAATCGCTGTAGGATACCTGGCTTGGCTGCGGCTGGGTAAACATCGACCGCATCAGCCAGATCATGACGACTACCCAGATCAGATAGCCGAGCGTGAATTTCCACTGCTTCTTGCGGACGTCGCGCGTGGGTTCGCCCATCGCCCTCAGCCTCTAATGCAGCCCGAGTTCGGAAACCAAACGCTCGGCGTCATAGATTTTCTTCAGCGCCTCGGCGATTGCGGCCGATTGTACGGCTACCGCCCGCGCCTGCTGGTCGGTATAGATGTAGTCTAACACCAGCGATTGGATGTTGCCGTCGAAAATAATTCCCACCAAATCGCCGCCTCGATCCACCACCGGACTGCCCGAATTTCCTCCGATAATGTCCGCCGTATTGACGAAATCCAGCGGCGTGGAAAGGTCCAGCTTGCTCTTCTCCTTCACCCATCGCGCCGGAAGCTGGAATGGCGACTCATTATCGTGATTCGCCGCGTGCTGAAAAGCTCCGCCGAAGGTGGTCGTCCAGGGGATCTGCTTTCCGTCCTCTTCATATCCCTTCACCAGGCCGAACGATAACCGCAGCGTGAACGTCGCATCCGGACACACATTTTTGCCGTATACCGCGAAGCGCGCCTGAGCGATCTTGGCATACGCTTCTCGCCTCGGCTCATCCACCTGATTGTCGTAGATCGATCGCAGCCGTCGCGACTCCGGATCCACCAGCCGCGCCAGCAGGATCATCGGATCCGTCGAAGCTTCAATGGCTTTCATTCCACCGTGCGCCAGCCGCTTCCGCTCCGCCACATCCTTCAGCTTCGTTCCTCGAACCAGCTCCTCGGCGCGGGCGTCCGGCGACTTACCCGCCAGCACCTTCGCCACCAGGTCGTTCTGCATGCCCTTGATCCCGGCGTACATGCTCAGCGAATCGCCCAGCTCCAACGCTTCCAGATCGTCGTAAATCGGCGCATCCGAGAACAGGTCCTGCTTGAGCGCAGGCAGATTGGCGTCCGAATACTCCCGCAGCCGCGCGTCGTTCGGTTTCTGGCGCTCCTCGGCCAGCCGCACCAGCGTGCGCGCAATGTCAAAGAGCTTGCTATTGAAAGCCTGCTCCGATTCGAGCAAGGACAGATCCACGTAGATGCCGCCCAGGGTTTGAAGTGTTGCGGCCACTTCGTCCCACGCGTTCCCGTAGGAGGCCTGCAGCTTCGCGTCGCGCTGCACCGCATCTTTCAATTTGCTCTCTTCGGCCTGCTTCTGTGCGATCAACGCCGGATCTTGCAAACCCGCCTGCATGCCCACATACGCTTTGCGGCTGTTCTGGATTTCTAAAAGCTGATCCTCGGCGCGCCGCCGGTTTTCATCGCTGCGCTCGCTGTAAACGCGCAGCAGCACTTCATGCCGGAACAACATCGAGAGCGCCCAGGGATTCGATCGGTCCCGCAAAAACTCCAGATGCCGGATCGTGTCCAGCCGCGACGTCGAGCCCGGGTTCCCCGATACAAACACCAGCTCTCCATCCTTGGCGCCTTGCTCTTTCCATTTCAAGTAATCCGGCGTCTTCGCGGGCTGATTGTTCTCATACACTCGAAAGAAACAAATATCGAGATCGTAGCGCGGATATTCGAAATTATCGGTATCGCCTCCAAAAAAAGCGGCTTCCTTCTCGGGCACAAAAACCAGCCGAACATCCGTGTACTGCTTATAGCGATACAGTTGGTACTCGCCGCCGTTGTAAAGCGTCACCACGTTGCTGCGCAGCCCGGTCTTGTCCAGCGATTCTTTCTCGATGCCGTTTATCACCGCCCGCCGCGCTTTCTCCGCGGCCTCCGCACTGGCGCCCGCCGGAATAGCAGCGTTGACGCGAGCCGTTACGTCTTCGATATTCATCAGGACGTCCAACTCCAGATTCGGGCACTTCAGCTCCTCAGACTGGGTCCGGGCATAAAATCCGCTCTTGACGTAGTCGTGCTCTTGGTTGCTGATGTTCTGGACGCAATCGGTTCCCACGTGCTGGTTGGTCATCACCAGGCCATGCGGCGAAACAAACGATCCCGACCCACCATTGTCAAAACGCACCGAGGCTTTCTGCAGATGCTCCAGCCACCCCGATGTGACGTCGAAATTATATTTGCTTTTCAGCGTTGCCGCCGGCGGGCTGTTGAATAGCCACATGCCTTCGTCGGCCCTGGCAGCCACACAAAACGCCAGCAGGGCACAGGCAACGCCTACCCATTTGGCTGGGGATTTGATCATAGCGTCACTCCACCGGACGGCAACCGCCGAACAATGCCGCGGCGGGCTCTGCACGCGTCAACGCCCACAGAGCCCCTCGTTTAAGTCTAACGAGCTTGGAATTCTAACGGCTGGCCCTTGTTCCTGACCGGTAGCGATTCAAGTCGGAGTACAATGCACCCGCGCTCGGCGGCGGCGTCACCGTACCCGTCAAGATCTCCCTCGGCGTCACGTCACGCCCATACAGCGCGCGGTTATCGTCGTGGTCCGGCCTCAGAGTAGCGCCGCCCAGATCGATTCCCGCGAACAGCCCGCGTGAGCGCGAGTAGGCCAAGATCTCCGCATGCAGCTGCGCGTCGGTTTCGGCTTGCGTGGTGCGTCCCACTGGTCCCGCCATAGCTCCCGCGCTGGCGTTGAACGTAAACTTATCCTGCATTAGTCTGTTTTCTCCGCTCCTGTTCTGCACCACCATTACGACATCCGTTTCGCCGGCGCCGATTTGTAATCCGATACTTCCGCCTTCGATTCTGACCACTTCCGGCGCGCTCCAGCCATGGTCGGTCCTGCAAACCATAACTCCCTTACCATACTTCGCACCGACGATGAATCCCGCCTTCTTTAAGTTCGGAATAATCCCGACACATTGCGCTTTGGCGAGAATGTCCTGAGGCACTCCTCGGTCCGGCGCGCTCATGATGTCCTGGAAAACCTCGGTCGATTGTGAGATGAGCTTCATGTCATGCGTCTGGGTGTCCGCAAATAGGAACGCGGGCGTTAACGCTAAGGTGATAAACGCGTATTTCATACTCACTTCCTTTCAGAAATAATGAATGGGCCCGATCACCATCCGCCCCGCCACCGCGCACACCTGAACTGTGGGCAGGCCGTACTTTGATTTCGGGACACGCACATCCAGCGCTACCGCTGCAAGCGCTGTACCAAAACGTTCCCCACCGGGTCGAACCCTGATAGTGCATCTATTTATGAACTTTGCCAGCTAACCACTGCATCGGATGGCGTTAACCCGACGCGAGAAGGGGAAACGAAGAACGTAGATTTTTCCGAATGCCGGGGCCCGGATACCGTAATCTCCGTGACCATCGCCCCCCAACGCTTGCGCCTGTCCGCTCGCTTGCGCTATCGTGATCGAAGGTATACAGGCTGTTGTAATACCCGTCTGATGTAGTGATCTCCCCTACCCGGGAGCTCTTCCAAATACCAGGAGGATTCGACCGAATGCCAACCGTACGCGTGCCCTCATTTCGGCGCGCCGTTGTTTTGTTTGTTCCGCTGCTGCTGGCAGCCCTGATTTTCCTTAGCGCGCCCGCCACCCTGCTGGCTCAGCCTGCCGCTGCCGGCGGCGAAGCGCACTTGGTGCTGCCAGACCTTACCCAAGCCACCTTCATCGGCGGAACCAACGGCCGCAGCCTCCTCATGTGGGGCCTGGGCGTTTGCGCGCTCGGCCTGCTGTTCGGGTTCCTAACCTACACGCAATTGCGTAACCTCCCCGTACACCGATCCATGCTCGAAATTTCCGAGCTGATCTACGAGACTTGCAAAACCTATCTCATTACGCAAGGCAAGTTCCTGTTGATGCTGGAAATTTTCATCGGTTCGGTGATCCTCATCTACTTCGGCGTCCTGGAACACATGGAGGCGGTCAAAGTCGCCATCATCCTGCTGTTCAGCCTAGTGGGCATCGCCGGAAGCTACGGCGTGGCTTGGTTCGGCATCCGCGTGAACACGTTCGCCAACTCTCGGACAGCCTTTGCCAGCCTCACCGGCAAAGCCTGGCCTTGCAATTCAATTCCCCTGAAAGCCGGCATGAGCATCGGCATGATGCTGATCAGCATCGAGCTGGTGATCATGCTTTTCATCCTGTTGTTTATTCCGGGAGATTACGCTGGACCGTGCTTCATCGGATTTGCGATCGGTGAGTCGCTGGGCGCCGCAGCCCTGCGCGTGGCGGGCGGAATCTTTACCAAGATCGCCGACATCGGCGCGGACCTGATGAAGATCGTGTTCAAAATCAAGGAAGACGACGCCAGAAATCCGGGCGTGATCGCCGATTGCACCGGCGACAACGCGGGCGATTCGGTGGGACCGAGCGCGGACGGCTTCGAAACCTACGGCGTCACCGGCGTCGCGCTGATCACCTTTATTCTGCTGGCCGTGAGCAGCCCGCTGATCCAAGTCCAACTCCTGGTCTGGATCTTCGTCATGCGCGTCATGATGGTGATTTCGTCAGCCCTTTCCTACTTCCTCAACGATTTCGTCGCGAAGAGCCGCTATGGCCAAGTCGCCAAGATGAACTTCGAAGCGCCGCTCACCTCGCTGGTTTGGCTCACCTCGATTATTTCGATCGGCGCCACCTACCTGGTATCCAGTCAGATCATTCCCAATCTCAATGGCGATACCACGTTGTGGTGGAAACTTTCTTCCATCATCACCTGCGGCACTCTGGCGGGCGCCATCATTCCGGAACTGGTGAAGGTGTTCACGTCCATGAACTCCAACCATGTCCGCGAAGTGGTCACGTCCTCGCGCGAGGGCGGCCCGTCGCTCAATATCCTTTCCGGCTTAGTGGCCGGCAACTTCAGCGCCTATTGGCTGGGCCTCACGATGATGGTGCTGATGGCCATCGCTTACAAGGTGAGCACCTTCGGCCTGGTGAACCTGATGGTTGCCCCGGCGGTTTTTGCGTTCGGGCTGGTGGCATTCGGGTTCTTGGGCATGGGCCCGGTCACCATCGCGGTCGATTCCTACGGGCCCGTCACTGACAACGCTCAGTCCGTCTTCGAGCTTTCCACCATCGAGCAGATGCCGAACATCGAAAGCGAAATCAAGAAAGATTTCGGTTTCTCCCCCGATTTCGCCAGAGGCAAGGACAACCTGGAGGAAAACGACGGCGCGGGCAACACCTTCAAAGCCACTGCCAAGCCGGTTTTGATCGGAACCGCCGTGGTCGGCGCCACCACCATGATCTTCTCCATCATCGTGGCGCTCACCAACGGCCTGAAGACCGAGCTGTTGTCCAATCTCTCCATTCTGCATCCCCCGTTCCTGCTGGGCTTGATCACCGGCGGCGCGATCATCTACTGGTTCACCGGCGCTTCCATGCAGGCCGTAACCACGGGCGCCTATCGCGCGGTCGAGTTCATCAAGGCCAACATCAAGCTGGAAGGCGTAACCAAAGCCTCGGTCACCGACAGCAAGAAGGTGGTCGAGATCTGCACCCAGTACGCGCAAAAGGGGATGTTCAACATCTTCCTGGCCGTGTTCTTCGCCACGCTGGCGTTCGCCTTCGTCGAGCCGTACTTTTTCATCGGCTACCTGATCTCCATCGCGCTGTTCGGTCTCTATCAAGCCATCTTCATGGCCAACGCGGGCGGCGCCTGGGATAATGCCAAGAAGATCGTCGAAACCGAGCTGAAGCAGAAAGGCACTCCACTTCACGACGCCACGGTCGTTGGCGACACGGTGGGCGATCCGTTCAAGGACACCTCCTCAGTGGCGCTGAACCCGATCATCAAGTTCACCACGCTGTTCGGCTTACTGGCCGTCGAGCTGGCCGTTTCACTAACCAACGATCAAGGCCCGATGCTGACCGATGTCCTGGCGGCGGTGTTCCTGCTCGTGTCCATGTTTTTCGTCTGGCGCTCCTTCTACGGCATGCGCATCGAAAAGCAATAGACGGCGATCGGTAAGGGCGAGGGGCATTCCCCTCGCCAAAATAAAAATTCACCGCCATTCTACAAGCAGTTAGGCTCACGCACCCTCCGGTTCTTGAGCCGCCAGGCGTAATCTTGTCCAGATGAACCACAGGATCGCAGTTCAACTCGAGCCGAAATCTGCACAAACGAACCCACCGCCGCCAGCCAGCGAAGAGATCATCCGGCCCCGGCGAAGCTTTGTTCCCGCCATGGGCATCGAACAGTAAGGAGGGAGGTCTCAATGAGAAATGTAGCCATTCTTGGTGTGGCAACGATCGTGCTTCTGATTCCGGTGCGCGGGCATGCTCAGACGCCGCCCACGCCGGCGGTGTCGCCCACCCTCGCGGTATCGCCCAGCCCGTTTTACAGCGCTGAGGAATACCAGCGCGCTCATTCTCTGTTCGATAAGCTCCGCACGGATTTGCAAACCGCCCAAGACAGCACTCCCGCGAATCTGATAGACCAGGCGCGCGCGGACGTGAACCTGCTCCAGAACAATTGGGATAACGCCCGCTACGACAGCCGCCAGATGTACGACACCATCCTGGTTTTGGAGACTGCGACCGACCAGAGCGCTCTGCATAGGGACCGCTCTAATCTCGGCGACGATGTGAGCCGCCTGCTGGACCTCCGGCAAGAATATTACTGAGCATTGTCACTTTCCGTTCACTGATGTAAAAATGCCCGGAATCTGCCGAGGCGCGCACGGCGTCCAAAAAACCAGAGAGGTGGATGATAATGAGAAAACTCTTAATTCCAAGTATTATCGTTTCGACCGTACTCTCATTCGGGCTGACCGCAGCACTCCAAGCCGCACCTCAGCGATACGAAAGCCCGTACAGCGCGTATGGCCATGACGACTTTCAAAACAGCCAGCTCTTATTCTCCCGGGTCCGCGCGGATATCGACCGTGCTGAGAGCAATCTTCCAGCTTTCAGCAATGGCCGCTACCGCTTTGATCGAGTCCGCGGCGAATTGAGCGAGCTCCAGCGGCGCTGGGATGAGAGCACCTACGAACCGAGCAATGCCGACGATGTAATCGTTGCATTGAATCGAGCCATGGATAGCAGCGGAATCTCTCCTCGGGACCGCGACCGCTTGGCCGAAGACATGATGCAGTTGCGCGATTTCCGCGACAATCATCTCTAACCCGCGGGTAGCAGGCGGCTAGAGCTTCTTCATCAACACTGCTATGAACTCGGGACCTGAGGCGGCCAGGACGTTCTTCGGAATATAGCAATAGCCCTGGTCGCCCCAGCCCGTTCCCCACGAGTTTTTCAGAATAAAGAAATTTCCCGTGTAGCCCACCATCAGCATGGCGTGCCGCCCGTGCCGTCCCCAGGGCGCTTCCGCCGCATTGAAAAGACCGTCGCGGCCGACATCGGAAAAGGCCGTTCCGGTGTTCATCGAAACATGCACCGGGCAGCCGGCGCTAAGCACTTTACGAACATCCTCAAGCGCGATGGGTAGCGGCACAGCCTCCAGACGATAGCGCTCGGCGTCCGCTTCCAATTGACGTTCGGCCGCGCTCGGACGGTCGCGATCGTCGGGCCACAAATCCTGCCGGCAGGTCCCGTTCGCTACCAGCACCCGTCCAGGATCAGGCCCGCTGATGGTCCCATCGCCGCCCGAGAATGCGTACTGGTAATCTTGCGCGTCGCCCTGCATCTGCTGAAACTCCAGCATGGTGAAGTTCGGCGATAGGCGCGGCGAATCTTCCTGAAGAATATTGCGCGACATCTCTACTGCGTGCGTCCACGCGAACGCCGAGCAGCGGCCGGTCTGCCCTTGATTTGCAATCGGCGTGCAGTACTTGCGCAAATCCACGGCATCCTGCTCGGCGACGTTGGCGAACGCGGGCGGCAGCGGCTCGGGCGGTGCGGGCTCTCCCTTCTGCGGCACCGCCACTTCGACATTGCTCATGTCGATGCCGGTGTAGCGCGCCATCAGCAAATCCAGTGCGGCTTGCGACAGCAGCCCGAAGGCGAACAGCCGGCCATCGCGCTCGAACAGGTGCACTGTTTCGCCCGCGCCCGGAGCTAGCTCGTCGAAGGCTTGGCTGAATCGTTGGTCGTCGTAGGGCTGAAAGCCTTCGTCGGTCTTCTGCTGGATCAGGTTGTCGCCGAAGAATTCGCGATCGCCGAACAGGTTCTGCGCAGAGTCCTGATAGTCCGCGGCTGTCCAGTCGCCGGGATCGTCTTCGAAGTCGCTTGCATCGGCGTTGGGGAAATCGGACGCGCTCTGGAACACGTCGTCGTCCAGCGGAGGAAGGTCGTCCCCGGAAGCGAACATGTCGTCCAGGTCTTCACCATCGTCACCACCGTCGCCACCGTCGCCATTGGGACCGCCATCTCCGTCACCATCGTCTCCGCCGTCCTGATCGTCTTGGTCTTGATCGTCATTATCCTGATCGTCGAACTGGTCGCCGTCACCGAAATCCCCGCCGTCGCCGAAATCGCCGAAATCATCGCCCATCCAATCAGTGTAAAGCGTGAACTACGGATGCGGTAGCTCTAGCGGACGATCTCGATGCAAGAGCACCCAATCGCCATTTTCAGCCAGCGCTTCCTGGCCCACCTTCCGCAAGCAAGCTCGTGCCGCGGCGACGTCGTTGGCCGCCAGTCGATCCTGAATGATCGCCTTGGCATTGCGAAAGATTTCGTCCATCATCCGGTATTGCTTGCCATGCTCGGAGTAGGCCATGCGTTCGCCGAAGTGGTGCAGCAACCCGCCGGCGGCCAGCAACACATCGATAGCGATCATCGGCCATTTCAACCAATCGCGCGCCCCGGGTAGCCACCAGCTAGCCTCGAGGATGGAACCGGCCGCGGCAGCACCGGCCACTGCCAGCCCCACAACCAATACGCCAACCACCGCGGCCCTAACCCACAAATCGATGCGATCCGCGCGCTCCCGATTGATGCGCGATGCCTTGGAGAAGTAATGCCGCTGGTGTTCCACCCAATGCTTCAGGGCAAACTCGAGTGGCGCTCGGGCATTCTCCGATTCGCCCGCGGCCGTCGGACACAAAGCTGCATCCCAGCCCCGCAGCGCGTTGCGAATCCAGTCCAGCTCAGTACGCTGCTCTTCCAAGTAATTATCCGCGACGGAATCCTCGATACCCGCGCCCTTCCAGAAGAATCGGACGCGCGCTGCTTCAGCGACCGCGCGATAATCCAGCGCCTGATTATCGAAGGCGTACCGGCGTCCAAGATAATTCGTAACCAGTGCCGCACATAGCAGGATCAGAGAAGCGGCCAACCACCACACGCGGAAGTCCCCCAGTCCGGCGAACAACACGATGCACAGAAACGACAGGAATACCAATACGTGCAATGCCCAATGCGCGCGCACCGTCTTGCGCTGGTATCGAATGGCCAGTGCGTCCGCGACGGCGTACTGATCGAGCGCCAATAGATCTGCCTCGGTGAGCGGATGTTCGCCGCGGGATCCGCCCAGCAGTCCGCGTTTGCTCCGCGCGGCCTCCTCTAGCAGCTCGCCGGCTTCCTCGCGAATGTGCCGGTTGAATCGATCGAGATTCCCGAGCGCTTTCCTATAGTAGGTTTGGCCGTGTTCCTCGCGATGAAAAACCGGTGGATAAATCTCACGCAACCGAAAAGGTTCGCCGGCCGGTTTCGGATTGCTGCGGCGCGGCGTGAGGATGTGATAAACCGGGAACAACTCGGGCGGCTGGAGACTGCATTCGCGGCTGTCGCGAGGTCCCTCGGTGCGCAACCGCACCATGGCGGATGTACCGCCGACCTTCCCTGATTCCGTCCCGTCCCACAACGCGATGAGGATTTGGCTCTGGCCCACCACGTACTCGCCGGCCAGCTCATAACGCTGGTCGCGCGCCCGCCCAGGGCTCGAGATAGACTCGGGATCGGTGGCCGGTGGAACCACAAACGTGCAGTCAGCCCGCGCCAGCAGCGCACGAAACTCATCCACTGATCCCGGTTCCTCGAAATCGTCTTCATATAATGCGGCGGGCATCGGAAGCGGAACCACCAGACGCGCGCCGACCTCGTCGAGCAGGCCCACGCGCGCCACCAGCCGGTCCGCGCCCTCGGCCAGAGGAGACAGCACCAGCAACGGCGTGGAACCGTACCGCTCGCGCAGCCGCTCGAAGATATGTTTTACTTTTCGCTCCAGATGCGGAAGATCGTCCGGCCGCAAGTCGCGATGGCCAGTAACGCCGATCACCAGCGGAGCTTGCAGCCGTGCAATCTGCGGCGCGGGAAGGTTCATGGCTTATCCGGCACCGATTCAGTGGCCGAGCATTTGTTCCATCTGCGCGATGGCGGGACGGTCGAAACCGAGCTTTCGAAGTTGCGCGAAATCGTCCAGAACCGAGATTTCAAAGCGGTCGTCGTACATCGGTTCACCGACGTGCGCCGCGTAGATCGAGCTGGCTTGATCCACTTGGCCGGCGAGCAGGTAGGCATGCGCGAGATTGGCTTGTATCCAGGATGGTTTCTCATCCGTCAGATGGAGCGCCGCGCGGGAAGCATTGATGGATTCCTGCGGATGATTGCTGAGCAACTCGGCCCAGCCGAGCGTGCCGTAAGCGAAGACCGCGCGATCGATGGCTTCCGAAGCGGCCTTCTTGTCCAAGGAGGCCTGGGCAGCGGCGGCCTCCGCTTTAGCGCGGTCAAGGAGTTTCGCCACGGCGTCCGCGGCGCCTCTGCGATCGCCCAGGCCCAGCCTGCTGAAAACCAGGTTCTCGTAATCCGACATCAGAATTGCCTGACCTCCGGCGTCTTCGGTGGCGCTGTGCCGGCTGTCGAACGCGATGCATTTCTCGCTGGCACGCGCCGCTTTGGCGTAGGTCTCACGGGCCTGACCTTCCTGGTCGAAGTCGGACTGGACATCGGCCAGCTTGAGATAAACAGCCGCGACCTCTCTTTCCACCGATCCGTCGCTACTGCTCACTTTGGACAGCCACTCGAGCGCGTTCAAATAGTCGGCTGGGGCGGCCGACTTGTTTCCATGATGCGCCTCAAAGGCCGCCAGCTCCTGATATGCGAATCCCAGCTTGGTGGCGCTCTCGGAACTGGGCTGGCTTACGGCGCGTTGGTGGAGCAGCGCGAGATACTTGTTGTAAGCATCCATCGCTTCCTGAGGCTGGCCCACAAACTTTCGCATCCGCGCCACGGCCAGAACGGCCGTTTCCTGCCGCTCGAGATTCGGAAGGCTGGGATCGGCTTGCACCAGCTTCTCGGCATCGTCCAGAGCCTGAAGATCGTACCTCAAAGCGTCCGAAAAAGTGGCGGAGCGAGCCGCCAGCGCCACGCCGAGTTTATCCTCCACCTCAAACAGATCCTGGCGCGCCTCGATCTTTTGGGCGGCGCTGCGCTGCTGGGAAGGATCGTCATTCCATTTCACCAGGGTCTGGGCGATAGCGAGCGACCGTTCTTCCAGCACCTTGCGGGCCGCGTCGTAATGATGATTGTCGAATTCGATTTGAGCGATGCGGTTGCGCTGCTCGAGCGCATCGTGGACCGCATTGAAATTCCTGAGCCCGCCGTGTTTGCGCGAAAGTTCGGAAGCCTTCTGGTCCATTCCGACATTCTGCTGGTAAAACTGGACGGCGCGGTCCCAATGATCCAAGGACTGTTCGGCGGATCCCAGCATGTTGAAGGTTGTCGAGAGGGTCAGCAAGGTGAACTGGTCGTCGGGCTTTACCTTACTCGAAACCTCGCGGGTGACAGCCTCCGCATTTTGTGCGTCTCGCTCAGCTTCCGCTGAATCGCCCAATTTTCCGGAAGCCTCCGCGGCGGTGGCATACAGGCGCGCCGCGATGGCTCGCACACGAATATCGGAATTGGCCTGTAAAGCTTTGGCGCGCGCGACGCATTCCCGTGAGTTGGATTGCGCGGTGGCCTTGTCGCCGTTGCGGATGGCATCGTCAATCGCCACGTACAGGCTGTTAGCTTTCAGATTATTGGCGGCGGGATTGTTCTTTTCGATTTTGAGCATGGTGTCCAAGAACGAATTGCTGCCTGCAACGATCTGGGCATAGATGGCGCGCAGTTCAGGGCGCTTGGCGGACATGTCATAGATCCGGTCGGCGGTATTCGAAATCGCCGCCATGCCGGTGTTGGCCGTGGTGTGGAAGTTTTCGGTTTCGTTTTGCGCGCGGCGGCTTTGCCACCAAGCCAGCATTGCCAGAGCGGCAAACGCCAGCACAATGGGCACAGCCCAGGACAGGACCTTCAATCGTCCACGCCGCTCAGCCGCGCGCTGCCGCGCCACTTCATCCTGCGGCTGATTGGCTTCCACGAATTTCTGATTGAAGACCCGCTCGTAGATGCGGTTGCGCACGCGCAGGTAGCCGTCCTCGGATCGAACCAGCCCGGTCAGGCGCAATTCGTTTTGCAAAGGATGCGAAGGATCATCCTTCACCAGGCGGCCCGCCCAGATGTTGGAGTAAAGGCTGAGCAGTTGGACCGGATCGGCCCCTCCGCGCAGCATGCGGTCGCGAACGAACAGCAGATTGTCGTCGCGCTCGCGGGCCTTGTTGGAGAGAAAGATTTCCTCGCAAACGCGGTCGACGCCGGCCGGCGAGCGGACCCGATGATCTTCCACCACGGCTTGGCACAAACGCTGCGTGAGGTACGGATGGCCCCCGGTCCAATGGAGGATTCTCGCGAGCAATGCCGCTGCGTGGCTGCCGGCGCGGCGCAGACCCGGCAGCAGAACGTAAGCTTCCTGCTGAGTGAAATCGGTCAGCTCGACACGATGGCCGATGTTGAAAGGTGTAGTGCGCGCGTCGCGGATGAGGTCGGCCGGCGTCGCCACACCCAGCAGGCAGAATGTGAGCCGTGAGAGGGCGGGGGTCTCGGCACGCTCGTTGTAGAGTTCGCGAATCCCGGCGAAGAATTCGTCCGCCGCGAAAGGCAGACTGCGGGTAGCGTCGATCTCGTCGATGAAGAGGAAGACGGGACCCTCGGTGCGCGGCAGCACCACCTCGCGAAGCGCGCCCAGCCAGCGCTGTAGCGGTCCTAACGCCGAGTGGGCGTACCAATAAGCTTCCAGCTCATCGTCGAGCTCCAACTGCGAGCCGATGCGCCCCAGCAAGCCCAGGTACCACTGCTCGGGCGTCAGATTTTGCCCGAGTGCTGTTAGATCGATAACCACCGCCTTGCCGCCTTCGTCGCGCAGCCGCACCACCGTTCGCACCATGAGCGAGGATTTGCCCATCTGACGGGAAGTGAGGACATAACAGAACTCGCCGCGAGCCAAAGCGGCGTGCAGGTCTAAGTCGGCATCGCGCATCACGTAGGAAGGCGCGTCGCGCGTCAGGGTCCCGCCCAGGACATAGAAACCCGCGCGTACCGGCTTGGGGTTCATAACATTTGCCGCTTCAGGTAGTCCGCGTACAAGCCGCAGCGCATGCGGGCCTCTTCGGCCGAATCGCCAGCCATCACGCCCGCGCTGCGCAAGCGGTAGAAGCTGTCGCGCGACATATTGGGCTTGCCTTGGAGCACGCTTCGGACCGCGGCGCTGAGGTCGGCATCCTTGGCGAGCAGGACCAGCATGCGGCGCAGATGGTCGCCAAAGGGTCCATCATCGCGACCGGCGGAGTTTTCGAACGCATCCGTAGTGACGCCGGCCTTGGTCAATTCCTGCAATCCGCGCCGCGCCAGAAACGGATGCCCACCCACCAGATTGAAGAAGCGCTGCAGCTCACCGGCGTCGCGCAGGGGCGAGTTGTATCGCCGGTTCAACTCCGCGACCTGATCGGCGGTGAAATCTTCGAGAAAGATTTTCGTTCCTACGTTAAAGGGGGACTGGTTGAGATCCTGGATAAAAAGATGCGGTTCGGTGGCGTGAACGATGGCCATGGTCAGCCCCTTCCACGGCCCCTCGGGCTCGAGCGAGCGCTCGTTGTGCCAGGCCCGGAACAAGCCAAAGACCTGCGTCGCGAAATCGCAACTGAACAGGCGATCCACTTCGTCCATGCCCCAGACCAGCGGCTGGTCGAGTTTGCGCAGCACCTCACGCTTCAGAAATTTTTCGAAAGTTAGATTGGCGTTGGAGATGCGCTCCGGAGCCCAGTTTTGCTCGACGAAATCCAGTTCGAGCTGGTCGGCGATCAACTCCGCCAGACCTCGAAAGAATGTGCCTGCGGATTTAAGATCTTCCTGGCTCAGCTTCTGAAAATCGGTGAGCATCACCTTGCCGCCCGATTTACGCGCTTGTTGTAAACCGCGCGCCAGCAGGGAGGTCTTGCCCATCTGGCGGGGGCCTTTGATGAGGACGATGGAATCGTGATTGGCGATGGCATCCAGGAATACCTGATCCGATCGGCGCACGATGTAGTATGCCGAGTCGAGCGGCACGGCGCCTTGACCATCCCCGGAATCGGTCTTGACACGGCGAGGCGGCGGATTCTCGATGGCGGAAAGCAGTTCCGCAAGCAGGCGCTGGTTGTCGGCCGGGCCTTTCCACAGCGCGTACTGGATGGGATCGAGAATCGAGCCCAGCGGGTCCGGGAGCCGTCCTTCGAGGTTGACACGCACCGGAACCAGGAAAGGCTTGCCGTTATTCTGCAGCGCGGCTTCCTTGGCGATCTCTACTTCCAGGCTGAGCATCTCGCTCTGAATAGACGCCTCGGAGAGCAGCGGAATGACGATATCGGAGGATCGGATCTGCCGCTCGATCTCGCGAGCCCATTCCATGCCGGGCTTGAGTTGGCGGTCGACGAAGACCGATGCGCCGCGGCGTGTGAGTTCGGCTTCCAACATTTGCAATACTTCCTCGTCCGGATGAGCATCGCGCTTGTAGGCGAGCATGATGCGGCGAGTCGCGATGTTTGGAGCCGGAGTGGACGCGGTGGACGAGCGTGGCATTTCCGCTGGCCGTGCGATTGTCGACGCCCCCGCCGACGCAGCCGCATTGTGAATCAAACCCAAGGCCTGTGCCGGTACTCCAGCCGGCTGGATGCCGCGGTTGTGCAGCGCTTCAACCAAGCGCGGCGAGATGGCCGAAATGCCTTGCGGCGGCAACTCCAGCGCCGCGATTCCCGCCAGCGCCTGGCGCCAAATGGGAGCCAATTTCTGGAATTGCGCGTAGGTCATACCGCACAGCACCGGCAGAACGAACTTATTTTCTTCGCAGGCGCGGATCACTTCGCGCGTCACTTGTTGCGACTCGACCGACAGCGGAGAAATCAGCAGGACCATAGCCTGGCACTCCGAGATCAGCGCGCCGACGTAATCCATGTAGTTGAACCCGACGCGGCTGTCGCGATCGTAAAACCAGGTGTTGTAACCGGCGCCTTCCAGGCTCTGGGACAATTCGTCCACCAGCCGCCGGTCCGCATTGTTGTAGCTGATGAAGACTTGGTGCATCGGACTTCTTGCGACGGGGCGCCGGTTCAAATGGGTGGCGCCGTATGAACGATCTTAACCCATCCAGGTATTGATGAGAGGTGGACTTCGGAAGCTATTTGCCGAGCTCCAAAGGGCTCCGGGCGCCGGACGTCGAGCACATCCGCTACGACATCGCTGAGGATTGGAGCGGGGATTGGGCAATATTTTTTCGCATCGTCGTTTCCGATGAAGTGAGCGGCAGCGACAAGCGGCTTCGCGACATTGCAACCAAAGTAGCGGCGCACTTAGCCGATCGACTGGATTTTGCGGCCATGGGCTTGCTCCCGTATTACAATTTCCGGAGCGTGTCTGAGCAGGCGGTTCTACGAGAAGAAGCTTGGGCATAGCGAATGCCATTTCCCGAAGACCTGCTCCAGCAGGCCTAAATTAACGCGGTCCTCCTGCGTCTAATAGGTGGTGTATCGCGACCGCTGAAAGAGGTGGACCGAACATCTGGTAAAATTGACTTAAGCTGGCAAATCAGCCCCGCGATTCCCGGTTCGGTCCCCACTTGATTCAGGCTGGCACGGTGTTTATACTGGCTTTTTAGTCCGATGAGTAATCAGACATGACGCCACGGGAAGATTTCGATCCGCTTGCGCCGCAACGCGAGGCCGCCATGTTTTATGGGCTCTTTCTGCGAGGGCACTCGCCCGATACGCTGCGCCGCGACATCGACGTCCCCAAGCCGCTGCTGCAGAAATGGCTCAATTCGCGCCGCTATGAAATGGGTTTCCGCAACTCGCTGCGGCGCGTTTATCAGTACCGCAAGCAGGTGCTGGCGATCTTCGATGAGCTGGTCTTGAACGAAAAGAGCCGGATGCGGCTGCAGTAGCCCCCCAAACAGTTCTCCCACCCCGCCCGCGCGCTTCCAAAAATTCATTCTCGTTTCACCGGCTACGCTTTACACTAAAGAGGATGAAGCATATGCATACTCCGCCAGTTGAAGAAGCGCACGCGACCAAAGAGCACATCCTTTCCACGCCCACCCGGCCCTTCGATCCAGTGGGCGCCACCAGCGCATCTGAGATTCTGACCCGCATGCAGGGCACTGCTTTTCAAGGCAGGCAGCTCGGCCTGGCATTCGAGGTCTGGAAAAAAATGCTGGGCGACCACTGCACCATCATGATGGGCATGTCGGGCGCGATGGTGCCCGCCGGGATGCGGCGGCTGGTGGTGCGCATGATCGAAAACCGGCTGATCGATTGCCTGGTTTCCACCGGCGCGAACTTCTTCCACGATCTGCACGAGACGCTGGGAAATTTCCACTACCAAGGGTCGCCCGCGACCGACGATGTGCTGCTGGCTGAGAACTTGGTGGATCGCATGTACGACGTGCTGGCCGATGAGGAGAAATTCCGGCAGCACGACCAATGGATCGGGCGCTTCGCGGCGTCGCTCGATCAGACGCGTGCCTATACCACGCGCGAGTTCCTGTACCTGCTGGGCCTTGAACTGGCGAAGCACGCTAAGGAGGATGGCATCGTCTCGGCGGCCGCCAAAGCCGGGATCCCATTGTATTGTCCGGCCGTGGCCGACAGCTCCATCGGTATCGGAATCGCGGCCAACCGGTATGCGGGCGGGAATCGCTTTACCTTCGACGTGATCGGCGACGTGGTGGAAACGGCGCGCATCGTGGCGGAATCGAAGGCTACCGGCGTCATCTATTTTGGCGGTGGAACGCCCAAGAATTTCGTCCAGCAGACCGAGGTCACGGCCATCATTATGAATACGGGCGTGACCGGGCACAAGTACGCGATTCAGTGCGTCACCGATGCGCCACACTGGGGCGGGCTCTCCGGCTGCACCTTCGAGGAAGCGCAGAGCTGGGGCAAGATCGCCAAGGACGCTTCCATGGTGACGTGTCACTCCGATTCCACCATTGCGATGCCGATCCTGGTCTCGGCGCTGCTCGAAAACCGCCAACTGGTGTCGAATCGCAAACATCCTAGTTTTCAAATGGGCCGGGAGCTGGGAGTTTCGGCATGAGCGCCGACGCATCCCGATGTACCAGGTGGATGCGTTCGCAAGCCAGGTGTTCTCCGGTAATCCGCGCCGCGGTTTGTCCGCTGGAGACCTGGCTCCCCGACGAACAGATGCAGTCCATCGCGACGGAGAATAATCTGCCGAGACGGCCTTCTTTGTTCCGAACGGCGATGGCTATCATCTGCGATGGTTCACGCCGAAAGTCGAAGTGGATCTGTGCGGGCACGCTACGCTGGCTTCAGCGTTTGTGATTCTTAACGAGCTGGCGCCTGGCGAGACAAAGCGTGCGCTTCGAGACCAAGAGCGGCGCGCTCAACGTGACGCGGGATGACGATCTGTATTCGCTGGATTTTCCTTCCCGGCCGCCGGCGGAGTGCACGGTCTATCCGCAACTGATTCCAGCGCTGGGCGGCCAGCCGGAAAAGGTTTTGGCGGCGCGCGATTACTTGGTGGTCTACAAATCGGAAGAAGAGGTCCGCGCGCTTCAGCCCGATATGGAAGCGCTGATGCAGATCGATCGGTTCGCGGTGATCGTGACTGCGCCCGGCACGCGGTCGGATTTTGTGTCGCGCTTTTTCGCGCCCGCCAAGGGTGTTCCGGAAGATCCGGTCACCGGGTCGGCGCACTGCACACTGATTCCCTATTGGTCCAAGCGCCTGGGAAAGAAAAAACTGCATGCCCTGCAGGTATCGCCGCGCGGTGGCGAGCTGTGGTGTGAAGATCGCGGCGAGCGCGTGACCATCAGCGGCAAAGCCATTCGCTTTCTTGAGGGCAACATCTTCCTGTAGCGGCGCAAGACGATTCGCCGGACCTGCGATATTGATAAGCTGGCGAGGTGGAGGGTCCCAAAATCCCGCTAGTGTTAGGCGCGCTGATGCTCTCTCTGAACGCCATGGCACAAACATCCAACTATTCGGCCGAAAAGCGGGTTGTCGACGGCGTCGAAACAGTGCGGCTCGCCGACACGGCGCACCATATTGAGGTTTCCATTTGTCCCTCGGTCGGCAACATCGCGTTCGACATGCGCGTCAACGGCAAGCCGATGCTCATGTCGCCCAAGGGTGGCCTTGCAGAGTGGAAGGCCAAACCGGCGCAGGCTGGGATTCCGTTTCTCGCGCCGTGGGCAAATCGCATGGATCCGGATTGGTTTTGGGCCAACGGGCGGAAATACGTCCTGAATCCGGATGCCGCGGATGTGCGGCGCGACGCGAACGGGCTCGCCATCCACGGCTTGCTCTTGTTCGCCTCCGCTTGGCAAGTGATCAAGCTGAACGCCGGCGATGATTCCTCGGAAGCAGTGAGCCGGCTGGAATTCTGGAGGCATCCTGAATGGATGTCGCAATTTCCTTTCGCGCACACGGTTGAGATAACGTATCGGCTATCGAACGGCACGCTCGAAGTGCGCACCACCATCCACAACGAATCGCGCGATCCGATGCCGCTGCTCATCGGGTTTCATCCCTGGTATCAAATCCCCGGCGTCCCTCGCGACGACTGGAAATTGCATCTGCCGGTGCGCGAGCACTACACGCTCTCCAGCAAATTGGTCCCGACCGGCGAAAAGAACGGCGTAGATTTGCCGGACCCGCTTCCGCTCTCGGGCCGCCAGCTTGACGACGTGTTCGGCGGCGTAAATTCAGGCGACGAATTTTGGGTGGAAGGCGCCGGGCAGCGGATTTCGGTACGCTTCGGACCCACGTTTCCAATCGCGGTGATCTACGCGCCGAAGGATCGAAACGTGGTCTGCTTCGAACCGATGACCGGCATCACCAATGCCTTCAACCTTGCGCACGCCGGCCTGTACAAGGGCTTGCAAAGCATCGCGCCGGGAGCAAGCTGGACCGAGAGTTTCTGGATTCGTCCGAGCGGGTTCTAACTGCAATGCGCGGACTTCATGGCAAGCGCGTGATTCTGACCGGCGGTGCAAGCGGCATCGGACGCGCCACCGCGATTCGACTGGTGGAAGAAGGTTGCATCGTCGGAATCTTCGATCTGAATGAGTCCGGCGCCAGCGAAACTTTGACTTTATGCGAGGGTGGGCCGGGCCAGGCGCTCAGCTACAAAGTGGATATCGCGGAATACGATGAGGTGCGTCGCGCGGTGCGGGCGTTCGAGGCGGCCGCGGGTCCTACGGAACTGCTCGCCAATGTTGCCGGTTGGGATCAGGCTCAGAATTTTCTCGACAGCATTCCCGAGTTCTGGGACGAAGTGATCCGCATCAATTTGTATGGCCCGCTCAACATGCATCACATCGTGGTGCGCGGGATGGCCGAGCGCGGATTCGGACGCGTGGTCAATATCTCCTCCGACGCCGGACGCGTGGGCTCGTCGGGCGAGTCCGTTTACTCGGCTTGCAAAGGCGGCATCATCGCCTTCACTAAAACTCTGGCACGAGAATTGGCGCGCCGCGGCGTCACGCTGAACGTGGTGTGTCCCGGTCCCACCGACACGCCGCTGCTGGCCTCGATCGCTCAAGCGTCACCCAAGCTCACCGACGCGCTCGCGCGTGCCATTCCGCTGGGCCGTCTCGGGCAAGTGGACGACTATCCCGGCATCATCGCCTTTCTGCTCAGCGACGACGCAGCCTTTATGACCGGCCAGACCATCAGCGTCTCGGGCGGTCTTACAATGAGCTAGTCGCATGGATTACGCCTCATACACACGCCTGAAATTCGACCGCCCGCATCCTAAAGTGCTGCGCATCACGATGGACAACGGCAAGGTGAACTCAGCCGACCGCGCCATGCATGCTGAGTTGACGCAAGTCTGGCGCGATGTCGACGCCGACCCCAGCATCAACGCTGCGATTCTTACTGGTGCGGGTAAAGTCTTTTCGGCCGGCGGCGACTTCGGCATGATTCAAGAAATCATGCGCGACTTTGAGACCCGCGCGCGAGTATGGAAAGAAGCGCGCGACCTGGTTTACAACCTGGTCAATTGTTCCAAGCCGGTGGTAAGCGCGATGCGCGGGGTCGCGGTGGGCGCGGGGCTGGTGTGCGGGCTGCTGGCCGACATTTCGATTGCTACCAAGGAGTGCCGCATCATCGATGGGCACACGCGTCTGGGAGTCGCCGCGGGCGATCATGCCGCCATCGTCTGGCCGCTGCTGTGCGGGATGGCCAAGGCGAAATATTATCTGCTGCTCTGCGATCAATTGCTGGGCGACGAAGCCGAGCGCATCGGGCTGGTAAGTCTCGCCGTGGACGATGCCGCGCTGGATGGCAAAGCAGTCGAGATCGCGAGCCGCCTTGCGGAGGGCGCGCAGAGCGCCATTCGCTGGACGAAGTATGCTCTCAACAACTGGCTGCGGCAGGCCGGTCCGGTGTTCGACACCTCGCTCTCGCTCGAGTTTCTGGGCTTCTCCGGTCCGGATGTCCAGGAAGGTCTCGCGGCTCACCTTGAAAAACGCAAGCCCTCGTTTCCGCCCGATTCGCCGGTCTGATCGCAAGGTATATACTGACTTCTACTTGAACGAAGGAGCGGCAATGTGGCGAAATAAGGTAGTCGCATTCGTGTTTCTGGCCAGCGCGGCGTCGATCGCAACCGCGCAGACGCAGCCATCCGCGCTGGCCTCGGCTTGGGTGTTGCCGCCGCCGGCCCAGCCTGCACCCGCTCAGATCATCGCGGTCCGCGCCGGGCGATTATTCGACCCCAAGTCCGGCACGCTGCTGGCGAACCAAGTAGTGCTGATCCGCGGAGACCGAATCACCGACGTCGGCGCTTCTTTGCAAATTCCCGCAGGCGCGCGCGTGATCGATCTCAGCCGCGCCACCGTGCTCCCCGGCCTCATCGACACGCATCTGCACGTCATGGACGGAAATCCGCTGACCGCGCCCGGCGGTCCGGGGATCGTGCCCGGCGCACCGAACATCCCGCCGACGCTGCAGTATCGCGAGCTGATCGCGTTGATGAACGCGCAGCGCGACCTGAGCGCCGGCTTCACCACTATCGTCGACTTGATGTCCCACGGGGGCTGGTACGGCACCGTGGACCTGCGCAACGCCATCAACAACGGCTTGGTGCAGGGACCGCGCATGCAGGTGGCTGGCCCCGGGATTGTCGACACCAACAAAGGCAGCGTTCCGTTCCCGCTGCTTCCCACGACGCCGATTTCAAACCTCGGCGCGCAGATTGCCAACGGGCCCTGGGCCGTGCGCGAAGCCGTGCGCGAGCAGGCGCACTACGGCGTGGATTGGATCAAAATCTACAGCACCGAAGAATATTATTTCAAGCCCGACGGCAGCATGGTCAACACGCCGTCGTTCACGCTGGAGGAAACGCAAGCCATCGTGGACGAGGCGCATCGCAAGGGGCTGAAAGTCGCCTGTCACGCCTACGGCGGCGAGGGTCTGCACAACTGCATCGCGGCCGGAGTGGACGTTCCAACACACGGCGTCGACCTGGACGACGCCGCGCTCAAGCTGCTGCTCGAAAAACATCTGCCACTGACGTCGACGTTTTTCGACCTGAGCATCGAGGACGCGCAAGAAATGAAGCGCTGGGGCAACAGCCGCTGGCGCATGATGGAAAAAAGCTGGAAGAAGGCGCTGGCGGCCGGCGTCACGCTGCCATTCGGAAGCGGCGCGGGACCATTCCCGCACGGCACGCAAGTGGATCAATTCGCCTATTTCGTGAAGTGGGGCATGACGCCGCTGCAAGCTTTGCGGTCGGCTACCATCGTCGCATCCGAGCTGATCGGCTGGCAGGATCGCGTCGGAACTTTGGAGAAGGGCAAGTTCGCAGACCTGGTGGCCGTCTCAGGCGACCCGCTCAGCGACATCACCGAAATGTCGCGGATCAAGTTCGTGATGAAGGGCGGCCAGGTGGTTCGAAACGATTTGAAGTAGCCCGGCGCGCGATCAGGGCAGGCCGGCCGAAGGCGTCAGAAGCGCGCCGCCCGCCAGCGTAGCGGACGGATTGAAATTCTGAATGAAGTGCATCATTCCGCGCTCCATTCTGAACATGCCGTACGACCGCGCCTCTTGGAGCGCTTTCTGATTCTCCCAATGATCGTGCAGAATGCGGTAGCACGCCACCACCGTGCCGGTCCGGTCCGACCCGCGGCGGCAATGCACGAACAGGGGTCCATTGGAATTTGAAATCATCAACGCGAGAACTCTGGAGACGGTTTCAGCGGGCGGCGCGCTCATGCCTTTCATGGGCACGTTCACGTAGTGCATACCGGCAGCTTCCACTGCGCGCTCTTCGGCCTGAATGGGATGCTCGCTCTGCGGGCGAAGGTCGACCACCAGCTTGATGCCCAGATGAGCCAGGCTGTTCCAGCCAACGTCCACGGGCTGGCCCCCGCGAAACACATGCTCGTTCACCTGGTGGAAGTTGGGAACGCCGGGCGCTTCGACATCCGCGGCCCAAGCGGGGCCGAGCGCAAGGGTAAAGACGAGGATGGACAGACGCCCGTAATGCATTTCTTCTTATTTTGCGACTTCGCGAGCACCGCCGCAACTTTTAATACCCGCGGCGCGTAGGCGTGCGCTACAGCTACAGATCTCTCAGCTTTGACTGGCGGCCACTTTAAGGACGCTCGACACATGGCTAAAGATTTTGCTGATGTTCGAAGATACTGCCGGCATGACCGCACCGGCTGCCGTTGCTACGAATCCCGCGGTGAGGGAGTATTCAATTAAGTCCTGACCGGCGGTATCCATGATCAGTCCGAGCAGCAGCAGGCTCCCAGCAGCCCATCGGCGCCGTCGTCTGTTCCGTTGAGTGGCCATATCGATGAGCATACTGCCCCCAATCCAGTACCCTCAATTAGGTAGAGTGCTTATTACCTCCCAACAGCCCACCTTAGACGGAACGTGATTTTTCGCTGGTAAGCCGGAGTAAACTTGGTTCATCAGGGCGCCGCCATGAACAGGCTCGGACTTCTGGAATCGGTATGGCAAGATATCCGCTACACGCTGCGAACGCTGGGCAGGAAACCTGTTTTCGCGGCCACGGCCATTCTCACGCTCGCGCTGGCAATCGGCGGGAACACTGCGATGTTTACCGTGATTCGAGCTGTGCTGCTGAAGCCGCTTCAATACCGCGACGCCGATCAGCTGGTAAGCATCGCGGGCGGCGCCACGCCTACACGATTCGCGGAGATGCAGGCGGGTGCGCATTCCTTCACCGAACTGGCAGCCTATTACGGACCGGAAAACATCACGCTCTCGGGCGGTGCCGAGCCGGAAGTGCTGAGGGCGGTGCGCGTCTCGGCCGGCTTCCTTCGCGTGGCTGGCGAAGAGCCCATGTTAGGACGCACTTTTCGTCCCGAGGAGGATTCGTCGGGCGGTGCGCCGGTGGCGATGATCAGCAACGATCTGTGGCAGCGCAGATTCTTGGGCGATCCGCGCATCGCCGGCCAGACCGTTACGCTTGCGGCGACGACCTACACCATCGTCGGCGTGCTTCCGCCGCATTTCCAGTTTCCTTTTCCGAACATCGACGTCTGGATGACTGCGCCCGCCGAGGAGCCGCTGATCAATCCCAGATCGCGCGCGCTGAGTCCTTACTTGACCATCGCCGGCCGCCTCAAGCCGGGAGTTAGCGTCGCACAAGCGGACGCCGAAATGAAGGTGCTGCGCCACCAGTACGCGTTGGCTCATCCCGCCATGCTCGACGGCAAGCCGCGGCCGGTTGAGGTCACGCCGTTAAAGGACGATTTGGTGTCCAACGTACGCTCGATGCTTTTGATGCTGTTCGGCGCTGTCGGCCTGGTTCTGTTGATCGCTTGCGCCAATGTGGCCAGCCTGCTGCTGGCGCGCGCCCACTCCCGTTCGCGGGAATTTGCCGTGCGATCCGCACTGGGAGCGGCGCGCGCACGCCTGATCCGGCAACTTCTGGCCGAGAGCGTTCTGTTGTCGTCCGCCGGTGGCGCGCTGGGCGTACTGCTGGCCGCTTGGGCCCTCCGCGCGATCGCCCGCATCAACGCTTTCGAGCTGCCGCGCGTCGCTGAAATTCATCTCGATTGGACCGTGCTTGTATTCACCGCGGGGCTTTCCGTCGCCACGGGCGTTCTGTTCGGATTGGCGCCTGCACTGAGCGCATCGCGTCCCGATCTCATGTCCACATTGCGCGCCAGCGGTGAACTGGCGGGCAACGCCGGCCCGAAGCGGTTTCTCGCGGCGCTGAACGCCCGCGGCTTGCTGGTGGTGGGACAGATCGCGCTCTCGATCGTCTTGCTGATCGGCGCGGCGCTGTTGGTGGAAAGCATCGCTCATTTGCGGAATGTCGACGTGGGATTCAATCCAGCCAACGTGCTCACGATGAGCATTTCTCTTCCACCGTTGCGCTATGGCACCGATCAGAAACGAGCCGCATTCTATGCAAGCCTCATCCAAGGTGTCCAGGCGTCGCCGGGCATCCGCGGCGCGGCCCTGGCGCTGGTGGTTCCGATGTTGGGCTATCCGGGCACGCCCGTGCAGGACGCCTCGCAGGCGCAGACTTAGGTTGAACGAGCGTCCTATTGAAGTGATCATGAACGTCACGCCCGGATATTTTCGGACGTTCCAGATTCCTCTGAAGCGAGGCCGCGATTTTAATTCGCACGATACGGCGGACGCGCAGCGTGTAACCATCATTGACGAAGGCCTGGCGCGTCAATTTTGGCCCAGTTATCCGAAAGGTCCGGACGTCATCGGCCAGCGCCTTTTCATTGGAGGAATCAATCTCAAACCGGTCGAGATCGTCGGTGTGGTAGGAAACGTGCGCCAAGCGCTGGAAGGCAACGCATGGCCGGGAACTGTATATCTCCCCTTCGCGCAGCAAGCTCCGCAATCGGCCACTCTCGGTGTCCGCACTGAAGGCGATCCGCTGCGATTCACAGCCGCCGTGCGCGAACAAGTGCACCGGTTGGATCCGGACCAGTCCATCGCAAACATTCGCACGATGGATGCGCTGGTGGAAGCTCAGGTCGGCCAGCGGCGGCTATTGATGATTCTGCTCGAGTCGTTCGCCGGCGTGGCACTGCTCCTGGCTCTGATTGGTATTTACGGCGTCATCGCGTACTCCGTTTCGCAACGCACGCAAGAGGTGGGCATCCGCCGCGCGCTGGGCGCGGACCAGGGCGATATTCTGTGGCTGGTCATGAGGCAAGCTCTGGTCTTGATGCTGGTGGGAACCGCGCTTGGACTGGCGGGCGCTTTCGCCCTAACGCGCGTGGCGGCGAGTCTACTATTCCACGTCAGCCCGACCGATCCAGTCACCTTCGCCGGAATCGCATTGCTCTTCCTGGTGGTGGCGCTCGCCGCCAGCTACATCCCCGCACGCCGGGCCGCTAGGATCGATCCCATGCAGGCTCTGCGGGTATAACCGACGGTCAGTTGCCGGCGGCTGCCGTCGCCGACTCGCCTGCTACAATCAAACCACATGCATGCTGAGCTTCCTCGCATCTGCGTTCTCCGCGCTGCCGAGGCCCGGCCCCACTGACTTCGTCGACGTTCTCGTTGTCGCCATCCTTCTTTATCAATTTCTGCTACTGATTCGCGGGCGGCGCGCGGTGCACATCCTGTTCGGTTTGGGCATCGTCGGAATTATCTATGGCTTGGCTACCTGGGCGAAGCTGCAAGTGCTGCACGCCATTCTGGCAACGCTGGTGCCTTACACCGCGATCGCGCTGATTGTGATGTTCCAGTCCGAACTGCGACGCATGCTGGCACGCCTGGGGCGCAAACCATTTTTAGGCATCAGCCAATTAGAGCGGCGCGAGACAGCGCAGGAGATTCTGCTTGCGATCGGCCATCTGGCGCAAAGGAAGGTGGGCGCGCTGATTGTGGTGGAACGCAAGATCGGTCTGCGCACATTTGCCGAAAGCGGAGTGAATCTGGACGCCGTTATTTCACGCGATTTGCTGTGCGCGATCTTTGAGCCGGGTGGGGCCCTGCACGATGGCGCGGTGATCATTCAAGGCGATCGCATCGCCGCGGCCGCATGCTTTCTCCCGCTGACCACCAATCCACTGCTGGTGACCGAGATCGGAACGCGCCATCGCGCCGCCCTCGGCATCACCGAGGAATCCGATTGCCTGGCCGTGATTGTGTCGGAAGAAACCGGGCGCATATCCATCGCCGCTTTTGGTGAGATTGAGCTGGACGTGCCGCTGGAACGAGTGGAAAATCTGCTCAACGAACGGCTGCAGCGCGGCGACATGCGAGCCTCGTCTTCGCTTCGTGGCGGCTCCGCGGCGGTTCGTGAATCGAGCTTTGACCGTCCATGATCCAATTGCTCACGCGCAATATCGGATGGAAGCTGCTTTCGCTCGCCATAGCCGCAGCCTTGTGGATCGCGGTGGCGCGCGAGCCGGAGCTGGCCACTTCGCTCTCGGTTCCGGTGGAATTCAAGAACATGCCCGAGGATCTGGATTTCAACTCAGCTGTTCCGGACCACGTCCAGTTGGAAGTCCGCGGCCAGTCAGGGCGGCTCTCCCATGACAATCTGGGGGACGTCGCGGTGGTGCTGGATCTGGCCGATGCACATCCGGGAGAACGCACCTACACCGTCCGCGAGACCAGCCTCAATCTTCCTTCCGCCGTTTCCTTCTACCGCGCCATTCCGTCGCAGCTCACATTGCGCTTCGAACACGTTATCAGCCGGGACATTCCCGTGAAGCTGCTGTACGAACGGGTTCCGGAAGGCTATCGCGTCCAGAGCGCGGACATCTATCCGGCCAAGGTTCGGATCCGCGGGCCGGAGCAGCGCGTGAGGAATATGGATGTGGTGGTAACGGATCCCATCGATTTGACCGGCGTAGTGGGCGGGAAGGAGATTCGCACGCACGTCAATGTCGGCGATCCGCAAGTGCGTTTGGAATCTCAGGTCGTCATCACGGCCAAAGTTCAAGTGACGCTCCAGCGCAGCACGCCGAAGGCAGCCAAATAATGGCGCGGATGCTCTTCGGCACGGATGGAATCCGCGGAGTGGCGGGTGAATTTCCGCTCGACCGAAAAACGGCGCACGCGGTGGGAGCTGCCCTCGGCCAATGGATTCGCCGGTCTCATACGGAGCCCCGAGTCGTGATCGGCATGGACACGCGCGAGTCTGGCCCATGGCTCGCCGCGGAGGTCGCAGGCGGGTTAGCCGCGCAGAAAATCAAGGCGGATTTTGCGGGCATCACCACTACGCCGGGAATCGCGTACCTGGCCAAGACCGGGCCCTACGCGGCGGGCGTCATGATTTCCGCCTCGCACAATCCATATCAGGACAACGGGATCAAACTGATCGGTCACACTGGCTATAAACTGCCCGACGAACAGGAAGAACTGCTGGAGCGAGAGATTCTCGCGGTTGCTTCCGAAGGCGGCACACCCGCTTCCATTGATATAGACCCGAACCTGGATCGCAGCTATATTGAACACCTGGCCGCGACGCTTCCGGGCGGATTGCGCGGTCTGCAGATCGTGGCCGATTGCGCTAACGGCTCTGCGTCGGCGCTGGCTCCGGAGCTTTTTGAACGCCTGGGCGCGCAGATTCACGCCATTCATTGTTCGCCCAACGGCCGCAACATCAATCTGAATTGCGGATCGCTGCACCTGGAGGCGCTCGGTGCGGCGGTTCGCGAGCATTCCGCCGACGTGGGCGTGGCGTTTGACGGCGATGCCGATCGTGCGCTGTTCGTGGCCGCATCGGGAAAGATCGTGGATGGCGACGCGGTGCTCTTGCTAGCGGCCCGCCATCTGAAACACGAGAGCCGTCTGACCGGTGACGACGGCCGGCCGATCGTGGTGGCCACCGTGATGTCCAATCTTGGTTTGGAGCGCGCGCTGGCTTCCCATGGCATCCAGATGATCCGCACACCAGTGGGCGATAAATACGTTTTGGAGGAAATGATTCGCCGCGGCGCGGTCTTGGGCGGCGAGCAATCCGGCCACATCATTTTCCATCAATTCGCCACCACCGGAGATGGAATGCTGACCGCGTTACGTGTGTTTGAAGTCATGATCGAATCGGGCCAGACGCTGGACGCGCTCACCAGCGAGCTGGAGGTTTATCCGCAGCGTCTGGTGAACGTGCGGGTGCGGGAGCGTAAACCGCTGGACCAATTGCCCGCCGTGGCGGCCGAGATCCGCGCGGCCGAGTCCTCTTTTGGCGATGCGGGCCGCGTGCTGGTGCGTTTCTCCGGCACCGAACCGCTGGCCCGCGTAATGGTGGAAGGGCCGGATCTGGCGCGCGTGGAACATTTCGCCCAGCGCATCGCCGAACAGATTCGTACTGACCTCGGTGAGTGAATTGATTTCTTTGCAGGACATCCAAGCCGCGCGTGAGCGCATCGGCGGGCGGGTGTCGAGGACGCCTCTGGTTTCAAGCGCTACGCTCAGCGCGCGGCTGGGTGCGCAGGTTTATCTCAAGCTGGAGGTGTTCCAGAAGACCGGATCGTTCAAAGTGCGCGGCGCTTTCAATAAGGCGCTCAGCATTCCGGCTGAACAACGCGGGCGCGGGTTGGTGGCGGTCAGCGGCGGGAACCATGCGCAGGCTGTGGCCTACGTGGCGACGCAACTGGGTTTACCGAGCGTCATCCTGATGCCCGAGAAAACTCCGCGTAACTATATTGAAGCGACGCGCGGCTACGGCGCTGAGGTTGTTCTGGTCGAAAACGCCACGGTGGCATTCGAGAAGGTCGGCGCGTACGAAAGCCAGGGCTGGACCTCGATTCATCCTTTCGACGATCCTCTGGTGATGGCAGGGCAAGGAACAGTGGGACTGGAGATTGTCGAGGATCTTCCCGAAGTAACCGACGTCGTGGTCAGCATCGGCGGGGGCGGGTTTATCGGGGGAGTCGCGACCGCGGTGAAGTCGCTGCGGCCCGCGGCGCGCATCTGGGGTGTCGAGACTAAAGGCGCGGACGCCATGGCACGCGCATTCGCCGCCGGACGGCCGGTGAAGTTGGACGCGATTACGTCCATCGCGCGCACGCTGGGTGCGCCAGCCGTTTCCGAGCGGACGCTGGAGCTGGCGCGGAAGTATGTGGAGAGCGTAACCGTGGTGCCGGATCGCGAGGCGGTTGCGGCGCTGCGATTCCTGCTGGAGCGCGCCAAAGTGCTGGCCGAACCGGCGGCTTCGTGCACATTGGCGGCGGCTGAGCGTTTAAGCGGCCGGTTTACGACAGATTCCCGCTTAGTCCTGGTGCTGTGCGGCGGCAACGTAGCGGTAGACGATCTGTGCGGCTACAAAATGTGATGGGGGCGCGGAAACATTAAGTTGCACGGATGTTTAGTATCGGGGAAACTGGATTAAGCGGTAATGCCAGAAATTCAGGCGCCCGGAACTGATCCATCAAGGCCGATTGTGGAACCGGCACGCTTCCGCTTCGCCATCACCTGGTCGTCTCTTTACGTATCGGCTCCGGGGTTTCAGAAATCTGTGGTGAGACCGAGCAGCGCGGGTTCGCGCGCCGTCACGAAACCGCCCAGCCAGCCGGACTTCACGTGGGCCATGGTGGTCCCGAAAATGTACCGGCCGCTTCCCAGACGCCGCCGGGTTTCGGAAATCGCGCCGGCACCCGCGCCGAGGCCTCGTCCAGAGCCGCGCCGGATCGAGCTGCCACGCATCGCCCCGTTCGAGCCGCAGCCCGCCCAGGTGCCACCCGCTGCTGCCCAAATCGAGAAACACTTTTCATTCCATCAAACTTGCGCAATTGGGGTCGCCGCAGCGGTGTTGGCTGCGCTCGCGGTGTATTCGATTCCGAAGGCCTTGGCGCCAAAGCGCGGGCAACCCGAGCCGCGACCGTCTGCCGCAGCGGTGCTGCATTTTCCCGCAACTCCGGTTGCTCCTGTCGCTCCGGTTGTTCCTCAATCGGTTCCCGAGCGCCCAATTCAGAAACGAGAACAGGAATCCGGGAAGCCTTCAAGAACAATCGCAGCCGCCGAGCCGTCCGCGCCGGAAGCCGAACCTGCGCCTGTATCTCTGGAGCCCGCAATTCCGTCCGTGAAGAGGGCGCGAGTTCGTGTGCCGCCGCCCGAAGTTGTGTATTTCGTCCCAGCGCCGCCCGAGCTGGAGGACTTCCAATCGTCCAGGATCGTCAGCAAAGTGAAACCTGTTTATCCTGAGATCGCGAGACTTGCGAAGGTGCAAGGCACGGTCCGATTCAAAGCCATCATCGGGACAGACGGCGCGGTCCAGAATCTTGCGCTCGAGAGCGGCCCCACGATGCTGGCTCAAGCCGCCATCGAAGCGATTCGGCAGTGGACATTTCTTCCGGCCACGCGCAACGGCGATCCAGTGGAAGACACAATTCACATCGATGTCGGCTTCACGCTGGTCCGGTAACAGCCCGCGAGGTTTTCGTGTATCATCCTTCTATGCGTTTACTGTTACCGTTCCTGGTTGGGGTTTCTCTATTTTGCGTTCAGGCACAGGATGCTCCTAAGAAAGCGCCTCCCGCGCCGAAGAATTTGAAGCTGCTGCAGCCGTCGGATATTCGTCCGATGATGGGCGCGTTTCGCACCGCGCTGGGCGTGCAATGCACTTACTGCCACGTGCAGGGGGCTTTCGACAGCGATGAGAATCCGAAGAAAGAAATCGCGCGCCACATGATCACGATGGTGCGGGAGATTAACGCTAAGTTCCCGGACGGCAAGGAGCACGTGACCTGCTACACCTGCCATCGCGGCGCCACCGAGCCGGCCATGAGTGCGCCTGCCGCAGCTCCGGCGTCACAATAGTGCCTGAGCTCTAAAACGTCCGGCGCTTCAACCGAGCCAGGCTGAACTTGGCCGTTTCAGCCACCGCCATAACGGTCATGACGCCGGCTTGCACCGGATCTGAGACCACCAGGTCGGCGGCGTCGGGCACGCTGCCCGCCATATTCAAACTGACCACTAACAATCCCTGCGCGCGGACTTCGCGGACGGCGCGCTCGATATCGCCGCCCATCAGCGAACCGGCCAGCACGAGAGCCTTGATGCGCGGCAGGCGTCCACAAGCGCGCACCGCATCGGCCAGGGGCTGCTCGCCGACCAGCGGGATGGTGTCCACCGAGATATGCTCGCCGCGGATATTGTGCCGGTCGGCTTCCGAGATGGCGCCGATGGCGACCTGGCCGACTTGCGCGCCGCCGCCCATCACGATGATGCGCTTGCCGAAGACGGTCTGAAAGGTTTTTACCTGCGTAATGCCGTGCACAATGGGGAGCTGCGATAGATCCTCCAGCATGGGCGCCGGGTTTTCGCCGACGTCGATCTCGAAGTAAGTCTGCCGCTCCTCGACGATTTCGACGGAGGTGATGTTGCCGCCGTGCTGCGCGATCACCCCGGTGAGTTTGTGGAGGATGCCGGGTCCAGGATCTGCTTCCACCAGCAATCCGATTTTTTCGCTCATCTCCACAGCTTACGCCGGAAAGGCGGTATAAATTAGTTACACGGATGTAGAATGAGTTGGACTAGACTGGAGAGCAGGAAATGCTGACAACGATCGTAAGACTCTCAGGCGAGACGATGCCGACGAAGCGCTTACCCGTGTGATGCACGATTGTCGGGCTACGTTTTGGAACAGGATCCCCGACGGATCAATTTTCATTTATAGGCCGATGAGACCACGCCGGAGGAGAGATCTCGACAATACCTACCAGCGGGAGCGAGTAAACCTGCAACGTTTGGACACGCTTCGGGACCGTCTGAAGTTCGGAGAGCCGCTTCAGGATTTCGAGGCGCTGGAATGCGTCGAAGACTGGCGTTGACGGACCCAGGTTTGTCTCTGCCCGCGAGGCGTTATTCGCCCCAGGAGCGTTCCAGCATCCGGGTGTATTCGCCGGATGAATATAGGTCGAATGTAAAATCCTGGGAGTTGAGCGCCTGGAATGCGCATTCGCCTTGCTTGGTGACGAAGATCTGATCGGCGAAGCGGTAATAGTTGCGGATGAAGTCGTCCGAGAGCAGCGGGCGCGGCGGGGCGTCCGTGAAGAGGCAATGCAATCCGAGCGCGCGGCTGAAGATGGATTGATAATCGCCCACGCCCCACTTCTTCAGTTTGGTTTGCACCGCTTCCGGGGAGTCCTGAACCAGCAGGTCGGCGAAACTTTGATAGCACAGCGTCTGTGGAAAAAGATCCGGATTGCGGCTGACCAGCTCGAGGCATTGATCGATCCAGCGCGCCAGGTCCTTGCCAACATAAAACAGCATGCGCAGTTCGGAATAGCGGCCGTCCAGCAGGACGCGATCAAGATCATCGCGGCTGGAGTCGCCCGGCGGCAGAAGGCCTTGCAGCTTCAAGCTGGCGCGCGAGCTTTCGACTAATTTTCCGGGACCGCCCGCATCCGCGAACGGGTGCAGGATGAGCGGAGGAAGTATGAATGCGGCGCCGCCCTCCAGGGCGGGCGCGGTACCAAAGGAGAATCTGGATGCCATATCTGGATCCAGTATGTGGACTTACTTGCGTTCGGTCAGTAGTACCTTGGCTACAATTGTTTGGTCCCCGCGCAGCACCTTCACAAGTACCTCCTGGCCAGGCTTTTTGGCCCGTAACGCGTACGTGAAATCGTACAGATTCTGGATGGGCTTGCCGTCGAACTCGGTCAGGATGTCGCCGCCCTTCAAACCGGCCTTGGCGGCGGGGGAGCCGGGGCGAATGTCGGCGAAGCGGACGCCGTTGGGGATCTCGGTGAAGTCGGGAATGCTACCAAAATCTGGACCATACCCTGAACTGGTACTGGTACCGGTGTGGGCTTGGGCCATTTCGTGCTCCGGCTGCGCCTCGGCGACGCGCACGTATTGCGGCCGGGGCGAACCGTCGGTGAGATGATCCATCACGTCGGCGATCATGTCGAGCAGCCGCACGGCATCAGGGGCGTTGATCTTATCCCAGGTGTCGCTGGGCTTGTGGTAATCGGCGTGAAGGCCGGAGAAGAAGAACAGTACCGGAATTTGCTTGGTGGTGAAAGACGTGTGATCGCTGGAGCCGTAGCCGCCGCGCTCGGTCACATCGGCATCGAAATCGTGGCGATGGGCGGCTTCCTTGACTAGCGGCGCGAAGGTTGTGCCGGTGCCGACGCCTCCGACATAAATCTTGTTGTCGCGAATGCGGCCGATCATATCCATATTGATCATCGCGACCGCGTTGGAGTTCGGCATGACCGGATGGTTGACGTAGTAACTGGAGCCCAGCAATCCCAGCTCCTCGCCCGCGAAGGTGAGGAACAGGATGCCGCGCTTGTGTTTCGGCTCGTGCGAGAACCAGTGCGCCAGTTCCATAACGCCAGCGGTTCCGGAGGCATTGTCGTCGGCTCCTGGATGTACGGTCCCCACCATGGACGGTGCGAGCGAGAACTGCTCGCCGAGGCCCAGGTGGTCGTAGTGCGCGCCGATGATCACATATTCCGGAGTCTCGCCGGGAAGATACGCGCCGACATTGTGCACCGTTTTCACTTCGCGCCGGATATCGACATCCATATCCAGGCGCAGGGTGGCCGGTAGAGCAAACGATTCGGGATGGAGGTCCTTGTCGATCGCGTTTTCCAGGCCGGAGAGAGATTTGCCGGTGGGCTTCAGCCAGTAGTCGACCACGTTGGCTTTCACCTGGACAAACTCGATGCCCGCATTAGCTGGTCCGGCGGTGCCGCCGAATTTTTCCAAATCGTCGGAATCGCCAGGATGGGCCGCGACGTCGTTAACCAGGAGCACCGCCTTGGCGCCGTGCAGCTTGGCATTGGTCGCTTTGCTGAAGATCTGCGCGTGCGCAGTGTACACCTTGCCTTCGAAAACGCTCTTGTCGTCGAACTCCTGCGGCTCGTGGCGCATCACGATGACGATCTTGCCTTTTACGTCCAGACCCGCGTAGTCGTCGTAGTTGTACTCGGGCGCGGTGATGCCGAAGCCTGCGAACACCACGTCGCCGGACGCTTTGCCGGCCGAAGAAAGGTTGAAAGGAACGAAATCCTGGTTGAAGCGCAGCGTCTCTTTTTTCGCGCCTTCGGAAAACGTGATCTCGTTCTGATTTCCGAGCTTGGCGCTGGTGGTGACTTCGAAATCCTGGTAATAGCTGTCGCCCGAAATCGGCTCGAGCTTCAAGGAGCGAAATTTGTCGCGAATGAAGCCGGCGGCTTTTTCGAGTTCGGGCGAGCCGGTGGCGCGGCCGCGCATGTTTTCAGAGGCCAGGTACTTGACATAGTCCATGTATTCAGTCGGGCTCAGCTCGGCGGCAAACAAGCCGCCGGCCAGCGCTAGCAGCAATGGGTATCGCATGTTACTTGTTCAGCGGTGAGGGTATTTTGATTTCGCAGCACTTCTCGCCGGCGTCTTGCGCGGTCTTCTGATAATGCAGCTCGCCTTCGATGATTTGCTGAAGATTCGGCCAGGGATAGGCGCCCACCAGGCGGCGGCCATTGACAAACGTAGTCGGAGTGCCATCGATGCGCAGCGATTTTCCCTCCGCCATGGAGGCGTCTACTTCTGCTTCGGTGGCGTTCGATTCCAGGCAGCGGCCGAGCTGCATTCCATCCAGATCCGGAATGGTCTTGGCGAAGTCGATGACCTTGGGTTTTAGATTTTCGAAGGTGATTTCGATTTGGTGGTCGTAGATCCAATCGAAATACTTCCAAAATGCCGCCGGCTCCTCGCGGAAGATGCAACGTCCGGCGATGGCGGCCTGCTTGGCCCAGGGATGGATCTGCGTCAGCGGAAAATCCCTGAAGTAAACGCGAACCTGGGTGGGAAACGCGGCTGCCAGGTTCTGGCGGATGGTCTGGGCTTCCACCTTGCAGTCCGGGCACTCAAAATCTCCATAGAGCACCAGGACAACCGGCGCGCCCGGGCTTCCAAAACTCGGCGACAGATCGGTCTTGATTTTCGAGAGATCCTCCTGGAAGGGATTCTGGTTGATGTCGTAGACTGTGCCGCGGAAGATGTTCTTACCGTCCTTGGAAATAAAGAACGTCTCGTCTTGAGTGCGTGCGCCGTAAGTGAAATGAACTTCGACGCGCTGGAGGCCGGCCGGGGCCGGTTGCGGATCGTCGATTTTGACCTGAACCTCCGGAATGACGGCCAGCAGATGGCGGACGTAGGCTTCGAACGTGGGTTTGTCGAAGGCGGATTTCGGTTTGTCCTGGGCGGGCAGCAGGCAGAGCGAAAGGGCGACGGCGGCGATCAAAAAACGCATACTTCGATTGTAGCGTGGGCCCGGATTGCTGGGCGGATCAGCCCTTGCGCGGCCGGAAAATGATGATGTGCTGGCGCGGCAGCACCTCGATCACCTGGTCGAACTGGAAGCCTTCCGGCTGGACCTCGGCTTTCACCTCAGAGACGCTCATTTTGTGATCCGGGAGGATGGGGATGGTCGGATCCTCCTTGCGGTATTCCAGGAGCACCAGGCGCCCGTTTGGCTTCAGGGCTTCGCGCATATGATCGAGCATGGCCTGCGGCTGCGAAAATTCGTGGTAGACGTCCACCAGCAGGATCAGATCGATGGCGCCGGCCGGAAGCTTGGGGTCGCTCACGGTGTCGAGCACGGTCTGGACGTTGGTGACCTTGTCGCGCTGGGCGCGGGTTTGCAGGATCTCGAGCATCTGGGGTTGGATATCGACGGCGTAAACCTTACCCGACGGGCCGACCAGCTTGGCCATCTTGAAGGTCATGACGCCGCTGCCGGCTCCAACGTCGGCGACCACCATGCCCCGGTGGATTCCGATGGCTTGCAGCGCTTCGTCGGGGTGCTCTTCTTCTTCGCGCTCCGGGCGGTCGAGCCAGTCCGATCCAGCGGCGCTCATCACGCCCGCGATGTGGCGTCCGGTGACCGGGTGCACGCCTTGCGCGGCCAGCGGCGACAAGAACAGAAGCAGAGCCAGAATCAGGACCATGTGTTCCACTGTGCTGGAACGCGAACAAGAAGTCAACGTCGTGCCAGGTGGCTAGAATAGAGGATTAGGGTACGGGTTTCATGAAGCTGTTGTTAGCCGCGGTTCTAATTCTGCCGCTCGCATTACGCTCGGCGCCGGCGGAGAAAAAGCTCGCGATCGTAGCGACGGCGTTCGCGCAGATTGACGACGGACCCCCGGCCGCGCACGACGATCAGTTCGTTCCCGGCGAGACGCTGTTCTTCCGCTGCCAGGTGGAAGGCTACAAGAAATCCGAGACCAATGAAATCCAACTTGGCTATCAAGTGCAAGCCGAGGACGCGCGCGGAGTGCTGCTGCTGCTGCCGGAAACGGGCTTGGTGAAGACCACGCTTTCTCCCGAGGACAAGAACTGGATGCCGAAGATCCGCTACACGGTGGTGATTCCTCCGCTGGCGGAGACCGGCGAATATCACGTAACGGTGACTATCAAGGACGAACTGGGCGGCTCGTCGGCGGAGGGGCGCGCGACGTTTCTGGTGCAAGGGCGCGACGTCGCTTTAAGCGACACGCTGGCGGTGCGCAATTTCCGTTTCTATCGCGGGGAAAACGACGATAAAGCGCTGGGGGTGGCTGCATATCGTCCGGGCGATTCGCTGTGGGCGCGCTTCGTTATGACTGGCTACAAGATTGGCGAGAAGAATCTGTTCGACATCGGCTATGGTCTGGTGGTATTGCGCACTGATGGTTCCGTGGCGTATTCGCAACCCGAAGCGGCTAATTCGAAAGAAGCGCCGTTTTATCCGCAGCGCTACCAACCTGGCGAGCTGAGTCTGAATATGCCGAAGGACATCGCCAAGGGCGAGTACACCATCGTGCTGACGGTGCACGATAATCTCGGCCAGCAGACCTGCGAAGCGCGCGAGAAATTTTCGATAGAATAATCCGCTCATCGCCATACCGAAATTTGGGAGCGCCGCTAGTGTTCCCGGATTTTAGAACGCGGGGATCGCTTTTAGAAATTTCGAGAAATCGAATTGGGCGCCTATCAGAAAGCGAAGATCGTCGCGGGGCTGGATGAATCCCAGATTGCCGCCGGTTCCGATATTGGTGTCGAAGCCCAAGACGAAGGGCGAATGCGGCACTTTGAACACGCCCTCCAGCGAGTATCTCCAAGGGCGCTCGAGCAGAGGACCGCGAAAGGCCTCGAAATCGCCGAACCGGCCGCGACTGATGTCCACATAGCTAACCAGCTGCGGCGCCTCCGCCGAGGAGTGGAAATGTTCGAAGACGCCCAGCCGCGCGCCGAACGAATAGGATTTGAAAAAACGATCGGTGAGGGTGGTGGCCGCCGTTGTGTCGCTGGTCAGAGTGGTGAAACCCGCCTGTGCCAGAGGAGCCACGAACAACGAATACCGGCTCTGCGCACTCGACCATGGCTGGCCGACGATGAAGGGAAAATATGCGCCGCTTTGAAAGCTGGCGGCTTTCTCGGATTGGATGAAGCTGTCGAGCGTGCTACTAGCCTCAACCTGCTCGGTAGGGACGGATGTTAAACCAATGTCCAGGTAAGTGTTGACGTTGCTGCGGCGAAATCCATTGGCGTCTAGCGGCAGCCAGGCTCGATCGGCATTCAAGTCCAAAAACAGGTCCGCTTGTGTTCCGGGAGCGTTCAATTCAAAACCCTGGTCGTTCGATAAGATTACACCGGCCGTGAAGTAATAGCGCACGCGGCCGAGGTCCAAAGGATTCGCGATTGCGATGTTCCCCGACCCTGGCGCATCGATCGCCGGCGCCAAGGGATCGTTGGTGTCAACGATTTTCTGACACAGGCTGACCGACTGGCCCTCGGCCAGAGGCTGCTCGAACGTGATGGCCGCCTGGCCGGTCGTATCCGTCACCGCGTAGGGTTTGAATCCGGTTGAATCGCGGATACCCGCCGGCACGCCGTCGGGGCAAGCGGAGATGCGGGTTTCGTATCCGGAATTGGGCAGCGTGGGGGTAGCCTCAACAAAGACGTTGGTCGCGGCGGGCGCGAGCGCTCCACGAATGCGGAGAGGGTCTAACTGGGGCGCTGCACGAACCGCGGGCCCATTGGCGGTGGCGTGCTGAGGAGCGTTTGCGACCACGAGCGGCGCCGACGGCATGACCTCGACTGCGCCCTGAAGAAAATATGCTTGCACGATCTGGCCAGCCTGAAGGCTGCTTGAGAAGCCAGCTCGGATACTCGAATCGGAGGCGTTGACCAGGACATCGCGGTGCTCGACGATATGGCCCGCATTATCGAACACCTTGATCCGGATCGGCCAAGCGGATTCGGACGATTTGCCGGAGACCACGTCGGCGCCCGCATTTGGCGGATCGAGCTGCGGCGCTGATTTAGGATATTGCTGCGCGAGGCTCTGGAGACAACCGGCTCCCAACTCGAACAGGAACAGCAGAACGATGCGCATTCGTCAACGAACAGTAGCAACGCTTGCCAAGGGACCAACACTTGCGCGGCGCTAAGCGACGGAGTTCAGGCCAGATCGCGATAGCTGATTAGCGTGACCGCCGATTCCTGAAGCGCCTGGCGAGCCTCGGCACTGGTGAGCGCTTCCAGCTCAATGCGGCGGCTGTCCTTCAGGCGCGTCGATGCAGCGCGCAGCTCGTCTCCGCAAAATCCGGGATGACACATGAACTCGGTTAGGCCCTCGGGAAGGTTCCGAATGACAGCCACCAAGCCGCCCGCATCGTAGCGGCCGGTGATTTCGTAACCGGCGAAGTAGTCGGTGGTTCGGCAGCCGCGGCGGGCCAGCCGTTGCTGGAGCATCGCTGTCAGGAATGGGAGGCGCAGCGGAATGGGCCGGCGAACCCACGGAATCCGGAACTCCTGGGCGACCCGCGCCACAGCATCCAGAACCGGCGGCAGCAGATGGGTGTGTTTGTGAGTATCGAGGTGCGTGGGTTGAATGCCCGCATCCAGGATTTTCCGGACCTGTCGCGCGAGTTGGTCGTAAATTCGGATGCGGCCGAGGGCGACCGCGGCTACTAATTTCGTCAACGTCGCCGGATAGCCTTCTGCACCCACCAGCACCAGATGGACACCGACGTCGAGCCCTGGATCTTCGCGCGCTAACTCGACCGCGTGGTCGAACGCAGGGCCGGTGGCCATCAACGTGGTTGCGGTTAAAATTCCCTGGCGGTGGGCATGGACGATTCCTTCATTGACATCGCGGGTGAAGCCGAAATCATCGGCGTTGACAATGAGTCGCTTCAATCAAAAAATAGAAAGCTTGATCCGCAGGAACTTCTTGGGATTGGCCCGGAAATCCTGCATGAGCAAGTGCATCTCGCGCGTTGCGCCGCTCAGGTTATCGTATAACGTCGGATTGACCAGGAGTTGGCCCAGGGTGCCTTGGCCGGAGTTGACCTTATCCATGATCAGGTCCAGTTTGGTGAGCGAGTCGGAAAGCTCCCGGTGCAGGTCGTCGCTTTTTAGCAGCTTGCCCGCAGTGCCTTTGCCCTCGTTCAAGTCGGTGACGATCTTGTGAACATCCGTCAAGGTTTTCTGCAGCTCGTCATAAACCGCCGGGTCTTTCAAGAATTTTCCGGCTGTGCCTTGACCCTGCTGCAGATCGTCGACCACGGTATCCACCTTCGATACAGTCTTGCGCAGGTCGTCATAAAGTTCATGATCGTAGATCAGCTTTCCAAGCGTCCCCTGGTCGCTGTTCAAAACGTCAGCCAACTGCTTGACCTCGTCGACGATCGCCAGGAAATGATTGTACAGCGTGTCATCCACTAGCAGTTTGCCGATGCTGCCTTTACCGGACTCGACTAGGCCCACGATCCGATCTACATCTTGCACCGTCTTGTTGGCTTCCTTTATGGTGTCCTGGAGCGAGTTCAACACGCCAAATCCCTGCTGTACCAGATCCTGTATCTCGCCGGTGTTAACGCTCGGAATTTCCTGGCCCGGTTTGACCGCGGTGGCGCTCATGCCGGACTTTATATTGATGTACTTGGTGCCCAGCACGTTGGCGGCGCTGATTTCGGAAACGGAATCCACGGGGATGTTTTTGAGTTGACTTTCGGGGATCTCCATTTCAAGGCGAACCAGCCGCTGGGGATCTTTCGAACCGGACAGCATGATTCGCTTGACCTTGCCGACTGGAATGCCGTCCAGGTTGACCGGCGCGCCCGTGGCCAAGGCGGCGGCGTCCGCCATGTAGGTATAAACGACGGCTTGGGATTCGAAGAGATTGGTGTGGCCGGTGATCAGGAAGATCAAGATCGCAAGAATCGCCATCGCCGCTAAGGCGAGAATCCCGGCCTTGAGACGCGCCCAACGTGCCTTGGTCTGGATCGCCATAGTTTAGGAGCGTTTTGGAACAAACTTGCTGATATAGAGGTCGGTGGACGCCTCCAACTCCGCCTCAGTTCCTTCAAAAACGGCGCGGCCCTCCTTCATCACCATGAAGGTAGTGGGACGGGGATTTGAGCCGTGGTCGCGTGCACCCCCATTGCGCGAAATCGGCTCCAGTTGGCCACTGTTGCGATTGTATCGAAAATTGGCCATGAGCTGGCCGTCTTGATAGCGTTGCGTAACGATGAGGGTGGTGGTGTTCTGGGAATCGCGTTCCTTGGCGATGAGGGCCATGATGGTGTTGGCGGTGATAGGATCGAGGCCGGCCGTGGGCGAATCGTAGAGCACCAGCGGCGGCTGTGTGACGACGGCACGGGCAATTCCAACGCGCCGGCGCATGCCGCCGGACAATTCGCTGGGGTATTTATCCAAGGTCTGCTCTAGCTCGACGAACCGCAGAGCGTCCTCGACGCGCTCATTCACTTCGGCGGGGGAAACGGTCTGGAGCTTGCGATTCACCAGCGGATACGCGACGTTTTCCGCCACCGTGATGGAATCAAACAAGCCGCCTTCCTGGAACAGAACGCCCACCTGGCTGCGAATATCGAACATTTCGCGCTCGCTCATATCGGTAATGTCGCGGCCGAAGAGGAACACGCGGCCGGCATCGGGTTTGATCAGACCCAGAGCGGTTTTCAGTAGGGTGGTTTTTCCACTTCCGGCCGCTCCCAGCACCACGCGCGTCTCGCCGGCGGTCATGTCAAACGACAAATTTTCGAGCGCCACCAGTTCGTCGAACCGCACTGTAATGTTTTCCATGCGCAGCACACTCGCGGCGGGCGGTTGGGTGTCCGGACCGTGCATTAGCTCAAATTCACGAAGATGCGCGTCAGCAGCGACGTGATAACGAAGATCCAAACCGACGCAACCACCACGGCCTCGGTTGTGGCCCGGCCCACGCCTTGCGTGCCGCCACTGGTCCGGAGCCCGTAAAAGCAACCCACCAGCGAGATGACGAAGGCGAAGACGAAAGGTTTCAGAAGGCCCTGGACGATGTCGTTATACTCCAAGGCCTGATAGGCGTTGGTCCAATATTCCGAGCTGGTGAGGTTGAGCGTGAAGCGGGCGATCACATAGCCACCGAAGATGCCCACGAAGTCCGCAATGATGGTGAGCATGGGCAGCATGACGCAGGTGGCGATCATGCGTGGCGTTACCAGTTTCTGGATGGGATCGGTGCCCAGAGCGCGCATGGCGTCGATTTGCTCGGTCACCTTCATGGAGCCCAGTTCGCTGGCGATGCCGGAGGCGTTGCGTCCGGCCACCAGCAGCGCCGTTAGGACCGGCCCCAGCTCGCGCACCAGCGTGATGGCGACGATCTGGCCCACCTGGCCGGTGGCGCCGTATTGTGCCAAAGCGCGCGACATTTGCATGGTAATGACGACGCCGCTGAAGAACCCGGTCAAAATGATGATGGGCAGGCTGCCCACACCGATGATGTCCATCTGGAGGGCGATGTCGTCGGAGTAATGCGGGCTGCGGAATACGTTGCGGAGCGCGAGCCCGGCCAGCGCGTAGAAATCTTGGATGGCGGCGACGGGCGGCTTCAGGAAGTCGAGCAAACCGGCACCCTCATCTTTCCAGATGCTACCATGCCGAAATGTTTATGCGCGGCTAGGTAGTCCGTGGATGTATTTGGCCTTCCCTTACGTCCCCTTTTTGTATGTCGTCACAGCGGATGTTTTTCCTCCTGGCATTGAGACCACAGGATCAGGTGTCAGAGTGAGGATGCCTTTGCCGATTGTCAGCTTGGACCTGCCTTTGTTATCGCCTGCCGTATAATCCAACTCGTCCGAGACAATCTTCCACGATCCAGATCCGTTGACGCTGACTCCTCCGAACGGCCCGTCCATCTCGCCGCCGTAGGTCCACTGTTGGTTCGCCGAGAACGTGATTCGCCAGGTTTTGATATTGACCAAGCCGGGTGGTTTGCCCGCCACCGTTTCGAGAATCCAAGTACCTTCCAGCTCCTTGGGGCCGACGGCTTCCGAGCGTTGCGCCCATACAAGGGCAGCGGTGGTGAAGGCGAAAAACAGAACTGCTCTTATCAAGAGGCCCCCTTTTGGGCAAGTATATCGCGGCGCGCGAGCAGGCTATGCACTTACAGCCGGACTATCTTGGGGGATGCGTGGTGCTTGAGGGCGTTGCGCGTGTCGACGATGAGCTGGGCGCGTTGGACGATGGCGGCGTAGTCGAAATCGGCATGGTCGGTGACTACTACAACGCAGTCGGCGCTGGACGACATGGCGAGGGCGTCTTCGGCGGTTAACTCGCGGTGGTCCAAGCGGACGTTCGGAACAAATGGGTCGCTGTATGTTACGCGCGCGCCGCGGCGTTCGAGCAGCAGGATGATGTCGAGCGCGGGCGACTCGCGGACATCGTCGATGTTGCGCTTATAGGCGACGCCTAGGATGTGGACGTGGGAGCCCTTGAGCGGCTTCGAATGATCGTTGAGCGCGTTCTGAATCTTGTCCACCACGAAATGCGGCATCTGGCCGTTGATGTAGCCGGCCAAATCGATGAAGCGGGCTTCGATGCCGGCCTGCTTGGTTTTCCAGGACAGATAAAACGGGTCGATGGGGATGCAGTGGCCGCCCAGGCCGGGGCCGGGATAAAAGGGCATGAACCCGAACGGTTTTGTGGCCGCGGCGTCGATCACTTCCCAGACGTTGATGCCCATGCGGTCGCACATGAGAGCCATTTCGTTCACCAGTCCGATATTGATCATGCGAAATGTATTTTCGAGCAGCTTCACCATTTCGGCCACGCTGGTGGAGCTGACTGGCACCACTTTCTCGAGCGCCTGCGAATAGAACAGCGCGCCCAGCCGCGTGCAGGCGGGGGTGATTCCGCCGACAACTTTCGGAATGTTGACAGTTTGAAAATTCGGATTGCCGGGGTCGACGCGTTCGGGCGAAAAGCAGAGGAAGAATTGCTCGCCGGCTTTGAGGCCGGGGCGTTCGAGCATGGGCAGCACCAGTTCGTCGGTGGTTCCCGGATAGGTGGTGGACTCGAGAATCACGAGCTTGCCGGGTCCGAAATGGTTGGCGATTTCCTGGCAAGCCGACACGATGTAGCTCATGTCGGGGTCTTTGGTTTTGCGCAGGGGCGTTGGGACCGCGATGTTGATGGTGTCCAGATCGGCGACGGCGGAAAAATCGGTGGTAGCCGAGAATTTTCCGGATTCCACCAGCGGGCGGAGCAATTCCGTGGGAACATCCTGGACGTAGGATTCGCCGCGCTTGAGTTTTGCGATCTTGGATTCCTGGATGTCGATGCCGGTGACAGCGAATCCGGCTTTGGCGAACTCCACGGCGAGAGGCAGGCCGACGTAGCCGAGGCCGACGATCCCGACGCGGGCGGTGCGGGATCTGATTTTCTCTGCCAGGGCCTCAGCGGTGCTGGAAGTGGCTGGTTGCATGTTCACTTCTAATCTACCCTGGAGCAGCGCCTCCCAACGGAAAAGCTAGGGCAGATTCAATTGTTTCAGCTCATTTTGCAGTGCAGTCCAGCGCTGTTGGAGAGCCGTGAACGCTTTATGCCGGCCCGCGACGGCGGCGATTTCTTGACTGGTCGGGGCGGCGTCCGCGTCTTGCAGCAGGTTTAGCAGGTTGCTCAACGCGGTGCGGACGCTGTTCAGCGAGTCGGGGCCAGTGGGTGCGCCGCGGCCGCCACGGCCCCCGGTTGACGTGCCTTCGAGCGCGGTCACTCTTTGATCCAGGTCCCGGGCTTGGCCAAGCTTAGGGTGCAGCGTGCGGATCTGATCGAGAATCGAGATGCAGGCGAGTTCGTCGTCGTAGAGCTGTTTCGACAACGTGAATTGCTCCGTGAGTCCGGCGATGGGCGTGTGAACGCGCGGATCCATCCTGACTGTGAGGCGCTGAGTATAGCTGCGTCCCGCAGTGGTGAGCTTTATGGTGTAGACGCCCGGAGGCACCCAGGGTGAGGTCGGCGCGGGTACGGTATTGTGAGCGACGGCCGCGATGGGGTACGTTGGCCGCACGCCGGGGACGGGCGGGTAGTGCAGATCCCATACGAAGCGATGCGTGCCGGACGAATTTGCGAGCGTCTGCGCGGGCCGGAGCCAATAACGTGGAATCGGAAGCAGAGGATCGGGCGGCGGGAGGGCGTCGTCGCTCGAATAGCGGCGGACCAGCTTGCCGGCGGCGTCGGAAATTTCAAGCGTTACGGGGCCCGATGCATCCGCGCCGAGATAGTAATCGATGATCGCTCCGTCCGGCGGATTCTGCGCCGCGGGTTCGTCGGGCGGTAGCGGCGTGTCGGTGTTGGTGTCCCATCGGACTCGCGTCGCGGTTTGCGGGCGGAACAGGAAAGCTGCGGCGCTTGTGACCGTGGCTGTGAGCTGGCGCAGCGGCGTGATGTCGTCCAGAATCCAGAAACCACGGCCGTGCGTCGCTGCCGCCAGGTCGTCGCCTTTGACGATGAGATCGCGAATGGACGTGGCGGGCATGTTGAGACGCAGCGCTTGCCAATGATCGCCGTCGTCGAATGAAACATAAACCTGCGTCTCCGTTCCGGCGAAGAGCAGGCCCTTACGCACCGGATCTTCGCGCAGCACATCCACGGGCGCACCGCCGGGAAGACCATTTACGATCTCGGTCCAGGTTTTGCCGCCGTCGTGGGTGCGCAGGATGTGCGGGCGCATGTCGTCCAGACGCAGCGTGTTGATGGCTGCGTAAGCCGTCAGCGCGTCGAAATGGCCTGCCTCCAGAATGGAAACTTTGGCGAACGGCGTGAGCTCGGGCGGCGTCACGTCTTTCCAATGCAGGCCGCCATCGATGGTGACGTGAATGAGGCCATCGTCGGTGCCGGCCCAGATGCGGTTGATATCGAGCGGGGAGGGCGCGAGCGCGTAGATTGTGCCGCGCTCGGATGGCTGCGCGCTGGGCGCGTCGCGGTATTTGCCGACGCTGGCGGGGACCTGCCAGGTCTTGCGCGAAAGGTCGGGGCTGATCTGCTGCCAGGTTTGGCCGCCGTCGCGCGTCTTCCACAACGTGTTCGCGGCAAAGTACAGCGTGTGTTTATCGATGGGAGAGAACATTACCGGCTGGGTGCGCAGGACGCGAAAATCGGCCGAACGCAGCGGCTTCGGAGTAACGTTCTGGGTCTGGCCGGTGCGGCGGTCGTAGCGCGTTAGCTTTCCGCCGTAAATGATGTCGGGATCGAGCGGGTCCGGCGCGGCGTATCCGTATTCCTCGACGCCCACCGGATGCCATTCACGAAAAGTGATTTCGCCGTCGTTGCCGCGGCTGGCCACGCAGGCCGATCCGCTTTCTTGCTGGCCACCGCATAGCCGATACGGGAACGCGTTGTCGGCCGCGACGTGATACATCTGCGCGGTGGACTGGTTGTACCATGAGCTCCAGGTTTCGCCGCCGTTGACGGTCACGAGCGCGCCTTGATCGCCAGTGATGAGCAGGATGCCGGGGTTGTTGGGATTGATCCAGATCTTCTGGTAATCGTCTCCGCCTGGCGCGCCGCGAAAGGCCGTCCAGGTTTTTCCCGCGTCGGTGGATTTCCAGGTGACCACGCTGGCGCTATAGAGCGCGTCAGGATTTTTTGGATCGACCGCGGGCACTGGCAGGTCGCCTCCGCCGATGCGCTGGGCGGGCCGCGCGTCATCGGTGGCGCGGACCCAATTCTCGCCCGAATCGTCGGAGCGATAAATACCCGTGCCACGGGATGTCGCCACCGAGGCGTAAATCCGGCTGGAGCGGCTGGGCGCAATGGCCATGCTGGCTTGGATCACGCCCTCTGCAGGCAGGCCTTTCGTCAGTTGGCGCCAGGTTGTGCCGCCATCCGTGGATTTGAAAATGCCTCCGCTGTTTCCGTTCCAGGCGGCATTTTCCCAGGGGCCTTGCCGGGCTTCCCACAGCGATGCGTAGACCGTTTCAGGATGTGCGGGATCGATTTCGACGTCGTTGGCGCCGGTGTTCTCGTCCTTGTAGAGCACCTTTTCAAAAGTCTGGCCGCCGTCGGTGGAACGGAAAACGCCGCGCTCCGGGTTCGGACCGTAGGGATGGCCGAGCACCGCGACAAAAAGGCGATTGGGATTGCGCGGATCGACGGCGATTTGCGGAATCTGCTGGCCTTCGCGGAGGCCGAGATGCGTCCAGGACCTGCCTGCGTCGTTGGATTTATAAATGCCGTCGCCGACCGAAAGATCGGGGCGTTGCAGGCCTTCGCCGCTGCCGACGTAGATGATGTTTGGTATCCGAAGGAGCGACCGCGATGGCGCCGATGGAGCCGCTGGGTTGATCATCGAAGATGGGCTGCCAGGTTCGGCCGAAGTCGGTGGTCTTCCACACGCCGCCATTGACCACGCCAATGTAAAAGAGATTTGGCTCACCGGGAACGCCGGCGCAAGCGCGAGTGCGGCCGCCGCGCAATGGTCCGATGGATCGCCAGCGCAGGTTCGAGAAGAGTTTTGAATCGAAAGTCTGCGCGAGAGCGAGTGGCGCGGCCGTGGCAAGTAGCAGGCACAACAGCGCGGCGGTGGATCGATGTTTCATGAGGCTCCAGGCGGAAGTATAGCGGATGTTCGCGCCAGAATGGCGAAGAATGCGGAATCTCGTGGTGTCTAGCTTTTCTCGCGCTCGCCGCGGCGCAGGTAACTGTCGTCCTTGGTGAGCCAATCCGTGCGGATGGGCGAGAAGATGTCGACATCCAGCGTGTCCTCGAGCGCCACGGCTCGATGCGGCACGTTGGATGGAATCCTGAGCACCTCACCCTTGCGCACGATCACTTCTTTTCCTTCCAGCTGGAACTTCAGAGCGCCGTAGAGAATCAGAGTGAGCTGTTCGCTGTCGTGCTGATGCTCGGGGACGACTGCGCCCTTTTTCAGGAAGACCTGCGCCACCATGGCCTTGTCGCCGCTGATCACCTTGCGCGAAATCATTTCGCTCATCACCTCGAGCGGGACCGACTCCCAAGCGTAGTGTTCCATGCGCACTTATTTTACGACGGATGCCGGTGCGCTCGCGGCGCTGTTACAGCGGCGTCCGGTGGCTGGCCTGTTCTTCCTTCGCAATCTGGAAGCCGGTATTCGCCGCCGGAAGTCCCGCATAAATGGCCATTTCGAGCAGCGTTTCCTTGAGGTCGGGGAGTTCGAGTTCATGCGCCAAACCGGTTCGCACATGCATCCGGAATTCTTCCCAGCGTCCTAGAGCGCCCATCATCGCCAGGGCCAGCAGACGGCGCGTGCGCAGATCGAGCCCGGGGCGGGTCCACACGCTGCCCCAACCGTAGCGCGTGATCAACGTTTGAAAATCCCGGTTGAAATCGGTGGTTTTGGCGATGGCGCTGTCGACGTGCGCATTACCCAGTACTGTGCGGCGGACTCGCTCGCCGGCTCGCAGCGGATCGGCGGGAGCTTGCCAGAGAAAATCGAGCAAGGCCGCGGTGAAGGATTGCGGACGTTCGATGTTGGAAAGATGCGCGGCGGCCAGCCGGACACTGGACGTATCGGGAATCTCGCGCGCCAGCACCTCGCCGTGTCCTTCCCAAGGAGTGGCGACGTCCTTATAGCCTGCGATCACCAGGGTTGGAATGCGGATTTGGGGGAGCAGGTGGGTGTTGTTCATATCGCGAATCGCAGCGCAGCAGCCGGCGTAGCCGACGGGATCAGTGCCCAGGAATACCCTGCGCAGCGAATCCACGCGCGGATCGCGGCGAGCCACGGTTTCGGCCGAAAACGATCGCTCCTGGAACGTTGCTTCCAATTTGTTCATGCCGCCGCTGAACACGGCTTGACGCCGGGCGTCCCAATTGGACGGTGGTCCAACATGAGGCGAGGTGTTGGCCAGAACCAGATGCGTTACGCGGTCCGCGGCCTTTGCGCCCAGCCATTGCCCCACAAAACCGCCCAGCGAAATTCCGCAATAGGCGAAACGCTTGATCTCGAGCGCGTCGGCTAACCCGAGTACGTCGTGCGCCAGGCGTTCGATGGTGTAGTCGCCCGAGGGAACGTCCGAGGCTCCGTGCCCGCGCGTGTCGAAGCGCAAAATGCGGAAGTGCGGAACGAGGTCCAGCGTCTGCCGGTCCCATAAGCTGTGGTCGAGACCGAGCGAATGTGCGAGCACCAGAACGGGCGCGTCGTCGCGTCCCTCCAGCCGGTAAAAAAGGCGCGTGTTGTCGACGAGTGCGTAAGGCAAATCGATCTCCTTGTTATTGTTCGGGCGGCGTGACGAGCCGCTTTTGAAAAACAGATGCCATGCCGAGGTAGTCCTCGGGCGAGTCGAGCGTGGCGAGCGTCTCGCGAGGGATGATGCGCGTGACTTCGGGCATTTCGGCGAGAACGTCCATCAACTTGCGGTCTCGCTCGCTGCTTCTGAGGGTGGCTTGTTCGAGCAGCTTATGCGCCACGTCGCGGCCTAGCGTCGCACCCAGCAGCATCATGACGCGTTCGGCGAAGACGGTTCCGCGAGTGGATTCAAGATTGGCGCGCATTCGCGAAGCGTCGACGGTAAGCCCCTCGGCTGCTTCCGCCATCGATGCGACGGCGACGCCCAAGGCCTGGATGATCGAGGTCGCAATCGGCCACTCGGCCTGCCCGCCGCCTGCTCCGCGCTCGTGTTCCTGCACCATCGCTGAAAGAAACGAAGCCAGCAAGCCGGGAACGCGGTGGGCGGCGGCCAGCGTTAGCGAGCACGCGATGGGGTTGTGTTTATGCGGCATGGTGGAGGAGCCGCCGCGTCCATCGCCGCCCGGTTCCGCGGCTTCGGCGACCTCGCCCTGCATCAGCAGAGCAATGTCTCGCGCCATTTTCCCTAGCGAGCCGCACTCGACGGAGCAAGCCGCGAGCAACGCCGCCAGCGAATCGCGCTGGGTGTGCCAAGGCGCATCCGGATATTTCAAGCCGAGTTCTTCGGCCAGCGTTTGTCCAACCGCGTCGCCCCTGTCGCCCAAAGCCGCCAGTGTGCCGCTCGCTCCGCCGAATTGGAGCACTTGCGCTTCGGTGAAACGAGTGTCGATGCGAGACCATCCCCGGCGAATCGCTGCCAGCCAGCCTGCGGCTTTCAGGCCGAACGTGATGGGAGGCGCGGGTTGCAAGAGTGTGCGCCCCAGCATCACCGTGTTTTCGTGCTGAGTGGCGAGCTTTGCCAAAGCTTCGATCAATCGAGCATTATCGGAAGCGAGAATCGCCCGCGCGCGTCGCAGAAGCAAAATGAGAGCGGTGTCGGTGACGTCCTGGCTGGTGGCTCCCCAGTGGACGAAGCGCGCGGCGGCAGCGTCGGTCGCGCGCACTCGTTCGGTGAGAGCTTTTACCACTGGAATGGCCGGGGTGCCTGCGCGAAAAGCTTCCTGCGATAAAATGCCGGTGTCAAAACCTTCGGCGATGGCCGCTTTGGAGATTGCATCCGCGGCTTCTTGCGGAATCACGCCTTGACGAGCTTCCGCGCGCGCGAGCGCTGCTTCGAAATCCAACATGGCCTGCAGCACCTGCTGGTCGGAAAACGCAGTCGCCAGCGCTTCGGTGGTGGCGAGGCTCTCGATCAATCGCACCGGCATCTAGATTTCGAAGAATACCGTTTCGTATTCGCCACAAAGATGGATGTCGAATTTCCAGACTTGGAGCTGGTCGGGATCCGGCCGTGCGATGAGTGTGTTGCGGCGCTCGGCGGACGCTAGAGCCAGAACGGGGTCCTGCTCATTGGCCGGATCTCCTGCGAAATAGATCCGGGTGACCGCGCGCTTGAGAAGGCCCTCGGGCGAATACCGAGACGTCGATGTGGGGCGCTTCCGGCGTGCCGTTGGAACTGGTCGCGCGCCCAGGCTTCACGGTTTCGAATACGCACGTGCCTTGCTCATCAGTGGGAAGGCGTCCGAAGCCGCGAAACGTCGCATCCGCCTGCCACAACTCGATCACCGCGTCGTCCACAGGCGCGCCATCTCCATCCAAGACGCGAACGATTAGTGTCAGGCGTTCACCCTGTACGGCCGGGCCGGCCAGACGCCCGCCGATTTCGTAAGCCGTGAGGCAGAGATGGAAGAATGGGCCGATGGTCTGCGAAGGAGTCGGCTGCATGTCACTCCTCGAAGGGGGTGGCGGCGCGGCCACGAAGGACGATGTCGAATCGATAGCCGAGCGCCCATTCCGGTTTGGTGAGCCCCAGATCGAAGCGCGCGATCAAGCGTTGTCTGGCCGCCTCTTCGCGCACGGAATGAAAGATCGGATCGAACGCGAGCAGCGGGTCGCCGGGAAAATACATCTGCGTGATCAAGCGCGAGCCGAAATCGGCGCCAAAAAGCGAGAAGTGGATATGCGCCGGCCGCCAGGCATTGTCGTGGTTCAGCCAGGGATAGGCGCCGGGCTTGATGGTGGTGAAACGATAATTGCCGTTCGAATCCGTCAGAGTGCGGCCGGCGCCCGTGAAATTCGGATCGAGCGGCGCATGATGCTGATCCTTTTTATGGAAGTAGCGGCCAGCCGCGTTGGTTTGCCAGATCTCGACCAACGTATTACTCACCGGACGCCCGTCCTCATCGCACACGCGGCCGGTCACCAGGATGCGTTCACCCTGAGGTTCGCCGGCATGCTGCCGGGTGAGATCGTTGCACGATTCGGTGATCGAATCGTGCCCGAACACCGGACCCGTGCGTACCTTGAACGCCTCCGGGAGAAGGACTAGCGGCTTGCGCGGCGCACGGAGAATCGTGGCGCGATACGGCTGGTAAAGATATCCGGGATCGGCGCTGCGCTCGAGCGCGCGAGAAGCTTGGTCGGCCACTAACGTTGTAGTCTACTAGAAGTTCACTGAGCATGCGCACACAGGTGGGAATCATCGGCGCTGGACCGGCTGGACTGATGCTCTCGCATCTGCTGCATTTGGAAGGCATCGAATCGGTGGTGCTTGAAACTCGTAGCCGCGAATACGTCGAGGAGCGTGTGCGGGCCGGCGTGCTCGAACAAGGCACGGTCGACTTGATGGTCGAAACCGGCGTCGGCGACCGGCTTAAGCGCGAAGGCCTGGTACACCAAGGCATCGAGCTAAGTTTCCTCGGCCGCCGTCATCGCATCGACTTGGCCGGGCTCACCGGCGGGAAATGCATCACGGTCTACGCTCAGCACGAGGTCATAAAGGACTTGATTCGCGCGCGACTCGCCGCGGGCGGGCAGATCTTTTTCGACGTGGAAGACGTGAGCTTGCACGAGATCGAATCCAGTGCGCCGCATATCCGTTTCCGCGGCCGCGATGGCGCGGAACAAAAATTGGATTGCGATTTCGTCGCCGGGTGCGATGGGTTTCACGGAATCACTCGGCCATCCATCCCACCGAAAGTTTTGACGTGCTACGACCGGACGTACCCGTTCGCGTGGCTGGGAATTCTCGCGGAAGCGTCCCCGGCCTCCGAGGAGTTGATCTACACCTATCACGAGCGTGGATTCGCGTTGTTCAGCATGCGCTCGCCATCCATCACGCGGCTCTATTTGCAATGCACGCCCGACGAAGATCTAGCCAATTGGCCCGACGAGCGCATCTGGGCGGAACTCATGACCAGATTTCGAACGCGCGATGGCTGGACGCCCGCTCAAGGGCCGATCGTGCAGAAGGGCGTCGCCGAGATGCGCGGCTTCGTGGTGGAACCGATGCAGCACGGCCGGCTTTTTTTGGCGGGCGATGCCGCGCATATCGTGCCGCCTACGGGCGCCAAGGGCCTGAACCTGGCCATCGCGGACGTTCGCATTCTGGCTCGCGCGCTGGCCGATTTTTTCCGCCATGGCCGGAGCGAGCTATTGGAGCGCTACTCGGAGACCTGCCTGCGCCGCGTCTGGAAAGTCCAGCGTTTTTCCTGGTGGATGACTTCGATGCTGCACCGTTTTCCCGGCGACACGGGATTCGACCAGCGCCGGCAACTCGCGGAGCTGGATTACCTGACCACCTCCCGCGCGGCCATGACCAGCCTGGCGGAGAATTACGTCGGACTGCCGCTCGATTGACCGATACCGATCGCGCCATCATACGTCTATAGTTCGAATATGGACCAACTTCTTCAGGACCTGAAATACGGCCTGCGCACGCTGGCTCGCAGCCCCGGGTTCACGCTAGTTGCGGTGCTTTCACTCGCGCTCGGGATTGGCGCCAACACCGCGATTTTCACCCTGACCGACGCCGTTTTTCTGAACCCGCTGCCAGTTCAGGACTCTTCGCGCGTCCTGGAGCTGTTCACCGTCGATCATGCCACCGTCACGACCGCCGCGAATTTTGATCGAACGCCGGTGTCATTCAAGAACTACTTGGATTTTCGCGATCAGAACGACGTGTTCTCGGGCTTGGCGGCGTTCGTGCCCGCCGGTGTCACACTGACGGGCAAGGGTCAACCGAAGCCCGAACCAGCCATGTTGGTGACGGCGAATTATTTTGACGTGCTGGGCGTAAAGCCCGTGCTAGGACGCGCGTTCCTGCCCGGCGAGGACCAGAAACCGGGTGGCAACCCGGTGGTGGTGTTGAGTCACACATTGTGGACACGCGAGTTCGGCGCCGATCCAGGAATTCTAGGCCAGACTATTTCGCTGAACTCGACGCCTTACACGGTGATTGGCGTTGCCCCTCCCGGCTTCAAGGCCACCGTTACGGTGGGCGATCCGAACCTGGTCTGGCTTCCCATGAGCATGCACGCGCAAGTATTCGCGGCTCAGATCGAGACTCTGTTCAACCTTCGCCGGTTTCGAATCGCCTCCGTTTTTGGACGCCTCAAACCGGGCGTGCAGCCGCAGCAGGCGCTGGCTACGCTGAAGACCATCGCTTCGCGCCTGGAACAGCAATACCCGCGCGACAACAACGGCCGCACGGTCGAGGTTTCCTCGTTGCAAGATGCGGCGCTGGACTTTCTTCCGCGCGACCAGGTTGTGATTGCGGGCGTGGCCTTGAGTTCGGTGGTTGGCCTGGTGTTGCTGATCGCCTGCGTCAACCTGGCGAATCTGCTGATGGCCAGATCCTCCAAGCGTGCGCGCGAGATGGGCATCCGAACTGCGCTAGGAGCCGGACGAGGACGCATTGTGCGCCAGCTTCTCACCGAAAGCCTGTCGCTGTCGGCTGCCGGAGGCATCGGCGGACTGCTGATCGGCTCGCTCGGATATCAATTGCTATGGTCGTTTCGCCCGTCGTTCCTCGAGCGGAACAGCCTGGCTCTCGGAATGGACGTGCGCGTGTTCGTATTCACGGTGATCATCGCCCTGGTCACCGGGGTCTTGTTCGGGCTGGCGCCGGCAGTGCGAGCCTCCACGCCCGACCTCAGCTCGATGCTCAAAACGGGCGGGCGCGGCGGTACCGAAGCCTGGTCGCGAAGCCCATTGCGTTCGGCGCTGGTGATTTCCGAAGTGGCGTTCGCGTTGGTGGCACTGGTCGGCGCGGGTCTATTCATTCGCAGTATGCAGCAAGTGCAGAAGACCGATCCGGGTTTCGAAAGCAAGAATCTGTTCACCTTCGACTTCGACGTCACCTCGCGCCATTATTCGCCCGAGCGGACGCGCCAGTTTTTCCGAACCGTCTTAGATCGCGCGCTCGAAACTCCGGGCGTTAGGAGCGTTGCTCTATCTTCGAATCCTCCCCTGGGCGGCGGCGTGCTACTAACAACGTTCGCGGAGGGACGGGAATCCAGCCCCGACAATCGCGGCACGCTGACGCTGATCAACTCGGTGTCGCCCACATTTTTCGAGACGCTCGGCATCCCGATTCTGACGGGCCGCCTGTTTTCGGATTTTGACCGCGCCGATTCCGCGCGCGTAGCGGTGGTCAACGAAGCCCTGCAACGCCACTTCTGGCCGGGTGCGAGCGCGATCGGAAAGCGATTTCGCTTCGTAACCGACAATGCCTTCATCCAGGTGGCCGGCGTGGTGCGCAACACAGCCGTTCTGGCCATAGGCGAAGAGCCGCAACCGGTGATTTATTTACCGCTGGAACAACAGCCCTCGCCGTTCGTAACGCTCAATGTCCGCACCGCGTCGGCGCCGGCCGCCATCCTGCCGGCGGTTCTGGCACGAGTGCAGTCGCTCGACAACAACCTGGTCCTGGCGAATCCGCTCACCATTCAGGAAAACCTGGCGCAGGGATTATGGGCGCCTCGCATGGGTGCGGCGCTGTTTGGCATTTTCGGTTTGCTGGGAATGCTGCTGGCCTCGATCGGCATCTACGGCGTGATGGCCTATCTGGTGGCGCAGCGCACCAACGAGATTGGCATCCGTATGGCTCTGGGCGCTCGCCCTGCCGACGTGTTGCGTCTGGTGGTGGGACACGGGATGCGGCTGGTGTTGTTGGGCATCGCCGCGGGCGTCTTTTTCGCGCTCGCTCTGACCCGGCTGATGCGGACCTTGCTGTTTGACGTATCGCCGGCCGATCCGCTCACGTTCGTGGCAGTGACCCTGGTGTTGGCCGCAGTGGCGTTTATTGCCGCCGGGCTGCCGGCGCTGCGGGCGGCCCGGATCGATCCGGTCCTGGCGTTACGCGACTAACCGCACTTACTATTGCTTGGACCCAGTCTCGCGCGCCAAACGCACCTTGGCTTCATCCAGCTTCTTCTGGACCTTGGACATTTCGGCGCGATCCATCTCGCCGGGCGAGCTGGTTTGCCATTCTTTCACCGAGCTCTGCCACTGCGCGACAGCGTCCTTGATCTTGCCTTCGCGCATGTAAACTTCGCCCAGGTGATCGTGCACGGTGGCGTCGCGCGACATGTATTCGAGCGCTTGCTTGAGTTTCTCTTCGGCTTCCGGCAGCTTGTTCAAACGGAAGTAGACCCATCCCAGGCTGTCCAGATACGCCGGGCTGTTGGGCGAAATCTGGAGCGCCTTCAAGATCATGTCCTGGGCTTCTTCCAGACGAACATCGCGGTCCGCGAGCATGTAGCCGAGATAGTTGAGCGCGCCGGCATTATCGGGATCGACGGCCAGCACCTTGCGGAACTCGGCCTCGGATGCGGTGAAGTTCTTCTGCCGCTCGTACATCGCACCGCGCAGGAACGCCACTTGCACCTTATCGTCGTCATTCTTCGCCAGCTTTTCGGCAGCGTCCAGCGTCTTGGCCATCTCGCCCCAATTTTTGCCCTTTTGATAGACATCCGCGAGATCGATGAGCACCTTCAAGTCGTCCTTGCCATCCATGAGCTTGCGCATCTCGGCCGCAGCCTGATCGGTCTTGCCCATATCGGCTAACAGACTGGCGCGGGTGGCCCGGAGGTCTTTGTCGTCAGGATACTTTTTGTAGGCCGCATCGGCCTCCGCTTCGGCTTTGGAGAAATCCTTGGCAGCCTGGTAAGTGGCTATGATCTGCACTTCGGCGCCTGCGGCGACGTCCGGATCGACTTCCGCCATCTCGCGGAAAGCGTCCACGGCCGGTTGAAACTGCTCGATGGAACGATAGGAACTACCGAGCCGCTCCAGCAGTTGCACCCGAAAGCTTTTTTCGGCTGCGTTATAAGTTTTCTTGGCGGTTGCGTCCAGAAGCGCCTGCAAGGTTTTGATGGCGTCCGGATACTTTCCCTCCGCTTCCAGCAGCGTCGCATCGAACCACTCAATTTCCACGTTGCCTGGGTCGATTTCCTTGGCCTTGTCGAGGGTCTGGCGCGCTTTTACTAAATCCCTCTTCTGCCGGTAAATCTCGGAAAGCCGCAGCAGCGGACGCGCATCCTTGGGATCCTCGTCCACCAGGTCGTTATAGAGCTTGGCGGCCTCGTCGATCTGATCGGCCTGCACCAGATCCTCGGCCAGCATTTGCTTCAGCTCGGAATTTCCGGGTTGCTGCTGCAACGCGCGGCGCAACATCTCCGAGGCTAGCGAGTAATCCTTGAGCTGCTCATAAACGCCCGCCAGATTGATCAGGCTATGCGGATTGGGATTCTTGTCGGCCACCTTGCGCAGCAGGTCCGCGGCGGCTTTGTTGTCGCCCAAATCGGTATAGACCATCGCCAGGCCGGTCATGGCATCTTCGTTGTCCGGATCCAGCGCCAAGGCCTGGTTGTAATCCTTGAGAGCTTCGGTGGAGTTCTGCGCGATTTTGTTGAGACGGCCCAGCATGAGCCAGCTCTCGACGTCCTTAGGATCGCCTTCGGTGATCTTTTCAAACTGCTCGATGGCCTTTTTGACCATGCTGTCGTCGACACGGTTGGCTTGATCGCCGATCAGGCGTGTATAGATGCGAGCCAGCAGCCGACGCGCGTTCAGATCGTTGGGATTTTGTTTGAGCTGGTCCTCGGCTTCGGTGACCGCCTCGCGCAACCGGCCCGACTGGATGTACAGGTCCGAAAGTTCCTCGGCAATAAAGGTCGCGCTGGGATCCGCCTGCAGAGCCGCCCGGTAGCTCTCCACCGCTTTGTTGAAATAATCTCCGCGATTGCCATAAGCCGCGGCGAGCTCCGAATACAAGTGGCCCAGCGAGTAGTTGTAGTAGGCCGTGGCTTTCGCGTCACTGGCGGAAGGCTGGGGGGAGGCTGGCTGGTTCTGGCCAAACGCTAAGGAGCCGGCAAAAAGCAGGCAGGACAGGCTGATACAGCGGTGTGGAGTCATCAAAACGCTCTCTTTCTCTTGTCCAAAATCCGATGCTCGGGACAGAGCTATACAACCTCAGTATAACCCTGAAAGTGGGCTGAAGTCGCCCAGGCGTGGCGATTCTTTGGGGGTGCTTCATTTGCGCTGCGCGTTGCGGCCGGCCGAGCCGAGCGCCGCACATAACGGGACTTAAGAGCTTCCGCGCTACTATGCAGCAAGACCGTGGACGAAAACCCTCTGATCGCGCTGCCGGTTGTGCTGGGGCCTACCGGGTCGGGGAAGAGCGAACTGGGCCTTCGAATCGCTAGAGAGTTTGCCGGAGAGATCGTCAATTGCGATTCCGTGCAGATCTACCGCCGCTTTCAAATCGGAACCGCGAAGGTTCCGGAAGCCGAGCGGCGCGGGATTCCGCACCATCTGATTGACTTGGCGGAGCCAGGCGAACTGTTCACGGCAGGCGATTACGCTCGCGCGGCCCGGACGGTTTTAGGAGAAATCGCCGCCCGCGGACGAATCCCGGTAGTGGTGGGCGGCACGGGATTTTATCTGCGCGCTCTGCTGGAGGGGCTTTCGCCCGGCCCCCCGCGCCACGAGGCGCTACGTACGAGGCTGCAACGCCGGGAGCGAAATCGGGCTGGAAGCTTGCATCGGATTCTCACGCGCTTGGATCCGGCCGCCGCGGCGCGAATTCACCGCAACGATCTCAACAAGACTCTCCGCGCACTGGAAGTCCGGCTTCTTGCAGGCCGCCCGATCTCCGATTTGTTCGCGCAAGGCCGGACGCCGCTGGCAGGGTTCCGGCCCATCAAGATCGGACTAAGTCCCGATCGCGAGTTACTCTATCGCAAACTGGATATCCGCGCGGCCGCTATGTTCGAGCGCGGCTTGCTGCGCGAAGTTCGCGACTTACTCGCCGCCGGTGTGCCAGCCGGCGCAAAACCGTTTGAATCGCTGGGCTATCGCCAGGCGCTCGAGGCGGTGCGCGGCAGCATCACGCAGGAACAAGCCATCGCATCCACCCAGCTTGAAACGCGCCGTTACGCCAAGCGCCAGTTAACCTGGTTTCGCAAGGAACCGGACGTGCAGTGGCTGGAAGGATTCGGAGACGACCCGGACGTCATCGAGCAAGCACTGGCCTGCATTAAGAACGCAACAAAAAAGTTCTAAGTCGCACACGCGCTGCGTCGTGGATAGCGGCTTGTTAACCATTTTCGTGAACCGATTGTAAATTCAGATACCTCGCTCTGGTTTTCTCGAATTACCGAGGAACGAAATCTATTCTTGGACGTTAAAGCAGATGAAGTCGTAAGTAATTCTCAAGTTTAGGAGTAACAATCGTGGTTAAGAAACTGCTATTTAGTTTTGCTTCCGTCGCGCTCGTGGTGGCCAGCGCGGCTAGTGGTTACAACGTTAGATTCTACAACCCTGTTACGGTCAGCGGCGCCAAGCTGGAGCCCGGCACGTATCGGGTGGAAGTCAACGGCAGCACCGCGGTCATCAAGAACGGAAAGAAAGTGGCCGAGGTGCCGGTGAAGGTGGAGAACACGGAGCAGAAATATCAGACCAACACGTTGCGACTGGATGGAGACCGGGTGGCTGAAATCGGTCTGGCCGGGACTCGCACGAAGCTGGTCTTTGAGCAGACGGGCGATTCAACCAAGTAAAAAATCGGGGACGGTACACTCTTTCGGCGATTTCCCCGCCCCGCTCCAGGTGCTGGAACAGTCGCGAATGCGTGTACGGTCCCCGAATTTCTGTAAGATGAAGTCGTGCGGTTTATTTGGCTCCTAGCCTGCCTGGCGACTTTCTTTGTTCCCGCGGCGCAGGCGGACACGTATTTGGTCCTGCCTTTCTTCAACGTCTCCAAGAATTCCAGCTTGGATTGGATCGGCGAAGGATTAGCCGAAACGGTGCAAGAGGCACTCTCTTCGGAAGGCCTGATGGTGCTGGACCGCGACGATCGCGTCGAGGTCTATCGCCGTCTCTCGGTACGGCCCTACACCTTGTTGACCAAGGCGTCGGTGGTGAAAATCGGCGAGGAATTGGACGCCGAGCACGTCATTTTCGGCCAATTCGATATGCAGCCGGCGCCGGAGCCTACGGCGGGCAGCCGCGGGTCGCTTCTGATCACGGCTAGCGTGCTGCATATCAAAGGCATGCGGCAGGGCATGGAGTTTCGCGAATCCGGCGCGATCGAGGACCTGGCCGCGTTGCAAAATCATTTGGCGTGGCAAACGCTTCGGACGATCCACCCGAACCTGGCGACCACCGAAGCCGAGTTTCAACAGAACCATCCTTCTATCCGGCTGGACGCGATCGAAAATTACATCCGCGGTTTGATGGCCGTTAATCCGGACGACAAGCATCGCTTCTTTACGCAAGCCGCCCGGTTGGATGCGCATTATTCGCAGCCCTGCTTTCAGTTGGGGCGGTTGCTGTGGAAACGGAAAGAATACAAAACCGCGGCAGACTGGTTCCAGCGCGTCAGCCCTTCGGATTCACGTTATCGTCAGGCCAATTTTTTTCTGGGACTGTGCCGTTACTACACAGGAGATTTTGCGGGCGCGCAGGCGGCCTTCCAGCTGGTGGCGAGCACGGTGCCTTTGAACGAGGTGTACAACGATCTGGGAGCGGCCCAGTCGCGCGTCAATCGTCCCGAAGCGCTGGAAAATTTCCGCCGCGCCCTGGAAGGCGACCCCAGCGATTCCGCCTACCAGTTCAACGTCGGTTATGCGCTTTGGAAAAGCGGCGATTTTCGCGCGGCCGCCGAGAATTTTCACGCGGTCCTCAATCACGATCCTGCCGACGAGCAGGCCAGCCTTTTGCTCGCCCGATGCGAAAATCGGAGCGGACCCCAGCCCGGCGATCCTCGCACCGAAGGTCTGGAGCGTCTCAAAAGCAATTACGAGGAAAGCGCATACTGGCAATTGAAAGCTGTGTTGCAGCCTGAGAAACCTTGATGCTCGCCGGTGGAAGGTAGCTTGCACGACTCAACTGGCCAAAAGCAGGAACGGTATAATCCTAAGCTGATGCTCGAAGCTTACGGACTCTCCGATGCCGGCTGCGTCCGCCAGAACAACGAAGATTCCTTTTTGCTGTCTCCTGAGACGGGCCTGTATGTCGTGGCCGACGGGATGGGAGGCGCGCAGGCCGGGGAGCACGCCTCGCAGATGGCCGTCGAAACAGTGGCGTCGTTCATCGAAAATGCCGCAGCGCACGATGGCGAAACGCTAGCCCAAGCTTTCCAGGAAGCCAACCAGCGCGTGATGAACGCCGCCGCCGGCGACGCCAACCTGGAAGGCATGGGAACCACCCTGGTGGCCGCTCTGGAGAATGGCCCGGAGCTGCTGATTGCAAGCGTTGGCGACAGCCGCGCGTATGTCTACGAGGGCGGTCAGTTGACCGGCATCACGGAAGATCAAACCTGGGTGCATGAAGTCGGCCGCCGGCTGGGTATCGATGAGAACAGTCTGCGCACGCATCCCATGCGACACGTTCTGACCATGGCCATCGGCGTGAGTCCGGAATTGCGCGTGCATTCTTACGCGCTCAAGCCGGTGAACGGCGCCCTGATCCTGCTTTCAAGCGACGGCCTGCACGGCGTTGTGGACGCCGGTGTGATCGCCACCACGCTGGCGGACAACGGAACGCTCGAATCCAAGTGCCAGCGGTTGATCGAAGCCGCTCGCGCGGCCGGTGGTCCGGACAACATTACCGCCATTCTATTGCGCGCGCGTCAATGACGCTTTACCCTCTTTTACAGGAATTTTCGTAACCCGTCTTGGAAACATGTGATCCTTTAGACAGTGCGGTGTTTTGTTGGTCTAGTTGTTGCAATCGGCAGTTTGATGGGCGCGGAATATCACGGCGTCGTGAAATCCGCCGGCCTGCCGATTCCGGGCGCTACTGTGTCCGCCAGCCAGGGCGACAAGAAAATAATCACCACCACGGACGACCAAGGAGCCTATAGCTTCCCCGATCTGGAACCAGGCGCCTGGACCATTAGCGTGGAGATGCTGGGATTCGCCAAGCTCAGCCGCAACGTCGATGTCCAGCCAACGCAGCCCGCGTCGGACTGGGATCTTAAGCTGCTATCGCCGGAAGCTTTGAATCGGCAAACTGCCGGCGCAACGCATCCGCAACAGAGCAGGTCAAGCGTGCCGGCGTCTGCTCCTTCGCAACAATCCGCAGCTGGAAATACGGGCCGGCAGAATTTTCCGCGAAGGAACCGGGACGCTCAGTCGCAGAATGCAGGACGACCTTCTTTGCGGCAGGCCGTCGCGGGTCAGCAGCCGTACCAAGCGCTGGACGTGAATCCGTCGCAGCAGGCTGGAGGGCCGCAAGCGGAAAACGCGTCCGGACAAGAGAACGATTTTGGCGCCGGCACGGGCGACCTCAACCAAAGCGCATCCAACGCCTTCATCGTGAATGGCAGCGTGAGCAACGGCGTCAACGCGCCGGAGCAGAACGATTGGATGTTGCGGCTTGGCGGACCGGGAGGCTTCGGGCCGGGCGGCCCAGGTGGATTAGGCGGATTTGGTCCGGCGGGTTTGGCTGGTCCAGGCGGTCCGGGTGGAGCTCAGGTCGGAGGTGGTGGAGGACCGGGTGGAGGAGGACCTGGCGGCGGCCCGGGTGGTGGTGGATTCGGCGGCGGCGGACGCTTCGGTGGAGGACGCGGTTTTCCCGGCGGCGGACGTGGCGGGCGCGGAGGATTCGGCCGCAATGCCAACTCATTTGGAAATGCGCGCCGCAATCGCCGCAGCCAGTACAACGGCAATCTGGCGGTGATCCTGGATAACTCCGCGCTGGACGCCAAACCGTTTTCGCTAACCGGTCAGGAGACTCCCAAGTCGGCCTACAACCATTTCCGCAGCACCGGCGCCGTGGGCGGTCCGCTGAAAATTCCCAAGCTGCTCAGCGGCGACAAAACATTTTTCTTCATCAACTACCAGTTGACGCTCAATCACAACGCCAACGTGCTCACTGGCCTGGTGCCGACGGCCGACGAGCGCGCGGGCATCTTTCCAGGACTGGGAACGATTCCAATCAGCCCCCAGGCGCAGGCCTTGCTGAACTTCTATCCACTTCCGAATTTTGCAGGCGACTCGCGCTATAACTACCAGATTCCCGTGGTGGGTGTTCGGGGACCAAAGCAACGTCAACGCGCGCATCAGCCAGACCATCAACTCCAAAAACCAATTGAGCGGCAACTTTTCCTGGCAGTACAACCACACCACCAGCCCGAATTTGTTCAACTTTATCGATACGTCCACCATGACCGGATTCAACACCGGGCTGCAATGGACCTATCATTTCACTACCAGGCTCATCAGCAATCTGCGCTATAACTTCAGCCGGTCCGCAACGCAAGCCACGCCGTTCTTCGCCAACACGGAAAACGTTTCGCAGAGTGCCGGGATTCAGGGTAACGATCAGGCTCCCTCATTCTGGGGTCCTCCCAGCTTGTCGTTCTCAAGCGGGATTTCAAGCCTGTCGGACGGAAATTTTTCGCTCAATCATAACAGCACCAACCAGGTGGGCGAAAATCTCATCTGGGTGCACGGCAAACACAATTTTACGTTCGGCGGCGATTTTCGCAGGCTCGATTTCAATCAGCTATCGCAGCAGAATCCGCGCGGCAGCTTCGTATTCACAGGCACTTTTACCGGTAACGATTTCGCCGATTTCCTGGAGGGCTTGCCCGCCACCAGTTCGATCGCCTACGGCAACGCCGACAAATATTTCCGCACCTCCTGGGTGGACACTTTCGCCAATGACGATTGGCGCATCAAGAGTAACTTGACTATTAATTTCGGGCTACGCTGGGATTTTCAAGAGCCCGTGAACGAGCTGTACAATCGCCTGGTGAATCTGAGCATCGGCCAGAACTTCACCACCGAGACGCCGGTTTGCGCCGTGGCGGCCTCCGGGTGCACGTTGGCCAGCCAGGCCGGTTATCCCGATACACTGGTTCGTCCCGACTACCATGAGTTTCAGCCGCGCGTGGGCGTCGCCTGGCGGCCCCTGACCGGCCACTCCACCGTGGTGCGGGCCGGTTACGGACTGTACTACAACACGTCGGTCTATCAATCGCTGGCGAGTTGGATGGCGCAGCAGTCGCCGTTGTCCTACAGCGTGACGCAGCCGAATTCGATCGCCGATCCTTTTACGCTTGCCAACGCTTTCCTGACGCCGGCCATCAGCGCTACGCCGCAGACTTATGCGATCGATCCCAATTTCCACATCGGTTACCTGCACTACTGGCAGGCCTCCATCCAGCAGAATCTGTCATCGTCGATCATCCTCACCTTGAATTATCAAGGCAACAAGGGCACGCACCAGGTGCAGGAGTTTCTCCCCAACACGTTTCCGGCCGGTTCGCCCGCGAGTCCTTATCCCGCCGGCTACGTCTACGTCACTTCGAATGGCAATTCCAACTACAACGCGGCCAGCGTTCAATTGCAGCGGCGCTTCCGCAGCGGCTTCTCCTGGAATGGCACATACATCTTTTCGAAAGCCATCGACGACGCGCAAGGGGTTGGTGGGCGCGCTTCGCTGGGCTCTACCTATGCGCAGAATTGGCAGGATCTTGAGGCCGAACGCTCGCTTTCCAGCTTCAATCGCACTCACACGCTGAATGGGACGATGCAATACAGCACCGGCCAGGGGCTGAGAGGCGGCACGTTGCTGAGCGGCTGGAAGGGAGCGCTCGCAAAAGATTGGACCTTCGCCACTACCTTGACTGTCGGAAGCGGCTTGCCGGAGACGCCGATCATTCTTAGCCGCATCGCAACCGGAACCGGCGTGACGGGTACGCAGCGCGCGGACTACGTCGGCGGATCGCTCGCGCCCACCCTTCCAGGCTATGGTTTCAACATCGCCGCCTTTGCGGATCCGCTGCCCGGCCAATGGGGAGATGCCGGGCGCGACATTATCACCGGGCCGATTCAGTTGAACTTGAACGCTTCGGCGGGGCGCGTCTTCCGGCTCGGGGAACGGCGCAGCTTCGATATACGTTTCGATTCCACCAACGTCCTGAACCACGTGACGTTCAGCTCCTGGAACACGACGTTGGGAAATGCTCAGTTCGGATTGCCGGCCGCGGCCAATGCCATGCGCTCCATGCAGCTTACGCTGCGATTCAGGTTTTAAACCATGCCACGCTTGATCATCGCTCTGGTCTTATGCTTGTTCTGCTGCCGGCGTCCGGCCAGCAGCCATTGCCAGACCGCCGCCGGCCGTCCGGACACCGGCTTGCGGATATCCACCACCACGCAATTGGTAGTCGAGGATGTGCTGATCAAGGGCAAGGACGGCAAACCGATCACGGATCTCAAAGCATCCGACTTCACGATTACCGAGGATGGCAAGCCGCAGAACATCAACATTTTCGAATTTCAGGCGCTGGACAGGAGCGGCCAGCGTCGCCGCTCCGCGAAACCCACAGTGGTCCCGTCCAACGCCATTGCCGCGAATTCCGGAGTGAAGCCAGTCACCACGGTCGAATTCGCGCCCGAACGGCCCGGCGATCTCAAATACCGCAATCGCCGCCTGATGGTGATGTTCTTCGACATGACGTCCATGCCGATCCAGGACCAGATAGCGGGCGCAAGACCGCCGCGTTGAAGTTCCTGCAAACCCAAATGACGCCCGCGGACCTGATGGCCATCATGACCTTCTCCAGCGACGTCAAGGTGCTGGAGGATTTCACCGACGACCGCGACCTGCTGGCCAAGGACATCGAAGCCTGACCATCGGCGAAGGCCAGGGATTCGAAATCGACAATCAGGACGACAGCGCGTCGGACACCGGCGCCGCCTTCCAGCAGGACGACACCGAGTTCAACATCTTCAACACCGACCGCCAACTGGCCGCGCTGGAAACCGCGGTCAAGATGCTCGGGTCGCTGACCGAAAAAAAGTCGCTGGTTTATTTCGCCAGCGGCATGCCAACGCACCGGCCTGGACAACCAGGCGCAATTGCGCGCCACCATCAATGCCGCCATCCGCAGCAACGTGGCGTTCTATCCGATCGACGCGCGCGGCCTGGTGGCGCAGGCTCCGCTGGGCGACGCCACCAAGGGCTCGCCGGGCGGCCAGGCGCATGTATTCCGGCAGTTCCGCGCGTGCGGCCACCAGCAACTTCCAGGGCCAGCAGGAGACGCTGTACACGCTGGCCGCCGACACCGGCGGCAAGGCGCTGCTCGACAACAACGACCTGGCCATGGGCATCGTGCAGGCGCAGAAGGACATGTCCAGCTACTACATCCTCGGCTACTACGCACCAATGCGGCGCTGGACGGCCATTTCCGCCGCGATCAAAATCACGCTGAACAGCGCGGCCGTGGCGCGTATCGCGAAAGCTCGATTACCGGCAGGGATACTTCGCCGGCAAGGAGTTCAACAAATCCAGCGAGAGCGACAAGGAGCGACAGCTCGCGCAAGCGCTGATGCTGGGCGATCCCGTCACCGACCTCGATCTGGCCATGGAGCTGGATTACTTCCGCCTGGCGCGCGACCGCTATTTCGTCCCTGTGGCGGTCAAAATTCCGGGCTCCGATATCGAACTCGCCCGGCATGGCGGCGCCGACACCACGCGCCTCGATTTCATCGGCGAAATGAAGGACGCCAAGGGCGCGGTAGTGGCGCAACGTGCGCGATAACATCCAGGTGAAGTTGAAGGGCGAAAGCGCCAGCAACTGGCCAAGACGACGCTCGAATACGACACCGGTTTCACGCTGCCTCCCGGCGCCTACACGCTGAAGTTTCTGGCGCGCGAAAACGAGACCGGCAAAATGGGCACGTTCGAAACCAAGTTCGTCGTGCCCGACCTGACCACCGAACAGAAGTATCTGCCGATCAGTTCGGTGGTGCTCAGCAACCAGCGCGAAAAGCTGGATGCCGCCGTCGCCACGCGCCGAAAAAGACAAGAAGATTCTCGCCGCGCACCCGCTGATCCAGGACGGAGTGAAGCTGGTTCCCAGCGTGACGCGCGTTTTCCGCAACGACCAGAATATGTACGTCTATCTGGAAGCGTACGAGCCCGCGGCCGAAACCACCCAGCCGGTGGTGGCGAACGTCAGCTTCTACCGCGGCAAAGTCAAAGGCTTTTGAGACCGAGCCGCTGCAGGTCGCCGAAGGCCTGAATCCCAAAACCAAAGCGGTTCCTGTGCGTTTCAGCGTGCCGCTGGCGAAGCTGCAGCCCGGGCAAGTACACCTGCCAGGTGAGCGTGTTCGATCCGACCGCGCAGAAGTTCGCCTTCTGGCGCGCTCCGGTGGTGGTGCTGCCGGGGAACTAAAGCGCCGCTTCACTGCACGTTGTACTTGAAGGCGAACTGCAGCCGGATCGACAGGCCCTTATATTCCGGCGGAAGCGGCGGGAACGGCACCGACGCGCTGATGCTGGCGACGGCGGCTTTATCGAGCGATTGAGAGCCCGAAGGCGTCGCGATCACCAGCTTGGGAACTTGCCCGCTGCGGTCAATCATGAATTGAAGTTGCACCACTCCGCGATTGCCCATTCGCGCGCTCTCCGGGATCACGGCGAACCAGTTGCTACGTACCCGCGCGAGCACCTGCGCCAAGTAAGGTTTGAAGTCCACGCCCATGGGGTTGCTGAGCAGCTCCGGCAGGATTCCCTGGCTGCCGGGCGAGGGTGGAAGCTGCAGGCTTTCGGGCAGCTCCGGCTGCTCGACGTTGCCGCCCAGATTGCCTCCTCCAGCGCTCGGCTGAGGCGGACGCATGGCCTGTGCCACGGGCGACTTCAACGCCGCTTTGGACTGGCCTTTAGTCGCATCCGGATTCGGCCCGCGCTGTCCGGGAGTTTCCAACGCAAGTTTCGGCTGCTCGTCGGATTGGATCTTCGGCGGCGGAGCGTTGGGGTTGCCTGCGGGCGCCGGCAGGGGTTGCGATGGAGTTAGAGAAGCTTCCAGTTTCGGCGGCTCGGCAACGTCCGGTCCCGGATGCGGAGGGCCAGGATTTCGCGGCGTCGGAGGCTGGAAAGTGCGAACTGTACGAGTGGAGGGCAGGCTGCTCTCGGAGGGAGGATGCGCCTGCAGGTCTTCCACGCTGACTTCTTTGGCGGGCTTGGCTCGATTCGGCTCTTTCTGCGTAATGTCGTTCGGTGTAATAAACGTTACGTGCTCGAAATTGCTGATGATCCGGGTGCCGATCTTGGGTGCCGGCGTGTCCATGCTCGCCACTAAGACCAGCAGAGGCACGATGATGGCGTGTACGACGAGCGAGGCCACGCCGGCGCGGAACCAGCGTACCGAGTCGGTTTCAGCCTGCCAGTCCAGCAGTAGCTGGGGGCCGGAATCGGCTTCTAAATTCATGATGGCGTTGCCAAAAAGACGTTCGGTTTAGGCCGAAGGTTGCTCTCGAAGCGAATGAATTCGTTGCGCGACTAACTCTGTGTGCGCTTCAATTTTAGCAAGAATGGCGAGGGCGACATTGAGCGCACGCAGCCCTTCCGCACCCGAAACCAAGGGCCGCGTTCGATTTCGGACCGCTTCGAGGAACGATTCCACTTCCAGGCGTAGTGGCTCGTCTTTAGTAACGGGCAACATCTGGAAGCCGATTTGTTTCTGCTCCGACACCGTGAACAAGGCCGCTTCCTGCTTCTGGTAGTCGAGCGAAATGTACTGGTGCGGTTGAAAGAGCCGCAGTTTGCGGACGCGTTCGGTGGAGACGCGGCTGGCCGTCAGATTGGCGATGCATCCGCCCGGGAAGGCCAGGCGGACGTTGGCAATGTCCGCTTTGTCCGACAGAACCGAGATGCCGGCGGCTTGAATTTCCTCCGGCATCGTCCCCACCAGGTCCAGCACGATGTCCAGATCGTGAATCATGAGATCCAGTACGACGTCCACGTCCAAACTGCGAGGGCCGGGCAGGCTCAAGCGATGAATTTCGAAGAAGAGCGGAAGACGAACCACTTTCTTCAGTGCGACCACAGCCGGGTTGTAGTGTTCCAAATGGCCGATCTGAAGGATACGGTCGCGGCGCGCGGCAGTCTCCACCAGGCGCTCGGCAGAGGCGCGATCCGCGGCGATGGGCTTTTCCACCAGCAAGTCCAGGCCGTGTTCGAGCAGCGCGCATCCTACTTGAGAATGGGCGGAGGTTGGGACCGCGACCACGACCGCATCGGCGTGGCTTGCCAATTCATCGAGCGTTGCGAAAGCCGGGCACTTGTACTCGGTAGCCGCGGTCGAAGCGCGACCTGGATCGACGTCCAGCACGCCGGCCAACTGCGCGTTTTGCGAAAGGCTCAGAATCCGCAGATGGTGGCGTCCAAAAACACCCGCGCCCACCACCGCGACTCGAATTTTATCGGCCAAGGACTTAACCTAGCACACGCACCGTCTACGGCTCGGGAGTGCAACCGATGATGGCGATTCCAGCTTGATTGGCCTGCTGCAGCATTTCCTCGCGATCGAGCAGCAGCGTGCGGCCTGCATCTACAGCCAGCGCGGTAGCGCCGCAGACCTGCATCACCTGGATGGTTCCGGGGCCGGCCACGGGAACGTCAAACAGCAAGTGCCCGCGGCGCCGCGAGACTTTGACCAAGCGCAGCGGCTTGCCATTCACCAGCGAGGCCGCGCGCTCCAGCATCGCGTCGGTTCCTTCCATCGCTTCCACCGCCACGCAGGCGCGCTCGCAAATGGCGACGCTCTGGCCCACATCCAGGCCCGCCAGCATATTCGCGATACGGCGGCCATAAGCGATATCGCGCTCTTCATCGGACGACGGTTTGCGTTTCGTCAGCACGCCGGCGCGAGGCCAGCAGCGGCTTCAACAACAAAGTGGAATCGGCCAAATGGATGCCTTCGTCCGACAGCACCTTGGCGACGCCTCCGATCAGAGCGTCGGTGTTCTTTTCGCGCAAGGACGCGAGCAGCTTCACCAAGCGCCAGTCCGGACGGATCGAGGAGAAAATACTGGCATGCTTCACCTGCCCGGCCATGATTACTTCGGTGATGCCTTCCTGTTTGAGAATCTCGATCAGCCGGCTCAACTCGCCGATCGAAATCCAATGGCAGCGCGCCGCCAGCTTTTCGATTTCAGGCGAGGCTTCCTCGCGCAGCCCGATCGCGACCACCTCGTCGCCCAGGCCGCGCGCCGTTTCCAGCGCCAACAACGGGAAGCGGCCGTTGCCGGCGATCATCCCGTATTTGCTCATTTCACGAACCCGCGCTCCGACGATGCGATGAACGCCAGCAGCTCCTCGATTTCCGGCCCGATCTCTATCTCAGCGGAAATGCGATCCACGGCCTGCGTGGTGTTGAGTCCGGATTTGGTCAGCAGCCGGAAGGCCTTGTGCAGACCCTCAATCGTCTCGGGGGAAAATCCGCGGCGTTCGAGGCCCGTCTTGTTGGCGCCGAAGGTCTTCACCTCGCGCGGGCTGACGGTCATCGAAAAAGGCAGGACATCC
>CAVXJU010000037.1:0-38472 GCA_963761935.1 Terriglobia bacterium | reverse complement strand
ATTGGCCGCGTTGATGGCGGTCCAGCCGATGCCGCCACTGTAGACCTGCTGCAGCGTAAGGCCTTGGGAGTAATTGTGATCGAAGCCCGCGCGGCCGAACCCGAAAACGCCGTCGGAGAAATACTGGTCGCGCTCGGCGTCGCCGTCGAAGATGGAGGTCTTGACGGTTGGAGTCTTAGGCTGCGAGATGTCGCCGTAGGAGGCCGAGAAGTCAAGACTAGTCCGGTTGCTCGGCGAGAGCCAGGTTTCCGCCGGCTCGGCCCGGACCAGACTGACGGCGCCGTTGAAAGTGCGGTTGTCCTGCGTGGCGTTGACCAGCGATGCGCCCGCGGTGACCGTGCCGGCCCAGTCCTCTAAGAATCCCGGCGCATGAGTTACCGCTTTTTCGAAGCTTGGCTGATCGACCATCGCGCTGGTGTCGTTGAGTGGAATAGACAGGGGCGGCTGGGGCGGCGCGGCCACCTGGGCGTTCTGGTTCTCGACGGTGAGAGTGCCTTGCGGGATCGAGGCGGGATTGGCGTGTTTGGCGAGCTTCACGCCCTTACGGATGACCGCGACCTTTTGAGCAGTGCGCAGTTCCTTGATTTTGCTCCAGTCGATGGTCAGGTCGCCGAGCGCATCGCTCTTGAACTTCACCGAGCTGCTGGTGGCGCTGATGAAGTGGCCGGAGAGCTTGTCGCCGTTCGGGAAGAGGATGCTGTCGGGACCGGGAGCGGATTGTGCCAAGACGCCGGGAGCCGCGAGCACGAGCGCCAAGGCGCCGAGAAGCCAGAGCAGGTAGGTGTGGTTTTCTGACATAGGCATGAGACTCCGGCGGGCCGCAAATGATCTCACTCTGGACCGCGAGGAGTATTCCCTCAATTCACTATGCCTTATTCCCTCCGATCCTGGCAGCTACGGCCGATAAAAGAAGCAGGAAGGCGATGAGCAGCGATTCATCGGTGAACCAAGATGAAGATCAGCGATCGGTTCAATAGAACGCCAGAAGTCCAAACCGTCAAAAACACCGGCGGGCGGCAAGCCAAAACCTCGGCGCCGGCGGCCGGCGGCGATCAAGTCGGGCTGTCCGGCTTGGTGGCACAGCTATCCCAAGCTGTTTCCTTCGAACAAAGTGCAAAAATATCGCAACTATCGGAAACGGTAGCGAGCGGCCGCTATCACCCGGATGCGGCTGCGGTGAGCGCCAGTATCATCCAGGAGAGTCTGGTAGGCGCGAGTGCGGCTTAACTGGGAGAGAATAGCGGCTTGACGAAGCAAATCGAAACAGCGCGCAAGGTGCGCCGCAGTCTGGAAACGGTATGCGAGCGATTACAGCGTCCCAGCATCGAATCCTGGAAGGCCAGCGAAAAAGAGCTGAATGCCGCCCTTGTATGCCTGCATGAGTTGGAGCAGAGCCTTCAGCCCGCGCGTGCTGTCAAGCAGCATTCACCAATGTTGATAGCGGAGTTGGCGGCCATCCGGCGCGAGCTGTCCAAAGCCCAGGCGCTGCTGCTGGCGGCCGGGAAATTCTACCAAGGCTGTGCGCGCTTGATCGGTTCGGCGGGAGAAGAAACAGCCAACTACACCCAGCAAGGGTCCGCCGCGCCGCTGGCTTCCATTAATTCCGGCCAGGTGGTGATACATGGGTAACATGCTCACCTCGCTGCTCAATAGCGCCCAGGCATTGGACGTGTATCAGCAAGCGCTCACCGTGACCGAAAACAACGTGGTGAACGCCAACACGCCGGGATACGCCAAGCAGGAAGCTTCGTTCGAAGCACTGCCCTTCGATGTCTCGGTAGGGTTGCCGGGCGGCGTAGCGGCTGGGCAAGTGCAGAGTTCGCGCGACGCGTATGCCGAGCAGTCAGTTCGGGAACAGCAGAGTGCTTCCAATTACAGCCAGCAACAAGTCTCGGATTTGACGCCGCTGCAGTCCTATTTCGACCTTTCGTCAACTTCCGGCCTCGGGCCGGACATGAGCACTCTCTTCAACGACTTTTCAGCGCTCAGCGTGAGTCCCAACGACACGGTTGCGCGACAGACGGTCATTAACGATGCAACCATGGTGGCGCAGGACTTTAACGACGCCGCTAACGGCCTGCTCAGCCAAGGCGCCGATATGGACCAGCAGACCACGGGTGTGATCACCAGTATCAATCAGCTGGCCAGCACCATCGCCGGAATCAATAGCCAGAACCGCGTCAACCCCGACGGCAGCATCGATGCCGGTGTGGATGCACAGTTGAATTCGTCCCTGGAGCAACTGTCCCAACTGGTGAATTTCACCGCTTTGCAGCAGCCCGATGGCTCCGTATCCGTGTATATTGGCGGCCAGACACCCCTAGTTGTAGGCAATCAGACCTTCGATATCTCGGGCGATTTCTCCACATCCCAAACCGCGGTTTTGAGCAGTACGGGCGCCGACATCAGCTCTTCATTGACGGGTGGGCAGCTCAGCGCCCTGCTGAACGACACGAATAATAACCTGCCTTCCTATGTAAGTGGTCTCAACACGCTGGCTCAAAGCCTGGCCGATCAAGTGAATAACGCGCTGGATCAAGGCATAGATCAGAACGGCGCCGCGCCGTCCACCGATCTGTTCACCTACAATGCAACCACGGGCGCGGCCATGACCCTAGCGGTCAATCCGCTCACGCCGGACCAGATTGCAGCGGCGCTCCCGGGCGCGCCGGGAGGAAACGGCAATGCCCTAGCCCTGGCGAACTTGCAGAACGCGCAAACCACCAATGGATACACCTTCGCCCAGTTTTATGGCAATCTGGGCGAGCAGGTGGGCAATGATCTCTCGGCTGCCCAGTCCGCGTCCACTACCAAGACAGCCTTGCTCAACCAAGCCGAGAGCCTGCGCCAAACAATCTCCGGCGTATCGCTCGACGAGGAGGCCGAGAACATGATGGAATATCAGCGCTCCTATCAAGCCATTGCAAAGATGCTGGGGGTGTTGAACAGCATCGGTGACACCCTGATGAACATGGTGGGGGTTGTAACGACATGATTAGCTCTCTGGATGCCTCCTCGCAAGCATTTCTGAGCGGCATCGATCAGATCCAGCAGAATATGCTGACCGCCCAGGCTCAGTTGACCACCGGCCTGAAGATCAACAACGTCTCCGACGATCCGTCCGCGATCCCGGACTTATGGCAGACGCTCTCGAATCTCGACCAGGTCCAGCAGATCAACTCCAACCTGGGCCAGGTGCAGACCGAAGCCAACACGGCGGAAAGCGTTCTCGAAAACGCGGTCTCGCTGGTGGAGCAAGCCGAGACCGTGGGAACGCAGGGCGCCGACGATACCGTGGCCGCCAGCACGCGAACGGATCTGGGCAACCAGCTCGGCTCAGTACTCCAGCAACTGGTCTCGGCCTCCAACACGCAAGTGGAAGGACGCTACATCTTCTCTGGCGACAGCGACCAAACGGCTGCTTACTCCTACGATCCAACCCAAACCTATCCAGTGAGCACGTACCAGGGGTCCACGTCCACGCGTCTGGTTCAGGCTCCGGACGGGTCGACGTTTTCCGTAGCACTGACCGCCCAACAGATCTTCGATAGCCCCAACGCGGCGCAGAATGTCTTCGAGTCCATCAGCAGCTTGCAGCAAGCCTTGCTGAACAATGACAGCGCCGGCATCAACTCGGCGTTAGGCAACGTGCAAGGCGCGGACACTTACCTCAATCAGGAGCTAGCCTTCTATGGGACGGTTCAGGACCACGTCGCCAGCAGCATAAACTATTGCCAGAACTACCAGACTCAGCTCCAGACGCAGTTGAGCGGCATTGAAGACGCCGACGAAACGCAATCCATTACGGAGTTGACGCAAACCCAAACGCAGCTACAGGCGGCGCTGGAATCGCGCGCGCAGATGCCGCGCCAGAGCCTGTTCGATTTCCTGGCTTAGCTCTCCGCTGCTGGTTTTTCGGCGGATTCGAAAACGCGGGCGGCGATGCGGCCGCGCGCCAGGCGCACTCCTATCACCGACCCCTCCGGCGCCTGCCCGGGTTCCTTCACCACCCGGCCCGATTCCTCGGTGACGATGGCGTAACCGCGCTCCAGGATCTTGAGCGGGCTCAATTGCGTCAGATGCGCCGCCGTCTGATCCAGCCGGCCGCCCGCGCGGGTAAATCGCAAGCAGATCAATTGCACTAGAGCCCCTTCGGCCGCATCCGCGCGCCGGCGTGCGGCCGCCAATCTTAACCGCAAGTCCAGGCTCCGCAGGCGCGCCGTCCATTCTTCCAGTTGCCGCCGCTGAGCCGACCAGCGTGCGCTCATGCGGTCGCGCAGACGATACGTCAAATCGTCGATGCGCTGCTGCAGCCGTCCAATGCTGCGATGGAGCAGCGACGGGGCGCGTTCCGCGCCTTGCTGATGCAGGCGGCGCGCCGCCATCGCCAGACGGTAGCGCAACGACTTGCACCAGCTTGTGCTCCAGCGCGCTGGCCTGATCGAGCATTTGCTCGCGGGTGCAAATCACCAGTTCGGCCGCGGCCGAAGGCGTGGGGCGCGCAGATCGGCGACAAAGTCGGCAATGGTGAAGTCCGTCTCGTGGCCGACGGCCGAAATCACCGGCATCGCGGCTGGCGGCGATGGCGCGCGCCACGGCTTCTTCGTTGAACGTCCATAGATCCTCTAGCGACCCGCCTCCGCGCGCCAGGATCACTACGTCCGGCCAGCCCGAATTGGCTGAAGTATTCGAGCGCCCGCACACCGCCTCCACCGATCCCTCGCCCTGCACCAGCGCCGGATAAAGCCAGATGTGCAGTCCCGGGAAACGGCGTGAAAGAATTTCGGTGATGTCGCGGATCACAGCGCCGGTGGGCGAAGTCACGATCCCGATTCGCCGCGGCAGGCGCGGCAATGGGCCGCTTGCGCGCGGCGATCGAACAGACCTTCGGCCGCCAGCTTCTTCTTGAGTTGCTCGAAAGCGAACTGCAGCGCGCCGTGGCCCTGCGGCTCCAGCGCCTCCACCAAGAGCTGATATTCGCCGCGGGCATCGTACACGTCGATGCGCCCGCGCGCCAGCACCGCCACTCCATCCTGCGGCTTGAATTTCAGATAGCGCAGCGAAGCCCGGAATACCGACGCAGCGCACTTGGGCATCCTGATCCTTCAAAGTGAAGTAGCAATGGCCGCTCGAAACCGTCCGGGCGCCCGAAATCTCGCCCGCGACCCAAATGTCGTCGAACTGGGAGGCCAGCAGGCCGCGAATAGACGCAGTCAACTCCGCCACCGTGTAGGTCTTGTGGGCCGCGCCCCAAACCAGGGCCATCTGCTCCATCTGAACCTATGGTAAGCCCTGGTATCCCGGCGCGGAATATTGCTGCCGGAAGGCTGGCACTAAGCAAAGATTGTCCTTCATCATTTCTTCTGCGTTGCCGATGGATGAGCAGCAAGGAGATCAAGCCACTGTGACGCCGAGAGTGCTCTGGATCGCGGACCAGGGTGGCGATATAGCCACCAGTGAGCGGCTTTCCATCACCGAGGCCAGAACGCCCGGCAATGGATTGGAACACCTGCGCGCTCAGGAATTCGACGTGGTACTGGTAAGCTGGCCGCTGGCGGATTGGCCGAGCGCCGAGAGCTTGTTGGAAGCTCTGCAACAGGCGCAGCCCGGAACGCCGGTGGTGATTCACGCTCCGGCCATTTCATCCACCGAAACGGTGCGGCTGCTGCGGCTGGGCGCCTTTCATGTGCTTCATTCCGAGGACGCCACCAGCCTGCTGTACCTGGCGGCCAATTCCAAGTGGGCGCAAGCTGGGCCGGCGGAACCGGCACCGGAGAACGAACCCTGGCGGCGGGCGCTTATCGGATCGAGCCATCAGATGGAGCAGATTGTGGAGCGCATCCGCTTGGTGGCGCCGCGTCGATCCACGGTTCTGATCACCGGCGAAACCGGGACCGGAAAAGAAGTGGTGGCGCGGTCCATCCACGCCGCCAGCACCCGTGCTCACCTGAACATGGTGTCGGTCAATTGCAGCGCGCTGCCCGAGACGCTGCTCGAAGCCGAGCTGTTCGGCCACGTAAAAGGCGCCTTCACGGGCGCAACGAGTCCGCGTGCCGGCCGTTTCGAGCAGGCGCATCGCGGCACGATATTTCTGGATGAGATTGGCGACATGCCGCTGGGTTTGCAAGCCAAACTGCTGCGTGTCCTGCAAGAGCGCGAGTTCCAGCGGCTAGGCAGCTCGGAAACCATTCGCGTGGACGTGCGGGTCATTGCGGCCACCAATACCGACCTCGGCGCTCTTATGCGCCAGGGCAAGTTTCGCGAAGACCTGTACTACCGGCTGCACGTGGTGCCGATCGCGGTGCCTCCTTTGCGCGACCGCTGCTCGGATGTCGCGGCCCTGGCTCTACACTTCATTGAAAGGATCTGCCGTCAGGAGAATATCCCCACTAAACAAATCTCGCCCGAGACATTGGAACGGCTGGCCAGTCATGACTGGCCGGGCAATGTGCGCCAGTTGGAAAACGCGATTGAGAAAGCCATCGTGCTAAGCGGCGAGCGGGAAACCCTCCATCCGGGCGATTTTTCGCTTCCACCGCGCCAGCATCAGGCGCAACGCGTCCCCGGACCGTTCATCGCCGTGCCGGATCAGGGCCTGGACTTTGAGCGTACGGTAGGGGGCATCGAAAGGGAGATTCTCGAGCAGGCTCTCAAGAAAACCAGGGGTAACAAGAAGCTCGCGGCCGAAATGCTGGGCCTGAAGCGAACCACGCTATCGGCGAAACTCAAGAGCCTGGTTGCTGTGGGCGCCGCCGGTTAGACGCGATCCGTCTGTATCCGGTGTGGCCCGAGCGCTTAGACGAAACACGGCCGGAAGCTGAGTTTTCCGCGGACGCATTCTCAGATACGGCCTCGTTGGATTCGGCGGCCCGGACGATAAACCGCTTGGGCGCGGAACCAACGTAGTAGAAGGGGTAACAGGTAACCAGAGTCAGCGTCTTTCCGCCGGACGCCTTCAGTACCGTCACGTCGCGCGGTGAGACGATTTGTGTCGAGGTGACGACATAGCGGACTGTCCCGTGCCCGGTGTCCAGATCGATTGCGGCGTTCTTGCGAATGTTCCGTAGCGGCCGGAAAAACGTGTCGCGATGCCCCGCCAGACCCACGTTGCCGACTTGGCCTGGTAATCCGGTTCCCGGAATATGGCCCACCGCTCGCCGCAAGGTGGATTCACCGGCGCCTTCGCGCACCATCACCGCGAGGTTCAGGCTCGGGATCCGCAAGCGGCCTATCAACATCCCGGGCCGCAGAGTTTGGGCTGTAGGCGGGGGCATGGGCTGCGCTTTTTCGGCATTCTCCTGCGGCGGGGTGGAAACGCTTGAGCGGTTCTGATGCCACAACCAGCCGAGTTCATCGGTCACAAACCCACCCATGGACGGTTTCAAACCTCGCAGGGTTTGATCGAACGCCCAGTCGCTATAGGCTTGGTCGAGCGTAGCCGCCGTGTTGACCCAGACGTAGCAGTCCAGCGCCAGCAAGCCGAACAACAGAAAAACCCACTCGAGACCGGCGAGAATTCGTCGCCAAGAACGCGGGCCTCGCGACGAACCCAGGTCGCCCCCGCTGGAGCCATGTAACCCGCCGTTGTGCGCCTCGCCCCCACCGCTAGCGGCTCCAAGGGCAGGTCGCGCCTTGTCGTTATGTGGCACCAGACCCGCCCTCATTTGGTCGCCGCCGCTTCGCTCTCGGGCGAAAATGAATAACTTGTTCGCGTGCGCACAATCAGACTATCGTGACCAGGCGCTGAGGCCACTACCTTGATACGCCGGACCGTTTTACCTTCGTTGGATGGAATGTACCCGATCGTATAGCGCGTGCGAATATCTTTCGCGATCTGTTTGCAGACCGGAATCACCTGATCCAGTTGCTTCGGAAAATAAGCCCCACCCCCGCTTATATGCGCAATCTTTTCGAGCACCCCCGGATTTCTCTCCGGATCGTCTTGGTCGAAAATCCCAACCGTATAGACGGTGGCAAGCGATTTGAGCAGGTCTTGGGTAACATCCTGCAAGTTGTGCTTGCTGACGTTATCGCCTCCATCGCTGATGACCATCAGGGCTTGCTTGCTGCGCCGGCCGAGTTGAAGCTGGCGCAGACCTAACTCGATGGCGTCGTAAAGCGCGGTGCGCCCCTCGGGCTCGCCCTGCCAAAGAGCCGCCCGCAGTTGATAAATATTGTCTGAGAACGGTACCAGGTCCGGTAATCCGCGCCGCGCTCGTTCGTTGAAATTAACCACGAACATCTCATCCTCGGGGTTGCTGTCGTGAATGAATTCCAGGGCTGCGGTGATGACCTCAGGGCGCTTGGGCCGCATGCTGCCGCTTTCATCGACGATGATTCCCACCGTGACTGGAACGTCGGAGTTAGCAAACTGCGTGATTACTTGCGGCTTTCCATCTTCGAATACCTTGAATTGATCTTGCGTCAAGCCCGAAACAAAGCCACCTTTGGAGTCCTTGACGCTGACATCCAAAAGAACCAGCCGCGAAGTGGTTCGAAGGGTGTAACCCCCGGTTTCATCCTGAGGATTCTGCGGTCTGCCGGCGGCGGCCCAAGCCGCCCCAAGCAGCACCATCACACCGCTAATTCGAACCACATCGTGGCTTAAGGACATAAAACATTCCCAGCTCTATTTTAGCGGGCCGTCTCAGGCAGAGCGGACCACGCGCAATAGAGCGAAAATGCCCAACGCACCCAGACCCGCTAAACCGATCAGCGGATACGGGCTGCCAGTCTTGGGCAGTTCCTGAGGCGCTGGTGCCGGCGCAGGCGCCGGAGTTTCAGGCGCTGGCGGAGGCGGTGTGGCCTGAGCTTCTTGCTGCGGAGGCGGCGTCGTGGTTACCGGAGCGGTCTGCATTTCCTGAGCCTGCGTCGCTTCCGTGGTAGGAACCGGAGCATGCGAGGTGGCCGCTATCTGAGTCGCCATCGACTTCGGATACGCGAATTCCTGCCCATACTCGTCGCCAGGGTAGAACCACGCGCGCAGAGCGGGGGGTTGTCCGGGAGGCGTTTCCCAGAAAGTGAATACGGTCTTTCCGGTTGGCTCCAGCCGGTAGTTCGGCATCGCCAGAATGGTCGTGATCAGGTGCGTTTCATCGGCATTGAAGATCTGCACGATATGCCGGTCCGAGGGAGAATCCAAGAGCTTCACCACGTACTTGCCGGGCGGCAGCACGCGATTGGGCACCTGAATCGGTTCGTTGATGGTCATGACAGTGCGCTTATTCCATTCATCAGCGCGAGCGGCCGGCGCGAACGCAATAGCCGTGAGGCCAAGGCAGGCCGCAAAAACAACTAAACGGTTCATAAGAACTCCTTCTCGCTTGAGATATGCGATTCGCGAACCATCTCGCCCGAGCCCGCGGCGTGTAACCGTTTCACGAGCCTGACATGGCCGCAATCCGGTTTAGCTAAAACGCAGCTTCAGGGCCAAACACAAAGGCTTATGCTTTCAGGAGTTTGTGTTTTTATTCCGAGGCGGAAGAGGTGAAAGTTTTACCACGCTGTCGATCTGGCGTCATCTAACGGTTAACGCTGGAGCGGATCTTCTACCCAAGGGGGCGTGGCTTCCATACAGCGTCCCAGGTCCGGCTCGAGCGCGCTCATTTTTTCCTTCATCTGCCAGGCGATACGCCGGTAGCTGAAGTGACCCTTGACGCCGGAACGCACACGGGCGATGTATTCGGCTTCGGCGAAATCCATTTTGAAGAGAAACCGGGAACGCGCCGCGAAGGGCAGCAGATATTGCGCGGCGGGTTGCGGCAATCGGCTGACACCTGCTGTAACATCCGACAGCAGCGCCGCATAGAAGTCGCGCAGGCCGGCGGTTTCGATCGCCTCCGGAATTTCGAAGCCGAGCCGGGTGGAGTAAGCTTGGCGAAATTGCTGGCAGCGCCGGTGGCGATGCAGATCGCGATAGGCGCCGATGTCCATCGCGATGTCGTAGACATACGGTGCGCTACGGAAATTGCGCAGCAGGTCGTCGCGCTGCCCGCGGCTTCGAAGCGCCACTTCCAGCACCTCGTTCCTCTGCGCGTGGTTCCAGGCGAGGGCCCGCTCGTAAAGCTCGCGATACGGCCGCTCGGTCACAGGGTAGAGCAGCGTGGCTACGATATCGGCCACGCTGTCGGCGGGCTTGATTAAATCGACCGCCTCGCTGTAGTGCGGCTCATAGGCGGGCAGGTTTTGAGCGGCCCACGCGTGCAGGTCGTCGCGGCTGCGTGCCAGATGCTGGTCCACATCCACGTGACGCGCCAGCGTCGGAGCAACCGCTTCCGCCGATGCATTCGAGTCCCAGCGGCAGGCCGGTTCGGCGGCGCAAGCTTCCGCGATCTCTCCCGCCAATTCCCGCACTTCCTGATATTCGGATGCCTTCATGCGCCGCACCTGCCGCTCCAGCGTACGGATGCTGGTCACTTGTCCCACGCCGGTTGGAATACCCAGCCACAGCAGATAGCGCGCCACATCGAACGCGCGCGCACGCAAGTTGCGCCGATAGACTTCCGGCTTCATCACTTCCGGCCGCGGCACCCGCTCGGCCAGTGCCTCGAAGATCTTGCCGTGGACGTGTTCATACCCGGCCAGCAATTTAGCGGCAGCCTCTTGATACACCGCCGCCTGCGCCGGATCGAGCTCGGGCGGCGTCACGAAACCGGATTTGGAAAAATCCTGATAGCGCGACGAGCGCGCCTGGCCGTCCCAGACCTGCTCGTCCTCCACTTCGGTCGCGGCCAGCTCCGAAATTCCCTCGAAACACAACACCACATGTCCCAGATCCGCGATGGATGCGTGCCCGTACTGGAAATAAAAACTCTCTAGAAATTTCTGGGAATCATGCGTGCGCACCCACTCGATCGAATCGCGAATGGAATCGGGCGAGCGGCTATAGCGCGCCAGCGCATACGCGCATTTTTCCGGCGGCATCGGCGCGACGGTAATGACACGCTTTGGCGCGGGCTCGCTGGTGCGTACCGCGTTCACGCTGGCTTGAGCATCCGGTGCGGCATCCACCTGCTGCTCAGGCATCAGCCTTTAAACTCCCCGGCCAGTCTGCTCGCCAGCGGCCGCGTCTGCCCGGCGTACTTGTTGCCAGCTTTCTTTCCATAGGGCATCGACGAAGGCGAAGAAAGCTGCTCGAAGGTGAACGAACAAATCCGCATTCCCGGATACAACGCCACCGGCATGCGGCTCAGATTGCTCAGCTCCAGCGTCGCCTTGCCGGACCAGCCCGGATCGAAGAGCCCCGCGGTGCCGTGCACGATGATTCCGATGCGCCCCAAGCTCGACCGGCCCTCCAGCCTGCCAAGCACATCGTCGTCCAGCTCCAGGCATTCCTCGGTGATGGCCAGCACAAATTCGCGCGGCTGCAGAATGAAGGCTTCGCCGGTCGGCACCAGGATGCTCTTCATGATGCCCTCAATACCCTTGTGTTCCCTCAGATCGATATAAGGATGCCGGCTGTGTTCGAACACGTTAAACTCGTTGCCCAGCCGGAAATCGACCGAACAACTGCCGAACTGCTCGGGCGGCAAATCGGGTGCGATTTTGATTTTTCCGCGCTCGAGGTAGTGCCTGATGTCCACGTCGGACAAAACCATAGAGCTTCAAGTTAGCACAGCGCTCGTCTTCTTCAGACGTGGCTCGCGACTATTTCTTCTTGGCCGCAGCAGCCTCTTCAGCGCGCGCACCTTTGAGAATATCTTCCATCGCGTAGTTGCCTTCGTGACAGGCGTACTCGTAGATCGGCTCGTCCATCCTGGTCATGGGAACGGCCACGGTCCAGGTACGCGTGTAGGTGGAAGGATCGTCCACCGTATAGCGGAAGTCGATGGTATTCTCGTCCACGCGACGGAATCGTTCCACGATGTGCATGTTTCCGCCCGCCGGCCCGCAACAATTAAACGATGCGAATCGAACCTCGTCCCTGTAGTTGGTTGTGTCAACCACCAACGTGTCGCCTTCCCAATGCCCGATGGAATCGCCTTGCCACAGCCGCACGCTGGACGGAAGATGGGGGCGTCCGTCCAGATAAATCACGCGCACTTCATGCAGCATTTCGCCCATGATCATGATCGCATCGCGCGTCTGCACGATCTGCACGTTGTTGTTGTAGCCGCCCGGAAGCTTGGGCTCACCGCGCGTAATGCAGCGCTCGGCCAGATTCAAATCGGTATAAGACTCATACTGCCCGCGCTGGGTGCGCGCTTCCCTGCGAGCGGCTTCCCGATTCCGCGCTTCTGGCGTGAGTGCGGGGATTCGGCCATCCGGCGGATCGATGATCAACGACGTGAGCCCGCGCCCATCCAGCCGCGCCAGCTTGGTCCCGGCGTCCCAGAAAAGATAGTTGTAGCCGAGCCCGGTGCCGGGCTGCGGAGGCGCACCCGGCCGATCCCAGTTGCCCTGTTTCGCCAGCTCTGTTTCTAACGCCATCGTTTCCGGCTCGCTCAGATATTGTTTATTTGCGAATCGCGCTGGCCGTTGGAGCTGCGTCATCGTCGAATTGTTCCAATTTCCTTGAATATCGGGCTGTCCATCCGGCGTGCGCGGCTGGGTCCAAGGCGATTTTGTCTGGCCCATCGCGGCGGCGGCGAGTAAGCTCAGGCAGGCGGGGAAAAACCAGCGGAAGGTCATGGGATCGCTCTCCCTTCGAGGTCCAAGTTAGCATAGCCATCGCGGCGGTCACGCGGCGCTATTCTAATTAGGCAATGGAATCTTCCCGCCGGCATTTTCTGGCAGCTAGCATCGCGGCCACTGCCTCGCGCCTCGTCTCGGCTCCCACTCAAGACCTAGCCGGCTTGACCGTCAAACAAGCCTCGGAGCTACTGCGGCGCAAGGCCGCCACGCCGGTGGATCTCACCGAAGCCTGCCTGAAGCGAATCGATCAATTGAATCCGCGCGTGAACGCCTACATCACCGTCACGCGCGAGCAGGCATTGGCCGCGGCGCGCGAGATGGCCGATGAGCAACGGCGCGGCAAGTGGCGCGGACCGCTGCACGGCATTCCCATTGCGCTCAAGGACAACATCGATACGGCCGGCATCCGCACCACCGCCGCTAGCGAGCTGTTTAAAGATCGCATTCCTACCGAGGACGCCGAGGTCGCGCGCCGTCTCAAGAGCGCGGGCGCCATTCTGCTCGGCAAAGCCAACATGCATGAGTTTGCCTACGGCACGACATCGGCGGTCACATATTTCAAGCCGGTCCACAATCCCTGGGCGCTCGATCGCATCCCCGGCGGATCTTCGGGCGGTTCGGCCGCGGCTACTAGCGCCGATATGTGCCTCGGTTCGCTGGGCACCGATACGGGCGGCTCGGTGCGCATTCCCGCGTCATTCTGCGGCGTGGTGGGATTCAAGCCAACCTATGGGCGAGTGAGTTGCCGCGGCGTGATCCCGCTCTCCTGGACGCTCGACCACGTCGGGCCGATCTCGAAAACCGTCGAGGACGCCGCGCTCTTGCTGGACGTCATCGCAGGCTACGACCAGATGGATCCGGCCAGCGCCGAGGCGCCCGTGCCCGAGTACACCCGAGCGCTGGCGATGCCGGTCGCGAAACTACGCCTGGGTCTTCCGCGCACTCCCTATTTCGAAGGCCTCGATCCGGAGGTTCAGAAGGCCGTCGAAGAAGCCATCAATGTTCTTGCGAAACTCACGGCGGGCGCAAGCGACGTGACCCTGCCTCCTACCACCGGCCTGAACCTGATCGGCCCGGAAGCATACGCTTATCACGCCAAGTGGATCGCCGAGTCGCCCAATCTGTATCAACCGGCCACGCGCGCGATTCTGCAACGCTCCGCCGACAGCAAAGCGCCGGCCTACGCGGAATCATTGCACAAAGTGTATCTGCTGCGGCGCGAGATCAGGAAGACCTTCTCTACGGTGGACCTGCTGATCACGCCCACCATGCCGCTTCCACCGGTCACTATCGAAGCCAGCGCGAGGCAAAGTGCGACCACGCGCAACACCTCGCCGTTCGATGTCTACGGACTGCCCGCCATCTCGCTCCCTTGCGGTTTCACCAGCGCCGGATTGCCCATTGGTCTGCAAATCAGCGGCGCGCCGTTTGGCGAACCGACCGTCCTCGCGTTAGCCCACGCTTATGAGCAAGCCACCGCATGGCACCAGCGGCGGCCCTCGCTATAGACGCCGCTTCACAAGAATCGCGCCGAAGGCGATGCATACGAATAGAAGATCCGATGGCTCGGGGACCGGCGGCGGATCCGAATCGGCCGGAGTGACAACGGTCGCGGCCGCAAGGAACGGCTCCCCCAGCTCACCCTGATCGAATCCTTTGAAATTGATCCATTCAAGCGTTTGATCCGCGAATGACGCCGGAAGTTCGATTGAGTCGAGATCCAGCCGGTCAGCGCCGCCACCAAAGCTGGCCGTATCCGTGATGTCGCTCGCGGAGTTGCAAAAAACTCCGTTGAAATGATCGCGTACGTTGACGCCCTCAGTCAGCGTGTAGCTGTAAGTCCCAGATGAGCCAACGAAATAGATCTCCCCCACATCGGCTCCGCAGCTTCCGTAGGCGGAGTTGACCAGCATATCCACGGAGGTGACCCCGAAAGTGTCAACCGGTATAGAAAAACCTTGCGTACCGGTCTGAAGGACGGCCGTATCGTCTTGCGGGCCGATGGTGGCCAGCTCGAACTGAGTTCCATCCACGGTAATCGGGCCGCCCTGCTGTGGATAGTTGGATCCGCCGCTGTAGGTTGTCAGGTCTGAGTTCACAAAACCGGACAGATCGATCTGCACGTTGTCGGCCCGCCCTGCGCCGGCGATACAGACGACCAGGGTGACGATCGAGACAAATTTCACAATCTGGTATCCTGCCGGCCGCGAAGTGCAAACCAAGGGCCACGCAGGCAGCATTAGCTAACCCCTAAGAATCAACTCCGTCATCAATTAATCGGGGAAACGGTCGGGCACGAAACGTGAGTCGCTATCGAAACAGATAGTGCTCGCTTCCGATGTCGACAGCTTTGACCTTATTACGCCGAGGCACTTACGGCACGATCAGCGGGTCTGCAACGGATGCGGACGGTAAAGCCGTCGCCAACGCGCAGGTGCAGGTTAAGAACGAGGCGGGCGCTCAGTTCCAGGCAAAGACCTCGGCCTCGGGCAGTTACACGATCGAAGGTTATGCCGCCAAGGATGGCAGCAGCCTGGCCAACGCCCGCAGCGTCACGCTACCGGATGGGCGCAAGGTCTTCGCCGGTTCGCCGACCGACGGCGGACCAACCAAATAATATTTCGCAATTGGGGATTGGTGGACGGCATGGGATTCGAACCCACGACCCCGGCGTTGCGAACGCCGTGCTCTCCCAGCTGAGCTAGCCGCCCCCCTCGAGGATTACTCGACCCATTTTACCTCACGCGCCACGATGTTCGCCGTCCAAGAACAGACACGACTGGCTACCTTCAGACAACGGGCCGACCGTAAGGACCCGAGATGGCGCCCATCGGAGCGTGCAATTAGCTGAAGGCCAAGCTCAACAGGTGACCAGCGAATAGCCGCGTTCTTGAGCGCGATTCACCGTGACGATTCCCGCCGGGACCAAACGTGCGCTGCTCACCAGGTTTTGGGTCAACTCCGCGAGAATCGCCTCCGGAGTGCTTCCGACCGCGCGGGCAATCAACCCCGCATTGGCGCGGTCGAGAGCGAACACACCGCAAACTGCGCGCCCAATTTCGCGAGCGCTTCCAGCGTGATGCCCCGATTCGGAATCAGATCTCCATAGCCGGTGGCGTTGTACAGGTTCGCCGCCGGCGCCGCATGCGTCCTGGGATCTTCCATTTTGGATCGCACCGCCAGCGTCGCTCCGTATTTCTTCCACATCGCGTCGCTGTAACCGAACGCCGCCGAGTGATGCCGCAGCACAATCACCACCGCCGTCTCGCTATTTTCGACGCCGTACTCAGACTTGTTGATGCGGAAGAAATTGCTGGCGAAGGCCAGCGCGTCCCCAACTCCGTCCGCGGAGGTCGTATCGAACAGCAGGCGGTGTTTTGCGGACGCATGCTCGAGCCAGTCATCCTTTTCGTGTAGCGTCGGCTCCCAACGTGCGGCCGGCGCCTGTTTCTGTTGCGCCATCGCAACGCCGGCCACGCCCACCAGCGACGCCAGCCCCGCATTCAGCCGCGTAAGAAAAGAACGCCGCCCGGACGGCGACGGAGAATCACTGTTCATGTCCACCTCGCATCTAAACAGGTAACTAGCTGAGCTGAGCTTATCACGCCTCGGCCCCGGCTTTGCCGCACCCGCCATCTTGGTATATTTGCTAGTGCCGTTTTGCATATAGCACCATCAATGGGAGGCAGCATGTACGCTTGGATTACCCCCGCCGCGCTAGTTGCGCTATCGATTGGACTGGCAAGCCCCACCTTCGCCGCGTCCGAAAAACCCTTGGCCGTTCCCGGCGCCGCCGTCGCCAAAGAAGTTCCGAATGCCAAGGAACTGCCCGACCCGAACATGACTTACAAAGTCTTGTTCGATGTTTCGAAGGCGGCTACGAAGCCCGACCAGGTGAATCCGACACTCGATGCTTTGGCTCGCTACTTGAACACGCTGGACAAGTGGGGCGTGCCGCCCGAGCATCGCAAGCTCGCCGTGATCTTCCATCAGACCGGAGTTCAATCCATTTTGAACAACGAAGTTTACAAGGAACGCACGGGCAAGGACAATCCAAATGCCGCGCTCATCCAAAATTTGAAGAAGGCCGGCGTCGAGCTACATGTCTGCGGCCAAGGGCTTCTGGCCAACAAGATCGAGCCCAACATGCTGTTGCCCGGGATAACGTCGATCTGTGGGCCTTGGTCTCGATCGTCAACTTCGAAATGCGCGGCTACGCCCGTATCGGCAACTGACAGAATCCGCGGATTTCACCAGATTCCCACCGCCCCTATCCGACTCCCAGGACCGAAGCCGCGCTAAGCTGCGCAAAAAATTGGGTTATTTTCCGCAGCTGCCCGTTTCCGTCACCTTCCGCTAAGAACGAATCATCACGCTAGGGCCTTATTCCCCACTTCTCTAGCCGGATCGGCTTTTCCATGGTCTTCTGGGCGGCTAGTTGCATCATTCGCCGGGCATGAAGGACTTCTTCAGGAACGGCGAACACTTGATCCGTGTCCTGATTCTGCTGACACTCGGAGTCATCGCCTTCCTGGTGATCAGGCACGCTGTCGTTCCGGCCGACTTCGGCAAGTACGGCCACTTCCGGCCCGGCGCCATGGACGACATCCGCGCGCGCCCCGTGAAATTCGCCGGACACGAGACCTGCGAGGCCTGCCACTCCGACCAGGCCGAAGTGAAGAGCAAAGGCAAACACGCCAACGTCGGCTGCGAGGCCTGCCATGGTCCGCTCGCCAAGCACGCCGAGGATCCCTCGTCCGTTGTTCCTCAGCTCCCCGACACGAAAATCCTCTGCGCGCGCTGCCATGAGGCCAATCAGGCGAAACCGAATTGGTTTCCCCAGGTAGTCACCGCGGAGCACTCCGGCGGCATGGCGTGCAACACCTGCCACAAGCCGCACGCCCCGAAAATCGGAGACTAAGCCATGGAAATGACCCGGCGAGATCTTCTGAAAAAATCGGGCAAGTTCATTTTGCTCACTTCCGCCGCCGCCGCCGCTTGGGAGTTCGTGCTGGAAGGCAAAGCCGAAGCCGCCGCCCAACTACGACGTGACCAAGCACTGGTGGGCGATGGTCATCGATCCGGAAAAATGCATCGGCTGCGGCAACTGCGTGCGCGCCTGCGAAGCGGAGAACGACGTGCCCACCGGGCTACTTCCGCACTTGGATCGAGCGCTATCACGTCCATGACTGCCGACCTCGAACACCCGCAGGTCGACTCACCCGAAGGCGGCCACGACGGATTCCCGGAGAAGTACCACGACGGCGGACAAGACCTTCTTCATCCCCAAGCTCTGCAACCACTGCGCCGATTCGCCTTGCGTGCAGGTGTGCCCGGTGGGCGCGACCTTCGTCACGCCCGACGGCGTCGTGCTGGTCGATAAAACTACTGCCTCGGCTGCCGCTACTGCATCCAAGCCTGCCCGTATGGCTGCCGCTTCCTCAACCCGAAAACGAATACAGCCGACAAATGCACGCTGTGCTATCACCGCATCACGCAGGGCCTCACCACGGCCTGCTGCGAAGCCTGTCCCACCAGGCGCGCGCCGCTGGCCGACCTGAAGAATCCCAAGGACCCGATCCACGAGTTCCTGCAGAACCCACAGCGTGCAGGTCTTGAAACCGCAAATGGCAACGCACGCCAAGGTGTTCTACAAGAATCTCGACGGATCGGTGCGATAAGGAGTAAGATGCATGCACCCCTTCCCGGCGTTGAAGGCTACATGTACCCCAACGAGATCGAGCTGCAATGGAGCATCCTGATCGTGCTCTATCCCTATATCACCGGGTTGGTGGCAGGGGCGTTCATCCTGGCCTCGCTCGAACGCGTGTTCAAGGTGGAAGCTGTCAAGCCAACCTACCGGTTAGCGCTGCTCGTGGCGCTTGCGTTCCTGCTGGTCGCGCCCCTGCCATTGCAACTCCACCTCGGCCATCCCGAGCGTTCGTTTGAAATGTATCTCACTCCGCACCGCTCCTCGGCCATGGCCATGTTCGGATTCGTGTATCTCTGGTACCTCATGATCGTGCTGCTGATGGAAATCTGGTTGGATTACCGCAAGGACATCGTGGAGCGGGCGGAATCCGGCGCGGGTCTGAAAAAATGGATCTATAAAATTCTCACGCTCGGCTCGCGTAACATCAGCCCGGCCGCGCTGCGCATCGACGACAAAGTCGGCTATTTCATCACGCTGATCGGAATCCCCTCGGCGTTCCTGCTGCACGGCTACGTGGGATTCATTTTTGGTTCGGTCAAGGCGAATCCATGGTGGTCCTCGCCGCTGATGCCGGTGGTGTTCATCTTTTCCGCCATGGTCTCGGGAATCGCGGCGGTCATGGTGATCTACATGTTGACGTGCTGGCTGCGGCGCGTCCAGATCGACATGCGCTGCGTGGACACCATCGCGCGCTATCTGCTGTACACGTTCATTATCGATTTCTCGCTCGAAATGCTGGATCTGATCCACCGGCTGTACGAAGCCGACGAGTCGCTCAGCGCGCTGGATTTCATGGTGCACACCAGGCTGTTCTTCTCCCAGGTGATTCTCCAGATCATCCTGGGAACACTGCTGCCGATCGCTTTACTCGGGCTCATCCAGATCGGCAAGTTCGCCGAAAAGGCGCGCAAAGCGATCTACGTTGGCACCGGTTGCATGATCATGGTGAGCATTTTCGCCATGCGCTGGAACGTCGTCATCGGCGGCCAGCTATTTTCGAAAAGCTTTCTCGGATACACATCCTACAAAATGGACTTTGCAACCCGCGAGGGATTGCTGCCGGCCATAGTCCTAATTCTGTTGCCGTTCGCCATCCTTTATGTGTTAGTGAAGTTGCTGCCGCCCTGGCCCAAACGAGAAGCGGCAGCGTAGCCTAGGAGCGCACAGCGCGGGGCGCGCTCAGCAGGGTGAAGCAACAATCGCGACCCGCTGTGTTGTGCGCGATTCAAACAAGGAGGGCGCCATGCATGGGCCTCCGGCGACGGAAGAGTCCCATCAGATCGAAGCCCTGACTCGAGCGGTGGAAGAGTTGCGCCGCCGCGTGGCCGCGCTCGAACAATGGAGCGTCGCAGCCGGTGCAAACGTTGCGCCGCAGTTAGCGCCAGCAGCGATTCCATCAGCGGAACTCGCCGACGTTTCGCCCGGCATTCTGGCTGCATTGGGCCGGTTGCTGCTCGGCATCGCCGGTGCCTACCTGTTGCGCGCCATCACCGAAGCCGGAATAGTTCCACAACTCGCGGGCACAATCCTGGGCCTTTTGTATGCCGCCGGCTGGCTGATTTCCTCGCTCCGGATTTCAATCGGCAGCCGCCTATCGGTTGCTATGCACGGCATCACGGCGGCGTGCATTGTGGCGCCGCTGCTTTGGGAAGCAACGGTTCGTTTTCATACCGTGCCGGCAGCGGCATCTGCCTCCGTGCTGGCGCTCTTCGTGATCCTGGGACAGGCTTTCGCTTGGCAGCGCGACCATTCCGCGCTGGCCGGTGTAACTGCGCTTGCTGGAGCCGCCACCGCGATGGCGCTGATCATTGCGACGCTCAATCCGGTACCGTTCGCCACCGCTTTGGTAGTTGCCGCAGTCGTGATCGAGTTGGGAGCTTATCGTGGACGCGCGCTCTCCTGGCGCTGGATCGTCGCCTTGGCCTGCGACTTCTGTGTGTTTCTTTTGCTGTACCTGATAACCCGGCCGCAGGGGCTGCCGGAAGGCTACCCCCCGATTCCCATCGCTGCCGTGGGCGCGCTGCTGATTGCGCTGGCCGCCACTTACGTCATCAGTACAGCGCTGCGGACCCTGGCCCTCGGAACTGCGATCACCGGATTCGAAATTGCGCAAATCGTGGTGGCGGCGGCGCTAGCTATCGGAGGCGGGCTGCGCATGTCGCATGGCGCTGGCCCACTGCCGGTTCTTATCGCCATGGCCTGCCTGATTCTCGGCGCGGCTTGTTATCTCGCTGCGTTCACCAGTCTGGCAGCCGGGCGCAATTTCCACGCTTATGCCACGTTCGCGCTCCTGCTGGTCCTTATTGGAGGCGCTCTCTCGCCATTCAACGCAGCAATGCTATGGACCACGACGGCCCTTCTCGGGATGGCACTGGCAGCGATGCGGCCGCGGAGAACTGCACTTATGCACGCCGCAATTTACTTGCTTGCGGCTGCCTGGGCGTCTGGGTTGCTGATCTATTCAGCCCGTACGCTCATCGGCGCCTCAGCCCTTCGATCCAGCAGTCTGAACGCGGCGTCCGCAGTGTGTGCCATCGCCGCTGCAATTGCGTATGGAGTAATGCTCGGCAGTCGAAAGCTCCGCGTCCTGGCTTGGACCGATCGAGTCCCGCGTGCGCTCATCGCGGCGCTGCTTTGTTGGACTTTCGCGGGCCTGGCTTGCGGAGCCCTATTGCGCATCCACGTTGAACCAGCCGCGGCGAGCACCGTCCGCACCGTCGTGCTCTCGATTGTGGCGCTCACGCTGGCTTGGTTTGGAAGCAGCAAAAACCTTCGCGAACTGATCTGGATTCTTTTCCCTTGGATGCTCTTCGGCGCGGTCAAGCTGGCCGCGGAAGATTTTGAGCGGGGCCGATCGGCCACACTATTCCTGTCGCTGCTGGTCTACGGGGGAACGTTAATAGTTTTGCCGCGCCTGCTTAAGCGCGGTTCGACGCTTGCTTAGCCAGCCTGCGCGGGGCCGGAGCGGCGGCGCGTTGCACGGGGTAGTGCTCGCGCAACCACTTCTCGATCTTTTCCTTTTGCGACGTTAGCACAACGCGCTGCCATTTCAGCACGCCGGTACGCTCGCTATACTCAGCCATGACGTAAGAGCCTTCGTTGAGCACCTCAATCAGGCCGTCGGTTTTGGCCCGTTTGAAATGATACGAAGAGAGCGCGGGATGTTTTTGCATCAGTCTTTAGGATAGCAGACCCTGGTAGTTTTCCCTAACTCGGTCCCCCGGCGCCGCAGGGTTAGGACTCCCCAAACCAATTTTTTAGCCAGGGTAACCTTTGAGCCACTTCACCCACCACAGGTATATGGTATATAATTGTGGGCCAGGTCCCATGGACATTTTGGTCCTGACAGGAGGAACGAACTCCAACGGCTCCGGCGGTCCTCAACGGTCCCCGCGGCGTCGCTCCATACGCGTAAGCCATGTATGCAAGCTCGAGGAGGTAAACCTGAAATGCCTGATTCGACAGATTTGAAAATGGTCGACGAACGACCGAAATCGGTATCTAGACGCAAATTCCTTAAAGGCGTGGTCGCAGGCGGCGCGGCGGTCTCGTCAGCCACCTATCTGTTCCGCGCCTCAACATTCACGTCGGCCGCGGGCGCGACCGAGCGCTTGATAACACTGAACGTCAACGGCCAGATGCGCCGCGTGGACGTCATGAAACAGGAAACGCTGGCCTGGACGTTGCGCTATAAAGTGGGGCTCACCGGCACCAAGATCGGTTGCGACCGGGCTGAATGCGGCGCCTGCACCGTGCTGATCGACGATGTGCCGCACTATTCCTGCTCGACGCTGACTCACACCGTCCGCAATAAGAAGGTTGTAACCATCGAAGGATTGCAGAGCGCCGACGGCAAGCTGCACCCGGTGCAGCAGGGCATCCTGGAAGAGCAAGGCTTCCAGTGCGCGTTCTGTATGTCGGGCTTCGCGATGGCCACGGTGGGATATCTGAAGACCAATCCGAATCCCACGCGGGCCGAATTGGCGCACGGCATTTCCGGCAATCTATGCCGCTGCCAGGATTACGACAAGATCCTCACCGCACTGATGCGCGGCGCGGAGATCGCAAGGGAGGGTAATCATGCCTAGTAAATTGCCCGAGAATAAGAAACCGGCTGGCCCCGAATACGGGAAAGGCCACAAGCTGATCGGCAAGGACTACACAACCCTGGACCTGATGGCCAAGATAACCGGCAAATCGAAATATGCCGAAGATTATCGCGCCGAGGGAATGCTGTTCTGCAAGCTGCTGCTCAGCCAGGTGCCGCACGGACGGGTCCGGCACATCGATGTCAGCGCTGCCTTGGCGATGCCGGGCGTGAAAGCGATCCTGACCCAAGAAGATCTCCCCGCGCCCGCCGACAGTCTCACTGACAACGGCACGCGCATCGCAGCCAATAAGCTGGGCGAAAAAGCGCTGACCAATGAGCCGTTATATCAAGGCGAGCCGATCCTGGCTGTCGCCGCCGTGGACGAGCTAACAGCCGCCGAGGCCATCGAGAAGATCAAGCTCGATATCGAGCCGCTGCCGTTCGCGATCGATCCGCTCGAGACCCTGCGGCCTGGCAGCCCGAACCCGAGAATCGGAGGCAACACCTGGTATCGCAAACCACCGGCGCCCGGTGCGGCAGGCCGGGGCGGTCGGGGCGGATTCCCCGGGCCCATGGAGGTCAAAGAACTGAAATGGACCCAAGCCGATTTCGATGCGGCTAAGGACGGCCAGATGCCCATGGGCGCCATCCATGAGGATCCGGCCAACTCGTGGAAGCTGGGCGACATCGACGAAGGCTTCAAGAAGGCCGCCCTGGTCCTCGATGAAACGTTCGTCACGCCCGACACCAGCCATCACTGCCTGGAAACGCGCAGCGCGATGGCGTATTGGCAGAACGGCAAAGTCTACGTTTACACCGGTACCCAGAGCACCATTCAGACCGTGCCCGCCATCGCCCGTTGGCTGAATATCGACCCCGAGAAGGTGGTCTTCATCAGCGAATACACGGGCGGCGGATTCGGCAGCAAGATCACCGGCGCGATCTCGCTTATTATCCCGGCCCTGCTGTCCAAGAAATGCAACGCTCCGGTGATGATGCGTCTGTCGCGCGAAGAAGAGACCTTCATCGGCCGCGCCCGCCCCAGCTTAACGGGACGCGCGAAAGTTGGTTTCGCTAAGGACGGCCGCATCGTCGCACTCGACATGTTCTCGCTGATCAACACCGGGCCGTACGATCCGGTGGGGGATGCACCCACTTCCGCACAGATGGTTTCCTTGCTCTATCAGCCCGAGACCATGCGGTTCCGCGGCCTGACCGTCATGACCAACACTCCGCCCCGCGGCGCCCAGAGCGCTCCTGGTGGACTGCAGGGTATTTCCCTGATGGAGCCGATCCTTGCCAAAGCCGCTCGCAAGCTGGGGATCGACCAGGTTGCCATTCGCAAGATCAACGCTCCCGAGGGTAAAGCCAAATTCGGGCCCGAGTTCCGTGGCAGGCGTGCCTACGCCACCAGTTGCTTCATCAAGGAAGCGCTGGATCGCGGCTCCGAGCAATTCAATTGGAGCGAGCGTGTCGCGCGCAATCCAAAACGCATTGGGACCAAGGTGCGCGGCGTCGGCGTCTCCATGAGCACCTACTCGGGCGGTTCAACCGGCTTCGATGGGCTCATGTTGATCAAGCCGGACGGCAGCCTCTGCTTCCAAACCGGAATCGGTAACCTCGGTACCGAGTCCTTTTCCGATGTCCACCGCGTGGCGGCCGAGATGCTCGGCGTGCCCTGGGAGAAGTGCGACGTTTGCTGGGGCACCAACGCCAAGAACCTGCCGTGGTCCTGCGTATCGGGCGGAAGCCAGACTACGCACGCCATGACTCGCGCCGCGCATGCCGTGGCCGAAGAGGCCAAGAAACGGCTGCAGGAGATTGCCGCCAAGAGCCTGGGCGGCAGCCCCGAACAGTACGATGTCGGCAACGAAAAGGTCTTCCACAAAGGCGGTGGCGCCAGCATGACGCTAGCCCAAGCCGCGCAGAAGGCTATTCAGATGGGCGGCATTTACGACGGGCATGAAATCAATCCGGACGTCAACCGGTATACCAAGCAATCCATCGCGGCTCTGAGCGGGCAAGGCTTCATCGCAGCGGCTCGCGACAAATATCCGCATGACGGGCAGACACGTTCGTATGTCGCCAGCTTCGCCGAGGTCGAAGTGGATCTCGAAACCGGCAAATACCACATCGTGGACTTCCTCGCTTATGCGGACGTTGGGACCGTGCTGCACCCCAAAGCTCTGGGCGGCCAGGTGCTCGGACGCTCTACGCTCGGCATCGGCCACGCCATCGGCCAGAAATGGGTGTACGATCCCGATTACGGCGCGATGCTTTCCAAGCGCTTCCATCACAGCAAGCCGCCAACTATTCTGGATGTTCCCGTGAACATGCAGTGGGCGGCGGTGGACCTTCCCGATCCGGAGACTCCGGTCGGGTCGCGCGGTATCGGCGAGCCTCCCGTGGGTGGCGGATGCTGCGCCATCCTGAACGCGCTGTCGGACGCGGTCGGCGACGAAGTTTTCCGCCGCGCGCCGGTAAACCCGGATACAATTATTGCTTCTCTAGACGCGGGCCGGCCCATGCAGCACCCGCTTGAGGCGCATATATGATGCGTACATCTAGTGCGCGCGAAAGGAAAGGAGAATAAGCCATGGCCGTAATTCGAGACGTAATGCCCGCTTTTGACCTGCTCCAGCCCACCACGGCTGACGAGGCGCAGAAACTTCTCCAACAGCACGGGCACGATGCCTGGGCGATGGCCGGAGGCCTGGACAGCTTCGACTGGCTCAAGGACCGCATCAAGAAACCTAAAGTCCTGGTGGACCTGAGCGGCATCGATGAGCTGCGCGGCATCCGCGCCACTTCCGACGGCGGCGTCGAGATCGGCGCCATGACCACGCTGACCGAAGTGGTCAACAATCCGACCATCAAACAGAAGTTCGGCCTGCTGTCGGAAGGCGCGGAGCTAGCGGCCTCGCCGCAGATCCGCAACCAAGGCACGCTGGGCGGCAACGTGTCGCAGGACGCGCGCTGCCACTACTATCGCGCCGGATGGCCGTGTTATCGCGCGGGCGGCAACATCTGCTATGCCGACACGCCCACCGGACGCAACCGCGAGCATGCCATTCTGAACGCCAGCCGCTGCGTGGCGGTTAATCCATCGGATTCGGCGCCGGCTTTGATCGCCCTCGACGCCAAGTTCGTACTCAAGACCTCGAAGGGCGAGAAAGTTGTAGATGCCGAGGACTACTTCATCGGTCCGGACATCGACATCACGCATCTGAATATCCTGCGGCCGGGCGACCTGCTGACGGCGATTCGAATTCCCAACACCTGGGCGGGAGCGCAGTTCTATTTCGAGAAAGTTCGCGACCGCAACGTGTGGGACTTCGCGCTGCTGAACGTGGCCTCGGCCATGAAGGTGTCGGGCGGCACGATTCAAGACGCGCGCGTGGTGATAAACGGCGCGGCAGCTCGTCCGCTGCGGCTGAAGTCAGTAGAAGATGCCATCAAAGGGAAGCCGGCGCAATGCGGCGACCGGGGAGATGGCCGGCAAGCTCGCAGTCCAGGGAGCCATGCCGTTACAGTTCAATGCTTATAAAATTCCGCTGATGCGCAACCTGGTAAAGCGCTCGATCGGCGGCGTGGAGGTAGCTTCGTGGGCCTCGTAACATGGGCAAGAAGCCCCTGGGGACAAGATGTTCCCATACATATCGCTTGGTTTTTGATTTACGTGTGCGCGATCGGAGGACTCGCCTTCCTGATCGTACACGCGATTTACGTGCGCTATTTCGCCAAGGAAGAGGAATTCGCGGGCACGGTTAGCCCGAATGTCGCGGCTGCGATTCCTCAACGCGTGAATCGGCATTCGCTAGCCGCGCGTCTGTTCCACTGGATCATGGCGGCGGCCATGCTGACCCTGCTGGTCACCGCGTTTCTGCCCAAGGTCGGTGTCCAGTTCAACTGGGTTCCGATCCACTGGATCGCCGGTCTGGTGCTCACCGCGTCCATCATCTTCCACGTTATCCATGCGTCGTTCTTCATGGATTTCTGGGCGATTTGGCCGAATAAACAGGACCTCCAAGAAGGAAGCAACAGAATGAAGCGCGCCCTCGGCCAGGACGCTCCTCCGCCGCGCCGCTTCGCGAAGTATCCGATCGAGAACAAGATGTATCATGGCATCATCGTGCTCGCCGGGTTAGCCGTGATCCTCACCGGTGCGTTCATGATCTTTCGAGTGCGCACCGGCATCTTCCCGCGCAACCCGTATCTGTTCGGCGACATGACTTGGGGCCTGATGTACGTCCTGCACGGACTGGCCGGCGTCGGGTTGATCGCCCTAGTGATCGTGCACATCTATTTCGCCATGCGTCCCGAGAAATTCGTGCTCACGAAATCCATGGCTTTCGGAACACTTCCGAAAGAGTATTATTTGTCGCATTACGACACCGAGCGTTGGGTTGTGAGCGAATCCGCGATGTCTAAAGGGGCCGGAGACTGAGCGCACTGGAAGCTGTCCGCCAGCGGTGCAACGCCATCGAAGAGTGTTACGAGCTCATGCTGGCGTTCGCCGCTCAAGGCATGCCGGGCGAGCACGGCGGGCATGGTTCGGAAGTACGCACCAGCCTGACCCGCGCGGTCGAAGCGCTTGCTACTCTCTCTGAAGCTTATACCAAAGCCGTGCGCGATGCGGGACTAAAGCCCGCCGAGCGCTACGAAGCGTTTCTCACGGTGCTGGAGCGCGATGCCAGCGACGCGCGCATCGCCTTCGAGCTGGTTCTGGCGCAGCCCTCCATCGGCTCGCAATTAATCGACAATCTCAACGCTTCGATCCATCTGCGGGCGCTGCTCACCGACCTGTTCTTGATCGACGAGATCCTGCGGCCCCTACCAGAATCGGCGAATCCCGTATCCACTTCATAGACCTCGATCCGTCGCGAGCGGACATCCGAGAGTACCAAAGAAGTATCATCAGAATGTATGGGAGTCGAGCACATCAGCGAAAGTGAACTGGCGCGGAATCTTGCCTCGGTTCTGGATCGAGTGCGCTCTGGAACTGAAGTTGTCATCGAGCGAAACGCCCAACCAGTCGCGGTGTTGAGGCCAGCCGGATCCAGGCGGCGTAAGCTATCGGAAATCGCGGCGTCGCTTTCCGAGCAATCCACGGCGACGGTTGATGCGGACTTCGCTGCGGATGTGCAGGACTTCATAGATCGCCACCGCGAACCGCTAAACCCGCCGGATTGGGATTGAACTCGCGGTGGGGATCCTACTGGATTCAACGGTCCTGATCGCCGGTGAGCGCGTTGGTCAAAATCCTCGTCGCGTCATCGAGGATCTGGTTGGCAAATTAGGCGACGCGGAGGCGACGCTCTCGATCATTACCCTCGTTGAGCTGTCGCACGGTATTGCGCGAGCGGATTCCACGGCACGGCAAATCGCGCGCGAGCGCTTCATCGACGAGCTGATAAACGCAGTATCCGTGGAACCAATCACCGTGCCGATCGCGCTGCGTGCCGGAAAACTCGATGGGAGTTTGCAAGCCAGCGGGGTTACGATTCCATTGGGCGATCTGTTGATTGGAGCGACGGCTCTGGAACTCGGCTATGCGGTGGTGACTCGAAACGTTCGCCATTTCCAACTGGTTCCCAACCTGGAAGTGAAGCAGATCTAAACAGCGTCAAGTGAACGAGAGGGCCCGTCGGGCCTGCAAGCCAATACGGATATTCACACTACTTCTAGGTGTGCGATGATTTGATTTTCTATGGCATCCGCTGCTAAGAACCACTCCTCCTCCCCCTTAAGCGAGAACAAACATCTATGCCGATGGGTTGAAAAGATCGCCGGCCTTACCAAGCCGGCCAAGATTCATTGGGTAACCGGATCGCAGCAAGAGTACGACCGCTTGTGTGCCGAAATGGTCGCCAGCGGCACCTTCATCAAGCTCAACCAAAAGCTCTGGCCGGGCTGCTACTACGCGCGCTCCGATGCGGGCGATGTCGCGCGCGTCGAGGATCGCACCTTCATCTGCTCCTTATCCAAAGACGCCGCCGGGCCGACCAACAATTGGGAAGATCCCTTACAAGATGCGCCGGAAGCTGAAGGAGCTGTTCGACGGCTGCATGCGCGGCCGGACCATGTACGTGCTGCCTTTCAGCATGGGGCCGATCGGCTTCGCCCATGTCGCAGATCGGCGTGCAGCTCACCGACTCGCCCTACGTCGTGGTAAACATGCGCATCATGGCGCGCATCGGCATTCCGGTGTTTGAGGAGATCGACCAGGATAAGAAGCGCGTCGTGCCGTGCGTCCACAGCGTCGGCGCCCCGCTCGGGCGCGGACAGAAGGACGTGCCCTGGCCCTGCAACAAAGAAAAGTACATCGTGCATTTCCCCGAGACGCGCGAGATCTGGTCCTACGGTTCCGGCTACGGCGGCAATGCGCTGCTGGGCAAGAAGTGCTTCGCGCTGCGCATCGCCTCCAACATCGCGCGCGATCGAAGGCTGGATGGCCGAGCACATGCTCATCCTGGGCGTCGAAAATCCGCAGGGCGAGAAGACCTACGTCGCCGCGGCGTTTCCCAGCGCTTGCGGCAAGACGAACTTCGCCATGCTGATCCCTCCGCGTGGATTCGAAGGCTGGAAGGTCTGGACGGTGGGCGACGACATCGCCTGGATCAAGCCCGACTGCGCAAGGCCGTCTGCGCGCCATCAATCCGGAAGCGGGCTTCTTCGGCGTCGCGCCCGGAACGTCGGACAAAACCAACCCGAACGCGATGGCGACGCTCGCGAGGAACACGATCTTCACCAATGTCGCGCTTACGCCCGAGGGCGGCGTCTGGTGGGAGGGCATGACCGACACACCCCCCGACAGAATGCCACGGACTGGCAGGGCAACAACTGGACGCCCGCAAATCGCCAAGGAAACGGGCGCCAAAGCCGCGCACCCCAACGCGCGCTTCACCGCGCCGGCTTCGCAGTGCCCGACCATCGATCCGGCCTGGGAAGATCCCGAGGGCGTGCCCATCAGCGCCATTCATCTTCGGCGGCCGCCGCGCGACCACGATGCCGCTGGTTTATCAGGCCTTCAACTGGAGCTCGGGGGTTTACATCGGCGCCACCATGGGCTCGGAGATGACCGCGGCGGCCACCGGCACCGTCGGCAAGGTGCGCCGCGATCCCATGGCGATGCTGCCGTTCTGCGGCTATCACATGGGCGATTACTTCCGGCACTGGATCCAGATGCAACATTCGCTCAGCGAAACGCCGCGGATCTTCCACGTCAACTGGTTCCGCAAGGATGCCGATGGCAAGTTTCCTGTGGCCGGGCTTCGGCGAGAACATGCGCGTGCTGAAGTGGATCGTCGATCGCGCGCACGGCCGCGCCCTGGGCCGGGAAACGCCCATCGGCTGGATGCCCCGCTACGAGGATATTGAATGGAAGGGGTTGGATTTGCCGCCGGAAAAGTTCGACGAACTGCAAGCGCTCGATCGCCACGCCTGGCGCTCCGAGATCCTGGAGCACGAAGAGCTTTTTCTCGACCTGCACGATCACTTGCCGCCGGAGATTATCTATGAGCGCGAGCTGCTCATCTGCCGCTTGTTCCCGACCTTCGCCGGGATGCGGGCGTGAGCGCGAAATCTCGAGCCGCCGCTAGTGAATGTACGCCCAGCCGGCTTCTTGCTTGCGTGCGATTTCAGCCACGCCTGAATCTACTTGCGAAGCGAACGGGAACAGGTCTTCTGTCTTGACATTCAAGGCCCGCATTGCGTTCTGACAGGCCGAGAGCTTTACTCCGCTATCGGCGAGCTGCTTGAGACGCTCCTCATAAGCGGTATTGGTCTTGCGGAGCATATTCAGTCCACGCCCAAAAAACACCACCTCCACCTCTGATCCGCCGTCCTTTGCGAAGGCCTCCCGCAGGTTGTTGACGTGGCGAATGACCGTGCCCCATTCCGGCCCTTCCGGTTCGGTCAATTGGAAAACGACGTGATGTTTCGGCGCGGCCGGGGTTTGCGATACCGCGGCAAACACCACTACCAGCGCTAATGCAATCAGACAAACGATGGCACTCTTGCTCATGGACGCTCCTTCAGGAGTACAATGCAAATTCGAACCGCGCAGCCGAAATGTCGACCCCAAACTGCGCCTGTCTGACAATGATAAAACATTGGCCAAAGATTACTCAGGAGGTCCGATGACCGGCGCGGCAGCAGCGCCCATGTTCAAGCCACGGGTGGAAACGCGTCTGGTTTACGCCCACGGACTGGCCGCCATCGTGGTGCTGCTGATTTCGTTGCTGTTTGGATTTCTGGCCTCCCTGCAATTAGTCGCTCCGGATTCCTTCGGCGGAACGGCCTGGCTCAGTTGGGGCCGGCTGCGTTACGACCACACGCAAGGAATCATGCTGGGCTGGCTGGCGAATGCGTTTTTTGCTTTTCTGTATCATGCGGTGCCGATTCTCACCGGCCGGCCGGTCACCAGCGTCCGGCTGGGGCTTTGGCTGTTCGGCCTATGGAACTTCGCCATCGTTCTGCCGGGCTGGATTTTGGTGTTGGGCGGCTTCAGCCAGCCGCTCGAGTGGGCTGAGTTTCCTCTGGTCATCGATGTCTTCGTGGTCGTGGCGCTGGTGCTGGCACTCATCCAATTCGTTCCGCCGTTCTTTTCCCGCGAGCTGGAAGACCTCTACGTATCGAGTTGGTATGTCATCGGCGGGCTGATTTTTACGCTGCTGGCGTACCCGATGGGCAATTTCGTTCCGGAGCTGATTCCGGGGGCGCGCGGCGCGGCATTCAGCGGCTTGTGGATCCACGACGCCGTCGGCCTGTTCGTTACGCCGCTAGCTCTGGCCATCATCTATTTCGTGATCCCGGCCGCGACGGGCCGGCCGATTTTCAGCCACTTCCTCTCCATGCTCGGCTTCTGGCTGCTGTTCTTTTTGTATCCGCTCAACGGCACCCATCATTACGTTTTTTCCGTGATTCCGATGAGCGCGCAAATCGGGGCCATCACGGCGTCCACTCTGCTCGGCGTCGACGTGATTCTGGTGGTCGCGAATCTGCTTTTGTCCCTCCGAGGCACGGGCTGGTTTCCGCGCGACGTCGGCCTGCGCTTCGTGGGCACGTCAACGGTCTTATATCTGATCGTGAGCATCCAGGGATCCGTGCAGGCGCAAATGTCCGTGAATCAAAGCGTGCACTTTTCCGATTGGGTGGTGGGCCATTCGCATCTGGCCATGCTGGGATTCGCGAGTTTCGCCGCGGCCGGCGGCTTGATTCATGTATGGCAAAGACTGCCTTCGGCGCGCAGCAATCCGGCCCTGTTCAACGTATCGTATTGGCTTCTACTGGGTGGCGTGGTGATGATGGTCTCCGATCTCACGATCGCGGGACTGGTGGAGGCGCACTTTTGGGGGTCCGCGGCCCCGTGGATCGAATCGGTTCGGGCGGCGCGTCCTTATTGGCTTATCCGAAGCTTGAGTTTCTTCCCGATCGCGGCCGGATTTCTGGCGCTCTTTGCGGGTTTGGTCACCGGCCAGCGCGGCGACCAGCGAGCGCTTCAGGACAACTCGGAGCTTATGGCGGCGCAGGTCGCACCGCGCTTGAGCCGGGCCGCATCGGAGGCGTCATGAAGCGCTTTCTCCGAATGTCGTACCTGGTAGCCTCGCTTGGCGGGCTGGGTTTCTTTGCGATGTCGGTACTGCTGCTCGGGGTCTGGCCCGGACGCGTGCTGGAGCGTCAGATTCGCGCCACGTCTCCCTCCCATCCGCTGCCGCTCTCGGCCAGTGAAACGCGCGGCCGCGCCGTCTACGCGCGCGAGGGTTGCGCGTATTGCCACACGCAACAAATCCGCTATCTCTCGCGCGATGTCTCGCGCTTCGGCGCCGCGACGCTCGCCTGGGAAACCATTTTCGATTACCCGCAGCTGTGGGGGACCCGCCGGATCGGCCCGGATTTGTCGCGCGAAGCCTTGGCCCGTTCTTCCGACTGGCAGCTCGCGCATCTCTACTCGCCCCGCCACCTGGTGCGGGACTCTGTCATGCCCGCGTTCCCTTGGCTGTTCGCGGGCGCGCCAGACCGGCCACGCCAGGAAGCTCGGGATCTGTTGGCGTACATCGAGACCTTGGGACGCGATCGCGAGTTGGCCGCCCCCGAGGGAGAAGCGCGTGCTCGAGCGGCTTGCAATTGTTCGGACGACGAGAAGCGCTTCGCGTTTGGTTCACCCGAGCTGAACGCAAATCCGGCCACGACGCGGCGGAAGGGAGATCATCCGAAACTCACTCTGCTCCAGAGCTCCGAACGTGGGCAGGATCTCTACGCTCAGAATTGCGCGGGTTGCCACGGAGTCCGCGGCCTGGGCGACGGGCCTGGCGCGGCCGGTTTGCACCCCCGGCCAGTGAACTTTTCCGAGCGCCAGTATACGCTGGATCGCCTGAGCGCGGCGCTGTGGAACGGCGTTGCAGGAACAGCCATGCCGGCTTGGCGCGACCTCTCGGCGCAAGACCTTTCCGCTATCGCGCAAGTGGTGCGGGGATTTTACGCCGCGCAGCCGGAGCCCGCGCTTCCTAAGGACGTGCTCGATCTTGGCTCGCAAGTCTATGGAGCGCATTGCGCCCAGTGTCACGGCGACAAAGGCGCCGGCGACGGATCCGCGGCCGAGCAGTTTCCCGTCCCACCCACAAATTTCCAGGCCCAACGCCCGAGCATTGCCGCCAGTCTTCGCGCGCTCCGAAATGGAGTGGAAGGAACGCCCATGGCTCCCTGGACCAGCCAGTTGTCGGAGGCCGAGCTTTCCGCCGCGGCCTACTTCGTGCGGGGGTTCTTCCAACCTGATACTGCGGCGGTGCGGCAATGAACATGAATGGGTCCACGAGCGCCATGGATATAATTGTGTTCCTCGCGCTGGCCTTCGCCATTGTCTTAACGATCGCCTGGAGCGTCTCGCCCAACCTGCGAGCCTGGATTGAGCGTCCCAAGTACCGCTTCCAGAAAAATCTGCGAAGCTATGATGAGACGGTTCAGATGGCGTTCGAAGGCAAGAATCGGCCCAAATGATCAAGAATACGGATTCCCCCGGAGGTCAGGGTCTAGGCAGGGTGGCGGGTGCGTGCGCCGCCATCGGGCTGGTCACAATCGTAGCGACCTTCGCGTGGGGCCGTCGAGTTCCCATCACGGAGCGCGAACCGGTGCGCCTCCCATCGATAGCGACCGAGGAATATGGCAAACGCCTGATCGCTCAGACCACCGAAGTGCTGGGGCCGGACGTAGCCGATCCCAAGATGCGCTATACCAATAGCCGGCTGGCGTGCGCGTCGTGCCATATCGGCGCGGGCGTAGAACCAGGCAACTTAAGCTTGGCCACTGCCATCACGCGTTATCCGCGCATCTCTCCACGCACCGGCGCCAAAGAGACCATTGAGGACCGCATCAACGGTTGTATGATGCGCAGCATGAATGGCCGCACTCTGCCCGATAACAGTCCGCAGATGATGGCCATGGTGGCGTACCTGGGATTCCTGGCCCGTCAGGACGTAGCCACCGCCGCGAGCCAGCGCAAGGCGCATGAGCCGCCGGCGTTCAAGACTCCGAACCGCGCCGCCAATCTGGAAGCTGGCCAGCACGTTTTCGAAAAGCGCTGCGCGGCGTGCCATGGACAAGATGGCGCGGGTCTGCCCGCTTCGCCCGACCTCGTGCAAGGCTACGTGTTCCCGCCGCTGTGGGGTTCAAACAGCTTTAACGACGGAGCCGGACTCCACCGTGTGCTCACGGCCGCGAAGTTCATCAAGGCCAAAATGCCTTTAGGGAAGGCCGATCTGGACGACGAAGACGCTTTTGACGTGGCCGCGTACATTAACTCCAAGCCGCGCCCGGAAATGGCGGGTCTGGATCGCGATTATCCCGATCGGACCAAGAAGCCGGCTGACACCGGTTACCTTCCGTACGCGGATTCTTTCTCCGTAGAACAGCACCGCTTCGGCCCCTTCCAGCCCATCGAGGCGTATTATAAGAAGTTGCAGAAGCCATCGAAATGACAAGAAAGGCGCTGACCACAATGACCGTTCGATCTCTGGTATCGCTAGTGTCTGTTGCCGCTCTATACGTCGGTAGTGCGGCGGCTGCATCCACTCGAACCGACATGTTGGTGTCCTCGGATTGGCTGGCAGCCCATCTGGCGGATCCAAACATCGTGATTCTTCAAGTTTCCGGCAATCGCACGGCCTACGACGCCGGGCACATACCGGGCGCGCGGTTCGTGGCACAGAAGGATATCGCCATTACGCGAGACGGCATTCCCAACGAACTGCCGGACACCGAGATTCTGGTCAAGGTGTTCGAGGCCGCCGGGGTGTCGGACAATCAGCGGGTGATTGTCTACAGTGATGCCTCCGTGTTGCCGGCGACGCGCACTTACTTCACTCTCGATTACCTGGGACACGGCGATAAGACAGCTTTGCTCGATGGCGGATTGAAGAAGTGGCAAGGCGAAGGCCGGACGCTCACAACGGCTGTTCCGACCGTGTCGCCGGGACACTTCACGGCGCAAATCCAGCAGAATGTGCTAACGCGCATGGATCAAGTCAAGCAAGTATCCAGCAAGCAGGCGGGAACGTCCGAGCTTCTCCTGGACGCTCGCCCCAAAACTGATTACTCCGGCGAAGGCGGCCATATTCCAACCGCTCTGAACGTGTACTGGATGGAAGGCGTCAGCCGCGAAAATCAGGCCTTGAAGCCGGAGCCCGAACTCCGCAAATTATATGAAGCGGCGGGCATCACTCCCGATCACAAGGTGGTGACGTATTGCCATAGCGGCATGCAGGCATCGCAGGCCTATTTCACTCTGAAGTATCTCGGCTACGACGTCAGCATGTACGACGGCTCGATGTCGGAGTGGCAAGCCAAAGGCGCCCCGGTCGAAAAATAGATCGAATCGATCGATAGTGCGCGGAATTCCGGCCCTGACGATATAATTGAAACGTCAGCATCCGTCGGGGCGTAGCGCAGCCTGGTAGCGCACCTGCCTTGGGCGCATCCCGGCGGCTTCCAAATCTTCTTTTAATTCTCCACACTTCTAATGGTTTCAACAATTTGGGGAATCTGCTTTTCGCTCAAAGCTAACCCCAATGGCTCCAATGAGAAGAGTTTTGACACGGTTTTGCCACGGTCGATGGGGTGGGAGCAGCATCGCCGCGCCTGTGATCCGTTATTTTGCGGTTGACGGTGTCGACGCACTCGGAAGCCTTGCAGCGAAGAGTACTTCCGAGTAGAATGCGGAGTTGTGAGACTCGTCGAACTGCTGAAGCGCCACGAAGGGAAGACCCTCGAATACAAGCGGGATTTATCATCCCCGGAGAGCATTCTCAAATGCCTGGTTGCGTTCGCGAACACTGGCGGCGGTATCGTCGTCATCGGTGTTGAGGACGGGTCAAAGAACGTCCGTGGCGTTCCCGACGTGCTTGCAGCGGAAGAGAAACTCGCAAACCTGGTCTCCGACTCGATCCGCCCACGCCTCGTTCCGGATATCGAGGTGGTGCCTTGGCGAAATCTGAACGTGTTGGCTGTTCAGGTCTACCCCAGCAACACGCGTCCCCATTACCTGGAACGGCTGGGACCCCAAGACGGCGTCTTCATCCGGGTGGGCTCAACCAATCGAAAGGCGGACGCGCTGCAGATCGACGAACTGAAACGCCTAAACTGGATGAACTCTTTCGACGAGCAGGCCATCCCGGACCTCAAGTCGGAAGCCATCGACTTCCGAGCTGCTTCCGAGTTGTTTGCGCCTTACAGGCAAATGACCGCCCAGGCATGGACCACTCTGCGCATCGTCACGGAGCACCAAGGCCGTCAGGTGCCGACTATCGGCGGACTGCTTCTTTTCGGCAAGGACAGGTTCGCCCGGTTCCCGGATGCCTGGATCCAGGCGGGGCGCTTTGCCGGAACGAATCGAACACGTCTACTGGATTCGGCAGAGATCCGCTCGTTCCTGCCTCGCGCCGCGGAAGAAGCGATTACATTTTCACATAAGCACCTGACGCGCGAATCGATCATCGAGGGCGTCCGCAGGGAGGATCGTTGGTCGGTTCCTCTCGTAGCAATCCGGGAGGCGCTCATGAATGCCATCGTCCATGCGGACTACGCCCAGCAAGGGGCGCCCATCCGTATCGCTCTGTTTGATGACCGGATCGAGATCGAGAATCCCGGCCTTCTGCCGTTCGGCCTGACGATCGAGGACATTATGCAAGGTGTCTCCAAGTTGCGGAATCGCGTGATCGGGCGGGTCTTCCACGAACTACACCTGATTGAACAATGGGGCAGTGGGATTCAGCGCATGACCGCAGCTTGCCAAGAGGCTGGCCTGGAGGCTCCCAGACTGGAAGAAATCGGGATGCATTTTCGCGTGACCATTTCCAGCGCGCGGGTGAGGCAACCCCATACGGACGAGACGGACCGGCGCATCCTCGCTTTGTTTAGCGATGGAGTTGCCCGGTCGACGGCGGCTGTGGCGAAGCACGTTGGACTTTCCCAGCGAGCCACTCTGACACGGTTGAAGTCGATGACATCACGCGGCCTTCTTGTCGAAATCGGTACCGGTCCGCACGACCCGAAGCGCCAGTATATTCTGGCCTGAGAGTACCTGATGACCAGACGGATGATGGCGGGAGACCCTCTCGAGAAGGAGATCGAACTGCCCCTCAGATCGGGGGAATTCATCAGCGACTGCGCTTGCTTCTCATTGGCGAGCGGGTTTGAAGAGGCCGCGGCCAAGATCGAAGGTCTCGCCGGAACCGACCCTTCATGAGGAAACGAGACCAGGCCAGCCTCGACGCGGCAAGTTTGGACGAACTGGTCGAGGAGATCACGGTTGACGCCAACGGGGAAGACGAGCAGCTTTGGGCCTTCCGCCAAGCCTTCGAGGACAACGTCTCAGTGCCTTGCGAGGCGACCGTCATTGGCGAGTCGGTTAAAGTGATGAAGTTCGATTATGACGGGAACAATCGACGCGGGCTCACTGCGATCTGCCGCCGGGCGGATGGCACAAACTACATAGTGGCGGCTTCCGATCTGGTGATTCCACTGAGCGCGTCAGGCGGGCGTTACCTGGCTGCGTATCGCAAATGGATGGGGCTTTCACCATTCCCGCGCGGTACTCGCGGCAGAACCGTGCAGCGGACCGCCGCTGCGCCCCCAGATCTCGAGGGTCCCATCGAATTGGTGGTCCTGTCGGTCAAACAGAAGTCTGCGCGCTGCCGCTTGTTGGGCGGCGACCGAACCTTCACTTTCCGCGCTGGCCGGCTCTGGGACTTAGTGCCCGGAGAGATCGCGGTCGTACGGCCCGCGAAGCAGTGGATCTATGCGGGCAATCCCTATCTCTCCGGCGTAATCGAGTCGACTCGGCTTGATGCCCGGGCATTGAGGTTGGTCCCGCTGCGACTGGAGGAGCGGGGCCTTTGGAATCCCGCGGAACACTATTGGGGCGAGGAGGGTGAACCGATCGAGGACTGGGCGAAGCCAATCATCGCCCGCGGTCCGCGACCGGAATTTGAGATGGAGCAGGTGCTGCCGGGGGCGGACTCTGATGATCCGTTTTCCGACCCGATCGGGGAATCCAATGACCGCAAGGACTCCGGCGATAGAGAGGGCGCATACAAGTTGCTGATGGATCTCTGCCACACTGATCTTCGTTGCCTGGACGCCCACTCGCACCTCGGCAATTTCGTCTTCGACCACCGACCCCAAGACGCCGTTCGTCACTACGAGGCGGGGCTTCGAATCGGCGAATTATCTCTCGGCGCAGGGTTCCACGGCGTACTGCCGTGGGGTTGGATCGATAACCGGCCGTTCCTACGATGTATGAATGGCTTCGGGCTATGCCTTTGGCGCCTTGGCCGTTTCGATGAGGCTGGGCGCGTTTTCGATCGTATGCTCTGGCTGAATCCGTCCGACAACCAGGGTGTGCGCTTTCTGATCGATCACGTGCGGGTGAAAGCCCCCTGGGAACGTAGCCGATGACTGGCTGTCCGGATACTTGCGAATAGAGAACCAGGCACGTTTGCTGCGCGCGCCGGCGTTGGCGGCAGGCGTCGCGAGCGACGCC
>CAVXJU010000036.1:0-66398 GCA_963761935.1 Terriglobia bacterium | reverse complement strand
ACGTCGAGCGTGGTGTCGTCGGGATTCTTGGTTTCGGGAACGTGGTAGGCCACCAGTGGAGACGGCACGTCGCCGGACGCATCAAGGTGATGCGCCGCTCACCGAGCTGCTCCGGTTCCTTGGTGCGGACGGGCGGCGGTGGGTCGCGCGCGGGATCGGTTCCAGATATTTTTCGCAGCTCCATCACCTGCAGCGAACGATACATCGCCCACCACGACCATCACGCAGTTGTTGGGCGCATAGCCCATGCGCCAGTGGCTTTTCAGGTCTTCCATGGTCCACGACTCGATGTCGGAAGGCCACCCGAGCACCGGCCAGTGATAGGGATGCGCCTGATAGGCCGCGGCCGCGGCCAGTTCCGAGAGCATGCCGCAATTGCTGTTGTCCACCGAGGTGCGGCGCTCGGAATAGACCACGCCGCGCTCGGATTCGACCATTTTGGGGTCGAAGCTCAGATCGTGGATGCGGTCGGATTCCATGTCCATCATCAGCTCGAGCGCGCGGAGGGGAACCAGTCGGTGTAGACGGTGTCGTCCTTGGTGGTGTAGGCGTTGTTGTTGCCGCCGTTCTTCTCCATTTCGGTGTCGAATTGGCCGGGGCCGTATTTCTTCGCGCCGTTGAACATCATGTGTTCGAAAAAATGCGAAATACCGGTGATGCCGGGGCGTTCGTTGCGCGAACCGACTTTGAAGAAAAAGTACATGGCGACGTTGGGGATGTTGTGGTCCTCCTGGATGAGGATTTTCATTCCATTGGCTAACGTGCCGGTTTTGACGTCGGAGGGCTGGGCCGAGGCGAGGGCGGCGGCGGCGAGGAGGGTGGGGAGGAGTCGCTGCATGCGCTTACGATAGCAGACGGATTGGGCGGGATGTCGTTTGATGCAGGGTGGAGGATTGGCGCGGGGGCGGTGGTGAAATTTCGAGAATTTGAAAAACGAAGCCAGGGAAGTCATGCGTTTTCAGCAAATCGTGCTAAGCAGGCATTTTGCGGCGACTCAGTCCATAAGGACAAGCGTATGCTGCGTAGTTCCCCTCGCTTCACGTGCTGGGACGTAAGTGATGGCGAAGGCGGGAAATAAATGATGTTAGGCGAAGTTACTGGGCTTCACTGGGGTGCAATCGAGGCGGCTTGCCGTACACTGTACCAAGCTGCCAAGCCAAGATAGACATCCCGGTCCAGAGCTGTTTCTGGAGATGCCTTTCGGGATCAACAGGCAACCGGGGCTTTGAGCTGATATTGGCTCTTCGATCCGTCGCGGTTTTGACCCGGGTCGGCACCCGAGTGGAGTTCATATATGCAGCTATCCCTTCAAACTATTCTGATTCGACGCTCTGTCGTGATCGGGATGCTTTTATTCGGAGCCGGCGCTTCCATGGACGCCGACACAATCGTTGAAGGAGAGGTCGGCCAAAATCTCGGGGGTTCGGGATCGAACTTGTACAGCAGCGGTCAACTGGACGGGTCGGCCGGTTCGGACAACCTCCTCCCCACTTGGAACTTCACGTGCTCGGTGTCGACGTGCGTCAGCTATGGGATTTCGGCCAACGGCGCCACGACGGTGAATAATGGAACGGTAGGCGCGAGTGCTTCGGTTACGGTGACAGGAACGCCCGGTGCCCCCTTAATTGTCACGGCCTCTAGCGGCGGGATTTTCAGCGACACACTCACGATCAACGGCGGAACCATCGGAACCAGCGGCGTCCTGGAGCTGACGTATGCGCTGGATGGTGTCATCAGCAACACGGCGGGTCTCAATTCGAGCGATGCTTCTCTTTACATGACGACTGCTGGGACTAATTTCCAATACGATAGCGAAGGCATCGATAGCGGTGGCTATGTCGAGATCGATAACAATGGCACATACAACGACACCGTGACCTACTACATTCCATTCACATATGGGACCGCGCTGCCGACCGAACTCATCCTGGATGCGAGCGCACTTTTCGTGTCTGCCGTCAACTCGCCAACGTATACCGCCACCGTGAATTACGACAACACCGCGGCACTCACTTCGGCTCTTGTGTTCGCTGGAACGCCATCGGCCCCGGGCGACCAGAACTATGCAGCGGATATCAGCGCCGTCAGCGGCCTCGACTATGGACCGAACGGGATTACGGCAGTTCCGGAACCGCACAGCGGGTTCTTGCTCGCCTGCGCGATCGCAATCCTGGCTTTGGTGAAGCGTCGAGGAGCATTCCGGCCCACTCTTTAGGAGCCTGTGGACTTCAAGTTGCACCTGCGGACGGTTCAGGTTCAGCATCGGCCGGAGGGTCGGGCGAAGCGGCTCAGCCGCGCGCGCAAGAGCTTTACGGATGGCGCGGTGGGACAGCAGGCCGCAAGCCTCTCAAAACGGCGAACCCGGCAATTGGAGCCGGACGAGTTTCGGGTCGTATAAGTGGCTTACCTGATTCGCAACGATCATTTGATCGTGCTCGACCGGTAGCTGAATCTCAGTCACCAGGCTCACTGCGACATCTTCGGCCCATTATCAACAACCTCGACTAAGCTTGCCAGTGCCCCAGTCTGCCCGAATGTTATCCCTGTCCCGAGGAATCCAATGTCAGCCAAACTCATCCCCATCGATCGTGCGGCCATCAACGGCGCCAACTCGCAGCATTCCGGCGGCCCTCGCACCGCCGCCAACGCGTTCTGTCACGGCCTGACCGCAGCGTCCGCCGTCCTGCCTTCCGAAGACCCAGCCGCGTACGAAGCCCTTGGGCGGCAGTTTTTCACCGAATACAAACCCGCCACGGCCACCGAAATCCAGCTTGTCCAGGAACTTGTCGACACCTCCTGGCGCTTCAATCGCATCCCGCAGCTTGAAGCCGATCTGCTCCACGATTTCGATATCGTCGATGCCCACCGCCTGCTTGATAACCTTGGTATCCACGGCCGGCGCCTGTCCCGCCAGTTCCACAAAGCTCTCGAAACCCTGGGCGAGATCCAGGCCGCTCGCCGCGCGAAACGTCAAAACGAGGCTCGCCACACCGGCTACGTCCGCATCGACATGTTCCGGACCCCGATAAAAACGGATTGAATCGACAACTTTCACGCGCCGCCAGCAGCGTTCCGCCAGCCTCGCGATGCTACAATCAACTCCGCGAGGATCCATGGAAGAAGAACAACTGCCCGCCGTCGACACCCACATGATGACCACCGCGTTCACGCTCGACGGCTGGCACATCGAGAAAAACTTGGGCATCGTCCGCGGCATCATCGTTCGCTCCCGCTCCATCTTCGGCACCATCGGCGCCAGCCTCCAAACGCTGGCCGGGGGCGACATCACGCTCTTCACCAAGCTCTGCGAGGAAACCCGCATGCATGCCTACCAGCGCATGGCCCAGCACGCGGCCCAGATAGGCGCCAACGCGGTGGTGGGCGTCCGTTACGACGCTACTGAAATCATGCAGGGTGTAACGGAAGTGCTCTGCTATGGCACCGCCGTGGTTGCAACACCAGGCCGGTAAAAGCGTCCATAAAACGTGACCACTCCCCGTTACCTCTGCATCCACGGCCATTTCTACCAACCCCCTCGCGAAAACCCGTGGCTGGAGGCTATCGAGCTGCAGGATTCCGCCTTCCCCTACCACGACTGGAATGAGCGAGTCACGGCGGAGTGTTACGCCCCCAACGGCGCCTCGCGGATTTTGAACAGCGACAACCGCATCGCGAAAATCGTTAACAACTACGCCTCTATCAGCTACAATTTTGGCCCCACCCTGCTCGCCTGGCTCAAGGATCACGCGCCGGAAACATACCGCGACATCCTGGATGCCGACCGCGCCAGCGCCCAGCGCTTTTCCGGGCACGGCTCCGCGATGGCGCAGTGCTTCAACCACATGATCATGCCGCTGGCCAACACGCGCGACAAACGTACGCAAGTGCGCTGGGGGATCGAAGATTTCCGGCATCGCTACGGGCGCGATCCGGAGGGCATGTGGCTGCCCGAGACCGCGGTCGATCTGGAAACGCTCGACATTCTGGCGGAGTACGGCATCAAGTTCAGTGTGCTGGCGCCCTCGCAAGCGCGCACTGTAGATGGCCAAGATGTCAGCGGCCAGCGCATCGATCCCACTCGCGCTTATCGCCAGAAACTTCCCTCCGGCCGCAGCATCGCGCTCTTTTTTTACGACGGCCCCATCGCCCGCGCGGTGGCCTTCGAAGGGCTGCTCGCCAACGGAGAGCGTTTCGCGCAGCGTTTGCTCGACGCCTTTTCCGACAAGCGCGATTGGCCGCAACTGGCCCACATCGCGACCGACGGCGAGACCTACGGCCATCACCACGCGCATGGCGATATGGCGCTGGCTTATGCGCTCGAACAACTCGAAGCCAAGGGCCTGGCGAAGCTCACCAATTACTCCGAATACCTGGAGCGCTATCCGCCCACGCACGATGTCGAGATCCTGGAAAACACCGCCTGGAGCTGCGTGCATGGGGTGGGACGCTGGAGCCAGAACTGTGGCTGCAATTCCGGCGGCCACGCTGGCTGGAACCAGGAATGGCGCGCTCCGCTGCGTCAGGCTTTCGATTGGTTGCGCGACCAGATCGCGCCGCTCTATGAGCAGTTCGGCGTGCGCTTGCTGAAGAATCCTTGGATCGCGCGCGACGAATATATCCGCGTTATCCTGGACCGTTCCGAAGAGAACCGAAACCAGTTCGCCGCCTGCCATTTCCGCCGCAAGAATCTCTCGCGCCAGGATCGCGTCAAGGCTTGGAAGCTGCTCGAGCTGCAGCGCCATGCCATGCTCATGTACACCAGTTGCGGCTGGTTCTTCGACGAGCTGTCCGGCATCGAAACCGTGCAGGTGATTCAGTATGCAGGACGCGTCGTTCAATTAGCGCAGGAACTGTTCGGCGATGCGCTGGAGCAGCAGTTCATCGCCAAGCTCGCCAAAGCCAAGAGCAATCTGCCGGAGAACCGCGACGGCGCTCTCCTTTACCAGAAATTTGTCGAGCCCTCCATGGTGGACCTTACCAAGCTGGGCGCGCACTTCGCCATGAGCTCGCTGTTTTCCGAGTACCCCGAGCACGCCCGCATCTATTGCTACGACGTGAAAACCAAGGATTATCAACTGCAGCGCTCCGGCAAGATGCGGCTCGCTACGGGCGAGGCCCGCTTCACTTCCGAGATTACCCAGGAATCGGAAATGCTGATGTTCGGCGTGCTGCATTTCGGCGATCACAACCTGCACGGCGGCGTCAGCGCCTGGACTGGCGACGAGAAATACCGCAGCCTGTCTCAGGCCGCCGGCGAAGCCTTCAGCCGTTCGGACCTGCCGGAGACCATTCGCCGCATCGACGAGGGCTTCGAGCGCACTTATTCCATCCGCAATCTCTTCCGCGACGAGCAACGCCGCGTGATGCACCAGATTTTGCGGTCGACGCTCGACGACATGGAGAATTTCTACCGGCAGACCTACGAGAATCAGGCGCCGCTGGTTCGCTTCCTCTATGAATGCCACATCCCGATACCCACCGAGATGCGCGTCAACGCTCAAGTGGCTCTTAACGACATGTTGAGGCATGCCCTGGAAGTGGACGAGCTGGACAACTCCCAGATCCAAAACCTTTTCGACCAGGTTCCCGTAGCCGGCGCATCGCTCGATTCGGCGGAGTTGGAAATCATCCTGCGGCGTAATCTGGAGCGGCTCTTCCGAAATCTTTTCGAGCACCCACGCGATCTGGAGATTCTGCGTAAATGCCGCGGCGCCCTGCAGGCCGCAATGTCGTTCCCGTTGCCGCTTAAGTTATGGGCGATCCAGAATCAGGCCTATACGGTGCTGCAGAATCTTTATCCGGAGATGAAACAGTCCAACCAGTCCGATTGGGTGGGTGAGTTTGAAGAAGTTGTCAAGCTGCTCGGTTTGCGGCTCTCGTAGGCGCTAAAACGCGAGCGCGTGCCGGCCCCGCTCGAGAAGTTGCTCCACTTCCCGCGCCGGCAATGGCTGCCCCCACAGATGCCCCTGCGCCTGGTCACAACCGGCCAGCCGGACCAGCTCCAGCTCCTCGCGCGTCTCCACGCCTTCGGCCACCACGTTGAGATGCATCCCATGCGCCAGCCGCACGATGCTCTGCACTACCGGCAGCGTTCCATCCACTTTGGCGATTCCTCGCAAGAAGCACTGGTCGATCTTGAGCGAATCCAGCGGCAGCTTGTGGAGATAGCTGAGCGACGAGTAGCCAGTGCCGAAATCGTCGATCGCAATGCTCACCCCCAGCTCGCGAATCTGGCGCATACGGTCGGCTGAGGTTTTAAGATCCCGCATCACGCAGCTCTCAGTCAGCTCCAGCTCCAAGCACCGCGCGGGAAATCCGCTGGCCTGGAGCGCTCGCGATACGGTGTCGACGAAAGTGTCCCACTCAAACTGCCGCGCCGAGACGTTCAGCGAGACGCATGTCTCCCGGCACCCAGCCTTGCGCCAGCCGGCTCCCGTTAGACAAACCTGCTCAATAACCCAGCATCCGATCTCCGCGATGAGTCCGGATTCTTCGGCAATGGGAATGAACGCGCCGGGGGGCACGGAGCCGCGGACGTCGCGATGCCACGTCAGCAGCGCCTCGAACGATTCCACCTTTCCTTGCATGCTGACCACCGGCTGATACAGCAACTCCAATTCCCGGTTTTCGATGGCATGCCGAAGCGAATTTTCCAAATACAGCCGCTTGATGGCGCGCGCGCGGTTCTTCACGCGAAACATTTCGACGTTGTTCCGGCCGGCGCTTTGGGCCTCGCGCATGGCCAGCTCCGCGTCGCGCAACAACTCCTCCGCATGAGTGCCGTGTTTTGGGAACAGAGCCACGCCGATGCTGGCCGTCACAAACCATTCGTTGCCGTCCACACGGCACGGCGCGCGCAAAGTCTCCAGAAGATTCCGGGCTGTGGCGACTACGCTTTGCTCATCGGACTCGCGCATGAGAACGATTGCGAATTGGTCCGCTCCGGTGCGTGCCGCTAAACCGTCTCCGGTCAGGTGCTGTCGCAAACGATGGCCGCTTTCCTGAAGCAACCGGTCCCCGGCCGCATGACCCAAAGCACCGTTGATCTCCTGGAAGCGATCCAGACCGATCGAGACCACTGCCAGAGTCCGCCGTTGCAAAACCTTACTTAAAGCAATCTGCCTTAAAGCAATCTCCAAATGTTCGATGAATCGCCCGCGGCTGAGCAAACCGGTGAGCGCATCGTGCCCGGCTTCAAACTCGATCCGCTGGCGCAGCTTTTCGTTCTCGATCCCGTCCGCCATCAGGCGGCTGGCCGCGCGCAGCAACTCCCTATCGCGTGGCCTTTCGACGTATGCGCCGGTGTAGTGCAGCGCAGCAACACCGAGCAACTCGCTTTGGGAGGACAGCACCGGCCAGGTCATACAACGCTCGATGCCAAGTTGTTCGGCTAAAGACTCCTGACCGAGCCAGAGCGGACAATCACCGAGCCAAACTTCCCCGGCGCGCTCCAGCCGGAGGGAGCTTGGGCTATCTGCGCGCAGTTCGGAAAAGCTACGCTGCGCATCCGCCGGTAAGCTGGGAGCAGCCGTTAGCTTGAGCGTATCGCCGGTGCACACGAACACCGCGCACAGGGCTCCCGGCGCGCAGCCCTCCACGAATCGGCAAATGTCATCGAGGATCGGCGGCAGGTTTCCTGCTCGAGAAGAGCAAACCAACTCACCTGATTTGTTGCCAGCCTCAACGGGCCGAACAAAATCGGATTCGGGAATGGCCATCGTGTCTGAGACGTGACACCTGACAGTAACAGACTTCGACGAATATGAAAATGCCAGTGCAGTTCAGAACTACCGGCCTGCGTAGTACTCGCCTTCGTGGAAGCTATCAAGGGAAACGTAGTTCGGGAGAAATCCGGTATTGAGTTTCAGTCTCACGCTTGGGATCTTTTTCCGCCGCGGATTCGTCTACGGCGGCGCTCGGTTTTACGCGTTGGATTGGCACGTGCAAGATGATGGACAGCAGCGTGAACAGCAACGACGAACTGCGTACCACAACCTTCATGAGGGAGGGGGGCCTGCTACATTCATCATAGCCGCATATGAAGGAGTCAAGCGCGCCAGCCGCGGATCAGTCCGCCTCCGAGAACCGCATTACACGCGAACCCCGCTGGCCGGCGATTTTGGCGATTCTGGCCACGGCGGCGCTGCACTTCGTATTGCCCGAACCGCTTCGTTTTGGCCCCGGCTGGCTTTTGCTGGTGGTTGTGACGCTGCTGCTGATTCCCACCATCATCGCGCATCGCACGGGACGGCTCGGCATGAACCGCGTGCTCGGTCACGTCGTGCTGGGAAGCCTGACGGCGTCCATGATCTGGTCGCTCGGCTTGCTCATCCTGCGTCTGCCCGAGCATCGCGACACGCCTCAGATCCTGCTGCAGGCCGCCGTCACGCTATGGGTTGCCAATGTGCTTGTCTTCGCATCTTGGTACTGGCGGCTGGATGCGGGCGGCCCGAACGCGCGCGACCAAAGAGAAAGCCACAGCCAAGGCGCGTTTCTGTTCCCGCAGATGATCATCCCCGGCAAACAGGCGCGGGGCTGGCGGCCGGGCTTCGTCGATTATCTTTTTCTGGCGTTCAATACCAGCACCGCTTTTTCGCCTACCGATGTGCCCGTGCTGTCGCGCTGGGCCAAGCTCATGATGATGGTGCAAGCGTCGATTTCGCTGGCCACGGTGGCGCTGATCGCGGCACGAGCCGTCAATATCCTGTGACGCCGGCGGTCTTGGACTGAATCCACGCTCGCGCGGCGCGCAGCGCAATCAGGCTCCAGGCGAGGACGAAAAGAACCGCCAGCGCCATGGCGATGGAGAACTCGGTCACAGGCTGGCCCGCGGCCGTCTGCCAGGCGATGGCCAGGCACGCTGCAATCCAGCCCGCGCCGGCCAAGTGTACCCAGCGGCGCGTCTCGTGGTCTGAAAGTGTGGAGCGGCTCAGGAGCCAAGCCACCAGAGGGACGGCTTGCAGCCCGTGAAAGCCGATGGCATGCAGCGGCAGAATGTTGCCCGCTACGCCTGCCCGGCGGCCCGCCGCCGCGCTCATCCACAAACCCGCCGCGAAGGCGACCATGGTTGCCCCGATGGCGTACCGGATTCCCAGAAGCAGCACTCCCTCAGCGCCATGCAGGTCGCGGCGCCACAGCTTGATTGCCAGAATGCAAAATAGCGTGATCACTCCCAACGCAGCCACGAAAAACACGCCGCCCAAAATCTGATCCACCGGAGATCCAACCTTGGTGAAACGCGGATCCAGGCCGCGCAGGGTTTGAATGGTTTCGAGTCCATAGGCGTAAGCGAAGATTCCGATGGACCAGCCGAGCCAGCGCCGCAGGCCTTGCGCCGTGAAGCCGGCCAGCGGCACAAAAAAGCCGAGAGTCAGGAGATAGAGACCGACCGCGCCATCGAAGGTGATGGCCTTGCTCAGATCGCCTTCCGCGCCGATCGCCAGACCGCCCCGGAAAATCGCGACCACAGTGCACGCCGCAGCCAGCGCGAGACCGACCAATCCCAACACAAGCAGGGTGCGCACTCGCGTCAATGCCGCGAAGAACCCAGGGGGGCTAGTCATAACGACAATCGTCGCTCTTTCGCAGCGTGAAAGCAACGGCCCGGACGCTGCGCGCCGGTTAGAATAGGACGCGTATCTCATGCCAGGACTCGACATCCTCGAACTGGAAGTACGCGCCCGTGCCTTCGACCAGCGCTTGAAGCAGGTCATGGCCGATTTGGCGCCGCAGCAGATTATCTGGTATCCCTACCCGACGCTTCTCACCTTCTCGATTCTGGACCGGCTGCTCACCGGACCTCGCCGCCACTTGCTCGATCTGGCGGGCGGCGACCCGATTCTGGATATCGGTTGCGCCGACGGGCTCAATTCGTTTTTTCTAGAATCGCTGGGCTGCCAGGTTATGGCGATCGACAATTACTACACCAATCACAATCAACTGCGCGGCTTCAATGCGCTGCATGCAGCGCTGGCATCCTCGGTTGAGTTCCAAGCCGTGGATCTAGATTCTCAATTCGCGCTCACCGAAGACGTTTTCGGCCTGGCGCTGTTCCTGGGCGTGCTGTACCATCTCAAGAATCCGTTCTACGTGTTGGAGGCCTTGGCGCATCGCGCTCGCTATTGTTTGCTGAGCACCCGCATCGCGCAGCGCACGCCCGATGGCCATCCCATGCAGAAAGAGCCGCTGGTTTATCTGCTCGATCCGCAGGAATGCAACAACGACAGCACCAATCATTGGATCTTTTCGGAAGCAGCTTTGCGGCGGCTGCTCGCGCAGACTGGATGGACCGTGCAGGACTTCATCACTACCGGAGCGACGCGTGGATCCGAACCAGCTCGCGCGGACCGCGATGAGCGCGCCTTCTGTCTTCTGGAGAGCCGCGTTTGCCGGCGCTATTCGGTGAAGCTGCTGGAAGGCTGGTACGCGCTCGAACATAGCAGTTTCCGCTGGACTCAGCGCCGCTTTTCGATTGAAGTGCGGCGCCCGCCCTCGGCGGCGTTCACCATGCTGCGTTTTGACTTTCGGCTGGCGGGACCCGGTCCAGTCACGCTTTCGGCCGCGGTGAACGGGAGCGCGGTGCCATCGGCCACTTTTCTAGAGGAAGGCGAACATTCCTATATCATCCGGCTGTCTGAGGAGGCGCTGGCCCACTCTTCGATTCGTATAGATTTCAGCGCCGACAAGTGCGTGCCGGCCGGCGTCAACGACCAGCGCGAGCTGGCATTGCTAGTGCCTTTCTGGAAGCCCGGCCTGGACGCAGCCGATCCGATCCTGCCATTTCATTTGAGCTGACGGCTAAACTGACTCGCGCGTCGTACACTGGTAGTTTCTCATGAAGCTTCACAGCTACACCATTACCCAGGGCAGGGACCGCGCGCCCGCGCGCGCCTTCCTCAAAGCCATCGGCTTCACCGACGAGGACCTGAAGAAGCCGATCATCGGCATCGCCAACACCTGGATCGGCACCATGCCCTGCAACTTCAAGCTGCGCGAGCTGGCCGTCAGGATGTCGCGCGCGGCATTCGCGCAGCCGGCGGCACGCCGATGGAGTTCAACACCATCGCCATCAGCGACGGCATCACCATGGGCACCGAGGGCATGAAGGCGTCGCTGGTCAGCCGCGAACTGATCGCCGATTCCATCGAACTGGTCGCGCGCGGCCACATGTTCGACGGCATCGTCGCGCTGGTGGCCTGCGACAAAACCATTCCCGGCGCGGCGATGGCCCTGCTGCGGTTGAACGTGCCCGGTGTGATTCTCTACGGCGGCTCGATCTGCCGGGCCATTACAAAGGCCGCGACCTGACGATTCAGGATGTGTTGAAGCCGTGGGCGCGAACGCGGCCGGGCAAATGTCGGACGAAGAATTTCTGGCTATCGAAAACTCGGCTTGCCCCGGCGCCGGAGCCTGCGGCGGCCAATTCACGGCCAACACCATGGCGACGGTGATGGAGTTGATCGGCCTTTCGCCGATGGGCACCGCCGCGGTGCCGCAAGTGGACGCGCGCAAGCATGATGTGGCTTTCCGCTGCGGGCGAATCGTGATGGATGCGGTGACGAGCGAGCGGCGGCCGCGCGACATCGTCACGCGGAAGGCATTCGAGAACGCCATCGCCTCGGTGGCGGCAACAGGCGGATCGACCAACGCCGTGCTGCATCTGCTCGCGATGGCGCGCGAGGCGGGCGTTCCGCTGTGCATCGACGATTTTCAGACCATCAGCGAGCGCACGCCGCTGTTGGTGGATCTGAAGCCGGCCGGGAAGATTTGTCGCGGCCGACGTGGACAAAGCCGGAGGCATGGCCGTGATCGCGCAGCGCCTGGCCGACGGCGGCTATGCGGATGGCTCGGCGCTGACCGTCACCGGACGCACCTTCGCGGAAGAAGCCGCGCGACGCCAAGGAAACGCCGGGCCAGGAAGTGATCCGTCCGCTGGAGCAATCCGATCAAAACAAGCGGCGGCCTGGTGATTCTGCGCGGCACCTCGCGCCGGAAGGCGGCGTGATCAAAGTCACCGGGATCGAGCGCAAGAGCAACGCGGGCCGGCGCGCGTGTTCGATTGCGAAGAAGCCGCGATGGCGGCGGTGCACGGGCGGAAAGATTCACGCGGGCGATATTGTGGTGATCCGCTACGAAGGGCCGCGCGGCGGTCCCGGCATGCGGGAGATGCTGGGCGTCACCAGCGCGATTGTGGGAGCGGGACTTTCAGACAGCGTTGCACTGCTCACCGACGGACGATTCAGCGGAGCGACACGCGGATTCTGCGTCGGACACGTCGCGCCCGAAGCCGCGGTAGGCGGGCCGATCGCCGCGATCGAGGAAGGCGACACCATCCACATCGACATCGCGGGCCGCACGATTAATCTGGAAATTCCAGAAGCAACGCTGCGGGAACGGCTGAAGAAATGGAAAGCGCCCGAGCCGCATTACCGGTCGGGCGTCTTTGCCAAATATGTTGCGCTGGTGGGATCTGCGTCAGAGGGTGCTCCGACAACACCTCCGTTAGGAGCGCTCAGTACGCGCCCGTGACGGAGAGGGAGTTAAGCGGTCTTCTGAGCCGCGGCGCCCAGGTGCGTCTCGATCATCTTCTGGACTTCAACCTTGCCCACCGCGCCGACCTTCTGCTCCACCACCGAGCCGCCCTTGAACAGCAACAGGGTGGGAATACCGCGGATGTTGTAGCGCATTCCAGTGGCGCCATTCTCATCTACATTCAGCTTGCCGACCTTGATGCGGCCCAAGTAATCGGTCGCAATGGCGTCGATGGTGGGCGACATCATCCGGCACGGCCCGCACCACTCCGCCCAGAAATCCACCAGGACCGGGACATCCGAATTCAACACATCTCCATCCCAAGTCGCATCCGTAAAAGTCAACGTATTCACACCAGCCATATTCTAGTAATCTCTCCTGTTATCAGATGTTGGGGCGGCCAAAAGGATTCAGCCCGCCCGAAGCCGCCGGTACAGCTGCATGTATTCCGCCGCCGAAGCGCTCCAAGAGAAGTCTTTCCGCATACCTGCGCGCATGCGGATCACCCAGCGATCCGTATCATTATAAGCATCCAAGGCCGACCTGATCGCCTCCAGCAATGCGCTCCCGGAATACTTCTGAAATTTGAACCCAGTTTCTTCATCAATAGTATCATCCAGGCCGCCGGTCGCGCGAACCACTGGTACTGTCCCGTAGCGCAGGCTATACATCTGGTTCAGGCCGCACGGCTCGTAATAACTGGGCATCAAGAACATGTCGGCGCCGGCCTCCATCCGATGGGAAAGCGCGTTGTCATAACCGATTCGCAGGGCCACTTGTTGCGGGTAGGTTTGCGCCAGGTCGCGGAACATCGTCTCGTAGGGAGCGTCGCCCGAACCAAGTACTGCCAGCGCCAGGTACTGCTGCAATAATTGTGGTGCGACGTCGGCGATCAGGTCGAAGCCTTTTTGCGCGGCGAAGCGTGAGACGATTCCGAATAACGGGCGATGCAGCGCGTCGCTTGGCAATCCCAACTCGGCCAGAAGGGCGCGCTTGCACTCGCGCTTGCCGCTCAGATCGTCCGAGGAATAATTGCGGGCGATGAACGGGTCGTGTTCCGGATTCCATTCGGTGTAATCCGCGCCGTTCAGGATGCCTTCCACTGGACCATGCCCGCGGAGAAAACCGTCCAGGCCGAAGCCATATTCCGGAGTCTGGATTTCGCGCGCGTATCCCTTGCTGACGGTGCTGATGGCGTCGCTCCAGGCGATTCCGGCCTTCAGGAAATTCAGCTTGCCGAAGAACTCGAGTTGTCCGGGATTGAAGAGGCGCGGATCAAGGCCCAACGGCGCCAGTGTGGCCGCGGGGAAGATGCCCTGATAGCCGAGATTGTGAATGGTGAGCAGAACTTTGATTCCGCCGAACGTTGGATCGCCGCGGAAATGTTCGCGCATGTAGACGGGGACCAGCGCGGTTTGCCAGTCGTGACAATGGATGATGTCGGGGAAGAACAGATAGCGGGCCACGTCCAGCGCGGCCATGGAAAGGACGGCGAAACGAATTGAGTCGTCGGTGTGGCCATAGATGCCGTCGCGATCGAACAGCGCGGGGCAATTTACGAAAAAGAAATCGACGCCGCGCTCGGTGGCTTGAGTGATTTGCACGGTGTAGCCGGAGCCGATCGGAATCGAGAGCCGGTCGAAGGCTTCCCGCGGCGCGGTTGGGTAGACATTTTCGCGATAGGCGGGAAGGACCACCGCGACGCGCTCTCCACGCGCGGCCAGAGTGGCTGGGAGCACTCCCATCACATCCGCCAGGCCACCGGTTTTGGCAAAGGGCGTGGCTTCCGAAGCCACCATCAGAATATTCATTCCGATGCGGTGCGCTCGGCCGCCTCCTGCTCGCGATGCACCGCGTCCAGCACGGCGTTGATGAAAGAGACGGACTCGTCGCCGGCGAACTGGCGCGCCAGTTCGAGCGCTTCGTCGATCACCACCGCGGCCGGTGTGTCCTTGCGGCTCATCTCGTAGATGGCCATGCGAAGGACGTTGCGGTCGACCAGCGGCATGCGGTCCAGTTTCCAGTGTTCGGCTTTTTCGCCGATCTGACGGTCGATGCCGGCGGACATACCAGAGGTACCGCGGGCCAGTTCTTCCATGAAGGTGTCGGGCTCCGGCTTGCTCTGCTCTTCCTCCGAATAAAGCGTGTCATAAAAGGATGCGATGGCGTCGTCCACGGGTTGTTTCCGAAGGTCGCATTGGTAGAGGACCTGTAGAGCGCGTTGACGCGATTTATGACGCGCGATCATAAGAGCCTTCGCTTACTTTCGTAGACGCCGCAGCAGGTCTGCCATTTCAATGGCGGTGATCGCGGCATCGTGTCCCTTGTTGCCGCTCTTGCCGCCGGCGCGGTCAATGGCCTGCTCGACGGTGTTGGTGGTCAGAACTCCGAAAGCGATGGGAATGCCGGTCTCCAGTTGCACCGCAGCCAGTCCGCTGGCGGCTTGATTGGCCACATGATCGAAGTGCGGCGTTTCTCCGCGAATTACCGCGCCCAGGGCGATGATGGCGTCGTGTCTTTTGAGCGCGGCGAGCGTTTTGGCGGCGATGGGGAGTTCCCAGGATCCCGGGACCTTTACGATTTCGACGTCTTCGGCTTTCGCGCCCGAACGCTTGAGGGCGTCTTCGGCGGCGGAGAGCAGACGGTCAGTGATGAAGCTGTTGAAGCGCGAGACCACGATGGCGAATTTCAGACCGCCGGCGTTGAGATTTCCTTCGATCGCTTCGGGCATATGGGCTAAACTGAGGTCAGGTCCCCATTTTACCCCATGGATCCCCAGTTCATACGCAATTTCTCTATCATTGCGCACATCGATCACGGCAAGTCGACGCTGGCCGACCGTTTGCTGGAGACCACCGGCGCGCTTTCGCAGCGCGAAATGATGGAGCAAGTGCTGGACACGATGGATCTGGAGCGCGAGCGCGGCATCACCATCAAGGCGCACGCGGTTCGCTTGAATTACACCGCCGACGATGGGCAGACGTATCAGCTCAACCTGATCGACACGCCGGGGCACGTGGATTTTACCTACGAAGTCTCGCGCAGCCTGCAGGCGTGCGAAGGCGCGCTGCTGGTGGTGGATGCTTCGCAGGGGGTGGAGGCGCAGACGCTGGCCAACACCTATCTGGCGCTGCACCACAACCTGGAGATCATTCCAGTCATCAATAAAATCGATCTGCCGTCGGCCGAGCCGGAGCGCATTCGCGAACAGATTGAGCAAGTGATCGGGCTGCCGGCCAAAGATGCGCTGCTGGTGAGCGCCAAGCAAGGCGTCGGCGTCAAAGATGTGCTGGAAGCGGTGGTGCACCTGGTTCCTCCGCCGGCCGGGTCGCAGGACGCTCCGCTGCGCGCGCTGATTTTCGATTCCTGGTTCGACCCTTACCGCGGCGTGATTATCCTGACGCGCGTTGTGGACGGGCGGGTGCGCAAGGGCCAGAAGATCAAGCTTTGGTCTAATGGCGCAACGTTCGAAGTAGACGGGCTAGGGTATCAATCGCCCAAGCCGATCCCGTGCGACGAACTGGCGGCTGGCGAAGTTGGTTACCTCTTCGCCAATATCAAGACCGTTTCCGACGCCAAGATCGGCGATACCATTACCGGCGTTGAAAATCCGGCGTCCGAGCCGCTGCCGGGATTCGAAGAAATAAAGCCCATGGTGTTCGCCGGGCTTTACCCGGTTGAGTCGCACGAGCATGGACGGCTGCGCGACGCGCTCGAAAAACTGCGGCTGAACGACAGCGCGTTCAATTTCGAGCCGGAGAATTCGGTCGCGCTGGGGTTTGGATTTCGCTGCGGTTTCCTGGGGCTGCTGCATTTGGAGATTGTGCAGGAGCGGCTGGAGCGGGAGTTCGAGATCGATCTGATTACGACGGCGCCTGGGGTTCGTTACAAGGTCACCACGCTGAACGGCGACGTCGTGGAGGTGGATAATCCCACCAAGTTTCCTAATCCGGCCGAGATCAAACAAATCGAGGAGCCTATTCTCGATGCGACGGTGATCACGCGCGAAGAATATGTCGGCGAGATTCTGAAGCTGCTGGAAGAAAAGCGCGGGACACAGAAGAAGTTCGAATACATCGGCACCGGGCGCGTGATGCTGCTGTACGAGCTGCCGCTGAACGAGATTGTGCTGGATTTTTACGACCGGTTGAAGTCGGCCTCGCGCGGCTACGCGTCGCTGGATTATCACCTTTCCGGATACCGAGCCTCGCCTATGGTGAAGCTGGACGTGCTGGTGGCGGGCGAGCCGGTGGATGCCCTGACCATCGTCGTCCACAAGGATTTCGCCTACGATCGCGGCAAGATGCTGATCGAGCGGCTGCGCAAGCTGATTCCGCGGCAGATGTTCGAAGTGGCGCTGCAGGCCGCGATCGGCAACAAGGTGATCGCGCGCGAGACCATCCCGGCCATGCGCAAGAACGTGCTGGCCAAGTGCTACGGCGGCGACATCTCGCGCAAGCGCAAGCTGCTGGAGAAGCAAAAAGAGGGCAAGAAGCGGATGAAGCGAGTGGGCCGGGTGGAGATCCCGCAGGAGGCGTTTTTGGCGGTGCTGAAGGTGAGCGGCGAGAGCGACTAGACGCCGCTCTTATACTTCAGTCGCGTTTCTCCTTTATGGCGACCCGCAAAATGACGTTTACACTGCCGGCCGACTTGGCTGCCCAATTCCTCCGGCGGGTACCCGCGCGTGATCGGTCCCGTTACGTCGCGGATGCACTGGCAGAAAAGTTAGCCGAGCGGGAAAAACAGCTCATTCGGGCCTGCGATATCGTGAACCGGGATCCAGGTGTTCGTGAGATCGAAAGAGAGTTCAACGCGCTCCAGGATGAAATCATCGAACCGTGGGAAGACGCCCGGTCGCGGTGAGATTTGGTGGGCCCGCTTAGATCCCACCATTGGATCGGAAAGCAACAAAACCAGACCGGTCCTGGTTGTCACAAGTAGCGTAATAAACGAGCGCCGCCACACCGTGGTTGTAGTTCCTCTGTCAACGACCGCGCGCGTCGCACCACCACTGACTGTTCGAGTGAAATGTTCCGGCCGGCTGGTGGTTGCCGTAATCGATCAAGTACGGGCTGTGGCGAAGGAGCGGCTCAATGAGCTCATAGAGGCGTTGTCGCCGGAGTATCTTCGTGACGTGGAGGAGGCGTTACGGCAGATTCTCGAACTGGATTAGGCATTATGCAGGCAAAGCGTCGTACTCACGCTAGCGTGGTGCATCACACGCAAACGCAAGCTGCTGGAGAAACAGAAAGAGGGCAAGAAGCGGATGAAGCGAGTGGGCCGGGTGGAGATTCCGCAGGAGGCGTTTTTGGCGGTGTTGAAGGTGAGCGGCGAGAGCGAGTGAGGGTGTGGAAGAATGAAACCATGGACCGTCAGACGACAATCCGCCTGCTGCGCGCTCACGAGCCGGAATTCCGCGCTGCGGGTGTCGTCAGCGCTTCGCTGTTCGGATCTGCGGCGCGGGGGGAATCCAACTCTCGAGACGTTGACATTGCTGTTCGACTCGCGGAGAACTTTTCCCACGGCGGTTTTGACTACTTCGGGCGGCTCGAGGACCTGGAGCAGCAGCTTTCACAACTTCTCGGATGCAAGGTGGATGTTGTCGAGGAGCCAGTGCGAAAACAGCATTTTCAAGAACAGATAGATCGGGACCGCTTGATTGCCTTCTGAGAACGCCGACGTCAGGCTGCAGGACATCATCGAGAACGCACGAGCGATCCTCGGTTACACGGATGGCATGAGCAGCGAAGCTTTCGCAGAAAACCGTCTGGTGTAAGATGCCGTGGAGCGCTGCCTGGAAAGAATCAGCGAGGCCGCGGCAAAGCTCGGCGAGCAGGCTGCGCTAATTGTACCGACCGTGCCGTGGCGTGATATCCGTGCATTGGGAAATCGCCGACGGCATAACTACGACGACATCGGCGCAGACCGTCTCTGGCGAATCGTCCGGGAGGATCTGCCCGACCTTCTCGCCAGTTGCGAGGCAGCAGTGCGAAGGCGCCAGGATTAGGCCGCCGTCGCGATTCCCAGGTTTCGCAGGAAATCTCCATCCGAGGCGGTCACGAAGAGATGGTGAAGCCGGCTGATCGTACTTCTTCTCCATCGCGGCGAGCCGTTCGGCCAGTTCCTTGTGGGCCGCCAGGATCTGGCGGAGGCGGACGAACGTGCGCATAGTGGCGATGTTCACCATCGCGGCCCGCTCACTTCGCAGAACACTCGAAAGCATCGCGACGCCCTGCTCGGTGAAGGCGTAGGGCAGGAACCCACCGAGGCTCCGGCGCGAAGGTATCACATTTTGTGATACCAATACTTCAGCTTCCTCCTTGGAGAGCTGGATGACAAAATCCTCCGGAAATCGGTTGCTGTTTCGCTTTACAGCTTGACGCAGCGCGATGGGTTTCACCTGGTAGAGCGCCGCAAGATCCCGATCCAGCATAGCCTTGTGCCCCCGGATCAGAAGAATCCGTCGCTCGATTACTTCAATCGGAACAAGCTGGTGCTCATTCGGCTTCTGCTTGGACAATTAGGCCGCCGTCGCGATTCCCAGGTTTCTCAGGAAGTCTCCATCCGAGGCTGTGAGATAGAGCGGGCCGTCCGGAGTCACGAGTTCGAGCGAAGGCGGCTCTTTTTGTTGAGATCTCCCGTTGTCCTGAGGCAAAGCGACATCGATCAACAGCGATGGACATTGACCCTCGCGCTCCAGTTCACCCATGGCGGCAGCTACCTCGCAGGAGTCGCCGATGGCGTCATGGATCGCCTCCCGCAAGGAGTGCAACATCTGCTCGATCTTTCGATTCATCTTGAACTCAACCTCCCAGGCTAGATACGCGCCTAGGAAACGCATTCTTGTTGCCAGAGCAATGACACGCTTAGCAAAGGGCTATCCACAATCCCGTTAGATCCGCAGGGTGTTTTCCCCCAATCGGGCGCTTGGGAATCAATCGTTGCGGACGTTAGACCCAAGTTAGGGCGCGCGGGAGTAAACTCCAAGTAGGAGCCTACATGCCCAACATTCTCACCTCGACTGAAGGCCAGCTTGGAATCATCACGCTCAACCGGCCGGAACGGCGCAATCCGCTGTCGCTGGAAGTGATGCAGGAGCTCATCCGTATGCTGGACCAGTTCGCTTCCGACTCCAACATCCGGGTGGTGATCCTGGCTTCGACCGGCAAAGTATTCAGCGCCGGTCATGACTTGAGCGAGATGGCTGGCCGCACGGTGGGCGACTACCGGCGGATCTTCGACGTGTGCACCGAGCTGATGCTGAAGATCCAAGCGATTCCGCAGCCGGTGATCGCGCAAGTGCAGGGCATCGCGACGGCGGCCGGCTGCCAGTTGGTGGCTACTTGCGACCTGGCGATCGCAAGCGAGGGTGCGCAGTTCGCTACGCCGGGAGTGAAGACCGGACTGTTCTGCTCCACGCCCATGGTCGCGCTGAGCCGGGCCGTGGGACGCAAGCGCGCCATGGAGATGCTGCTGACCGGCAAGATGGTGGACGCGGCCACGGCAGTGGAATGGGGGCTCATCAACCGCGCGGTCCCGGCCGAGCAACTGGAAGAGGAAACGCGGCGGCTGGCGTGCCAGATCGCACAAGCCAGCAGCTTCACGGTGGCGTTGGGGAAGCAGGCTTACTACACGCAGATCGATTTGGACCAGGTCAAGGCGTACGCGTATGCGAAAGAAGTGATGACCATGAACTCGCTGGCGCAGGATGCGCAAGAGGGGATCACGGCGTTCCTGGAAAAGCGCGTCGCCTGCTGGACCGGCAAATAGCGCGCAAGCCGGCCGATGATCCATTTGGAAGCCGCGCGTACGGACGCAGGCCAGCGTCTGGATTCCTATCTGCATGCGAGGCTGCCAGAGTTCAGCCGGTCGCGCATTCAGGAGTGGATCCAATCCGGGCGCGTGCGGGTGGATGGTGCGCCGCAAAAGCGGTCGTACCAACTGCGCGGGTCCGAGCAGATTCAGGTGGAACCGGCCGAGCCTGCGCCGCTGCGGGCGACTCCGGAAGCGGTGCCGCTTGAAATCCTTTACGAAGATGCGGCCGTAATCGCGGTTAACAAGCCGGCTGGAATGGTGGTCCACGCGGGCGCGGGCGTGCATTCCGGCACGCTGGTGAATGCGTTGCTGCATCGGTTCGAGAATTTGTCGGGGGTAGGGGGCGAGCTGCGGCCGGGGATCGTGCACCGGTTGGACCGATTTACCAGCGGCGTGATCCTGGTGGCGCGGACTGACGCGGCGCATCGCGATCTGGCGGGTCAATTTGCAGCGCGGGAGGTGGAAAAAATCTATATCGCGCTGGTCCATGGGCGCGTGAAGGCCGATCGCGGGAGGATCGAGACGCCGATTACGCGGCATCCCACGCAGCGCACTCGCATGACCTCACGCCTCCAGCGCGGGCGCTCAGCTTTGACCGAGTATCAGGTGTTGCGCCGCTTCGACAAATTCACGCTGCTTGAGGTACGGCTCGGGACTGGGCGGACGCATCAAATCCGGGTGCATCTGTCCAGCTTGCATCATCCGGTGGTGGGCGACAAACTTTACGGAGCGCCGGCGAGCGAGCTGGGGCGCTATTTTCTGCATGCGCAGCGCATCACTTTTACCAGTCCAGCGACGGGCGAGCGCGTTACGGTGACCGCCCCGTTTCCCGGTGAGCTGCAGTATTATCTGGAGACACTGGCGTAGCACGCCGGAACTATAATTGAAGGGTGCAGCGCGATGACACGCCGGTGAAGATCTTCCGTTCGTTTGAGGAAGCCGAGCAGGCCGACCGCGAATTCTATCGTTCGCTCACCGGGCAACAACGCCTCGACATTTTGCTACAACTGATCGCCCAGCATGGACCTCCCAAAAGACTTGAGAGAGTTTTTAGAATCGTTAAACTCGAAGAAAGTTGAATACGTGATCGTGGGAGGGTATGCGCAGGCCTTTCACGGCCGCCCCCGATTTACCGGCGATATTGATGTGCTGGTGCGTCCATCGCGAGAGAATGGCGTTCGCCTCAAAGCAGCCCTGGCGCAGTTCGGCTTCGGTCAACTCGGCCTGAGTGAAGAGGACTTTCTTAGCGAAGGACAAGTGGTCCAGCTGGGGGTGGCGCCGAATCGGATCGATATTCTCACTTCTATCACGGGGTGCGAGTTCGGCGAAGTTTGGCGGACACGTGTTGCGGCTGAATTGGCGGGCGTCGCCGTGAATATGATCGCCCGGGAAGAATACATCAAGAACAAACGTGCCAGTGGCCGCGCTCAGGACCTGGCCGACCTTGAGGCCCTGACCTGATGGCTTGCCCTCAGGCCACCTATAATGGATTCAAACCTCGGATGGATCTGAATCTGCAATGAAACCGCTGTTACGTCCCAGTTTGATTCTCGCCGCGCTGGCATTTCTGCTGAATGGGCAGGCCAAGAACGAAAAATCCGCGAAAAGCGCGCCGCCAGCGGAGGATGCCCCGCAGAACACGCGCATCACGCTGGACGTTTCGCGCGTCAACATGCTCTACACGGTGTCGGACAAGAGCGGGCGGTTTGTCACGGACCTGGGCAAGGATGATTTCCAGGTTTTCGAGAACAAGAAACCGCAGAGCATCCTGGAATTCTCCGCTGAAGCCGACCTGCCGCTGCGCCTGGCGATTTTGATCGACACCAGCAACAGCATCCGGGACCGTTTCCACTTCCAACAGGAAGCCGCGATCGCCTTCATCGACGGCACGGTGCGGCCGCGTCAGGACAAGGCCATGATCGTCAGCTTCGACACCGCCGCCGAGCTGGTGGCGGATCTGACCGACAACGTCAGCGGAGCTCGAGAAGGCCATCCACAGACCTGCGCCCGGGCGGCGGAACGTCGTTGTACGACGCTATTTTCTTCGCTTGCCGCGACAAGCTGATGCAGGATCAGCCGCGCTATAAATTCCGCCGCGCGATGGTGATCCTGAGCGACGGAGAGGACAACCAGAGCCGCTACACGCGCGATCAGGCGCTCGAAATGGCGCAGAAGGCCGACGTCATCATCTACACCATCTCGACCAACATCACGCACGTCGAAACGGAAGGCGACAAGGTGCTGCGCTATTTCGCCGAGCGAAACCGGCGGCCAGGCGTTCTTCCCGTTCAAGGCCAGGATCTGGAGCAGTCCTTTGAAAACATCGCCAACGAACTGCGGCATCAGTACAACGTTTTCTATCGTCCCGATCCGCTGAGGACCGACGGCCTGTATCATCCGGTGGAGATTCGCGTCAAAGGCCGGAAGGACTTGATTGTGCGCTGCCGCAAGGGATACTACGCGCCCAAGATCTGAAGAAGTCAAATGAAAAAGTTTGTTCCATTCCTGTTGGCGTTGGGCCTCTGGGCCTCGGATTCCTGGCAGAGCAAGCCGATGGCGGATTGGAGCGATAAGGATGTACAGAAGATTCTCAGCAATTCGCCATGGGCCAAGACGATTAGTGTTTCGACGGGCGGATTGACGGACTCGGGATCGATGCCGGGCCGCAGCGGAGGATACGGCCGCGACGAATCCCAGCAGCAGCGTGCAGGCGGCGGACAAATGCCTGGAGCGAGCTCGGGTGTGCCGGGCGGCAACGTGCCTTCGCGAGGGCTCGACTCGGGCCTGGATACTCCGGCCTTGTCATCTATTCCGGTTAGCGTGGTCTGGGAAAGCGCGCTGCCTGTCAAGCAAGCGCTGGCTCGCCGCAAGTATGGAGCCGAGGCGGGCACGTCGCCGGAAGCGCAAAAGTTTGTGGATCAAAACGGAAACTATACGATCGCGGTGGCTGGAATTCCGGACGCACTGGTTCAAGCCAGCGCCGGGCGCGGCAAGGCGGCGCTGCTAGCCGAGACCAATCTATCCGCAAAAGGCAAGCCGCCGCTCAATGCGACGGGCGTCGAGGTTGGTCCGCCCGGCAAATTGGTGCAAGTAATCTTCACGTTTGCCAAAACTGCGCCTTTCAGCATCGGAGATAAAGAGGTGGAATTCGCCACGCAGTTTGGATCTGTCGCTGTGAGATACAAGTTCCGTTTGAAAGACATGCTCTATCAGGGCAAGCTGGAACTCTAGCGCCTGCTGTACAATAAAATCTCCCCCGAGCATTTTCTCTAAGGATTGTTCAATGGACGAAAAAGAACGCGCGCGCACTCTCGGACTCACGCTGGGCCAGATCGAGAAGCAATTCGGTAAAGGCTCGATTGTCCGGCTGGGATCGAAGGAAGCCGTGGTGGCGGTGTCAACGATTTCGACGGGCTCTATTTCGCTCGACAATGCGCTGGGCGTGGGTGGATTTCCGCGCGGGCGCATCATTGAGATTTTCGGCCCGGAGTCGTCGGGAAAAACCACGGTCGCGCTGCAGGTTGTCGCGGAAGCGCAGAAGGTGGGAGGCATGGCCGCGTTCATCGACGTGGAGCATGCGCTGGACCCGGGCTACGCCCGCAAGCTGGGCGTGGACGTCGACAATCTGCTGGTATCGCAGCCGGATTATGCCGAGCAGGCGCTGGAGATTACCAACGCGCTGATCGCTTCGGGATCCATTGACGTTCTGGTAGTGGATTCGGTGGCGGCGCTGGTTCCCAAATCGGAACTCGACGGCGAAATGGGCGACAGCCACATGGGCGTACAGGCGCGGCTGATGTCGCAAGCCATGCGAAAGCTGACCGGCAACGTGTCGAAATCCAATACCTGCCTGATTTTCATCAACCAGATTCGCGAGAAGATCGGGATCATGTTCGGCAATCCGGAGACGACCACCGGCGGGCGCGCGCTGAAATTCTATTCTTCGGTGCGTGCCGACATCCGGCGCATCGCGGCCATCAAGGAAGGCGAAGTGGTGGTGGGCAATCGCACCAAAGTGAAGATCGTGAAGAACAAGGTTGCGCCGCCGTTTCGCGAGGCCGAGTTCGACATTATTTATGGCGAGGGAATTTCGCGCGAAGGCGATTTGATCGATCTGGGGGTGGCGCAGAACCTGGTCGACAAGAGCGGATCGTGGTACAGCTACAAGGGCGATCGGATCGGCCAAGGGCGGGAGAATGCGCGGCAGTTCTTGAAGGACAATCCGGATGTGCGGACCGCGCTGGATGCTGAGCTACGCAAGGCGCTGGGGATGAGCCGCAAGGAAGCGCCGCCGCCGGCGCCCGTGCCGGTGGAAGCACCGAAGCCAGTCACCGCCAGCGCGGCTCGGTCGCGCTGAAGCCGGTCAGGAATAGACCAGGCTCAGGAATAAATAATGAACTCCAGCAAGTTGCCGTCCGGATCGCGGACGTAGACGCTGGAACCCGGTTTCTTTCGGCCGCCTTGACGCGGGACCGGTCCCTCGAAGATCTTGGCTCCGGCCCGATCGAGCATTCCACGCAGTGCTTCAGGCGTTCCATCCCAGACAAAGCACAGGTCGCCGCAGGGGGGCTTTGCGGCCGGCGCGCGCAGCGTGAAGGATTCGTTTTGCCAAGTCGCCGGGCGATGAAAATTGATCATCTGCTGGCCGACGTAGACCGAACAGGCGGCTCGATTCTCGACCACGTCGAATCCGAGGCGGCGGTAGAACGCCAGCATCGCGCCGGTATTCTGCATGGGGAGCGCGACGTGATCGAAGCCGCGCACGCTTCCGGCATTCTGGGCTTGTGATTCGTAACCGGCCGCGCCCGCGGCAGCGATGGCGCTGATAAACTTACGCCTTGGAAAATTCCGTGGCATGCTGAACCTCGCTGAGATCTATGTTCTCACTTGGAGTCCAGCCACGTGCCGCCGCATCAGCGCGCGAAAGCTGCCGGCCAAGAGGCGTGGTAGACTGAAGGTTCCGCGTCAAGGAAAGCCCCATGAAATTTGCCGCTTTAGCAATCCTGTTTTCCAGCCTTGTGTGCGCCCAGACCGCGACCCCGCCAGCCGTCCAAGCGACGCCCGGCACGCCTTCCATCGCAGCTCCGCCCAGCGCGACGGCCCCTGCGCCGGCCGCGGCTGAAATCCCGCCCGACACAGTGGTCATGGAAGCCGGCGGAAAAAAATACACCAAAGCGGAAGTGGAACAATTGTTCGCGCTTCTCCCGCCGCAGTACCAGGCGCAGGCGCACGCGCAGCCTCAGTTCTTGACACAACTTCTGATGCTCCAGAAGCTGACCGACGACGCCATCAAGGATCAGTTGGACAAACGCCCGCCCTACAAGGAACAACTGGAATTGAATCGGCTGCAGGTGCTCGGGAATGCGGAACTCACGATTCACGGTAATTCCTTCCCAGTCACCGAAGCCGACGAGCAACAATACTACAAAGAGCATCCGGACAAATTCCAGGAAGCCAAAGTCCGGGTCATTTATATCGCGTTCAATCCGGCTCCGGGCAAGACCGGAGCCGAGGGCAAGACACTGCCGCTGGAGGCCGAAGCGAAGGCCAAGATCGAGGACCTCCGCAAGCAGATCGTCGCGGGCGCCGATTTCGGCAAGCTGGCGCGCGAGAATTCCGATGACAAAACGTCGGCGGGCAAGGACGGAGACTTTGGCACGATTAAGCACAGCAGTCCTTATCCGGAGCCAATTAAAGCCGCGGTGTTCGCTCTGAAACCGGGAGAACTCAGCGAGCCCATCCGGCAGCCCAACGGATTCTACCTGATTCGTCTGGAGGAGCTGAACACACTGCCTTACGACCAAGTGAGCGGACAGATCTCGACCGACATCCGGCAGGAGAAATTCAAAGACTGGACCAAGTCCCTGCAGACGCAATTTTCGATTAAAGTGGTAGACCCTGCCTACTTTACGCCCAAGGCTCCGCCTGCCCAATTGCAACAGGTTCGTTGAAGCGCTGGGGCTAAAACGCCTGGCGATGCGGTTACCGGCACTCCAAGGCCGGGCGATTGGAGTGCGTTTTTTGCCCGACCTGCGCGCCGGCAGCCGGAAGCTTTACTCGGGGCGACCGCATGGGCAGCCGGTGTATGCTGCCTCGTTTATTCGCAAGCGCAAAATGGTTTTGGATCAGGAACTCGAGCGGCGCCGCCGCGAATTGGCTCGCATCGTGGTGCACGAGCTGTTTCACTTCGTTTGGGCGCGGCTTGGGAATCCGGTTCGAAGATCGTATCTGGCGCTGCTCAAAAAAGAATGTAAGACGCGTGCGCGCGGCGAGCTGGGCTGGTCGAGCGAATTGCGAAAAACGCGCCTGCAAATCCGCGCCAGATCGGGCAGGCGGGCCAACCAGTGGCGAGATTACGCCTGCGAGAGTTTTTGCGATACGGCTGCCTGGCTGTATTCGGGCATTCGCCGGCACCCGGAATACAAATTGGCCGCGCGCCATCGCAAGCGCCGGGAGGCGTGGTTCCAGGCGACATTTTCGAGCGGCGTAATCCCGATATAATCGATGCAGGAGACGCCTGTGCCTAAATTCGTGCCGACCGCCCTGGCGGTTGCTGTGGCGGCCACTTTGATTTTCCTTTCGGCCTGCAGTTCAACCACGGTGCGAGCCGCCGTGAAGTCCAACAACGATCGCAAAGTCGCGCCCAATTTTGCCCTGAAGGACGTCGACGGAAAGACCGTTCATTTGTCCGACTATAAAGGCAAAGTGGTGCTATTGGATTTCTGGGCCACTTGGTGCGCGCCTTGTAAAATTGAAATTCCGTGGTTCATGGAATTCGAGCAACAGTACAAGGATAAAGGCTTCGCCGTGCTGGGCGTCTCCATGGACGAGGACGGCTGGACGGTGGTGAAGCCGTATCTGCAGCAGCTCAAGATCAACTATCGAATCGTATTGGGCAACGATAAAGTGGGCGACGCGTATGGCGGCGTGGATTCGCTGCCCACGACACTCCTGATTGACCGCGAGGGCCGGGTCGCCGCCACGCACGTGGGATTGTCGGGCGGGAAAGAGGACTTCAAGAATGACATTGTCAAACTGCTGGGGACGTCTCATGCCAGCGCTCGCGTTCCTGGCCGCGGCGTCCTCGCATTCTTCACTCGCCCAAACTAGCCCGGCATTGAGTATCGCGCCTCCGGGCCAAGTGACCATCAAACGCGGCGGCCAAGCGGAGTTGAAGCTGAAGGCCGAAGTACGTTCTGGTTTTCACGTCAACAGCAACGCGCCGAACGACGAATTTCTGATTCCGTTGAAGCTTACTTGGCCGTCGGGGCCGGTCGAGGCCGAGCTTGTCATTTATCCCAAGCCGCAATCGGAACATTACGCGTTTTCCGCTAATCCGGTGTCGGTATTCAGCGGGAATTTCGAAATCGTGACGCGCTTTAAGGCAGCGGCGGGAGCCACGCCCGGGCCGGCGCCGATAACAGGCAAGCTTCGTTTTCAGGCCTGCAATGAGAAAGAGTGCCTGGCGCCGCGCACCATTGATGTGCGAGTGACGCTGGATGTGCAGTAGCTAAACGAGAGCCGCTAGGCTGTCAGGAAAGCGCGCAACGTCAAGCCTAAAGTTTGCTGGATCTGTTCGAGTTTGAAATCGGCCGGAAAGCCCAGGCGTTCGGCCAGAAAACGGTCGCGCAGCATCCCCTCCAGCATTCCCATTAAAGCCGAGCGAACCGCCTGGGGGCTGAAATCCGGGCGCAGCAAATTCATGGCGCGCATTTCCTCGAGCGCGCCGTCCAGCAGCCGGACGAAACTCAAGAAGCCGTCTGTCAAGGCCACCATCTGGCCTTCGCGGCGGATCCTGCGGCCTTCGAGCAGCATCAGGAGTTTCAACTCAGGATCGCGCTCCAGACATTCCAGGACGCATCCGGCCATCAATTGCAGCTGCTCGAGTGGTGAAGTCACACCCTGAATCGTGATCTGGGCCTGCTCGGTGATGACGGTCCAGCCCTGCACGAAGATGGCTTCCAGTAATCCAGCCTTGCTGCCGAAGTGCTTCATGAGCTGCGATTCGCTGGTACCGGCCTGGCGGGCGAGGGCCGAAGTGCTGGTGTGTTCGTAGCCTCGATTGGCAAAGAGGCTTTTGCCGACGCGCAGGATGCGCTCGTGCGTAGTGCCCGTGGATTTTCCCAAAGCGGACGAAACGGCTGCGGACATTTCAGTAGTTTAACACGAATGCGTTTGAATAGTAGCACTGCTATTGCCGGACCCCGGCGGCCCGTTTCAAGACCATTAGTACTCAATATTAATCGTATTTTCACGCTTCGCCGAGCGGTTTGCTCCCCCTGCCCGAATTCAACTATCAATCCTGCTAATCTGAATCTGAAGTGGTAGCACGTTCGGCAAGGAGTCTTCATGGTCACGATCATCGTCAATGGAGTCCGGCGCGAAATCCAGGCGCCTGACGATACCCCGCTGCTTTACGTCCTGCGAAACGATCTCGAACTGACCGGGCCGCAGTTCGGCTGCGGGCTGGCGCAGTGCGGCGCCTGTTCGGTCCTGCTCGACGGCAAGGAAATCCGGTCCTGCATCACGCCTCTCTCGGCTCGCGGCCGGCAAAGAAGTCACGACGCTCGAAGGGCTGCCGGCAAGGTGGGCGAAGCAGAAGGGCCTGTCCACCGGCTGACGCCGAGAAGACGCTTCACCCCGTTCAACAGGCCTGGATCGAGGAGCAGACGCCTCTGTGCGGCTTCTGCCAGAACGGCATGATGATCAAGGCGACCGAGCTGCTCGAAAGCAACGCGACGCCGACCGTCGCGCAAATCAAAGAAGCCTTCACGACATCCGGTCCTTCGGCGCATCTGTGCCGCTGCGGAAGCTACACCGCCATCATCGAAGCCGTGCAGCGCGCCGGCCAAGTCATGGCGAAAGCGAGGTAAGCGATGGCCATCCCAAACGAAAAACCCGTCAACGTTTTTGGCGCCACGCTGACGCGCCGCCATTTCGTCAAAGCGGGCGGCGCATTGTTCGTCGGCTTCGGCATTGCGGGCGCCGAGCCTGTCGAAGAAGTCCGTCAAAGCCGCCGGCACCGAGCAACACGCTGGACCCTACGCTGCCTGGTTCGTGGATCGAGATTCATCCCGACAACACGCATTCTGATTCGCACCGGCAAAAGCGATTTCGGCCAGAGCACCACGTTCACCGCCTACCGGCAGATTGTGGCCGAAGAGCTGAGCGCGCGATTCGAAGACATCACCACGGTGGTCATGGGCGACACGGACCGCACGCCGGATGGCAGCGGCGCATTCGATTTTCTGGGCCGCGGAACGCCCAACATCCGCAAAGCCGCGGCGTATACGTATCAGGCGATGCTCGATCTGGCGTCGCAACGGCTGGGAGTTCCCAAGAGCGAGCTTTCCACCAAGGACGGCGTGGTTTCGGCCGGCGGCAAGAGCATGTCCTACGGAGAGCTGGTCAAGGGGCAGCAGTTGAAGCTCATCATCCCGGTGAGCGGCGATCTGACCAGCCTGGGCGGATTGATGGTGACGGGCAACCCGCCTATGAAGCCGGTCAGCGAATACACGATCATCGGCAAGTCGTATAAGAACAGCGTCATCGCCTCCAAGGTCACGGCGCGCGAACCCTGGGCCACCGATGTCCGGCTGCCCAATATGCTGCACGCGCGCATGGTGCATCCCAAGACGCTTGGTTCCAAGCTAATTGCCGCTGGCGAATTAGACAAGACGCGTTTTCCCAACGCGCAGGTGATCGTGAAGGGCAACCTGGTTGGAGTGGTTGCGCCGACCGAGTGGGAAGCTATTCGCGCCGCTCAGCAGGTATCGAGCGCGACCAAGTGGACAGACTGGAAAGGACTGCCCGGCAACGCCAACCTGCATAAACATCTGCGCGATGAATCCGACTGGAAAGCGACGCGGGTGACCAAGAGCGACAAGACCAGAGGCGACGTTGCGCCGGCAGTGGCCAGCGCCGCGAAGAAGCTGTCGGCCACCTATGAGCTTCCTTTTATGAAGCACGCTCCCATCGGACCCACCATGGCTTTGGCGGACGCGCGGCCGGACGGGACCGTCTTCATCTACACACACAATCAAAATCCACAGGCGTTGCGCGGCGAAATGGCGAAGATGCTTGGGACTGGCATCGACAACGTGGTGGTGCGGTCGTTTGCCGGCGCGGGCCACTACGGAAGATCGAACGGCGGGAACGCAGGCGCCGAAGACGAAGCGGTGATTTTGTCAAAAGCGGTTGGCCGGCCGGTGCGCGTGCAATGGATGCGGCCGGACGATTTCCAATGGTCCACGCAATCGCCGGCTGCGTTCTCGGACATTGAGATTGGGCTGGACGCGAAGGGGAAGATGGTGGCCTACCAGGTAGACCACTACATGCCCGCCATGCAGGACGACCGTCCGGTGGGCGCGGTGTTGGCCGGCCTGCCAACCATGGACGCTCCTAACGAGAAGCTGAGTTCATCGGCTCGACCACCAATGAAATTTCCGATCCCTGGATCTACGACGGGGTCGCTGTACTGGCGGAACGCGGCCACGGCACCTACCAGGTGGGTCAGAAGGCCTCGCCGCTAGCGGTTGGGCTGCGCGATCACAGTATGCGCACGCCCGGACAATTCCAGCAGAATTATCCACGCGAGGCGGCCATCAGCGAAGCGGCGGCGCTGGCTGGTGTGGATGCTATCCAGTTCAGGATCGACCACGCGCAGGAAGATCGTGCGATCGGCGTGCTCAAGGCAGTTCGAGAAGCGTCGGGATGGGAGACTCGTCCGTCGCCGCATCCCAAAGCGGTCGCAAGCGGCACGCGCCGGTGCGTGGACGCGGCGTCTCGGTGATGCTTCGTTCCGGAACTTATTGGGCGTGCGTGTGCGAGATCGCCGTTACACCCAGCACGGGCGCGATCGCGGTCGAGAAGTACACCATCGCCGTAGATCCGGGCATCGTTGTCAACCCGATGCAGTTGAAGCGGCAGGTGGAAGGCGGGGCGGTGATGGGGATCAGCCACGCGCTGCTCGAAGAGGCGCGCTTCGACGAAAGCGGCGTCACGAGCCGCGATTGGTTCGACCTACCCGATCCTCAAGATGGCCGATATTCCCGAGATCAAAGTCGTGATTCTCAACAAGCCCGAAGTGGGCGCTTACGGCGGCGGATCGGAGGCAGCCAACGCTCTGGCCGCGCCCGCGATTGCCGCGGCGATCTTTGACGCGACCGGGAAGATTGCCCGGCGTCTTCCTTTTAAGCCGGAGTACGTGCAGGCACTGCTGAAAGCCTGAAGGAGTTCGTTCTGCTGAGTCGCTGTTCCGGAATCCTGCTCGCTGCTGTCTTGTTGCAGGCGCCGTTGATGGCCGAAGAACCTCCTGTGCCGTCCGATCCGTTGGAGTTGGTTACTTCCAACGCCCAACCCGTCCAGGATGTGACCCAGCGCGCCGAGATTGTGAATCTGCTGATCAATGCGCATCGGAATTCGAACGTGCGGGCTCAGCCTTACGATCTGAAGACCAGCTTTACCGTTTCCGGCTCGTCTCCCTCCGCCGGAGATTGGCAGGAAGAGGATATTTCTCCGGGAGCGGCGCTATATCGCTGGACTGCGCAGGGTCCCAACTATTCGGCGGTCAACCTGCATACGAATCGAATTTTTTATAGCAACCAGCCCACCAATGCGATGCCCTTGCGGCTGGCGCAAGTGCGCGCGGCGATTTTCTACACCGATACGATGGTCGGGCCGCGTGCATCCATTCGGACGGCGCAGGGCAACCTGAATGGCGTCGCCTTGACTTGCGCTCTGATCGCTCGCGTCGCCACGGCGTCTAATGCAAGCGGCGGCCGCAGATGGGAAGAAGAGGAATACTGCGTAGATCCTACTTCGGACGTGTTAGTGACTTACTCTCCCGTGCCCGGCTTATATGTCGTCTACGATTACTCGGAGGGGCTGCAGTTTCATGGCAAATTGATCGCAAACAAGTTCACGATTAGCGAAGCGGGCCAGACGATCATCGAGGCTAAGACTGAGAGCGTGAGCGACCCACTCAACAATCCGGCGGCGTTTCAGCCCGCAGGCTTGACTGCGATCGGTGTTGGACCGGGCATGTCGGCGCCGTGGCGGATGCGGTCGATGCGGCCCGTACCCGCGGGCGGAGCGAACGGCGCAACGGGGATGGTCGTGCTGCATGGCATGCAATTGCCGGATGGGCAACTGACGGAAGTGGAGCTGCTGGCTTCTTCCGAACCGTCGCTCAATCAGGCGGCACTCGAGTCCGCATCAAAATGGAAAGGCGGATTGCTCGGCCGAGAAGCGGAGCCAGGCGTCACGCCGCAGTCCCACGAAGTGCTGATGACGATCCAGTATTTCGCGCCAAACAATAATGCGCCGAGCCAGTGATGGCTGCTTGCGCGAGCTGGCCGCGATTCGAGTCAAGCGTTATCTTGCACATGCGGGCGCTCTAACGGGCCGTAGAATTTCGAAACACTTTTTCCTTCCGGTTGGGTTTGCATAAAGGTGAGGATTGAAATCCAGTTGAGGCACATCCTATGAAATTCCGTTGTCTGGTGGCGGCCTTGGCGCTGGTTGCTCCGGGGTTCAGCCAGCCGCAGACGGTGGTGACCGCTCGCGCGGCGGCGCGGTTCCTGGACCAGGCTACCTGGGGGCCGACACCGGATTCCATCGCGCAGGTGCAATCGATGGGATTCGCCAACTGGCTGGCAGCCCAGTTTTCTTTGAACACTTCGGACTTGCCCGATCAGCCGATCCTGAATTCGGCGGGCACGTCGAACAACAACCTCCAACCGGTGCAGGCTGCGTTTTTTAACAATACGTTGACTGGTCAGGACCAACTACGGCAGCGCGTGGCATTCATTCTCAGCCAGATCTGGGTTGTATCCCAGCAAGTTGGCCTACCGGAAGCTTACGCCTATCCGCCTTATTGGCGGCTGTTGCGCGACAACGCGTTCGGCAATTACCGCGATGTAATCAACGCGGTCACGCTTAGCCCGGCCATGGGACGATTCCTCAACATGGCGAACAACAACAAAGCCAACACCGCTAAAGGGACTGTGCCGAACGAAAATTATGCGCGCGAGCTGATGCAGTTGTTCACCCTGGGGTTGGCGCAGTTGAATCTGGATGGCAGCCCGGTGGTGCAAAATAATGTGCCGCTGCCCACTTACAATCCGTCCGTGGTAACCGGCATGTCGAAGGTTCTGACAGGTTGGACCTATCCGACCGCACCCGGCGCGACGGCGAAAACCAATAATCCCGAGTACTTCTTTGGCCAGATGTTCGCCGTGGACGCCGAGCATGACAAGACTGAGAAGACCATCTTCGGGAACGTCACGATTCCGGCCGGCCAGACCGCGGAACAGGAACTGGGCGAGCTTCTGGATGCTTTGATGGAGCAGCCGACCATGGCGCCGTTCATCAGCCAGCAGCTCATCGAACATCTGGTGACCAGCAACCCGAGTCCCGCCTATATCCAACGTGTCTCCACGGTTTTTGAAAACGACGGTCATGGCGTTATTGGAAACTTGCAAGCCGTCATCACGGCCATACTGACGGATACCGAAGCGCGTGAGGGCGACGATCCATCGGCCATCGTGGCAGCCTCTTATGGCCACATGCGAGAGCCGGTTCTGTTCATGTCGAACGTGCTGCGCGGCTTGAATGCCAAGGCCATCACGGCCAATGCTTCGGGCTACGCATCGGAAATGGGCGAAAACCTGTTTAACGCCGCCAGCGTCTTTAGCTACTTCTCGCCGCAATCGCGCACCGAGTTCGGGTTAGTGGGACCGGAGTTCCAGGTCTATTCGACGCAGACCGCGGCGGACCGCGCTAACATCGTCAACTCGATTCTTTATGGAAACGCCGGGAAAACATTCCAGATCGATTTGTCGCCGTTCGTGAATCTGGCGGGCGACACCAGCGGGTTGTTGAGCTACATCGGCAATTTGTTTTTGCACGGATCGATGCCGGCGGCGCTGGAAGAAGCAGCCACTTCGGCCGTGAACGCCGCCTCCACAGCGTCGGCGAAAGCGGAAGCTGCGCTGTACGTGGTTCTAACGTCCAGCCAGTATCAAATTATTCAATAGAGGTCAGGAGAAACACATGGTCTCTCGTAGAGGATTCATTCGGGTCGGAGCTGCCACGGTGGGATCGCTGGCTCTGCGTCCATTCGGATTGATTCCCGGGCTGGCGCAAAGCGGGCCGGATTACCGCGCACTGGTGTGCGTGTTCCTGTTCGGCGGCAATGACTCGAACAACACGGTGATACCGATGGACAGCTACTCGGCGTATCAATCCATTCGCGGCAGCCTGGGGTTGACCAGCAGCGAGCTGACGGCGCCCATCACCAGCGCCAGCGGACAGCCCATCGCGTTTCATGGCAAGCTGGCCGAGGTTGCCAGCCTGTTTGCGAGCAAGGAGCTTTCCGTTGTCGCCAATGTCGGCGCGCTGGTGCAGCCTTTGACTCGCGCCGAGTATCAAAGCCAACAGACTCCACTGCCGTTGAATCTGTTTTCTCATTCCGATCAGCAGCTGGCCTGGCAGACCTCCATCGCGCAAGGGCACAGTCCCACCGGTTGGGCCGGGCGCGCGGCGGACTACATTGCTGCGCAGAAGATCAACTCGTCCGGGTTTCCGACGTTCTTCTCGGTGGCGGGCAACGTGGTGGAAGGAACCGGACACAAACGCAGCCGGTAGCGCTGGCGCCCGGACAATCGCTCGCGCTGGCTGGACCTTCGGCGGACGTAAAAGCACTCACCAGCTTACTCACGACTGAAAACGGCGTATCTCTGGTGCAAGCCGCCAGCGACACGTTATCCAACAGCATCAGCGATGCCGCGGCGTTGTCGGCGGCGTTGGGCAAAGGAACCGCGCTGAAGACGCAGTTTCCAACCACCAGCATCGGCGCGCAGTTGAAGCAGGTGGCGCAGATCATCCAGGTGCAATCCTATCTGGGGATGCGGCGTCAGATCTTTTTCTGCTCGCTGGGAGGATTCGACACGCACGCCGGCGAGCTGGAGACGCACAATAATCTGTACCCGCAACTGAGTCCCGCGCTGGCCGCATTTTACGACGCAACGCAGGAACTCGGCGTGGCGCAGAACGTGACCACATTCACTGAGTCGGATTTCAGCCGCACTTTCCAACCCACCACCGAGGACGGCAGCGATCATGCCTGGGGCAGCCATCATCTGGTGCTGGGCGGCGCGGTGCAAGGCGGGCAAGTCTTCGGCCAGTTCCCCACCTTTGAGCTGGGCGGGCCCGACGACACGGATGTCCGCGGCCGTTGGATTCCGACAACGTCGATCGATCAATATGGCGCGACGCTGTGTTCCTGGTTTGGCCTGCCCGACGATGCGCTGGCCACGGTTTTCCCGAACCTGGCGAATTTTCCGGATTCGACGGTCGGGTTCATGGCTGAAGACCGCCATTTACGCGCAAGAAGTTAGTCTTCTTGAAAAGGCCGGTCGGGCCGCAGCCGCCACGCTAGAGCCGCGCCGGCCAGCAGCAAAACGATTGAGGCGATAAACGGGACCACCCAACTGCCGGTGCGATCCACCAGGTAGCCGAAACTTGACGGCGAAGCTAGGCCGGCAACGGCGAAACCGAAATTCATCATGCCGCTGGCGGTGGCCGCGTACTTCGGCGCGATGTCCATCGGCACGGACCAGATGGGCGCGACGATCAGTTCGGCGAAAAAGAACGCCAACGTCAGGCCGGCGGCTGCGATGGTGAGATTGTGAATCAGCATCACCGGCAGCAAAAAAACAAAGGCGCCCAGGAAGCCGGCGATGATCACTGAGCGGCGAGCCAGGAGCAGGCTGCCGGTTTTTTCTAGCAGACGGTCGCTTATTACCCCGCCCACCGTGTCGCCGATCACGCCTGCCGACAGCACGCCGACTGAAAACATCGCGGAAACCTGCAGATTGAGGTGGTAATTTTCCAAGAAGAAGGACGGAATCCAACTCAAGAACAGCCACAGCGTCCAGCCGTAGCAAAAATCGACCAGCGTAACCGGCAGAATGCAGCGCGCCAGGCGCATCCAGGGGATGGAGCGGCGCCGGATGGCGTGGCGCTCCGGGAGCTTCGCTAGATCGGCGGCCGTGACGGAGGCGTGGTCGCGCGGATCGTCGCGGAAATAACACGCCCATACTAAAAGCCAGGCCAACGTAGTCGATGCCAAGATGACGAACGAAACTCGCCAGGATACAAAAACGATGAGCGCAGCCACCAGCGGCGGGCGTCAGCGCATTTCCGATACGGCTGAACGAGTGCGTGATGCCTTGCGCGAAGCCCCAGCGTCCCACAGGCGTCCAGATAGCCATGGCGCGAGTGGCGGTGGGGAACGCGGCGCCTTCGCCGAATCCCAACGCCAGGCGGACTCCGAACAGCGATGCGAATCCGCCGACCGCGCCCGTCAGCGCGGTGGCGAGCCGTTACGATGGCGCAACATGCGGCCAGCGTCATTCGGGTCCTAAGCGGTCGCCGATCCAGCCGCCGATCAGCTGAAATATCGCATAGGGAAGGCGAAGGCGGAAAACGCCAAGCCGAGTTGCGCGTTGGTGAGCCCCAGATCCGCCTTCATCAGCGGCGCCGCGGTGGAGATGCTGACGCGATTCACAAACAGGATCAGGTACATCACGCAGAGCAGTCCCAGAACAACTCGCGGAGGATTGAATAGGCGTGGCCGCGCGGCCTTGCTGGGCTGTTGCGCGGCGTTCACGCGGAGGGGCGAACCTCGCCTTTGATCTGGGTGCGGTGCAGGATCCGGCGAGCAGTGGGGTCAAATGGATCGCGGCGGTGCATCGTGCAGCGATTGTCCCACAACACCACGTCGCCGGCTTGCCATTGGTTGTACCAGGTGAGTTGGTCTCGCGTCGCGTACTGCCAAAGCTCATCGAGCAGCGCTTCGGATTCCTCGCGCGGCAGTCCGCCGATATACGCGTTGCGTCGGCGGCCGAGATACAGCGCGCGGCGTCCAGTCTCGGGATGCGTGGTGACGAGCGGATGATAGACGCCTGCCGAGGTCATCGGATCATCCACCGCAGCCATGCCTTGCCTCAGGTAACCGCCGCTATTATAGGTTCCGTCGTGCTTCAAGGTGAGGCTGAAGATTCGCTCGCGAAGCGCGCCGGGCAACGAATCGTAAGCCGCGTACATGTTGCAGAAGTAAGTATTGCCACCTTCGGGAGGCACGGCCAGCGCGTATAGCATGCTGGCCTTGGGCGGAATCTCCTGATACGACATGTCGGTGTGCCATACTGCTTCGCCGGCGCCCAGACTGCCGATCGGGGCTCCGTTCTCAATGACGTTGGAGACTACGTAAATCTCGGGATGTCCTTCGACGAAACGGCGGCCGGTTTCCTGAACCGGCGCCCAATCCAGCTCGCCGAAAAGCCGGCTGAACCGGATGAGATCTTCATCGTCGAGCTGCTGGCCGCGAAAGAGGACCACTAGATGATCCAGCCACGCGCGCTGAATCAGCTCGAAGTCGTCCGTGGTCACGTTCTTCAGATCGAAGCCTTGAATTTCAGCGCCCAGCGCGTGGCCGGATGGAATGATGGTCGCCCGGCTGGACGGCTGGACCGAGGAACTCATGCCCAAACTCTAACAGAACTACGCGCGCCTTCGTTGTGGGCTGCCTGGGTGTAGACTTCTAAGAAGTCTTCGGCGAGATGGCTCCGTCGTCGTTCGAAAATTCGGTTTACCGCAAAGTTACGTGGCGGCTTCTGCCGTATCTCTTTCTCTGCTACATCCTGGCCTACATCGACCGCGTGAACGTGGGCTTTGCGAAATTGCAGATGCAGCGCGACCTGGGCATGACCGAGGCAGTGTATGGGCTGGGCGCCGGCATTTTCTTCATCGGCTATTTTTTGTTCGAGATTCCCGCCAACATGATCCTGCAACGAGTGGGAGCCAGGCGCTGGATCGGTCCGATCATGATCGTCTGGGGAGTCCTCTCGGCCATGACGATGTGGGTTCACAGCGCCGGAGCATTCTATGTGGTCCGGTTTCTACTTGGGATTGTGGAATCGGGATTTTTTCCGGGCGTCATTTTGTATCTGACATTCTGGTACACCGAAAAACATCGCGCGCGGATGGTGGCGCTGTTCATGAGCGCGATTCCGCTGGCTGGCGTCATGGCCGGCCCGATTTCCGGATGGATTATGGCGCGCATGACGGGCGCTGGAAACCTGCGCGCCTGGCAGTGGCTGTTCCTTCTGGAAGGAGTGCCGGCTTGCATGGCGGGAATTGTGGCGCTCTTTCTTCTCACCGATAGCCCCGAGCACGCGTCCTGGTTGAAGCCGGCGGAGCGGGATTTTCTAGCCAACCAACTGATGGAAGAAAAAGCAGCCAAGGCGCGCTCTCAGGATACGCATCATAGTCCGATGCAGGCTCTGCGCAGCGGAAAGATCTGGTTGTTCGGCTTCATCTATTTCGGATTTGTGATGGGAAACTACGCCCTGGGATTCTGGTTGCCGCAAGTGATTTCAGACACGCTCACCAAGAACCCTCTCGCAATCGGATGGCTCTCTGTGATTCCCTGGGGCTCGAGCGCGGTGGCCATGATCCTGTTCGGACGCCACTCGGATTCGACCGGCGAGCGAAAGGTGCATATTGCGTTGGCGGGAGTGGTGGGAGCGGCGGCGTTTGCGGCCAGCGCGATCCCTGGCATCTCCGGGGTGCTGGGCCTGGCGGCGCTCACTTTCGCCACCATCGGCATTATGTGCGCGTTCTCGACCTTCTGGGCCATGCCCACCGCGATTCTGTCCGGCGCGGCGGCATCCGCGGGCATCGCGTGGATTAATTCAATCGGCAACCTGGCGGGCTACGTGGGTCCTTATCTGATCGGCACGATTCGCGACGCGACCCACAGCATGACGATCGCGCTGCTGGTGCTCTCGGCTTCGGCTTTGTTTTCGTCGCTAGCGACGCTGTGGGTTGGCCAAAGCCGCCATGAGTTACGCCGCCAAGCTCGATCAGTCGGCGCGTTCAAGTGAGTCCGCAACCACTCAACTTGCACTCTCTGTGAGGACTTGTTAGAATGTGGTTGGTGCTAAGTTTTTCCCGCACCTTCCCCTGTCGGAACACGTCTCAAGTAACTGAGGGCAAGTAAGCCACCGGGCAATAAGTACCCCGTCGTCGTAACAACACAATTCTAAATTAGGAGCTTTCTAAACCAATGAAATGCACGAAACTGACCATTACTCTCGCTACGCTCGCACTCGCAGTGGCAAGTGCGGCGCCTGCGCATTACAGCCTGACACTTTCCACGGCGCAATGGGTGGGAGACAAGCAGCTAAAGCCCGGCGACTACAAAGTTGAAGTCAGCGGCGACAAAGCGGTATTCAAGACCGGCAAGACCGTAGTCGAAGTCCCCGCGACGGTCCAACAAAGCGATCAGAAGTACATGCACACTTCGTATTCGTCCATAGATTCGAAGATCAAGGAGATCGATCTAGGCGGTACGAATACAAAGGTTGTAATCGGGTCCGCTCCGGCGGGCGCGGCCGCCGGCGGCAAGTAAGTTTCGCTCACCCGGGGCACGCTCCGTGCGTGCCCTCACCTTCAGCACATCGCTTCGCGACGCACTCGGAGGCGCACGGCGGACTATAATTGGTCGATGAAAAGATCGGCTCTCGTGTTCTTTATCGCCGTGGCAGCGGGCTTGGCTCAGAATCGCGACGCGGAATTCAATCGGCTGGCGGACCAGTTTTTGGACCAGGCAGTGCTGCGTTTCGAGCCCGAATCCGGCACGGCCTGGGGCTTTCACCAGTACGACAACCAGCTTTCGTCCGCATCGAGAAACGAGATCCAAGCTCAGATTGGCGCGCTGCACCGCTTCGAAAGCGAGGTCCAACGTTTCGATCCGCAAGGGCTCTCGCCGTTCATCGCCAATGACCGGGAACTGGTGCTCAGCCAGATTCGCGGAACGCTTTTGAATCTTGAGACGGTGCGCGCCTGGGAGAAGAACCCCGATACCTACTCGTCGGGCGTGACCAACGCAATATTCGTCATCATGAGCCGTAATTTCGCGCCGGCGGATCAGCGGCTCAAATCGGTGATCCAGCGCGAGAAACTGATCCCGCGTGTTTTTCAATCGGCGCGCGAGAATTTGAAGAATCCTCCGCAGATCTACACCCAAATCGCGCGGGAGCAGTTACCCGGCATCGTGTCGTTCTTTCAGAACGATGTGCCGAAAGCATTCCAGAGCGTAACCGACGCGGCCTTGATGGCGGAATTCAAGCAGACGAATCAAGCCGTCATCGGCGCGTTGAACGATTACCAGGCGTACCTCAAGAACGATCTTCTGCCCCGCTCCCACGGCGATTTTCGTATTGGCGCGGAGACTTATCGCAAGAAATTGCAGTACGACGAAATGGTGGATATCCCGATCGCCCGGCTGCTCGAGATCGGCTATCAGGATTTACATCGTAACCAGGAAATGTTCCGGCGCGTGGCGGCTCAGATCGATCCGCACCGGACGCCGCAGCAGATCCTGGACGATTTGGAACGCGATCATCCTCCCGCTGACAAACTGATGCAGACCTTCCGCGGAGTGCTGGGGGGATTGCGCGACTACATCCAGCAGCATCGCATTATCACGATTCCATCGCAGGTGTTGCCGATCGTGGAAGAAACTCCGCCCTTCATGCGCGCGCTAACCACGGCATCGATGGACACGCCCGGACCGTACGAAGAGGTCGCCAAAGAGGCGTACTTCAATGTCACCCTGCCCGACACCGGTTGGCCGCCGAAGGAAGTGGAAGAGTATATGGAAGGCTTCAATCGCGGCACCGTTATCAGCACCGCTGTGCACGAGGTTTATCCGGGCCACTATACGCAGTTCTTGTGGTTGAAGCGCGTGCCCACCAAAGTACGCAAGCTGTTGGGGTGCTCGTCGAACGCGGAAGGTTGGGCGCACTATACCGAACAGATGATGCTGGATGAAGGCTACGGCAACGGCGATCTCAAACTGCGGCTAGGACAGTTGCAGGACGCATTGCTGCGCGATGCCCGCTACATTGTGGGAATCCAAATGCATACCGGTAAGATGAGCATGGATGAGGCGCGCGATTTCTTCGTGAAGGAAGGATATCAGGTGCGGCCGGTGGCCGAGAAGGAGGCCAAGCGCGGCACGTCCGATCCGACGTATCTGGTATACACGCTGGGAAAGCTCGAAATTCTGAAGCTTCGCCAAGATTACAAGCAGCTGAAGGGCTCCGGCTATTCTTTACAGGAATTTCACGACGCATTCGTGGCGCAAGGCACGCCGCCGATCAAAATTGTCCGGCGCGCTCTGTTGGGGAACGACTCGCCAGTGTTGTAAGCACGCCGGGGAATTAGTTTTTCGAGAACCCGGTCACGACGACTTCGGTGTTATGAGCGAATCGGAGGCCATAAACGCCGTCGGTCGATTTTAGCTTTCCGGGCGTTACCAACGCGGACTTGTCGTAGCTTGCAACGACTTTCCCGTTGATAGAGCACTCCACCTGCCCGCCTTTGACGGACATTGCAATCTCTTGCGTCACGGTTTTTCCGGGACCGATAGCCTTGTGAACCGCAGCGTTTGATTCACCACGGAATCCGTTCATCTGAAATGGAGCGGGGCCAAAGCCGCGCACGATAAAATACCCGTTGCCATAAGCGGCGCAATAGAGATAGCTTTGCTCAGGCGTCCCCATGTCGTTGCCGGCGATGAAAAGGCCGTAGGGATGCGGGTGGTTGTTCAAGTTCATGTATTTCGGCTCGGTGAAGGTGGCTTTCACGGTGTAATCGCCACTAGCCTTGTCGGCGGGATTCCAATACGCCACCGCGGGACCGGTGGTGACATGGAAGGCATCGCCTTCCTTGGTGAACTTCGCGTCGTTCAATGTTCGACCGGCGCGCGCTTCGTTGGCGTCAACTTTGCCGGTCCACTGGGGGACGGAAATGCCGCCTCCCGTAACCGTGCGGGATGTCTCATCCTGGGCGTTGAGCGCTGGAGTCGCACACGCGTAGAAGGCGATGGCGAAAACAGAAAGGCGCATTAGAAGCGCAGAGTCTCGTGGAATTGAGAGAATTGACATCACCCTGCCATTTTACGCCTCCGGACGGGAACCGGTAATAGGATGGTCCGGCGGGCAGCCTGGAGCGGTCTCTTCGCTTTCCGGAACCGCCCGCCGGAACGATGGCGTCAGTCCACAGCTTCTATCGTGGTTGCAGGTGGCTGCTGCTCAGAGCTTCTTTATTGACGGTGCTTTCGGCAATGCTGGTGAGTTTCTTGTCGGCTTCTTTTTCTTCTTGTAGCGTTTGCTCTAGCAGTGAAACGGCTTCCTGATAGCCGAGCGTTTTGGCGAACGACTTGGCTGAACCATAACCGGCGATCTCGTAGTGCTCCACGCGGTTGGCGGCCGCGATGACGCCGGCATCGCGTAACGCCAGGTTATCGATATCGCCGATGGTGTCCTCACCTTCCTCGATCAGCCCTTTCATCGCTTCGCACGTCCCGGCCTTAGGATCTTTTCCGAGCTGCCGAAAAATTGTTTCCAGACGCTGCACATGCCCGCGAGTTTGCTCCAGATGCGATTCAAAAGCTTGGCGCAGCGCTTGCGAGGTGGAGGCTTCGGCCATTTTCGGCAAAGCTTTTACCAGCCGCTTCTCGGCGTCATAGAGATCCTCGATCTGCTCGAGAAACAGGTCATCCATGGTGTCGATGGTCATATTTACTCCTATAGTGTGAAATTAAGATCATTCCAGAAGTTAGACTGCGCGGCGTCGAGGATGTGTTCGTTTTTCGAGCGAGCCTACAACAAAATCGCCAGGCCATCCGGACGTGACGCGCAACATAGTCACGTGCCGCGTTCGTGGAGGCTGGCGAATCGTGCAGACTCAACGTTACCGGCTGGTGAGGGGTCGGGCGTCTTGCTGGATGGCAGGCGATGACTCCAACGCTGAGCTCACTATTTCAATTCAACAATCACGGCCCTCGGCGACGCTTGCACGGCTTCTTCCGTCTCGGATTTCCCGTTGCGCGGTGTAAAGACGATCTCGCCGGCGCTTCTTGATATGTCCTTGGTGCCTGCGCGGATAATCCCAGGCTGGACAAATACCAAGACGGAGTCCAGATGAGTGACGGGAAGTTTAACCATCTGTCCGGCCTTCCACGTGAAGTCCCAGGCGACGACACGATCGTTCTCGAGCAGCTTGATTGCGCCGTCACGAATGAATCCTGCTGAATCGCTTTCCGCGTCGCTCGGTGAACCGGAAGGTTTCAGTTCGAGCATGATCTTGCGTTGAGGCACGTCGCTTAGTCCTTCTTCGATATGCACGGTACCTTTGGGAGTAAATGCGACGGAGCCCAGGACCGAGTTATTTACCCTTGCTGTTCCCGATGGTCTTGTGACCTTCACTTGGCCGCCGGCGAGCGTTACGGATAGCTGATCATAAGGATGCTCGTGCATTGGTGTCGGCTGGTTCTTCGGCCAAACCACTTTCCACGCGATTACGCGATCGTTTTCGAGCAGTTTCTCGGCATTTGGACGTGGAAACGGCGGCGGGTATTGTTGCGCCAAAGCACGCCCGAGAAACAGCGCGATCGTGAGCAGAAAAAGGGAAGCGCGCCGTTCCATTAATCGGGATCATAGCATGGCCGGCCCAGATGGTCCGCGCCTAGCGTCGCGTTCTGAAATATAATTCCATAAGCGTCGCTGGAAAGGGTGGTGCTTCCATGATGATCGATCGATGTCTGCTTTTTGCCTCTCGAACGCTGCTGATTGCGGCCGTTGCCTCACAGTTTGTCGTATTAGCGCAAGAAGGGGGCAGTCCAGGCGGAGGCCGCTGGCAGGCACGCTCCATGGTGGAGACGAAGTTCGGAATTGTCGCCACCAGTCAGACCTTGGCCTCGGCGGCGGGCGCTCATGTTCTCGAAATGGGCGGCAACGCGATCGATGCCGCCATCGCCGCTAATGCAGTACTGGGCGTGGTCGAACCCATGTCCGACGGCGTCGGTGGCGATCTATTCGCGATCTACTACGAAGCCAAGACGGGAAAACTGTACGGGCTGAATGCCAGCGGCTGGGCCCCCACCGGTCTGACAATCGAAGCCATCGAGCGCCAGAATCTCAAGAAAATGCCTCAAAAGGGGATTTATTCGGTGACGATTCCAGGCGCCGTAGCCGGATGGGACATGCTGCGGACCAGGTTCGGAACCATGCCGCTCGATCGTCTTCTCGTCCCGGCGATCTATTATGCCGAGAACGGATTTCCAGTAACCGAAATCATCGGTGCCGCATGGCAAGGTTCGGCCAAAGGCCTGGCAACGAACAAAGGCGCGAAAGAAACCTACCTGCCGGACGGGCGCGCGCCAAAAGTGGGCGAAATCTTCCGGAATCGCGACCTCGCAGCCTCTCTGCGATTGATCGCGACGCACGGACGCGACGGTTTCTACAAAGGCTCCAACGCACAAGCCCTGATCCGCGAGGCCAAGGAAGACGGTGTGGAATGGACTCCCGCCGACCTGGCCGACTTCCAGCCCGAATGGGTCGAGCCGGTCTCGACCAACTATCGCGGCTGGACCGTCACCGAACTGCCGCCCAACGGACAAGGAATCGCAGCGCTCGAGATGCTCAACATGATGGAGCGATTTCCGTTGTCGGAGTATGGCCACAACAGCGCGCAAGCTCTGCACGTGATGATTGAAGCCAAGAAACTCGCCTATTCCGACCTGCTTCGTTATGTCGGCGATCCGCACTACAGCAACATTCCCGTGGCCGGGCTGCTCTCGAAGGATACGGCCGCGGGGCGCGCCAGCCTGATCGATATGAAGCACGCCACTTGTTCGGTGACTCCAACGCAGCTGGCGTGGGTGGCGCAGTTGCCCGCCGCCGACACCATTTATATGTCGGCCATGGATCGGGATGGCAACATGGTCTCGCTGATCCAAAGTAACTTCGCCGCATTCGGCTCGGGAGTGGTGGCGCCCGGTACCGGCTACGCACTGCAGAACCGCGGCGGGCTGTTCTCGCTCGAGCGGGGCCATCCGAACGCGCTCGCACCGCACAAGCGTCCTCTGCACACCATCATTCCCGCATTTATGCAGAAGGGCGATACACGCATCGCTTTCGGAATCATGGGCGGCTGGAACCAATCCCAAGCGCACGCCCAGTTTGTCTCCAACGTCGTGGATTTCGGGATGAACGTCCAGGGAGCGCTGGAAGCGGCGCGCTTTACGAAATCGACATTCGACGGATGCGATGTTTCGATGGAGACGCGCATTTCCCCCGCCGTGATCAAGCAACTGGAATCCATGGGCCACGTGATCAAGCTGGTGGGCCAATATTCCGGATCAATGGGCGGAGGCCAAGCCGTGATGAGTGTTGCAGGCGGCGTCCACTTCGGCGGCTCCGACCCGCGCAAGGACGGCGCGGCGGTCCCGGAAAATCCCGATTTTAAATTGCCCTGAATCGCGGATCTGAAATGATTATCAGCGGCTAGCGGCCTGCCGCACTGTCAATGGCTGCCACGCGGGAGGGCCGTCTTCCCACTGGTTGTCGGTGAGTTGTTCGACGCGCGTGCCGTCGTAGCGCATCACGAACAGTTCGCCGTAAGGCTGCGGGGCATCCGTGTAGACAACTTCATCCTTGAAGCCCATCCTCGAGCTTGCGAACGCGATGTACTCTCCGTCCGGCGACCACGTCATGTGGGCATCATTGCCGTGCGTGGAGGTGAGCCGCTTAAGGGAGCTACCGTCCGGCTTGATGGTGTAGATCTCATAGGCGCCATCCACCAGACGCGAAAACATGATCAAGTCGCCGCGCGGGGACCAAAGCGGGAAGTTGTCGTACTCAGCAGTCAGCGTCGTAACAGCTTTGGACTCCAGGTTCAGAATGCGCAAGCCGTAACCGTCGGCATCGAACGTTCGGAACACCAGGCGCTTTCCATCGGGGGCGAACGACGGGAATGCGTTGTTCGCCGATCCGGCGGTCAGTTCCCTAAATCCGCTCCCGTCCGGGTTCACAATCGCGATTTGCGCGCCGCCTTCCGCGCGGTCCGCGGGCTCTAGAAACACTTCGTGGAAGCCGTTGAAGAAAGCACCAAACGCGCCGATACTGAAGATGATCTTGTCGCCTCGTGGAGACCATTGCGCGGCCAGTACGTTGCGGTTCTTCTCCTCATGGACCACCTGCGAGCGCCCGGTTGCGGTGTTCGTCACAAACAGGCTGGCGCCCAGAGGATTCGCCGAGGGGCGGCTATTGGTGACGAACTGGTCGCCGGAAGGGCTGAAGGCCGGTAAGTACGTGCCGGTCAGGCTCAGTTCGTAATTCGGACTGCGGCTGAATGTTTTCTCGAGCGCCGGCAGTTGCACGGCGAGACGCTTGTGAAACACAACCTGCTTGGCGTCGGGCGACCACGAGGCGGTGCGTATGTCCCCGCGCGGCCCGCGTTTGCCGCTGGTGTAGTAAATACCAGCGCCTGGCTCGGCCTTATCCTTGCGTACGTAGCCGACGTCGTTTCTCGGCAGCGGGCACGGGTTTATCTTGACGCCAGGACCTGCGGCCAGATCGCTGGAAGTGCCGGTGGTCGCGTCGATCGAGACCAGTCGCGTATCGTTTCCGGGATCTGGATTTCCCATGCGATTCGCCAGCGTCTGTTCCCCGGCCATGCAATACGCCACGACGTGACGGCTGTCGCTCATCCATTTAGGACTTCCGCAGAAGTTTCCGCCCGCAGTAATTTTCTTCAGTCCTGAGCCGTCCAGGCGAATGACGTAGATGTCGGCTAATTGAAGGCGCTCCCAGCGTCCGTGAGCGAACGGCATCGCGTTGCCGCGGACGGAGGAGAACGCAATCCACTTTCCGTCGGGAGACCACGAGGGCCGGAAGTCGCCGCCCGCTCTTGATGTCAATGCCTTCGCGCTACGCGTGGCAAGATCCATGGTCCAGAGAGCTGAAGTTCCGCCCCGGCGAGTGCTCACGAAGACGAGTTGTTTGGAATCCGGAGAGAAGGCCGCCTGATCGTCGTACGCCGGGTCTGTCGTTAGTCGCTCCAGACCGCTGCCGTCCGGCTTCACGCGATAAAGATCCGCCGACCCGGCACGGTCGGACGTGAACACGATGGATGACCCGTCGGGTGCCCACACCGGATCGTAATCCGAAGCGGTTGACGAAAGCAGCGGATGTTCATCGCTGCCATCGGAGGCGGCAATGAATAAGCCGACCTGCCCGGCGTTACCGAACGTGCGAGCCACCGCGATTTTCCGCGCCGTGGACGTCTGGGCGGCGAGGCTGCCGGCTATGGCAATAGCGATAAGAAGGCGCATAGACCTCGTCAGATGCCTGCGTACCAGGCGTAGCCGCCTTCTGGAGATGCCGAGCCCAGCCCCTTGCCGAACCGTTTCAAGTCATCCGTTACCGTGAGGCGGGTGATGAACTTGACGTTCTTGTAGCCGAGTTGCCGGGGAACGCGCAGGCGAAGCGGTCCTCCAAATCCGACCGGAAGATCACCGCCGTTCATGCCATAGGTGACCAGAGTCTGAGGGTGCAATGCGTCGGCCATGTCGATGCTTTCCCACGTGTCGGGATCAATGGAACGATAGACAACGTATCGCGCTTGGGGCAAAGTCTCGACCGCGTCCAGCAGGTGAGCGAGTGGCGCGCCGATCCATTCGGCTATATAGGACCAGCCCTCTTCGCACTGCACCATGGTGATCTGGCTGCTGGAGGGGAACCGCTTGATTTCCGCGGGAGAGAACGATGCAGGGCGGGCGACCATTCCGTCCACCACCACGCGCCAATCTGCAAAACCGCCGGCCTGAAGGCGCTTGAAATCTTCCCTGAATGGGGCAACTTCGTTTGCGAACGGCCTCTGCGAGATATGACTGCGAGTAAACTCCCGCGCCATCGAGTGTCGCGTCAGAATTCGCTGCGCGGCATAAGTTAAGGTCTCGCCCGGTCCATAGATGCCCGCGCCATCGGGTGGGACCAGTCCGTAGCGTTTGGCGAGGCTGGCGGCCGCGGCCAAGCCGGATGCGCCTGCCGCGACAGAAAGACCAGTGGTGATTAGCCCGCGCCGTGAAAGCTTGCTCATGATCGCTCCATTTCTTTGCCGATGCGGCCGGTGATCATGGCCCGCGTGCGCGTCCAAAATCCGGCCAGGCAAATCATCGCCACATGAACCACCAGGAAGAGGACCAGCAAGTCGGTGACGAAGAAGTGAATCGTGCGGGCGGATTGCTGGCCGCCCAATGTGGTGACGACCGCCGGAAATGCTGAGACGACCGCGGGCGACATGGCCAGGCCCGTCCAGACGATGAGAGGAAACAGAACGAAAATTACCACTAAGTAAGTCAACCGCTGAAGCACGTTATATGACTGGGCTTCCGCCTCACTCGGCGGCTTGAATCGCAAATGGTTCGCGACCACGGCCCAGAGCGCGCGAGGCGAAAGATCGGCGCGCGCTGGCAGCAGGCTCCGCAGATGTCCCGTGAACAAACAAATCCCGTACAGCAAACCGGTCAAAACGAGAACCCAGGCGGTCTGAAAATGGAGATATCGGCTCCAGCCGTTCTGGTCCGGCAGCACGTAGCCGTAACCGGTCGGAACCAAATTTCTCGAGGCTGGAATCGGAATCTTGAAGAGCGGCGTAGTTAAGTCGTTCCCAGTTTCGCCCCAATAGAAGCGCGGGTGAGAGATGAGAATCTCAACTCCAGTGACGAGCAAGGCCAGGAAGCACGCCGCAGTGAGCCAGTGCGTGATGCGGACGAGAGCGGGATGCCGCACAGGGGCGATCGCCCGGATTTCTGCGGCGGAAGCGGCGGTCCAAGCCGGAGAGGACATTTTACGAAATGGTACCAGTTTGGGTACATCGACGCACGCACAAGCACGTCGCGCGTAAATCTGACGCGGCGATGCAATATTATGAAACGATGACTAACTCCCGACGCTGCGCCTGGATCTCGTCGCTGCTGGTGGTGGCGCTGGCCTCGGCCGCACCCAAGAAAATCGATCTGGATGCCGCCACCATCGGCGATTTGAATGCCGCCTTCGACGCGGGAACGCTGACGTCGGAGCAGCTGGTGCAACTGTGTCTCGCGCGCATCCAAGCCTTCGATCATCGGGGGCCGTCCCTCAACGCCGTGCTGACGCTCAACCCAAAAGCCATCGAAACAGCGCGGGCATTGGATGCCGAGCGCAAAGCCAAAGGCCCACGGTCGCCGCTGCATGGCATTCCCGTTGTTCTCAAAGATAATTACAACACCGCCGATATGCCCACCACCGGCGGCTCGGTGCTACTGGAAGGGTCCATCCCGCCTGAAGACGCGTTCCTGGTGAAGAAGCTCAGGGCCGCGGGCGCGATCATTCTCGCCAAAGTGAATATGTCGGAGTTCGCGGCGGCCGGCGCCTATAGTTCGCTGGGCGGGCAGTCCAGGAACCCGCACGATCTGTCGCGCACGCCGTCGGGGTCGTCGGGCGGGACTGGCGTTGCGATCGCGGCCGCTTACGCGCCAGTTGGTATGGGCACGGATACTGGCGGATCCATCCGCGGTCCGTCTACGGTGAACGGAATTGTGGGCCTCAAGCCAACGCATGGCCTCTTGAGCCGCAGCGGCATCATTCCGCTGGCGCTCACATTCGATACAGGCGGGCCGCTGGCGCGCAATGTTTACGACGTGGCGGCGATGCTAGGTGTTCTGACAGGCGTCGATCCCAGCGATGCAGCGACGCAAAAGAGCGAGGGCAAGTTCGCAACAGATTACGCGAAGAATCTGGATGCCAACGCGCTGAAAGGCGCGCGCATCGGGCTTGCTCGCGATTTTATGGGGGCGGACCCGGATGTCGATTGGGTAATCGAAGCTGCCGCCGCTGCGATGCGGCAGGCCGGCGCGGTGGTGGTGGATGTTCGCTATCCAAAATGGCTGCTCGAAGCCAAGGGCGATTTCTACAATGCCATCCGCTATCCGGAGTTTGTCGTCCAGATCAAGGCTTATCTTTCCACGTTGGGTCCGAAATATCCCAAGAGCCTCGGCGAGATGATCGAGCGCGCCAATCATTTCACGGCTACCAGGGCGGACGGCGCGCGGCCGAACTCGAGCCGCTGGGCTCTGTTCAAGATCGAGGCCGCCAGCGGAACGCTCGACGATTATCGTTATACCTCGGTGCGCGACTACGGCTTGCCGATGGTGCGAGCCGCGGTGGAAGGCATCCTGGCGGCGCAAAAGCTGGATGCGATCGTCTATCCGACCTCATCGCGGCGCCCAGCCTTGATCAACGCGCCCCCGGAGCCTCCCGGCGGTGGCGCAGCTTCAGCGACCAATATTGCAAACCTCACAGGGTTCCCCGATCTGATCGTCCCGGCCGGATTCACCGGCGAGGCACTGCCGGTAGGCATCTCGTTTTTTGGTCCGGCCTTTAGCGAGCAAAAGCTGCTGTCGCTCGGCTACAGCTTCGAACAGGTCACGCACGCCCGCAGACTTCCCGTGCATGCCCCGAAACTGGAAGGCGATTCGATCGCGATTCCGTGAGCAGGCCGTGAGCTCGTTGTACAATACCCGCATCCGAGAAGCTGTATGAAAACTCCCAACAACGCCACGCAACTCCGAATCCTGCTTCCGTTCCTGCTGGTTTGTTCGGCGTTCGCAGCCGACAACAGCAGCCAGATCGACGCGCTCCTGTCGCGCTACGCCGGGTACGGACTATTCAACGGCGCCGCTCTCGTGGCCGACCACGGCCGCGTCGTCTTCGAAAAGGGCTACGGCTTGGCGAACATGGAATGGAACATTCCGAACACACCGGATACGAAGTTCCGGCTCGGTTCCATCACCAAGCAGTTCACCGCGACCCTGGTGATGCAACTGGTCGAGCAGGGCAAGATTGACCTCACCGCAACAATTTCCCGTTATCTGCCGGATTACCCGCAGCCAGCCGCCGGCCGCATCACGATTCACGAGCTGCTCAATCACACTTCGGGCATTCCGGGTTACACCGAATTGCCGAAGTTCGGCGCCAAATCGCGCGAGGCTTCGAAGCCTTCCGATTTCGTCGCGTTCTTCTCCAAGCGCGGACTCTTATTCGAACCGGGCTCGAAGTTCAGCTACAGCAATTCGGGCTTTTTCCTGCTCGGCGTCATTCTCGAAAAAATCACGAGCAAGCCGTACGAGCGCCTGCTCCGCGAACGCATCCTCGACCCGGCGGGCATGCACGATACCGGCTACGACTCCACCGCTCCGCTGTTGCCTAAGCGCGCCTGGGGTTACGATTCCACGCTGAACGGCTATCGCAACGCTTCGTTTATCGATATGTCGCTGCCCTTTTCCGCCGGGTCGCTTTACTCGACTGCCGAGGACCTGTTCCGCTGGGATCGGGCCTTGTATACCGATCGAATCCTTTCGCGCGCCAGCAAAGATAAGATGTTCACTCCGGGGTTATCCGACTACGGCTACGGCTGGTTCATCAGGAAAGGCGCGGTCACCACAGTCGAACACGATGGCGGGATCAACGGCTTCAACACCCTCATCTCGCGCGATCTGGAACCGCAGCGCTTGATCGTGCTGCTGAACAACACTGGCGGCGCTCCGGTGGATGCGATGGCCAAGGGAATCCGCGCGGTACTCGATGGCCGCACCCCCGAGTTGCCCAAACAACCCGCGGCTCCCCTCCTGCTCAAGACCTATGAGAATTCTGGTTTGGCCGCTACGCTGCAGCAGATTCAAGCGTTTCAATCAAACGCGGCTTACGATACCAGTGAGAACGAGCTTTCGCGGCTGGCGGGACACCTCATGGGGATTGGCAAGAATGAAGACGCCCTCGCGCTTGCAAAGCTGATCGCCGAAAAATTCCCGAAGTCCGCCGGGGCTGAGACGCTGCTCGCTCGCGCCTACCAGTCCACCGGCCATCGCGCCGAAGCTCGTGCCGCCTATTCCCGCGCTATGGAATTAAGTGAAACGCCGCGTGCCTTCCCCATGCTGCGAGACGCGATTCAAAAGCTGTCCGATCCCTCGACGAGCCGATGAACCGCTACTTGCTCCTAATTCTTTTTCTGTGCAGCGTCGGCGTTGCCCAGCAGCAACAGGGTTTCGATGTTATCTTGCGTCACGGAACCATCGTCAACGGCACCGGCGCCAAGCCCTATCGCACCGACATAGCAATTGTGCGCGGCTATATAGCGAAAATCGGGGATCTCTCGACTGCGGCCGCCCGGCTAGACCTGAACGTCGACGGACTGGTTGTTGCCCCAGGTTTCCTCAACATCCATAGCCACGCGGTCCCCAGCGCTCTGCCCACGGCGGAAAACATGCTCACGCAAGGAGTGACCACTGAAATCCTAAACCCAGACGGCGGCGGCAGCACCGACATCAAGGAGCAACTCGCTCGATTCAGCTCGCACGGCCTGGCAGTGAACATTGGCGCTTACATCGGCTTTAACAGCGTCTGGTCGCGGGTGATGGGCGCTACCGACCACCGGCCATCGGACGACGACATCCAAGCCATGCGCAACATGATTACTCGCGGCCTGGAAAACGGAGCCTGGGGCGTGTCGGCTGGGCTCGATTACAAGCCCGCTTACTTCGCCCGCACCGATGAGGTAATCCGCATTCTTCAACCCGCCGCAACTTGGCGCACCAATTTTCCTAATCATGACCGCGTCACGCCCGAAAGCAACTACAGCTCGCTCGCGGGCATGACTGAGACTATCGAGATTGGCGAGAAGGCGGGTCTGGTGCCGGTTATTACGCACATGAAGGTGCAAGGGCACGAGCAAGGCAGCGCGGCCACCATCATCGGCAGGATGCGGCAAGCCAGCGCCAGCGGGCATTACACCGCAGCCGATGTGTACCCGTACCTGGCCGGCCAAACGTCGCTCAGCGCTCTGATCGTCCCCGGTTGGGCGCAGGAAGGCGGACGAGACCAGATGCTCGCGCGCTTCCATGATCCCGGCCTTCACGCCCGCATCGTTCGGGAGATGGAGCAGGCCATTCAGGCTCGCTTTAATGGGCCCGCTGGAGTCTACTTGGCGGGCAGCAAGCAGGAATTGACGGCCGTCATGGACCAGCTGCATGCTTCGGCGGGCGAAGCCATCATCAAAATTCTCGAACAGGGAGAGCAGTCGGCTATTCTTCGCTTCGGGCTCGAAGACGACCTGGTCAAGATTTTGCAAAACCCCACGGCGTCCATTGCGTGCGACTGCGGCGCCATCGATAGCCCACCCGCGCATCCGCGTTACTACGGTACATTTCCACGCGTTCTCGGCCACTACGTGCGGGAGACGAAAGCCCTCACTTTGGAAGACGCCGTTCGCAAGATGACGGGCCTCTCCGCTTCCACCATCGGCATGCTGGGCCGAGGCTTTCTCGCGCCCGGCATGGCCGCGGACATCACTGTTTTCGATCCCACCACCATCATCGATCGGGCGACCTATGAAAATCCTTCCCGGCCTTCGGAGGGAATCCGGTACGTGCTGGTCAACGGCCATCTGGCTCTGCGTGACGGCAAATTGACCGGCGAACGCGGTGGAACGGTGCTCACGCGTTCGTCCCACATGCCGAGCCGACCGATGACCCCTGCCACCGCTCGCTGGATTTCCACGGACGCCGTCATTGGGACCGCGAACGTTCGCCTTCGGCTGGATATTCGTCAAGCTGCCGAATCAGGGAATGCGCGCGGCGCTCTTCGCATCACTGATCTGACAACTCACAAGGTAATTGAAGCGGCCGAGTTCGGCCTTCTGCAAGTGGCCGGCAATTGGGCCAGTCTCACGGGCCGTGCCACGCTGCCGTCCGGTGAACAACGCGCCTTCACCCTGATCTTGGATGACGGAACCGCAATCGTTGACCTCGAATCGCAGGTTCATTTCAGCGGCCTTCTCGACCACCGGCCTGACATTCGCCCTTAGCTATCCCTGGCGTGAATCTGCTCGCCTGCTCAGCGTAAACACATCGTAGCCAGTTTTCGTTACGCAAAGATCAAATTGCCGCGCGACGAAAGCGAGATCGCACTCAGTCAGCGTCCGTCCCCCGCTATCCACTGACTGTCCGATGTGGTTTAGCGTCGTCACGATCGATCCCGCCGGCTCAAGAACGCGGATGTAGTTCTCTATCAGCGCGCTCAAATGCCGCTGGCAGCAGGCATCCCTCGCAAGACCGGCATCCACAATGATGTCGTATGCCTGAAACTGCAGGTGTGTCAGAAACTCGTCGCTGCCTTTATTGCAGACCTCCAGGGTGACTCCGGTAATATGCCGGCAACGGGAGGAAAGCCGCGACGCCATCGCGGAATGCCCGATCCCTACGTGCAGAATGGTGGTGTTTTGAACAGCCAATTTCCTTAGCGCGGCTGTGAGCAACAATTCGCTTAATGAGACCTCTGGTACATTACTGTCTCGCGACGCATCAAGCCGCATGTTATTTGCATTTCCGCAGTCCTGCAAGCCAGGCATGCAAGACTGGCTGGCCGCGATGGATCGAGGCTCCGAACAGCCCTCGAGAACGGTCTCGGTCACTTTGTCCGCTGCCCAAGCCAGGTCGGAATTGTACGTCCCTAGAAACAGGCCGCGATTGTAGTTGCGGCAGCACTTCAGAAAATTGAACCGGTCGGATTGACTGCGAGACCCCTGCAAAACCCGGCGGTCGTCGCCGTGCGAAAGATGCAAAGCCGATCCCCTCTGCACTCGGCGCCGCCCAAGCCTGTATTGCAGGCGAACCAAAACGTCATCGTCTTCCCAACCCCAGGTTTCGAGTTTCGAATTATAAGCTTGAATGTCTAGCAGGTCGCTTTTTTTCGCCAGAAGCAGGCCCGGGCTGGCTCGTCTGTTTCCGAATATATCTCGACAGCTCAGCTGATGTTGGACCCGGACGCCATCGCGGAATGCGAATTCTAATATGGCGCTGCTGGTCAACCCGGTTGTAAAGTTGTTCGCGTCATCCCGCCCGGTTGCGCGAGCCGATGCCGTTGGTTCTGACTCATACACCCACTCGATAGTTACAAACGCACCATCGTCAATCGACACCTTCGATTCCCAAAGCGCCGCATCCAGCACAATGACGTCAGCGTCCAGCACGAACACGTTATCGGCTCGACATTGCGAGAGCCCGACGTTCAACGCCAGCGACTTGTTGAAGCGCGGCGCGGAAATGTCCAGTTGCCGCACACCAGAGACTTCCGATGCAGCAATCAGGCGCTGCAAGCTTTTGCTCTCGCCGGCGCAGTTCAATATCAGGACTTCCGCTTCCTGTGCACGGAAGAATGGCGCATTGGCCGCGAGCGTCAGCCTTAGCTCATCGCGCTGGCACCACGGAATCAAGACAGAAAGCTGGGGCGTTTCTCCCATGAATAGCGGCTATCGCTTCAAATCCCTCCCGCGAAACGGCGCCCAGGAGTTGTCGCTTCCAGCATCGGGCTGTGAGACGGCGATCTTTCCGAGCGCCAGGTCCTTCAATGAAACCGGCGTCACGCCTAAATGCTGGACGTGATTCAACAGACTGAGGAGGTGCATTTTCTGGGACCGCATACGCAGACACCGGGGATGGAGCACGATCCCGGCGTGGCCGTCCAACGCGAATTGCAGCCGCAGTTTGTGCAGCACCCGATCCCGGCTGAGCTCGCGATCCGCACTCCAATTCCAGACGTCAACTCCGGCGCGCCGCACGGGTATTGGAGAACCCGCCACGCAATTGGTCGACAGGCACGAAACAAAAGCGCCGCCGAGCGACCTCCATGCGGCCGGTAGCCAAGGCGCCAAGGCATCGAAGGGCGGCGAAAATCCACCGCTGAAGCGTTTCCCAAACGCGGCCTCGGTCCGTCGCTTACCCCGCGCGATCGCGTCGAATTCCTCCTGCCGAGGTCCGGTTTCTTGAAGCGAGAATTCAAAGCGCCGGCCATCCGCGGTGTGCGGCAGATGGGCATAACCGTGTTGAGACACTTCAAAAAGTTTCCCGGACGGATCAAATTCATTCAGAACTTTTTCGTCGAACTCCATAAGATAAGGGATCGCTTCCAACGAAGCGCGCAGCCCCCGAGCAGCCAGCAGATTGAGCAGCCAGCCAAGCGCTGGTTCGTTGCACACTACGTCGTCGATGCGAATCACAAACGGGATTCCCGGCTTTCCGGTGCGCGTGCGGTGGGCGCGTGTCCCTGGCGCGGACGCGGCTAATCTTCGGCCGAGAATCAGGCGGCCCAGTCCCGTCGGGTCGGGAATTCCAGGATGCTGTGCGGCAATCGTGCTGGCGGCGCGGCGGTATTCAGCCCGCCACGCTTCATCAGCCCAAAAGCCCTCTGGACTGGGAGGAATCAGACCCAGGGAATTGAGCCGATTCACGCGCTCGGTAACGGGCTCCGCGTAGGTGGTGCCGATCAACGGTAGGAACGGCGTCCCTGCCGCAATGCATTCCCAGGTGGTGTTGAAGCCTGCCCGGATCACAGCGCCTTTAGCGATCTTCAGCAGAGCAGGCATCTGCTGCTCATCCTGCAACACCTCGAACTGCGGAGGCACCGGGACGCGCGGCGGGAAGTAGGGTCCCTTGACGAAAAGTAGACGCGCCTGAGGTCCCCTGTTCCGGATTAGGTTCGCCACTTCCACGGCGAGCCTCAGGAAGCGAACAATGTCCTGGCCCTTGGGATCGCGGACGTGGACACCGCCCCCACCCATGGAGAAGACGCACACTTCCTCATCTTCAGACAGGCGATTGCGCACCCGAACTTCGCGGATCTCGTCGTCCGACGGCGTGCGATAAATCGGGCCGATGAGACTCCATTTTTTCCAGCCTGCCAGTTCACGCGTCTGAGCTTCGTCGTATGGCCAAGTGGGCGAGTCCGGCGAATCGCAGAGCAGATAGGCGGCGTACACCTGGTGGCGTTGGTTCAGGCGGACCAGGTAGTCGAACGAAGTGGGCCGGACCAGCAGCACGCGGCGAATCTCGGCCGGCAGCTGAATCGGATTGGGATGCGTGTCTTCGACAACAACGGACGGCAGCGAGATTTCGGCCATGCTACGCAGTGCCGATGAGACGCCTTTACGCACCTCCTCAGTCGCGCCCCAAAGCGAGGGAACCAGCCGGACCGGGAAAGCCTCCAAACCCCGGGGATGATATCGGCCTTCGGAGAAGATCACCGGCCGCTCGCCTGCCGACGCGAGCGCGCGGCTCACGATGGTGCTGCGAATCAGGTGTCCAAGCCCGAGCCCGTTCAGCGCCAGCATCACCACCGCCAAGATGTTCTCCTGGTCTCGCCGCAGCGGGCGCGCGGAAGCGGGAACTCGCGCGCCTCGAGTTCTGCCAACGACAGCGTACCGCGCCAGGTGTCGAGCATCTACGTCAGCCTAACCCAGCACCACGGCGCCGATCGAGCAGCTCCTTGACGGCCTGGAGATATTCGCGCCTTTCGTTCTTGTGCGTTCGTTGATAATTGTCGGCGTGGATGCGGCGATGCACTACCGTCTCCGGCAGCATTTCGATCTTCATCCGCGCGTGCAAGGCGCGGCCGTACCAGTCGAGGAAATCGCCGGTACCGCGCTTTTCCGAGAACACCCCGACGCAATCGAACGATCGCGCGACGCGCCAGCATGGCGCCTTGCAGCAATCCGGGCAGCGGCTTGAGCGGCACAGCCAAGCGGCTCCGCTCCTGGTGCGTCATCTCCGGAGTGAAGAAATTCTGAATGTGCCCGAACACCAGATCGAGATCCGGATTGCTTTCGAAGGCGGCCATCTGGAGTTCCAGCTTGTCGGCGCTCCACAAGTCGTCGTGATCGAGGAAACCCAGGAACGCGCCGCTAGGCTATGCGGATTCCAGCGTTCCGCGCCGCCGGATGCCCGTGCTGCTCTTGTTGGATCAGCCGGACTTCGGAGCCGTAGCGGCGTACGATCTGCGCGGTGGAATCGGTTGAGCCGTCATCGACGACGACGATTTCAATCGGCCGGTGCCGCTGCGCAAGAATGCTGTCGAGGGCCGGGACGATGTAGCGCTCGCTGTTGTGCGCCGGTATTACGACGCTGACCAGGCCGACCATTGGCTCGCTCCTTCGGACCTCGCCGATGTATTCCCGAAACTGGAATCGCCGTTGATGCGATGGATCCAGCAGGCCCGCGCGAATCCGATCCGCCCGCCGCTTCAGCACCATGAAGTGCGACCGCAAGTTGTTTCCGCGCGAGGTGTTCCCGGCGTGACGGCGATAGATTAACGATACCTCGTCCACGTGAATCTTGACGATGTCCTGTTCCCAGCACCGGTACATCAGATCGTGGTCTTCGCCGAGTGTCATGGTTTCATCGAGATCCGCCGCACAGATTTCGAATACCTCGCGGCGGAACATGCAGCTTTGTATATACGGCATTCGATAGGCTCCGCTGATTCGATTGCCGCAGAGCTGCCGCATGCGTCCTTGCGCGATCGCCCGCTTCCGGATGCGCCTGGAGAGCGGCGTGCAGCCGCGAAAGATGTCCCGGCATCCACAAGTCGTCGATGTCGAGGAAGGCCAGAATCTCGCCGCGCGACTCGCGGATGCCGCGATTGCGCGCCGCCGACTGCCCACTGTGAGGCAGACGAAAGTACCGTACTGATGCAGGCGGCTTCAGCTCGATCCTCGCGATCCATCGTCCATCAGCAATACTTCCAGATCGGTCAACTGCTGGGCCTCGATCGACGCCAGGGCGGAATCGAGATACTCCGCGCCATTGTAAGCCGGAATTATTATGCTGATCATCGCGGTTGACTTCAGTCCAGGGCGCAGCCAACTCACGACGGCGCCCCGCTCATTCGGTATGGTTTGGAGAAACGCTTCACGGTGCTGCGTATAGTATCCCCAAGGCAGCTCCTGGAACCGGCGCACCGCTTCGACTTCAGCCTCGGGCCTCTCACGGGATGGGTTCAATCGCCGAATCAAGGTCAGACCCGTGGGATAGGTGCGAATCGTAATAACATCCAGGTCCGGCCGCTATTCCTTCAAGAACGGGATTATCTTCCAAACATCCCCGGTATAAAATTCGGTGCGGCGTTCCCGCGCGGCGGTTTTTTCGTCCAGTGGTATGGTGTCATGAACTGCAATCAGCGATCCGGGCCCGCGCGTAGCTTTCCAGGTTATAGATGTCATCGACGACTTGCTCAAATTGATGTGAGCCGTCCACGAAGGCGAACGAAAAACGATCGCTCCCGAAGAATTCCTGGAGTCTGTGTTTGGCGAAAAACTGGGAGCTGGTCAGCGATAAGATGTGGGTTTCCGCTGTCCAGCCATGCTCTATTTTGGAGCGTGGATCGATACCAAGCGCAATGGTGGGAGGCGCCGCCAGAGCGAGCGAACGCCCCTCGAATACGCCGATCTCCAGATAGCTTTCCGGTCTTAAATCCTGGTGCAGCCATTCCAGCACTTCGTAATATCCGGGTCCGGGAAAGCGCATCGACGCCACAATCTTATGCATGACGTTTTCCCGCGGGTCCATGGAACGCGCGGCTGGAATCCCCCCCAGCACCGTCACGTTGCCAGCGGACCCGGTGCCGGAGGCCAGCCTTCATCGTCCACTTCGTGAATCGGGTCTAGCAGCAGGAGACCTTCCAGGTCGTCGAAAGCCTCCAGGCTCGGCGGGGCAAACGGCAGGCCCGTCTCATCTCCGGCGATGCGCAGGGGCCCACGCGTTGTACGCGCCCCTACGGGTGCGATTAACTGCTCTTGTTGAAGTTGCTCCATGAAAGGCGCCAAAGCGTCCAGGATCTGTTCGGGCGTTGCGGCGTACCTGGCAGCCAGAGCGTCCGCCAGCTCGGGCGCGGTAGCCTCTTCCGATAGCAGCAGGAACGCTTCGGTGGCGACTCCAGCCATGCTGTGGTACACCCCCGTGCCCATGTGAATTGCAACTAATTCGTTGTCGAACCGTTCATAGACGACCGAAGGAGAATTGATTCGAAAGCACAGATTGGGCATACCACAGTTATTATCGAATCCAAAGCGGTAGACATTCAAGGGGTTCCGCATGGTCTGAAGGTACCGGTACTGTTCCTCCCACTACATCCAGCGAGAACTCCTGGCAGATCGGACGCCGAGTCACATCGATCAATCTGTTCACGGCAGGCGTCCATCCCTTGCGCCCAAGACTGCGCACGAAGACCGTGTACCTGCCAGGCCCCGGCGGCGCGAAATACACCGCGGTATCGACACCGACGCGGAACAACCGGCCCGAGGCCTGCCAGCGTGGCTGTCCAGCTGAACCGGCTGCGATGGAAACCTGAGCGAATTCTATGGATGGGTCAGCCCGGAGCCGGATTCCAACGGTATAGGGCACTTCGCTGTGCTTTCGGATTTCGTCCGGTGTCAGCCAGTGCCCTGAATTGCGGATTTCGGTGTATTGCCCGCAGGTGGAGCAAGGAATGTCGTCGCGCGCCTCCGCCTCTCCGGTGAGCATACGACGCGCATACTCCAGTTTGGGGCTGGCCAGCGCCTCCGATAAAGAGGAGCTGAATGCATTTACACCGAAGTCGCTCCAATAGTTCACGCAGCATCCCAGCATCGCGCCGTTCCAGTTCAACACCGGCGCGTTCCAGAGCTGGAAACAGATGCCGCGCGTGTACTCGTCGCCTCGCAGCTCGCGATACTCGGCCCGGCTCGCCGCCCCAGTCCCGGTTTCAATCCGGACCAGCTCCCGGTTCTGGACTGGAGAATGATCCGCGTCCCAGGAAAGCTTGGTAACAAATTCCATGCCGCGCTCGGCCGCCATGGCGCGCGCCGCTTTGATCTCGTGCTCATTGTGGCCGAACACGACGAACTGCCAGGCGAGCACGGGAAAAGCAGACTGGTGCTGCGCGCGATGCTCGCGAATCTTGTCGATGTGTCCCAGCACGCGAGACAGGTTTCCATGGACGCGATACCGCGCATACGTCTCCTGGGTGGCACCGTCAATCGAACATGTCAATGCGCGCACCCGGTATCGCACCAGCGCCTCCAGGGCGTCCTCGCGAGCGAAGTTCAGATTCACGCCGTTACTTCCGCTCACCGTTACGCCCCGTTCGAAGGCGCAGGCAAGAATGTCTGTGAGCTGCGGATTCAGGAACATCTCGCCGTAATTGGAGAGCTCGACGTGCGCAATCTGAGGGTTGTCCCGCAGCAGCGCTTCGAAGTCAGCCAACTTCAGATGTCCCGCGCCTAAGGCCGGGCGCACTCGGCCGTCTGCTGTCGGGCAAAGCGGGCAGGCCAGCTGGCAATGCGAGGAGGCGTCGATCTGTATTGAAATGGGAGCGGCGTCCGGCATCACTTCCAGCTTACGACGCACGAGGGTAACAATTCCCGAATAGCCGGCCGGCGCCATGGACGAAAATGCTTCCGCCGCACAGTACAATCGGATAGCCGGATGCAGGATACGAGCTCCCAAAAAAACCGGGAGGATCGCCATTGGTTGCTGGCGGCGCTCCTGCTCGCTATCGTATTCGCGATCTGCAATCTACAGATCGTGAATGGAAACGGAGCGCCCATCTGGGACGCCGAAGAACTCTTTGCCCCCGCCTTCACGCTGGTTGCGGACCATGCTCGGGCGGGCCGCATAGTTCTGTGGGATCCATGGGTCAGCGGGGGCGCCCCCGATTATGCCGAGCCTGAGTTCGGAGCCGCCTCGCCCATCACCGTAGTTGTTGGCGCACTTGTGGGCGGCACGGAGCTGGGATATCGTGCCTACTGGCTTTTGATTTGGTTCCTAGGACCTCTGGGCCTTCTGCTGCTGGCTCGTCAGTTGCGAGCTCCACCCTGGGCCGGCTTCGCAGTCGCCTTAGGTTTTGCTTTCTGCGGCTTTTACACCGGCCAAGCCGAACACACCAGTTGGCTCTACTCGATCTCATTCTTGCCCTGGATTCTTTGGCGTTTTGACGTCGCACTGGAAACCCGCGCACTGCGACCTGCGATTGAAGCGGGAGGTCTATGGGGCTTGTCCGCGCTCGGGGGCTATCCCGCGCTCACCATCCTGACTGGCGGTTTCTTATTCCTATGGATGCTGGGAAGGTGTTGGTGTGCGCCTCGAGACAACCCGGCGTCCCCAGCAATACCCTCCGCTCAAAGCACGCGCCCGAGGTTATCGTTTGGAGTTGTCGCCATTGCGCTGGTAGTCTTCGTAGGGCTGCCGGTTCTTGCTCCTAGCTACCTGGCCTTCTTTTCTGAAGGAGGCACCGGATACAGCGATCGCGGCATCGCCAACACCACGCTGCGCGGGATCGGCGTGCGGCCTCGAGATAAAGCCATTGGTGAAGGTGTGCTGCAGGCCGGCGCTCTGAGCACGTTCGCCAGCCCGTATCTGACAACGCTCAAGTTCGGTGACTACAATTCCACACTTTGGCCGCGTACCGACATTTCTCTAACGAATATTTATATGGGCGCTTGGATATCCATCCTCGGTCTGCTCGCAATTATCAACCAGCCTCGCGCCATATGGAGATGGTGGCTATTCGCTGTCGCCGCGTTTTTCCTGGCCTGCGCGTTGGGTAATCAACTGCCCGTCCGCGGCTGGCTGTACGACTATGTCCCTCCTACGCGCTACTTTCGAAATCCTGCCATGTTTCGCATCTATGCCATGTTCTGTTTTATGCTGTTGGCGCTTCTGGCGGGGAAGGATCTACAGGCTGCCAGCAAAGACCCTCGATCTCGCACTTGGAATCATTTTCTGCTCGCCTCGTTCTTTGCGGCCGTCAGCGCCATGACCTCGTATTATGTTGTCATTCATCGGGTCCACTCCAGCAACATAGAGAATCGGCTTTTTGTTGCGAACATCGCTCTGGCGTGCGTTTGGCTCGGAGCCATTGGCATCGCCTCGCTAGTAAGATTTCGACCCGCCTCTCGAAAACAGTTACCAATTTTGATGGGCATCCTGGCGATCTTGGACGCTGGCTTCACCATCCACCTTGCGAGCCCAACCATGTATTCCACGGCTCTAGAACGGCAGATCTGGACCAGGGTGAACGCGAATCACAATTCCAGTCTGGACCTCACTCCGAACGGATTAAAACGCGCTGCACGGCCGCCTTCCTGGATTAGCGGGACCTCAAACCACAATGAGAACGTTCCGATGAAGCTGGCCACATTATTCAATTACGCCACGTTGACCAATCGCCTTCACATGAACTTCGAACAGCATCCCGTGCTGGTCGATATGTCCACCGGCGCCGGACGAATTTGGTTTTCCACGAACGTCGCCATGGTCAGCCCTACGGATCCTTTCTATGCCGCATTCGTCAAACGGAGCGAAGCGCTCGGTGCTCCGGTGCTGGTCGTGCATCCCCGGCCGGAGATGTCCAGGATCCGAGAGCGGGTGCCTGAGACTGCAGCCGATCTCGCAGGTGTAAACGCGATCTCCACGTTGCCGCCTGCCGAGCGAGTGGCCGCAAAGATAATTCGCTATACCCCGGATGCGTTGGACCTGGAGGTTTCCTGTCCCCAGGCCGGCTGGCTGCTGGTAACGGATCGCTGGTCTCGAGGATGGCGCGCGGAAGTGAATGGAAAGCCCACTGACGTGTTGGGAGGAGATTTCATTTTTCGCGCAGTTCGCGTTGCGGCGGGAGAAAACAGGATTCAGTTCGACTATCACCCAGCCGGGTGGCCATTCCTGTTGGTCATAAGTTGGGGCACACTCGCGCTGGTTTTTGTAGGACCACGCCTTGTTCCGAAACGGCTGCTCACGGGATTTACAGGCCGCCAGCGCGCCGAGCCAGCTCCTTCTTCAAGAAAGCCAAATCCGGTTTGAGGCGAGGCCGAGGTTTCGCCAACTGAGTCTCAGCGACGCGCAGCGTTACCGCTTCGATCGAGCGCCCCTTTAGTCCCTTCGCTTGGGCTCGCTGCAGCCATTCGAATTGCTCACGCCCCTGGAAAAAACGATCGGTCTGGAAGAGCCCGCACTCGGAAAATGAGCTTTTCCGGATCAACGCTCCGCGTAAAGCGCCCACCAATTCGTCGCCCGATCCTGACGACAGGACTCTGCCGTGCACCCATGCAGCCGCTGTCTCCCGCTCACAAGCATTCGCAAGCGCATCGAGCGCTCCGGGCTCAAAACGATCACCCGGCTCAACTAACACGACTAACTCCGCAAAAGCCTCCCGGATCGCGCGATTCCATGCTTCGGCGTTCACAACGGTTTCTTTGAAAGGAAGAAAGCGGACGTTTCCGGGGACCTTCGCAACGTCATCTGCCATGCCGCAAGCCGCGCCCTCCAGCGTCACGATCAGCTCGGTTCTGGGGTATTCTTGGCACTCAATACTGGCCGCAAGCATCGCTAACGCTTCGGTATTTGCCTCGCTAAAGTGGCAAATCACCGAGATAAATGCACGTCGCTCGAAGCGGCGCGATCCCGGCTCAGCGACTGGAGTCCGCGTCGCAAGAGCAAGCTGAACGGCCGCCGGGATGCCTGCCCGCTCGGCACCCAAATGAATCGCAGCGCGCGGAATCTCGTGCGAGACACGTTCCAGAAATTGTAGTGTCTGGATGCCCGCCTGCGGCAGGTGCACCAGCGTTTCCGACGCCAGCGCCCGTTCGATTTCGAGTGGCTCCGCCGGTCCCAGCGCCGTCTCCAATACCCCGGAAATCCGCGGCTTCAGCACCAGATTGAGCGCCAGGCTGTCCGGCAGCTGCGCGTGATATCGATCCTCGAGAAACAGCACCACTTTGTCGAACCCCGGTTGAATTACCGTGCGACAACCGTGCGCGAGCTCCGGATAAAGAGCCAAGTCGCGAAGGTCCAGCTTGGCGGTGGAATACAAGCGGTGCAAACGTGGCTCCGGGTCGAGCGAAACCGAGACATAATCGTCCGCCAGGAAGTCCATTCCAGCCAGCAGACATGCCAGAGAGGTGGAGGACTTGCCCGATCCTCCGCGGCCCGGTAATAACACTCCGCGGCCTTCCCAACCCACCGCGCCAGCGTGCATCAATTGACGGCCGTTGAGTTCCATACACCAATGCAGAATGCTGCGAAGCGGCGTCGCCAGAACCCAAGCCGGCAACTGCTTATGCGATGCACCCAGTAGACCGCCTGGCGCGTCTCGCGATCCATCACATTCACCGACCCCTCGCCCCACTGATAGGCGGAGCGGTATCGGCTACTGTTGAAACCCCAGATATTGCCTCGCTCGGTGAAGTCTTTCCAAGGCCGCGGCGGAGACACCGAGAGAATGCCAGTGGATTCCGAGTCCCACAGACAGATCTCGCAACCAGGCGCGTTGTCGGGAGCGGGCTCGGGGGGCACGAGTCCGGGAATGATCGCAGGCGGTAGCGCTTCGCCGGCAAAGCGCAGACGAATCGAGATGCCCGCCAGGCGAAAATCGCGCACTACTTCGCCGGTGCGCGCGGTGGCCGCCTGGAAGCCCTCGATCAGCTGGTCAAAAAACCGCGCCTGTTCCTCTTCAGTCGCGCTCAAGCCCGAGTTGCTGTTGCGATAAGACTCTTGGCCGCTCATGGCAGTTGCGCTCGCGACAGCCAAGAAAACAGCTGGTGCGCCACTTCATCCGACTGGCTGCATTGGACGCCTTCTCTGAGATTCGCGATCGCCCCCGGCAGGTTGCCCGCTTCCATTTCTTTCCGCGCCAGGTCGAACGCGGCCAGCGCGTAATTCTCGCGCGCTCTTCGCGACAACGTATCCACCATCGCGGTCGGCAGATAGGAGCGTGCGATCTCGATCACAGCGCGCGTGTCGGCGATCTGCTGGCCCGACGCTATCACGCGAGATCCCTCGGACCCGCTGCTTCGCCGGAAAAAAGCCAGCAGCCGGGGCTCGTACCAGACCGGATAATGCACGGCGATGCGTTGCCACATTTCCCAGTCGAAGGCAGATGAGGCTCGGGGACAATATCCCCCCAGCCGCTCGTAAGCCGCCCGCCGGATTACAATCGACGGCGTCTGCAATCGGCAGCACACTGCGATGCGGTCCACCCAATCTTCGAGCGTACCGGCGGTCTCACGCTCCAGCGGCGACAAACGGATGGTCCTACCTTCTTCGTCCACGATGGTGTGCCGGCAAAAAGCTGCTCCGGTATCGGGGGCCTTAACCATGCCCTGACGCAGGGCTTGGTAGAAACCCGGCGCCACCCAATCGTCATCGTGCAGTATGTGTATCCAGAGCCCTCGCGCTCTCCGCACGCAGATGTTAAATATCTCCGGATGCCCGGCACGCACGGAATGCAGTT
>CAVXJU010000035.1:0-6140 GCA_963761935.1 Terriglobia bacterium | reverse complement strand
TCATGTTTATGTTAACGTCTTCAACCATCGTATTGCTGAGTGTTCGTTTTTCGAAGCCGCCACTGCCTCACGAATGCCTTTGGCTGCGTTCGCATCGCCCGCGCTGGCCGCGCCGAACACCGGCAAAGACGGCGTCGAAGAAATATAAGCTCGCGCCGCGTCGCTGGTCACTCCCGACAGCAGCATAAGCGCCTTGATCTCGTGATGACGAGTGGCGAGATCGGAAGATTGCGTCACGCCGCAGCTTGCGCCACCGGCCGCGATTCTGGATTTATCCACGCCTCTCTGGGCCAACAAATACGTATAAACCGTATCGACATCGCCGGGCCATTTTTCCTGCATGACCGTGCGCCGCGCGGCAGCGTCCTTCAAATGCTCTCCGCCGCTGTCGCCATAGCCTCGATAATCCACGGTCAAGACGTGGAAGCCAGCGTCAGCCAGATCTTGAGCCAAGCCGTCCCAAGCGTGCCGATCCATGTTGCATTGATGCAGGAGCAGCATGGCCGGGCCCGGCCGGCCGGAAGAAAAGTACGACGCCTTCAAGACAGTCCCGTCGGATGCCTTGATATCGACGTCTTTCTTCTGAACATCGGCCGCGAAGGCCAGAGAAAGCGTCAGGCTTACGACGGCCGCGATCGCGAGTGGTTTCATGAGTCCTCCATCCGCTAGGAATTATACTCCCGCTGGACGTAAAACGATCAACGCCAGGCAGCCGGTTACGATCAGAGCGAAGGCCCAGACGCGATCAAGATTAAACCAGGCGGTGCGTAGCAGCGCGAGGCCCAGCTTCAGATAGACAACCAGCGCCAGCGCCGCCGTCACGATCAGATATCCCAGAGTATGAACCAGCATCGCCCAAGCGCCGAGCGACGGAGGCAGGCCCGCCATGTGCATCTGATGTTCGACGGGCATGGCCGGGGAAACCTGCGAGAGGATGATCGGCAGCACCATCAATCCCGCGCCATGCGCCGAAGCCATCAAGAACGACCAGAGCGTGAGTTCGCCATATCCGACTTGCATGCTGCCCCAGCGGAAATGACGGTTCCGGAGAAGCCGATAGAGCCCGAGAGCAATCAGCACGCCGCCGACCGCGGCCGTCACGAACCGGAGCGGAAGCACGATCTCGATCAGTCCGGCGAGAAGAAGGACGGCCCCGATGGACAGCATATGGCCCAGAGCAATCGGCCCCAGCGACCGCACCACCGCCGACACGCGTTTCTCCTGCATTCCCAGGGCGACCGCGAAGAGCCAGCCCATTCCGGGATTGAGGCCGTGATAAGCGCCCAGCAGCAAGAGTGCCAGCCAGCTCCAGTGGAAAGCTGTCATGCGTAGCAATACGAATCCGAAGACGCGTCGCCGCCTTCCAGGCGCACTTGATGGCCGCGCAGGTCGCCAAATTCCAGGAAGAAATTGGGATCCACTTCCATCCCGCCTTCGGGCTTGGCGTTGAGCTTCACCATCCAGCTTTGAATGCCTTCCGGATAAAACTGGACGTCCCAGGGCGAGTAGAGCGAGTTGGTGAAGTAGATGCGGCGGCCGTCGCGGCTCAGCTCGACCATCTGCGGTCCGCCATTGAGCGGCGTCTTCGGATTTTTGGGATGAGCGGCGTGGCGGACGATCCCGCCCAGGTGTACCGAAGCAGTTTTCTTAGGATGAAGTGGATCGGAGACATCGTATTGCAGAAACTCGCCGGTACCCCAGCAGGAGACGTACAGCCAGCGATCGTCCAGTGAAAGATTGATATCGGTGATCAGCGGCGGCACAGCTTTAAATCCCTGCAGCATGGGCGGCAGTTTTTCGGGATCGGCCGGCTCGGCGGGAATGTCGATCACTTTCTTCAGCTCCCAACTCCCGTTCGCTCGGTGCCAGAGCCAGATCGACGCGGACAGATCCTTGAGCGACACCACCACGCCCATAAAGCCATAGGCCTTGGTCGGATCGTGAGCCGGTCTCAGCTCGAGCGCCATTTGGTATTCGGAACCCAGATCCAGCTCCTGCAAATGACGGCGTTTTCTCAAATCCCAAATGTGCAGCTTGTGGCCGTAGCCCGACTTGAGCAAGATCTCCGGATTGAGGCCGCTGCCCACCATGTTGGGCGTGCCCCACTCGCTGGTGACCATGGTGTCGAATCCCAGGTGCCACCAGAAATCGTACGCCAGATATTGCGGACCGCGCTCCAATTCCCACTTACCGAGCACGTCGAAGCTGTCCGGATCCATGATGAAGATTCCGCCGGGACCGTCGCCGCTGGGGGAACCCAGGGCGCTGACGAAAATGCCTTCCAGGCCGCAGTGGACCGTGTGCGGCGAGGTGTAGCCGGTGCGCGCGGCTAGAATCTCCGGTTCGATGACCTTGACGATCTGCGGTTTTTTCGGATCGGGCTTGGTGTCGACGATATGAATGCGAGAGGATTTGATGCCGGGAACGACCAAGTAACGGCGCTCCACATGCGGGTGCGGTGCATGCGGGCACAAGCAGGCGCTACATGCGTTCCAGCCAAAATGGTGCAGCTCATCGCCGGCATTGGGCATATCCAGGCGGCCGACAATCTGGCCATAACTCGACGAGCCTGGCTCGACGTCCACCACGCCTAAAGCATCGGGTTTGCCGCCGTTGTTGGCGTTGAGCATGGCGACGTACGCCAGCTTTTCAGCCGGCGCTGCCATTGCCATGCGCGGGGATGGATAAAAAGTGGGATCAGGCCGCCACAGTGACATAGGCTCCTCCTACGAAATGGATCTTTCTAGAGATACCATGTTCGCAGCCAGCTATAATCGGCAGGAGGCTAAAGCAAAATGCGTTTTCTATTGGCAGGGTTCTTAGTGTCGGCGGCGGCGAGCGCGCTGATCGCCCAGACTTCAGACGGCGAATATTACGATGCGTTCTCGCCTTCTACCGCATCGGTTGTGAAAGCCATGCGCCTCACGATCCAGCGCGACCTGGCCGAAGCTGCCGCCAGCATGCCGGCAGAGGAGTACTCGTTCAAACCAACTCCTGAAGTGCGGACATTCGGGGCACTCATCGGCCACTTAGCGATGGCGAACTTCTTCTTTTGTTCGCAGGTGAAGGGCGAACGTCCGCCGATCGCAACGAACTACGAAAAAGTCGCTGAAAAAGCCGCTCTGGTGAAGGCGCTGAACGATTCGTTTACCTATTGCGACGGCGCTTATGAGGGAACTACGGACGAAAACTTCGGGCAGCTCGTCAAGATGATGGGCTCGAAACCGAGTCAAGCCGCGCGGGGCGCCGTCCTATTCTTTAACACCACTCACAACAACGAACATTACGGCAACATCGTGGTCTACATGCGCATGAAAGGGCACGTGCCTCCATCCAGCGCCCGCACGCAAGCGGCGAAATAGTGGTCGGGAGGCCCGCTATGCTTGAGCCTGGCGCGCCTTGGCCTGTGCCGCCAGCGCCGCCTGAATCCCTTTGAAGCGCTCACGAATTTCCGCGACTCTTTTGCGCCCATTCGGCGTCGCATCGATCAGCTTTTCCAGGTTCGCGGCAAATTGCGGCCCGATAGTAGTGTGGATCTCTTTTAGCAGCGGCTCGATTTTCGAAAACACACCCAGGTGCTCGCCATTGGCCTCGGTGAACAGATCCAGACTGATCGCGCCGTTGTTTACCAGCGCGGCCGCCATATCCCAGTAAGTGACCACCATCCGCAGGTGCCCGCTATGTTCGCTCATCATCGCATTATTGAAATCGGCGATGGTCTGCGGGTTGAACTCGCGGAAATACCAATCGCGCGCCTTGCGCATCGTTTCGTCGCGGCGCAGTTCGTACAGCTTGAGAATGAGACCGGCTTCTTCCTGTTTCGACATGGAAATTTCTCCTGATTTAAGACCACGCGCGCGTCCGGCGCATGGCGACTCTGTTAGGGTAGCAGAGACACGCACGTCGAGCCCTTTAGCGCATATTGGTCAGTTGACGCTACCTGAGCGAGGTCACCCACTGGCAGGAGGTCAAGCAGGGCTGCAAGCCCGACAAATCCAATTCTTTTTAACGACTTACTGCAGTGGCAGAGTTCCTGCCTATGCGATTTGAGGGAGAAGAACGCGAACGAGACGATTTCGCATGCCGACGACACGGCATCTGAAGAGCGTTTCGGGCCGTTCTTCTTACCCAAATATACAACGAGTTCTCGGGCGGTGTCCAGAGAGAATTGGCATGCTTGGAAGTCGGCTCGGGGAGCATGATCGCCGACCGACTTTAGCACTACGCCGTCTGTCCCAGTTTGCCTGCGCGCTGGCCTGGTTTCTTGGCCGCTGGAGAGACTTGGACCGCCGCCTCGGCTGGGAATTCGGCCTGTTCATCGGCCATGATTCTCGGGAAAGTGAGCGAAAAGACCGTGCCCATGCCAGCCGAGCCCACTTCCCAATGCGCGGCGCCGTCCAACTGACGCCGCAGGATGTCCACGATCCGGAGCCCAAGCGATTTCGATGCCTTCTTGTCCAGGCCGGCCGGCAGCCCCACGCCGTCGTCTGCAATTGTTAGCTTGACCAGCGAGTCCTCTCCACAGCTCAGCGTGACGAGAACTTCTCCGGCTCGCCCGAGGGGAAAAGCGTACTTCAAGACATTGGTCAGCAGCTCGTTCAAGATCAACCCGCAGGGGATGGCTTGGCTGAGCCGGAGCCAGACCGGTTCCAGATCGAAGCGCAACTGGATGAGACGCGGAATCGGCGCCGTAGGAGTAGAACAAATCGCGCGCCAGAGCCTCGACATACTCACGAAAGTCCAACTGGTCCGGCTGGTCATGCCCATCCAGCCGTTCGTGGATCAGAGCCATACATTGCACCCGCTCCTGGCTTTCGCGGAACGCTTTGGCGGCGGCTGCGCCCTGGAGCGATTCGGCCTGCATGGCAAGCAGGCTGGATATGATTTGCAAATTGTTTTTGACCCGGTGGTGCAATTCCTTCAGCAGGATCTCTTTGGACGCCAAGGCCGCAGCCAGTTCTCTTTGGGTGCGCACCTGTTGTGTGACATCCATCGAGACTACGCCCAGGAGCCGCTGACCGTCCGCCTCGGCGAAAGGAAACCGGAAGGAGACCATCTGGCGTGGACTTTTGCCGCGCGGAGTTACTTCTTCCATGGTCCGCGAGGCCTCACGGTGCTGCAACGCGGCTTGGTCGCTGGCGCTTAGGGCCTCGGCCACTTCAGCAGGCCACAGTTGCTGGTTGGTCCTTCCCAAGCACTCGGCCAGCGACAGGCCCCACATCTGTTCGCAGGCATTATTGACATACAGAATGCGACCCTCTTCGTCCTTGATGAGCGCTAGCGCGGGGTTGTTGTTCATGAACGAATAGAAGCGCAGCTCGCTGGCGCGCAGGGCATGTCCGGCTCGCAGGGTTTCTTCGCGCAGCTGGCGTTCATCGAGCGCCCGGCGGACGGCGGCGCCCAGGCGAGTGAGGCGATCTTTCAGCAGGTAGTCGGTGGCGCCCCGGCGCATCATGGCGACGGCAACTTCTTCGCCGATGGCTCCCGAAACAACGATGAACGGGATGTCCAGATCGAGCTGATGCAGCAAGTCCAGGGCTCGGGGCGCGTCCAGCAGAGGCATGTTGTAGTCCGACAGAATGACGTCGGGCTGCCATCCGAGGTGGGCGTTGTATTCGGATTCCGTGTCGACGCGCCGCCATTCCGGATCGAATTGGCTGCGCCGCAGCTCATGGATCATGAGCTCGGCATCTTCCGGGCGGTCCTCGAGAATCAAAACGCGGATGTTGGTAGGCAAGGTCAACTCCTTTTTCACTAGCTCTTATCCTTTTTCAATGACGGTGGGAGCGGCGGGCTGCGCGTCGTGGTCTTCTGCCGCGGCTTCAGCCGCTTCGGAGTTTCCCGCGTCCGCCGCTCCGTCCGCCGGCAGCGTGAAATAAAACGTCGCTCCTTGATTCAATGCGCCCTCGGCCCAGACCAGCCCGCCATGCCGGGTGACGATGCGGAACACGGTGGCCAGCCCCACCCCGGTTCCTTCGTACTCCTCGGCGCGGTGCAAGCGCTGGAAAACACCGAACAGTTTGCCGGCGTAGCGCATGTCGAAGCCCGCGCCATTGTCGCGAACGTAGTACACCGGGCAATCCCCGGGACGTCGCGCGGCGCAGCGCCGGGGCCCTCGCGGGTTTGATGCTCGATGTGCA
>CAVXJU010000034.1:0-22964 GCA_963761935.1 Terriglobia bacterium | reverse complement strand
GCAGGCCTTCATCGTTCTGTACTGCCACTCGGGCGCGCGGTCGGCGCTCGCGGCCGAAAACCTCATGCGGATGGGGTACTCCAACGTGTACTCTCTGGACGGTGGATTTACCGCGTACCAGGCCGCCGGCCTTCCGGTAGAGAAATGATGTGACCGCTTTGGATGGAGCCGGGCGTCGCCGCCCAGGTTAAATCTATGGATGACAATTCAACGTCTGGGCATGGCCGCTGGCAGTCCGTTCGCGCGGTGCGTTATGCGGTTTTGGTCAGTTTCCTCATCGCGGCGCTCTCGGGGGGCGTATCCATTTACCTGACTCGACAGCTCGCTAAGGGAAACAAGCTGTTAATGGAAATCGGCCCCGCTTCTAACAACGCTGTGGATTTGCTTGCCACCGGCCTGCAGATGTGCCAGGCGACGCGGAACATCCTGCTGGATCCCTCCAACAAAAAAGCCTTTGAAAATCACCGGGCGGCGGTGAGGGAGTTTGGGGAGACCTTGCAATCGCTCCAACAGACTACGGAAAGGCTGTTTCCTGGGACCGGCATGACGCGGTCTCTGACGTCAATCGAGTCGGATTTCAAGAAGCATGTGGCGATCCAGCAGCACATTCACGAGCTGGCGCGCAGTGGAGATTTCGAAGAAGGCAAAAAAGTATTGAACTCCGAGGACACGCCGTTATGGCGAAAGTACAAGCAAACCATGCTCGACTTTCGTAAGAGCCTGGACAAAGAAGCCGCACGAGTTTCCGTGGATATCCAGCAGCACAGCCGGTCGGCGCAAATGCTGGCTTGGCTGTCGGGACTTCTTCTGATAGCGGCATCGCTGCTAGCGCTTATGAAAGCCGGCCAGGTGGCGCGCCGGTTGCAACAGTTGGCCGATACTTTGAGGCAAGGCGCTGAGCAGGTGGATAGCGCGGCTGGGCAAGTCGCTTCCTCCAGCCAGTCCTTGGCGCAAGGGACGTCGGAGCAAGCCTCCTCGCTCGAGGAGACAGCGGCAGCCAGTGAAGAGATCGGTTCCATGGCGCGAAAGAACGCGGAGAACACCAGGTCGGTGGCTGACTTGGTGGCCCAGTCGCAGCAGAGGTTTGCGGACACAAATGGATCATTGGAGCAGGCCACGGCGGCCATGGCGGAAATCAAGATCCAGAGCGACAAAATCGCCAAGATCATCAAGGTGATCGATGCGATTGCCTTCCAGACCAACATCCTGGCTTTGAACGCAGCAGTGGAGGCAGCTCGGGCTGGTGAAGCCGGCATGGGCTTCGCGGTAGTGGCCGACGAAGTCCGCAATTTGGCGGAGCGTAGCGCGCAGGCCGCTAAGGACACGGCGGCCCTGATCGAGGACTCTATCGCCAAGTCCAACGACGGAAAGACCAAGGTGGACCAGGTAGCGGTGGCCATTCGCGCCCTCACCGAGGAGTCCAGCAAGGTGAAGATGTTAATGGATGAGGTCAACGTAGGAAGCCAGCAAGAGACGCGCGGCATCGAGCAGATCGGCAAGGCCGTAGCACAAATGGACCAAGTGACCCAAACTGCCGCGGCGAGCTCCGAGGAGAGTGCCGCGGCGGCCATGGAATTAGCCTCGCAGTCGGACACTCTGAAAGACCTGGTGGAGCGCTTGCGCGCAACCGTTGGCTAGGACAGGCGACCGCGCCGGGCATCGCAGCCCGCGTTAGTTCCTATTCCGCCTACAATGAAGTTGATGGCACAGCTTACCGGCGCGCCTCCAGCGGCTGCCCGCAAGACGCTCAGCGGAATTCCGGTTGAGCCTGTCTACGGTCCTGAAGACATTAGGGGTCTCGAAGAGCCGCCGCCCGGCGAATTTCCCTACACGCGCGGGATCCACCAGAGCATGTATCGCGGCAAGCTTTGGACCATGCGCCAGTTTTCCGGCTTCGCGACGCCGGAGGAAACCAATCGGCGCTACCGCTATCTGCTGGGCCAAGGCCAGACCGGACTCTCGGTGGCTTTCGATCTGCCCACTCTGATGGGCTACGATGCCGACCATCCAACTTCAGAAGGCGAAGTCGGCAAGTGCGGCGTCTCCATTTGCTCGCTCGAGGATATGGAGATTCTTTTCCGCGAGATTCCGCTGGGCGATGTCACGGTCTCGATGACCATCAACTCGCCGGCGCCCATCGTCTGGGCCATGTACCTGGTGGTCGCGGAGAAACAGGGCGTGGATTGGTCGCGCATCTCCGGCACGCTGCAGAACGACATTCTCAAGGAATACATCGCGCAGAAGGAGTACATTTACCCGCCGCGGCCCTCCATGCGGCTGGTGACGGATGTGATCGAGTACTCGACGCAGCACGTTCCGCGCTTCAATCCGATCTCGATCAGCGGTTATCACATCCGCGAGGCCGGTTCCACCGCGGTGCAGGAGCTGGCGTTCACCTTGCGCGACGGAATGGAATACGTCGATTGGGGCATCCAGCGCGGACTTCCGGTGGACAGCTTCGCGCCGCGCCTGAGCTTCTTCTTTAATTCGCACAACGATTTCTTCGAGGAGATCGCCAAGTATCGCGCCGCGCGCAAGATCTGGGCGGAAGTGATGCGCTAGCGCTACGGCGCTAAGGATGAACGTAGCTGGAAACTGCGAACGCACGCGCAGACGGCCGGCTGTTCGCTCACCTGGCAGCAGCCCTACAACAACATCGTGCGGACCGCGCTGCAGGCCTTGGCGGCGGTGCTGGGAGGGACGCAATCGCTGCATACCAACTCGTTGGACGAAGCCTACGCGCTGCCGAGCGAGCACGCCGTCACCATCGCGCTGCGCACGCAGCAGGTGATCGCCTACGAGAGCGGCGTGCCGGCCGTTCCCGATCCGCTGGGCGGCAGCTATTTCATCGAAAGCCTGACCGCCGAGATGGAAAAGCGAGCCAACGACTATATCCGCCGCATCGACGAAATGGGCGGCATGATCCCGGCCATCGAGCGCGGCTTCCCGCAAACCGAGATCGCCAACGCCAGCTTCGAGTACCAGCATTCCATCGAGACCGGCGAGCAGAAGATCGTGGGCGTCAACGCGTTTGTGGAACAAAACGAGGAGCCGATCGAGCTTTTGCAGATCGACGAAAGCTCCGCGCAGCACCAGCTCGAGAAGCTGGCCAAGCTGAAATCGCGCCGCGATAATCAGAAGGTCCAGCAATACGCTGGACGCTCTGCGCCGCGCCGCCGAGGGCCAAGAAAACACCATGCCCTACATTCTGGATGCGGTGCGCGCCTACGCGACGCTGGGCGAGATCTGCGATGCTTTTCGCGAAGTTTTCGGCACTTATACCGAGACCGCGGTTCTATAATCCGCACCCGTTCCCAAAGACAGTTGTGCACCCGGCGTGACCGTGATCAAAGACCGTCCATGAAGCCGGCGAGAACCTGAAGAGACGCATGCCGATCCCAACCAAAAGGACAGCGGCGCAAGTAATCCGCGAGGTTGCGCGGCGCGTGAAGATCGTTCGCCCTCAGCCAGACCGGCGTGCGGTATCCACGAAGCCAGCCGCAACCGCCGTTGGCTCAGGGATGGGCTCGCCATCCTCGCGCATGCCACGAAGGTGAAGATCGACTGCAGCCTCGATAAGCTCCCTGCACTTCTTCCTGCGTTTCCCCAGCCGCCACACAACCCGGCAAATCGGGAACATAAGCGCCCCAGGACGTAGGCCCCTTTTCGAAGATGACCAGATACTCCATCAACTGCTATTACAACAAAACCAGCAGCGATTTAGTTTTCCAAGCCCGCTTGCCGCAGAATGCTCTTGAGCGTCTTGGGCGGCAAATCCGTTGAGGGATGCCCCGCCACAGTTACCTTCCCTGGTTTAGTTGGATGCTTGTACTGTCGGTGACTTCCAGCCTGGCGAACAATATACCAGCCGTCCTTTTCGATGAGCTTAATGACATCACGAATTTTCATCGACCCTGCCGTAGCACTTCGAGCCAGCCAGCCTCAATGATCTTCTCAAAACGCTGTTCGACGATCGATTTCGCAACAGCGAGACCAAATCTGAAGCTCGTGCAACTCACCTCGCCCGCCGCTTCTGTGGCCTCTTCCTTGCCAAGTTTTCCATCAGACCCAGGCGCAGACTGAGCTGTTGCTCCGAGTGCTCTAGTTTCAAAAGATCAGGACCCGCGAAGATACGACTGATCGGAGAACCATCTTCAATCCGCCCCCAGCGTTCGTCGTATGGCCCATTGAACAGATCTCGTGGCAGCGGGACGGCAGCGTAGGGGTTCTCATAGATCATGGTGCGCAACACATGGCGATTGTTCTTCTCGCGATCCGCCTGCAGCAACTCGAAAAACTCCGCCCATGACAAGCGCCTTCCTTCCGAGGCTTCCTTCACGGCCACCATTACTCGGAACTCGCGACCGCCTATGCCAAGGCGTTCTAGGGCAATAATCGCGCTAATGGTAGTGTTCTGCGGCACCTTCAGATTAGGTTCAATCATCTTGCCGCCCTCGGAAAATCCTGTTCGCGGCGGACCCGTTTCCCTACCTGTGTTGAGGTCCACGGGCACCGTGATGGAAACATTACCGAGCATGGCGCCCAACACGATCTCCGGCGAATAGATGCTCGCCAGATTGAGCCGGTCGTTATAGAAGACGATCGAGCAGCACTCGCCCTTGTAGTCCGTGAATTGCTTCGCAGCTTTTCCGATCCGGTTGCGAATCGAGATGTAGGGATCGAACGGGCCGCTGCCGACGATGTCGCCTTCGCCGAATTCTTTCACTTCGAACCACAGCGGCCGGCCAGCGTACATCAGCCGATAATCTAGTCGTGCCGCTCTCCCCAAGACTACGGGCTCATGCTCCGCATTCAAGTCGTTGTCCGCAAGGTATTGTTCAAAGAGAAGCTCCGAAATCGTCTGGCGCCGGACGAAGGCATCTAACTCGTGCTGCGTGACGCGCCATGCCTTAGCGCTCACCAGAGAGCCACGGAGCTTTCCACTTCTTAGCCAGCGGTAAATCGTTGTGGTGACGACCTGGAGCTGTTCAGCAGCCTGCTCCGGCGTAAGATAAACTTCTCTCAAATCTGGCATACATAGTCATTGTACATCAAAGTACTGTCATGTCTGCCTACCCCATAAGACACGCATAGCACTAGTTACCCCGGACAAGTCCCAGTGACACGCGTAGGCCGTCCAGATCTCCCACCCCCACACCAACTTCTCTAAAATCGCCGGCTCAACCTCCCACCCCACCCGCTACCCTGCCTACCGAGCCCCCAATGCCATCCCAATCCAAATCCCAATCCGCCCGCACCAACGGCGCAAAATCCCACGGCCCCTCTACCGAGGCCGGCCGCGCCCGCTCTTCCCAAAACGCCCTCAAGCACGGCTTCTCCGCCCAAACCCTGGTCCTCCCCTCCGAGGACCCCGCCGAGTTCCACCAGCTCATCGCCGCCTACCTCGACGACTTCCATCCCAACGGCCCCGCCGAACTCGACCTCGTCCACCAAATGGTCGCCGCCAAGTGGCGCCTTGACCGCCTCGCCCTCATCGAAAACCAGCTCTTCACCGCCGCCATCCAGCACGAAGAGGATTTCGCGGCCGACCACGACGAAGATCCCCTCACCCCCGCCGAATCCCTCACCGAAGCCTTCCGCTCACTCGCCAACTCGCCGTCTCTAACCTTCTTACATCGCACCGAATCCCGGCTCGAACGCTCCTACTCCCGCGCCCTCCGCAACCTGCTCCAACTCCAACGCCTCCGCCAGCCGCCCGCCGACGCAGCCGAGCCCCCACCATCCGAAAATCAAATTTGCAAAAACGAACCCAACCAGTCCAGTCAGACCATCCACCAACCCTCGCAACCCGACCCTCAACCCGCGCCCAACGGCCACCTCGCCTCCACGCCACCCGAAGCCCTAGCCGCCACTAACGCCCCCGCTCAAATCTCCGACGCCAACCGGAGCGCGTTCGCCAACCTCCGTCTCTAAGTCCGTCAGTCTGCGGCTCACCGGATAACCGCGGCCTAGATGCTAAGATGAGAGCATATGGATCGCATCCGGGTGCTGGTGGCCAAACCCGGTTTGGACGGCCACGACCGGGGTGCCAAAGTCATCGCGCGCGCGCTCCGCGACGCGGGCATGGAAGTGATTTACACCGGCCTGCGCCAAACACCGGAGATGATCGTCAATGCCGCGTTGCAGGAAGACGTCCAGGTTATCGGATTGTCCATCCTATCGGGCGCGCATAATGCGATCGTGCCGCGCGTGATGCAGTTGTTGCGGGATAAAGGCATGGAAGACATCCTGGTGGTGGTTGGCGGTATAATTCCGGACGAGGACGCCACCGAGCTCAAGAAGCTGGGCGTCGCGGCGGTGTTCCAGCCCGGAGCCTCGCTCGAGGGAATTGTAGACTTCATACGGTCTTCTGTAAAGCAGACTGCTTGAAGCGTAAGGGCAGGCACTCGTTGCCCGCCACGCAGGCTAGCGCCTGTGAAAATTAATTAGCTAAAAGAGAAACAATGCAAGAAAAACTGAACATCGCCGTATTCGTCGATTACGACAATATCGAGATCGGCGTGAAATCAACGCTTCGGCGCGAGTTCGATGTATCGCTCGCGCTCGATGCGCTCAAAGAAAGAGGAGACCTGGTCGCCAAGTTCGCTTATGCCAACTGGGGCCGCCAGGAAGGCGCCGCCCGGTCGATGGCGGAGAACGCCGTGCAGATGGTGCAGCGCCTGCCTTCGCCGCGTGGGGACAAAAACGGCGGCGACATCAACCTGGCGCTGGATGCGCTGGAGATGGCGTTCACCCATCCGCACGTCAACGCGTTCGCCATCATCAGCGGCGACAGCGACTTTATTCCGCTGATGAACAAGCTGAAGGAATACGGCAAGACCGTATTCGTGGTCGGCGGAAAGGCATTCACCAGCACGATTCTGCAACAGAATTGTCACGAGTTCGTGAGCTATGAATCGCTGTTGTCGGAACCCTCCGACCGCGTGGAGCGGCGCGATCGCCCGCCACAGCATGCCGGCCAGCCGCGCGAACGCCAGCAAGGCGGCCATCGCGGCCGTCCCGAGCCGCTCGATCTGGCCCAGGCCATGCCTTTAGTGGAACGCGCGCTGCAAGTGCTGGAGCGCCGGGCGGTGCAGCCGCAGCTCGGATTGCTGAAGTCCACCATGTTGCAGCTCGATTCGGCTTTTACCGAGAAGGCTTATGGCGCCAACAGCTTTTCCGATTTTGTCGAGAAGCTCAAGAAGGCCGACTACGTCAACGTCAGCGGCCAGGGCGGCCGCTACATCATCGAGCGCAAGACTTCGGCCCAGCCCGAGCGTCCCACTCCCAAGCCCGAGGAGGCCTTGCCGCATCTGCGGGATGTGCTCGAGACGCATCGCCTCGAAATGGAAAACGGAGCAGCGGCGGACGACCTGGAAACTTGGATGGCTGCGGAAGCTCCGAACTTCTCTCCGGCCGCATACGGATACCAGGAGTTTTCCGAGTTCCTGAACTATGCGCAGGACAAGTTGGTGGTTCGCGTGGAACCGGATGAGGAAAAGGGCCTGGTGGTCTATCTGGGCGCGGAGTTTTATCCGCCGGCGGTTCCCGAACCACCGGCCGCCCCCGAGAGTCACGAGCCGTTAGAAGACGAGAGGCAGCCCATCGTGGAAGGCCAGCCTTCCTTGCTCGAGCCGAATCCTCCGCCGGTCAAGCCCAAGCCGGTCCGTCGCCCGCGTAAGGCGGCGGCGCCCGGCCATATCTCGGACCGGCCGCGGCGTAGCCGGAAGAAGAAGCCGGATCAGATTCACCACACCATGCAATAATGCCAGCCGTTCCAAAACCTCGCGGTCCTTACTCGCCGTTCGTGCGCGCCGGCGATTTCATCTTCGTCTCGGGCCAGGGTCCCATAGATGCCGAGACCGATCAAATGTCGTTTGGCGATGTTCGCCATGAGGCGAGAGATGGTGCTCGAGAATATTCGACGCATCCTGGAGCAGGCGGGTGCGGGGCGGACCGATGTAGTCAAGTGTTCCGTGTTCCTGGCGAATATGCAGGATTTCGCCGCCATGAACGAAGTGTACGCCGAATTTTTTGGCGAGCATCGCCCGGCGCGCACCACTGTGGAAGCCAAACTTCCCGGCCGCGAGATGAAGATCGAAATCGATTGCATCGTCTACAAGCCGATCAAAGCGTGATTCCGCCGTCCACCGAAAGCACCTGGCCGGTGATGTAGTTATCCGGCTCGAGTAAGAAGCGGACTGCGCGAGCGACGTCGCCCGCTTTTCCGTAGCGCGGGATCACGTGGCCGGCGATGTAGTGCTCGTACTTGCCTGACGCAATGCTCGCTTCCGCCATTCCGGCCTCGATGACTCCGGGGGCGATCACGTTCACGCGGATGTTCGCCGGGCCTCGGTATTCTTTGGCGAGAATACGCGCGGTGTGCAGCAGCGCGGCTTTCTCGCCCGCATAGGCGGTGGAACCTGGAAACAGCGCCACGGCCTGCATGCTCGCAAACAGCACGATGGCGCCTGGGGTTCCGTTGGCCTTCATTCGCTCGGCGGCCGCGCGAGCCAGCAGAATGGGACCTTCGTAATTCGCGACGTGCGATCGCGGCATGGCTTCTTCGATCGGACCCCGCGCTGGATCGCCTGCGAACACGACCAAGCCATACAAATTCGGGACCATCTCGAGTAGCCCTGTGCGGCCAGACGCTTGCCCGATGTCGAAACCTTGCGTGCGCCCGCTGATGAAAACGCGCGCGCCCTCGGCGCCTAAAAGTTCCGCGGCGGCCGAGCCCAAGCCTCCGGCGCCACCGACCAATAAAACTTCCAGGTTACGCACCGAGGTCCGCTGCCTCGCGAGCGACGTAGCCAAATGCGGCCACCGCAAGAAACAAGGTCAATACTTCGCTGTCGCCGAGATTATATTCGAGGAAGCCCTCGGCCAGAATTGCCAGGATCACCGCGATGGCTCCGTGCAATACGAAGCGCGCTTCCGTTACTGCGAGCTTTCCTCGCAGGGCGCGCGCGAAGTCCCATAGGATTTTTCCGATCATCCAAAACAGCATCAGTGCGGTGGGAATGCCGCGCTCGGCCGGGTATTCAAGATAGATGTTGTGCAGATGGCCATACCAGCCTTCCGGCAGCGGACGCGCGACATCGGCGGGAACCCATTGCTCAAACTGCTTGCCCACTTGTTCCGGGCCCAGTCCCCACCAGGGATGCGCGCGGATCATGGCCAACCCGGTTTCACGTGTGATGGCGCGATGCAGGTTCGAATCTGTTTCGCCGTGCGGCTGGAACGCGGAGATCACGCGCTCCTTCAGTGACGCCGGCGCCACAAGAAAAACCAGCAGTGCCGCAACGGGCGCGGCCGCGACCAGCCATTTGTGCCAGAACCAAAGCAAGTAAAGCAGGCCGATCGGAAATCCCAGCAGGAAAATGCTGCGCGTGTAGCCGAGCACCATGGACACAATCAGAATCAGGGCGCAGAGCCAGCCGGTTGCTTTCCAGCGCGGCGCGCGCGAGAAAAACAGATAGGCGGCCAGCAGCAACAGCACGATCATCTCTTCACCGCCGAAAGTCATCCAGTGGCTCATGAAGCCGGTGATTCGCGAGCCGACGTAAAAATCGTAAAAGTTGGAATGCTGGGCCGCGGCCTGCTGATATTTCTCCCAGAACTGAAACAGGCTGCGCACCGCCGAAAGCGTCGCCACCAGCGCCCACAGCAGAACCACGGCCCGAATTTCTGAGATCTTCTTGAACGTGCTGTAGACCACCAGCAGAACGAACAGCACGAAAAATTTCCGAATTTGCGGCGTACCGTCGCGGATGTGCCCCGAAAGCAGCAGCGAAATTACAGTACCGATCATGAACAGCGCCAGCGGCAGCTTTATGGGTGGCAGGCGCAGCGGCTCGGAGGAAAGCAGCAACGCGGCCAGCGCCAGCGCCAGACAAAGCTGCGAGACCGCGATCGAGAATAGAATGGAGATGAGCGAGCCGCACGTCAAATAAAACGCCGCTCGATCAAGATAAGGTTTCAAACCGTTAGGCTACCAGGAATGGAGATCTATCTTCTCCGGCACGGGATCGCGGAGGACGCTCGAGGAGGCGAGCCGGACTCCGACCGGTCGCTCACCGCCGAAGGAAAAAAGAAGCTGCGCAGCGTTCTGCGAGTGGCTGCGGAAGCGGGCGTGCAGCCCTCGCTGATTCTCACCAGCCCCTACCGGCGCGCGCTCCAGACCGCGCAACTTGCGGCCGAAATTTTCAAGTACCAGGGCGACCTGCTGCGCACCAGGAGCCTGGAGCCCTCCTCGCGTCCCGACGCAGTTTGGGAAGAAATCCGCGTCCACAAGGACGAGCCCCAGATCCTGTTAGCCGGGCATGAACCGCTCTTCAGCGGCCTGACCGCGTTTTTGATCGGATGCTCGGACTTCCAGATCGATTTCAAGAAAGGCGGCTTGGCGTGCGTTGAAGTCGACAAGTTCGCCAGCGCGCCAAAGGGCGTTTTGAAATGGTACATCACGCCGAAGCTGGCGGGTTGATCCGTGCTTGCGCGCACAATCCTCTGGGGAATTGCCCTGATGCTGCTGCGGGGTAATTTGATCGCGCAGGCTGTGCCGTCGGATTCGCCTCCTAAGCCTCCACTCGGGCTGCCGCCGGTGATCTGGCCGGCCGACAATCCGTACTCGGCGGCACGTGTGGAACTGGGCCGCTATCTGTTCTTCGATCCTCGGCTTTCGGCCAATGGAAAAGTTTCCTGCGCGACTTGCCATCCGCCCGAGCATGCGTTTGCGGGAGGCGACCCGGCTCCGGTTGGTGTCACAGGCAAACCGCTGCGGCGGCGCGCGCCCACGCTGATCAATCGAGCCTACGGGCGAAGCCAGTTCTACGATGGACGGGCGGCGTACGCTGGAAGCACAGATCGCCGGTCCGATCACGGCACCGGACGAGATGGGTACAACGCCGGATAGCCGCGGCCGCAGCGATATCGAAGATCGCGGGCTACAGACCGCTGTTCGAGCGGGCATTCGGAGACCCCCAGGTCACCTTCGACCGGATCACGAAGGCGATCGCGTCCTTCGAGCGGACCATTCTTTCCGGCAACTCACCCTATGACCGTTTCGTGAACGGCGACAAACACGCGCTCAGCGCACAAGCGCGAAACGGGGCCTCGAGATCTTCGAACGTACCGGAGAGTGCTCGGAATGCCACAACGGCTTCAACTTCACCAATGAGAAGTTTGCCAGCCTGGGCATCGGTCCGGATCAGGAGCCACCCGACCTCGGCCTGGCCGACATCACGCGGAAAACGCGGCGACGAAGGGAAGTTCAAGGTGCCGACACTTCGGGAAGTGGAGCACACCGCTCCTTACATGCACGACGGCGGGAGAAAACGCTGGACGACGTGCTGGAGTTCTATCGCAAGGGCGGCCAACCAGGCGTGCACCTGGATTCGCGCATTGCGCCGTTCTTTCTGGATGCTCCGGCCAAGGCGGACCTGATGGCCTTTCTTGAATCGCTCAGCGGCGAAGGCTGGCAGCAGATCAAAGCGCCGGAAAAATTACCGTGATCAGGCGCCGCGTGCGGTCTATCTTTTCCCGAACTTGAAGCGCCGCCCGAGGATCATCTTCACCAGCAAATGATCGGTGCCGCCGGTCAGGCCAATGCCGGCGGCGAAATTGAATTCCCAGTTGGGGCCGAGATTCAGGTCGATGGCCGGCATGATGGCCTGCACCTGGTCGTGCAGCGGATCGAAGCCGGTGATGGCGCCAAGGTCGCTGTAATACTCGAAGCCCATAGTGACTCTTTTCGTGACGTCGTAGCTGACTTTCGCGTCGGGCGCGAACGTCACGCCTTGCCTCACGCTCAGCCCGTGGAAGGAGCGATCCACCGCGGGATTGACAGCGAGGTACCAGCGGTCCAGTTGCTTGTCGACGATGGGCCGGATCTCCCAGGTCCAGGTATCCGGCGAGTAAGAGCGGCGTTGATAGCCAATTTCGGTAGACAGGCTCACGTTCACGGGCCAGTGCCACGCCTCCGGGACGCGCACGCGCGGGCGGATATGATCGCCCACCCACTGGTATCCCTCGCCGGCCCGATAGCTCATGAAAATATAGAACCCGGTTTCAAACCAGCTGGTGAACCCTTGAGTGATTTCGATGGTTTCGTGCAGCGCGTGGTTATCGGGACGAACGCCATCCACGTCGGTCTTCGATCCTTCGAAGGTGAAGTTGGAGTGCAGCTCCACCATGGTGCGTTCGGGAGGGACCAGCTCGCTGCCGTACACCTGCACTTCATAGTTGCCCTGAGCGCAAAGAGGCGTGGCGGGCAGCAACAACAGCATCAACACTAGTACGGCATAGACGAGTCGAAGCAAGCGCACTCTATTGGCACATGGTAACTCGCCTCAAAGGTCGGGCTGTGACGCCAGACTAAATGTTGCTGTGTTTGCGCTCGAAGGGCTGCTTCAAATATTTTGCGGCTTCTTCCTGGGCGTTGGATGTGTTGTCGCGCGTGCGGATGGCCTGATTGTACTCGTTGACGGCGCGGTCGCGCTGGCCGGAGACATCGAAGATGTTGCCGAGCTTGATGTGGGCCCAGACCTCGGTCCATTTCGGGGTCAAATCGCCATTGAGCGCTTCGCGGTATTCGTTGGCAGCCGACTGATAATTGTTCTGGAGGAAGAAAATCTCGGCCACGCGATAGTGGGCCAGCGAGCTTTGGCGATTCACCTCGACGGCCTTCTGGTATTCCTTCAAAGCATCGCCCAATTCGCCGATGGCCACGAACTGCTCACCGCGTTTAATGGCCACCTCGACGCGCATGGTCGGGCTCCATCGCAGTACCGTGCCGTTAGGATCGATGCTCACGGACTTGGGTTTTCCGAACGTATCGATCGAAAATTCAGACGACGTGCCCACCACGTCGACGCGCTTGGTCTCGGGATTGCCCTCAGTCTCGATCTTGAGGTCCACGGGCATGTGGAACGTGTCGAGGTCCTGCGAAATCTTGCCCATGACGCGGAAGCCCTTGGTCCCCAGGCGGAACACCGTGTACTCCAGGCGAAACTCGGGCGCGCCGTTGGACTCGATCCATTGCACGAAGAAATATTGCAAGCTGGATCCGTAGATTTTTTCGGCGGCCTGCCGGAAATCGGCCGTGCTGATGGATTGCCAGCCATGGTCCGCGGCAAAACCTGCCAGGAGTTTCGAAAACCCGTCGGCGCCCATCACGTTTCGCAGCATGTTCAGAATGGCGGCGCCCTTGGCCGCGGTTTCAGCCCAGTATTCGGGCGAGTAATCCTCCAGGCGGCCGGATTGGATCAGCGGAGGATTGTCTACCGTGAGCGCCTCGACGTAGCTATCGTGGACATCCTGCTCGAACGCGCCGGGGCCGCCGGTGTGCTCGTCCCACAGCATTTCAGCAAAACGAGCGTTACCGTTCTCCAGCCACATATGATCCCGATTGATGGGCGACATCAGCGTTTCCCACCACTGGCGCGCAATTTGGTTGGCCAACAAGCGCTCGGCAACCTTATCGCCGATGCCGCCAGGAGAAAGGAAAATCACGCCGGGCGCCGAGAAGCCGTTGGGAGTTCCGTCGTCGGTTTCGACCAGCGTCAAGTTGGCCTGCGGAGGCAAGCCGTAGACGCTGGTGAAGTAGCTCATGATCTTTCCGGTTTCTTCTCCATAGGCGTTGGCCATGGATTGTTTCTTGCGGAAATAGAGCGAGGTATTGACGCCTTCCGAGTCGACGCGTATCGGGTCGCCGTGCACGATGGCAATGCTGCCGGGAAAGGAGGGCTTGTTGTATTGGAAACTGTAGACTACTTTATCGGCGCCAACGGGCTCGTCGTGCTCCAGGCCGCCGGAGACGACCTTAAAGCCGGAAGGCACGGTAATGTGCAGGTCGGCGGTGTAACGATCCACCGTATAGTCGTTGATAGGGAACCAGCGCGCCGGATACATCAGGTACGCGTATTCGTTCTGAATGGAGGCGAATTTGATGCCGTAGACCGGCGAATCTTCCTGGCCGCTCAAGCGTCCGTCGTAGCTGAACGTGTAGGTGGTGGGCGTGCCTTTCGCGAGCGGTCCCGGAAGGCTGAGCCGCACCGCGGTGTCCTGCGTCGAGCGCGAAGTCTGGATCTGGCGTCCGGTTTCATCGGTGACGCGCGAGAGATTCAGGGCGTTGTTCAGCTCAAAAGAAAGCGAGGAGATGTCGCTGGCCAGAGGAACGAAGCGAACCTTGACCACTGCCGTGAGGGACTGGGTGCGTGGATTGACCTCGGCGTCGATGGCGTAATTCTGGACGTCAATTAGCCCTACTTTGGCTCCGCGGTCTTGTGCGGCCAGCAACGGCGTCAATGCGAGAGCTGCGAGGAGTGTCTTACGAAACATGAACCATTTCCTTCTTGCTAAGCGCGCACCACGGAACGCGACGCGAGCGCGGATTCCTCCTTGAGCGGCGTTGCGTTCTCGCCGCCTGCCAGATATTTTTCAACCACGGCCGCGGCCACTTCCATGGGATCTTCGGAACCAGACAGGCATTGCGCGACGAGCCCGAGCTCACGGCGCATTTCGTCGCGCGCGGTTGCATCGCCCAGCAAACGTAGCGCCTCGGCGGCCAGGCGCTCGGGCGTCATTTCATTTTGGATCAATTCCGGCACGATGCGCCGGCCGGCTACCAGGTTGACCATGGAATAAAAGGGGACGTTTACCAGCCTCCGGCCCATCCACCAAGTTACTTTGTTCACCCGATAAAACGCGATCAGCGGGGTGCCCAACAAAGTGGCCTCGATGGTAACGGTCCCGCTAGCCGCTAGCGCCAAGTCGGCGCAGGCCAGTACATCCCAGGTCTGGCCCTCAAGCAGTTGGATGGATGACTGGGAAATACGTTCCCGAAAAATTGATCCAGCCGGTACGGTGCCCGGCGGGACAGCCAGAACGAAGCTGGGGGCGGGCCCGGCGTGAGCTGCGCGAATCTTTTGTACGGTTTCAAGCAGCACCGGGAGATGCCGGGCGGCCTCACCTTGGCGGCTTCCCGGTAGTAACGCTACCAACGGGGAATCGGGGGGAAGGCCAAAGCGCCTGCGCAGCTCGTCGCGTCCGGCCGACGGCTTCACCAAGCGTGTGAGCGGATGGCCGATATAGGAGGCCTGAATCCCGGTGGGGGCAAAGAAGGCGGGCTCGAACGGAAAGATGCACAGCAGGCGATCGATGGTGCGGCGCATCAGTGGGATGCGGCCTTTCCGCCAAGCCCAGACTTGCGGTGCGACCAGATAGATGACGCCGACATTGAGTTTCTTGAGCCGGCGCGCCAGGCGCAGGTGGAAATCGGGGCTGTCGGTGAGGATCGCAAGGGCCGGTTTTTCGACAGCGGCGGCGCGAGCCAATTTGCGGTATTCGCCGTAAATGCGGGGGATGTGGGTGATCACTTCCACCAGACCGACCACCGCGAGGCTGCTGGAATCCAGCACCGCCCGCACGCCGGCCTGCTGCATGCGCGGTCCGGCGCATCCGAAGAATTCGAGATCGGGGTTACGCCGCCGGAGGGTTTCCACCAGCCCGGCTGCGTAGAGGTCTCCCGAGGCCTCGCCGGCCGAGATCAGGACTCTGCGCACTCTTTTTCTAGTTTATCGCGACCGCCGAGCGCCCGACCGAAGGTGAGCCTGCATGTGCAATGCTACCCTGATCGATAAATGCGGTTCCTAGTCCCGGCCCTGATGCTGGTTATGCAGGCCTCGGCTCAGAGTTTCGACGATCTCACGGTCGAGAAGGTCGCTACCGGATACCTCTTCACCGAGGGTCCGGCCTGGTCGCGCGAGGGGTTTCTGGTGTTCAGCGACGTGCCCAACAACAAGCTTCTGGAATTGAAGCCCGGCGCGAAGCCTGGTCAGCTTCGCGCAAATTCCAACGGCGCCATGGGCAATGCTTTCGATGCGCAGGGGCGTCTGTACAGCTGCGAGACGCATTCCCGCCGCATCACGCGCACCGACAAGAAAGGCAAGACGGAAACGTTCGCCGAGCGCTACCAGGGTAAACAGTTCAATGCCCCTAACGACATTGTGGTTCGCAAGGATGGGCAGGTCTTTTTCACCGATCCGGCTTTCGGAAGCCAGGAGGACGCGCGCGACCTGGATTTTTTCGGTGTATATCATGTTTCGCCGCGCGGCGAAGTGGAACTGGTCGCCAAGCCCAAGGGCCGGCCAAACGGCATCGCGCTTTCGCCCAATGGCCGCATCCTGTATGTCTCCAATTCGGATGAGCGCAACATCCGCGCCTACGATCTCGATTCCAAAGGCGCGGCCTCGAATGAGCGCGTGCTGGTTTCCGGCATCGACGGCGTTCCCGACGGGCTGCGCACGGATGAAAAAGGCAATCTGTATCTGGCGGCGAACAAAATCGAGATCTACACGCCGGAAGGAAAGCCACTGGGATCGATCGCGCTGGGCGAGACTCCGTCCAATTGCGCGTTCGGCGACGAAGATTTCCAGGGATTGTACGTCACCGCGCGAAGCTCCGTGTATCGAATCCGGCTGGATGTGAAGGGCAGTGTCCAGTACTAACGACGATCGCCGTTATCCGACGCGCCCGTTTCTGGGAGTCGGAGCGCTGATCTTCGAGGACTCGAAAATTCTTCTGGTGGAGCGCGCCAAGGAGCCGTTGAAAGGCTATTGGTCGTTGCCGGGCGGGATTCTGGAAATCGGCGAGAAACTGGAGGCGGGGATTCGCCGCGAAGTTCTGGAGGAAACCGGGCTGGAAGTTGAACCGCTTTCGATTTTCGAGATCTTCGAGCGCATCATCCCGGATGCGGCCGGCCGTCCGGAGTATCATTACGTCCTGATCGACTATTTGTGCCGTCCCACAGGCGGGCGATTGCAAGCCGCGACCGACGTGAGCCGGGCGGAGTGGGTCGCGCAACAGAACCTCGGCCAGTATCGTCTTACCGACGGCACCCTGGCCGTGATCGAGAGAGCCTTTGGCAAACTTCAGCCCTGATTTACTCGAATTCGAATCTCTGCGTAAAGTGGTGGGGCGTTTTGTGCGCAGCGAGCTGGGCCACGCTGAGATCGAAAAATTGGAGCCACATTCAGATCGCGCAGTGCTCCAAGAGGCGCTCGCGGATGCGGCGGAAGCGATGGCCTATCTGGAGGCGTCACGGCATCCTCAAGCCGCGGGGCGTGGCGCGGCCATGCGCGTTCGGTTCGATTCCATTCCAGACATTTCCGGCGCTCTTTCGCTGCTCCGGATTGAAGGCGCGGTGCTGGAAGCGCAGCAGATTCTGGATTTCACGCGGCTGCTCGAGCAGGCCGGCGAAATTCGCGCGGTGCTGAATCTGGCAGCGTCGAAATACACGCGGCTCGGCTCGCGCGCCGCGGCCATGCTTGACCCGCGTTCCATTCTGCGAGACCTGGCTGGTAAGATTCTCCCGGATGCGACGCTCGCCGATGACGCCAGCGTAGCGCTGCACCGCTTGCGCCGCGACATCGAACGGCAGCAGCGCCAGATCCAGAGCTCGCTCGAGCGCTTTTTGCGCACGCATCACGACGACGGAACTTTGCAGGAAGAGTTCATCACGCTGCGCAACGACCGGCTTTGTCGTTCCGGTGGTGGCCGGCCAGCAGCGCAAAGTGTATGGCGTAATTCACGGGGCCAGCGGCAGCGGGCACACGCTTTTCGTCGAACCGCTCGATACCATCGACTTGAACAACGAGCTGGTCCGGCTGCGCGAGGAGGAGCTGCGGGAGGTGCATCGCATCCTGCGCGAGCTCACCGAGCTGTTGCGCGCGCAAGCGCCTCAGATCCAGTCCACGGTGGAAACGCTGGGGCGTGTGGAAGCTGCTGTTCGCCAAAGCCGAGTTCGCGCACGAATTTCAATTGTACGATTCCGCGTTTCAGCCCGGATTCCGAGCGGCGGCTGGTGCTGCGCGAAGCCCGGCATCCGCTGCTCGAAGATGTGTTGCGACAGCAGCAAAAAGCAGTGGTGCCGATCTCGCTGACGCTGGATGAAACGCATCGCACCTTGCTAATCAGTGGTCCGAACACCGGCGGCAAGACCGTTTCTATGAAAACCACCGGCCTGCTGGCTCTGATGGCACAATCCGGACTTCCCGTGCCGGCGGCCGAAGCCGAGTTTCCCGTGTTCGAACAGGTTTTGGCCGACATCGGCGACCAGCAATCCATTGCCGAGAGCCTGAGCAGCTTTTCGGCGCACATCGCGCACGTGCGCGACATGCTGCTGGACGTAACGCCGCAATCGCTGGTGCTGCTGGATGAGCTGGGGCGCGCGACCGATCCCGAGGAAGGCGGCGCGTTGGGAGTCGCGATACTCGACATGTTTCGTTCCAACGGCGCGTTCACGCTGGCATCCACGCATTTGCTGGCGCTGAAGGTGTATGGCGCCACCACCGAGGGTGTGCTGAATGCGTCCATGGGATTCGACGAGCAAACGCTCGAGCCGACTTTTGTTCTGCGCCTGGGCGCGCCTGGCAAATCGGCCGGGCTCGATATCGCTTCGCGACTCGGACTCTCGCCGGAATTGATCGAGCGGGCCCGCGCGCGAATGTCGGGACAGGAACGCGACGTGGCGCGCTTCTTGGACGAGTTGCACCAGCGCGTCGATTCGCTGGCGGAAGCCGAGCGCGAGCTCAAGCGGCAGACGGAGGCGCTGGCGGCGCGCGAACAATCCGTCGCCAAGGAGTGGGAGAAGCGCGAGACCGCGAAGTTCCGCGAGATGGAAGAACGGCTGCACGCCGCAGTGGCGGCCTTTGAAGCCGAGGGACGCGAGACGATCCAGAAGATTCAGGAAGTTGCCGAGCAGCGCAAAGCCGTCGAGCAAGCTGAGCGCCGGGTTGCAAAAGCGAAGCGCGAGTTTGAGCAGCAAGCGCGGGCGGCCGTGTTCGGGCAGACGCCGGCTGCTGGACCGCGGTTTTCGATCGAAGAAGGCGCGCGGGTTCGTTTGAAGGGCGTGCGCGAGCCGGCCCGCGTACGCCGCAAACTCTCCGGCGACTTGATCGAAGTGGACGCGGGGCTGATGAAGATGCAGGTGTCGATCGACGACGTGGAGGAAGTGCTGCCGCCGGCTCCTGCGGGGGCGCGTCTTCCGCGCAATGTCTCGTTCGAGCAGGGGCCAAAGTGGGATGTCTCCTACCGCGAGATCAATGTGATCGGTCAGCGTGCCGAAGAGGCGCGCGAGCACGTGGACAAATTTCTGGATTCCGCCAGCCTGGCCTCCATCGATCGCGTCCGCATTGTGCACGGGCATGGCATGGGCATCCTGCGCAAGGTGATCGCGGAGCTGCTGGCCACCAATCCGCACGTCGAAAAATTCTATATGGCGTCGCCGGGCGAGGGCGGAACGGGCGCGACAGTGGTGGAGCTAAAATGACTTTATGGCGATGACGACCCGCCTGACCATCGAGGATTTCGAGAAGCTTCCCGACGAGGCTGTCAAGCACCGCGAGCTTGTCGACGGGGAGCTGATTGACGTGTCTGGAAACACTCTCAACCACAACGGCCGCAAAGACTTCGATTGTTTCTCTGCTGCTGCCCTTTGCGAGAGAGCGTAAGCTCGGGCGAGTATTGTCGGAGCAGGAATACGATTTTCGTGGCAATGCCCATGGTCCGGATGTGAGTTTCTTTGGCAATCAAAAATGTAAGCTCTGCGAGGGGAACCGGCGTGTTCAGCGCTTCGTTCCGGACCTGGCAATCGAGACCGTCTCGCTGAATGACACGTTCGAATCGCTGATGAAGAAGGCCCAGCGCTACCGGGATTGCGGCACGGCCGAAGTCTGGATATTCTCCATTGAAATGCGCCAGGCGTTTTTGATGTCGGAAAACCGGAACTTGATATTGGGAGAACACGAGGAGTTTCACCCCGAAGCGATCCCCGGATTTTCCATTCGTCTTGGCGAACTGTTCGATCGCATCTAACACAGCGCTAGAATGACCGTATGGCGACGTCTACCCGCCTGACTATCGAAGATTTCGAGAAGCTTCCCGACGAGGCTGTCAAGCACCGCGAGCTTGTCGACGGGGAGCTGATAGACGTGTCTGGAAATAGTGGAGAACACAACTCGCTTAGAGATCTCATGATTTCGTTGCTTCTGCCTTTTGTCACGCAGGCGAAGCTCGGACGGGCGCTAACGGAGCAGGAATACGATTTTCACGGCAACGCCCACGGTCCCGATGTGAGCTTCTTTGGCCACGAAAAATGTAAGCTCTGCGAGGGGAACCGGCGTGTTCAGCGCTTTGTTCCGGATCTTGCGATCGAGATCGTCTCACTGAATGACACGTTCGAATCGCTGATGAAGAAGGCCCAGCGCTACCGGGATTGCGGCACGGCCGAAGTCTGGATATTCTCCATTGAAATGCGCCAAGCGTTTTTGATGTCGGAAAACCGGAACTTGATATTGGGAGAACACGAGGAGTTCCGTCCGGAAACCATCCCCGGATTTTCCATTCGCCTTGGCGAATTGTACGATCGCATCTGAACACAGAGTTAGAATGGCCGTTATGGCGACGTCTACCCGCCTGACTATCGAAGATTTCGAGAAGCTTCCCAACGAGGCTGTCAAGCATCGCGAGCTTGTCGACGGGGAGTTGGTGGACGTGTCTGGAAACAACTTGGGTCACAATCGTCTGCGCGACCTCTTGGTCAGGCTGCTTGCTCCGCTGGTGGAACAGCAGAAACTGGGCGAGATCATTTCCGAACAGGAGTACGATTTCGATGGCAATGCTCACGGCCCGGACGTGAGCTTCGTCTCCGCTTCGCAGCTGCCGCTGCTTGATCGAAAGCGTCGAGTGCAGCGGCTGGTCCCAGAGCTTGCGATCGAGATTGAATCGCCCAACGACACCTTTTTATCCCTGAACAGGAAAGCGCAGCGCTATCGGGGCTGCGGCACCAGGGAAGTGTGGCTGCTTTCAATCGAGGGCCGGCAGGCCTACTTCTATTCGGAAAAGCAGAACGTTATTCTCGACCAGAATGGAGAATTTCGCTCCGAGTTGATTCCCGGATTCTCAATCCGCCTGGGCACCCTGTTCGATCGCGTGTAACCAGCCGGTCCTAGAGGACAGGCGCCGGCGAATTCGCGTGGGCCCATTTCCGAAGCATGGCGCGAAGTTTTTCCAGATCGATCGGTTTGGTAAGGTACTCGTCCATTCCGGCTTTCAGGCAATGTTCGCGGTCGCCGTGCATCGCGTGCGCGGTGAGGGCGACGATCGGCACGTGACATCCGGTGAGCTTCTCGGCTTTGCGGATCGCGGCGGTGGCCTCAAACCCGTCCATTTGCGGCATCTGCACGTCCATCAGGATCAGGTCAAACTCTGAGCGTTCGATGGCCGCCAGCGCCTCTCCGCCATTGGCCGCCAGCTCAACTATGTGGCCGTCTTTCTTCAACAAGTTTAGGATGAGGTTCTGATTCACGGCGTTGTCTTCGGCCACCAGAATGCGCAGGGTGCGCGCGGAACTGGATTGAACCGACGCGGCGAGTCTCGAAATGCCCGGATCGAACGGGACGCCCGCCAGCTTTTCTTCGCCTTCCCGCACGTTTTCAAACGGTGCGGTGAAGTGAAATGTGCTTCCTGCGCCCAACCGGCTTTCCACCCACAGCCGTCCACCCATCAGTTGCACCAGCCGCGTACAAATCGCGAGTCCCAGCCCGGTTCCCTCATGCCTGCGAGTCATGGAGCCATCCGCTTGCCGGAACGGTTCAAAGATACAGGCTTGCTGTTCTTCTGGAATTCCGATCCCGGTATCGCATACCAGGAAGTGAATCGTAGCGCCGGCAGGTGTCTGCCGCTCTCTCATCACGCGCACAGTTACGCTGCCGCGATCCGTAAATTTAATGGCATTACCCACCAGGTTGGAGAGGATCTGACGCAGCCGCACCGGATCGCCGCGCAAGCTGTCCGGCACGTCGGCGGCGACGTCGACGTTCAGCGTCAAGCCTTTCTGGCGTGCGGTCACAACCAGCATTCGAACCGCTTCGTCTACGCCGCGCCGGATGGAGAACGGCATCCGTATCAACTCCAGCTTCCCGGCTTCGATTTTGGATAAGTCCAGGATGTCGTTAATCAGCGACACCAGCGATTGGGCCGAGTGCTTGGCGGTGCGCAGGAAATCACGCTGCTCCGCATCGAGTTCGCTATCCAGCACCAACTCGATCATTCCCAGCACCCCATTCATGGGGGTACGGATCTCATGGCTCATGTTGGCCAAAAATTCGCTTTTGGAACAATTAGCCAGCTCGGCTTGCTCCTTGGCGCGCTGCAAGGCTTCTTCGGCGATTTTACGCTGCGTTATGTCGGTATGCGACCCCACCATGCGGACGGCGTGGCCTTGTTCGTCCCACAAAGCTTGGCCTCGCGCCAGCACCCAGAGGTAGCTTCCATCTTTGGCGCGGAGCCGATATTCAGTGGTGTAAAAATCCGTCTCACGTCGTAAATGGCCCTGGAGTTCCTCCTGCACGCGAAGCAGATCCTCGGGATGGATGCGGCCGTCCCATTCCGCGTTGCTGTTGTCCAATTCGTGGTCTTCAAAGCCGAGCATTTGTTTCCAACGCGGGGAAAAGAAGACTTCATTGGTTCTGGCATTCCAGTCCCACAGGCCGTCGTTGTTACCGCGCAGGGCCAGTTGCCAGCGTTCTTCAGACAACCGTAGCTGTTGTTCGGCCTGGATGCGGCGGCTGATCTCCACCGCCACGCCGAGTACCCGTATCACCTTTCCGCCGGCATCTCGCAAGGGGCTGTACCACATCTCGAATGCCAAGTTGCCCAATTCAATGGTGGAGGAAAAGGCTTCGCCGTCCAGCGCGCGGCGAATGTTGTCTTGAATCTGAGGTACGTCCCGATAGACTTCGAAAATAGACCGCCCCACCACTTCGCCGGGTTGAAGACCAAAGCGCTCAGTCCGTGGCCTTCCGACAGAATGAAGACACCCGCGGAGTCCACGGCAAACAAGACCACGGGCAGATTGGAGACTACGCTGAGCAGGGCTTCGCTGGCGCGCAAGGCCTCTTTAG
>CAVXJU010000033.1:0-95600 GCA_963761935.1 Terriglobia bacterium | reverse complement strand
AAAGGCGGGGTTCAGAACTTTGAGCGCAGAATAACCCGCCAGGCCGATCGCGTAGCAAGACAGCGCCAGCGCGGTCTGCTGGGTGTCGAAAGCGTGGAATTTGCCGCCCTGGTAAATGGCGCCGATCATCGACTTGCCCAGAACGATCAGCCCGATGGAGGAGGGCACAGTCAACAGGAACACCATGCCGAGGGATTTCGAAAGAGTGCGGCGAAACTCCTCGAAATTGCCGGCGCCGGCGCTGCGCGAGATGGAAGGCAGCGTGGCGGATGCGATGGCGACGCCGAACAATCCGAGCGGAAGCTGCATGAAGCGGAAGGCGTATCCGAGCCAGCTCACCGGTCCGTTGCCTGGAATTTGGGAGGCGAAGTTAGTGTTCACCATCACGTTGATTTGCACCGCCGCGTTGCCCAGGATGGCGGGACCCATCAGCGCGATGATCTTGCGCAGTCCGGGGTGGCTCCAATCGAAGCTGGGGTGAAAGACGAAGCCCTGCGACCGGAGCGACGGCAACTGCCAGGCGAGCTGCAGCGCGCCCCCGAACACCACCCCGATAGCCATCCCCGTGATGTGCTCGATATGCAGCCAGGGCGCCAGGGCATAGCCGATAATCAGGCCGAAGGTCACTGAGCCAAGATTGAAGAAGGTGGAAGCCAGCGCGGGCACCGCGAACCGGTTGCAGGCATTCAAGACGCCCATAGCCTGAGCGGCCAGCGCGACCAGCAGCAGGAAGGGGAACATGATGCGGGTCATGTGCACGGCGAGATCGAATTTGCCGGGCACATTGTGGAATCCTTCGGCCAGCAGGTCCACCAGCGCGGGGCTGAAGATGACCCCGAGAACGCAGAACGCGCCCACGATGAGAATCAGCGCGGTGGCCACCAGGTTGGAGAGAATGGCGGCTTCCTTGCGGCCTTTCTGCGCCAGGGTCTGGCTGAAGATGGGGACAAAAGCCGAAGACAGTGCGCCCTCGGCGAACAGGTCGCGCGTGAGGTTGGGGATGCGGAAGCCGAGCAGGAAGGCGTCGTAGATGAAGCCGGCGCCGAACAGGCGCGCCATCACGATTTCGCGGATCAAGCCCGTGACGCGGGACATGGCCACGGCCACGGAGACGATGCCGGCGGACCGAACCACGCTTTCGGCCGGGGCTGGACTTTGGGTATCGGCTGCCAATTACTGCCTTAATCCGCGCCCGCGCGGCACGTTCCCCGCGGGTGCGCACTTGCAGAAGGCCGCGTTCGGCTCCGTGCGGACAAGGCATCGGCAGCCTGCGACATAAGGGCGCGGTCAAGACCATTATCTCAGAGGCCGACGCAGCGCGACGCTTCTACTTCAGCGGCGAATAATCGGTAGCTTGGGCGAAGACTGAATTGACTTTGGTCACCAGCTTGCCGTTGGCTTCCGATTCCTTGGAGACTTTTTGCCACTCCGGATCGTTACGGAAGTCGGCCCAGGCTTTGGTGGCGGCGTCGCGGCTGGGGAAGGAAAGGATGTAAGTCAACGTATTTTTGGAAAGCGGTTCGTCGGTGGGAGCGAAGTAAGCCACGCTGGTCATGTTGTGCTTCTTGAAAATGGCGAGGGTATGATCGCGGAAGCGGGCGTGCAGTGCGTCGAGCTTCCCGGGCTCGGCTGTGTAGGTGCGGATTTCGAACACGCGTGTAGTGGCGGCTTTGGCGGTAGTGTTTTGACCGAGCCGGTAGCCGATGCCGGCAGCGGCCACAATGGCGAGCACAATGAAAAGCGATTTCCGTGACATGTTCATTCCCCTTTTGGTGGATCGGTCGGTTCATTTTTGGGCGGTTCCCAGAGCTCGATGCGATTGCCCTCCGGGTCCATGATCCAGGCGAAGCGGCCAAAATCGTAATTCTCGCGCTTGGGGTCGATCTCGACGCCTTCCACGCGCAGGGTTTCGAGCAGCGCGTCCAGATCGTCCACGCGATAGTTGATCATGAACGGCGCGCGGCTGGGATCGAAATACTTTGTATCGTCCTTGAAGAGGCTCCACACCGTCATGCCGACGCGCTCCGGGTCGTCGATTTCGCGCCATTCCAGGGTGATGGCTCCGCTGGCTGGATCCGGCTTCAGTCCCAGATGTTTGTCGTACCACTCGCCCAGTTTCTTTTGGTCTTTGGCTTTGAAGAAAATGCCTCCGATGCCTGTTACGCGTTTCATTATTGCGGGCCTCCGAATCAGTCTAGTGTATTACGTCTGAGACCGATCGCGGCGCGTGGCCTTCGCCCGGGCAATCTCACCAGTGAGTACGCGCAGGCGCCGCTCCCAAAATCCGCGAAACTGGTTGATCCAGGCGTCGGCCTCTTGAAGCGGTTTCGAATCCACCGAATAAATTCGCCGCGTGCCTTCGACGCGGACTCGCACGAAGCCGCTCTCGCGGAGGACACGGAGATGCTGCGAAACGCCGGCCTGCGTGATGCCGAATTGCTTCCGGATCACGTCGGTGAGACTGCCGGCGCTGCGCTCGCCGCGAGCCAGGAGTTCCAGAATCCGTCGACGTACCGGATCGCCGAGAATGTCGAAAGCATGCACAATCGCCTCCGTGTACCTCAGCCTTGGCCCGTATAAAACGCGGTGGTCCGGCCGGCGGCCTCGCGCGCTGCTTGCTCCGGAGTGCCGGCTGCGATTGAGGCGCGGCACCATTGTTCGCTGCTACGCCTGACGAACTCCTGGCCCTCTTTGGTAGTGGGCCACTCCGCGCCCTGCTTCGGATCGAGCGCACCGCCGGTTTCGATATGCCGGGCCAGGCCGAGCATCGACAGCTCCCATCCCACGCCAACGGCGCCGGGGCCGTACTGATTCCAGAAATCGTCCGGAACATGGGCGATGTGTTCGAGCCGCAGCTCGGTGCCGCCGTCGGACATTTCGGTGAGCTGTACATTGACCCAACTGATCTGGCCTCCAAACTCCCAGGTGAGCGAGAACGTTTGGGGCGGTTCGCACGCGGTGATCTGGCCGCCGGCATTTCCCTGCAACTGATAGCTTCCGCCTTGCCGCAGATCGCCAGAGATCGGCAGAAACCAACGCGGGATGCGCTCGGGATTGGTAATGGCGTCCCAGAGATCGTCGATGGCGGTATCGTAAGCGCAACTCGCCACCACCACGCGGGCTGGACGGCCCTGGTGCTCGCGTGTGTGGACCTGGTGCGCGACCGCGCCAATAAAGCGCAAGACGTCCATATCAGATGAATGTTTTTCGAGCGGCATTGCCCGGCGCCTCCTGCCTGGCGATAATATCAGCAGTCGCTTATATAAGTCAAGGCTAAACTAATAGCGCCGCGCCTGGTCTGAGTTGAGCGCCAAACGATACACGCTGAAATATGCGTCGCGATAGACGCGCTGGGGATGGCCGAGCTTGGCCAATACGTCCTGGGGAACTCTGCCATTTTCGGGCAGGATGAGATATTCGGCGTGGTTGCGCTGGATATTCACAATGACATCGCGAGAGACGCAGGGAGCATCGGCAGGGCACCACATGGCCTGGAAATCGAACGGGTCGGGGGCATAAGCGCGCGCCAGATTCTCGATGCCGAAAACCGGGGCGTGATCGGTGTGAGAGCGATCCAGGAATTCCACCGGGCCATAAGCGCGCATGGCCGCGCGAAGATATCCGGGCTTATCCAAGCGGCCGGCGAAGTATTGCAACTGCGGGCCATTGATATCGACAATCATGAGACCCATAAGAGCGATCAGGAGGCAGTAGGTTTCGGCGCCGATTAGCGAGAGCTTCACCACGCGGCCGGCGGCCGGCGAATCGTAGAAGCTTTTCATCCAGGCCGCGACCAAAACGGCCAGCAGGCCAAAGGCGGCGATGGCGTAGCGCACTTTGAGTAGAATCAGGGCCCAGTAGAAGAGGTAGACGCTCGCGAAGATCAGACATGCGATCTGCGCCGCGGTCTTAGGACGTACGCGGCCACCCAGCAGGGCCAGCGGGGCGAACGCAAAGAACAGCAGGCCGGCGGGGTTGGGCAGCGGAGACTCGAAGGTGTCGACGCCATCGAAGAGCACGTGCCAGGGAGTTCGGACCAACCTCACCGCTCTCGCCACGAGCGTAGGAGGGTGCCGTCCGATCTGGCCAGCGGCGGCGCCGAGGCCGGCGGGGGCAACGGGATTGCCGGTCAGTAAATACGCTCGCACCACCCAATGAGCGCCGAACACCAGCAGAATGGCGGCGACCATGGTCGCAGCGCGCACCCGTTGAGGCTGCTGCCACACCGCATAGCCGAGCATTACAAAAAGCGGGATAGCGCCAAATAGGGCCACGTGTTTGACGGAAAAAGCCTGGGACAGGAAGAATGCGGCGACCAGAATCCAGCGAAAATTACGATCGTTAAGCCAGCGCAGGAACGAGTACAGAGCCAGCAGCTCGAACAAGCCGAGCGCCAGATCGTTTTTCATGGCGCCGCCGGACCAATTGAGGAAAGGCAGGGTGGCGGCGCAAACAACGGCCAGGAGCGTAGCGCCTTGATCCAGTCCGCACGCGCGCCCCAAGCCCGCCAGAATCATCAAAAAGATCGGAAAGAAGAGCGCCGACATCAGCTGCGCGCCGGCCTGTCCCGCTAGAACATAGGCCAGGGTCCAAAGCATCTCGAAGCCTTGCGGGTAGTAGGAGTATTGGATACCCGGTACGACACGGAGAGCGTGGGTAAGCGCGTAGAACTGGATCGAAGGCAGGTGCATCGCGACCGGATCAAACGCCACTGTGGGAGCGAGCGCCAGCATGAGGGCGCAGGCTGTGGCGACAAATGCAAAGACCATCGCGACGCCGGCCAGAGGATGACGGATGGCGGGCGTTGCTCGCCAGCGTTCGAAGAGCGCGCGAAGATCGAGCAGCGTCTGCCAGGCCTCGCGCCAAAACAACAGCAGCGGCAGCAGCAGGAATGCGAGAAAAATGGGCGTGTAAAACAGGTGCAGCATTCCGCACACGACCAGTGCAACGCTGAACAATCCGGCGCCCGCGCCAAAGTTGACCGGGATTCGCTCCAGCGGCCCGGCCAGTTTTAATCTGAGGCAGCGAAATGCGAAACCGCCGATGGCGCTACAGGCGAAGAACACAGCTAGGATAACGACGGTAGCGCGCGGTTCGTAGGCCAGACACGCGCCCGCGATCAGGATAGCGAGAGCGTAGGGCTCCCATTTCCAAAGTGCGGCTCGGCGTATGGCGGCGTAAAGCCACGCAACCAGCGCCAAAGCTGGAACGAACAACAACACCATGCGGTGGAACTGGGGGCCGGGGCTGCGGAAATAATCAAGATACCAGCGGAAGATACCAGCGGTGAAGCCCGCCATGGCCACCACCCATATAAGCCACAGCGCTGATCGGAGGCGATTCGGCAAGCCTTGATTTTAGCTCAGGGGTACTGCGCTGGCGTGGTTGTAGCTGATCCCGGCAATCAAGGTTAAACTTGGAAATTGTCTCCCGCGGAAAATCAGCGGTCGCGGTCCTGGTACTTGGACCCTCTGGCCGCGCGGCAAAAACAGCAGGTACACCTGGAGTTGATAGCGCGCTGGGCCGGCCAGAGTGCCGGCCGCCTGTTGAAGACCGACCTTTTTGAAGAAGCCAACGGCGACGATCAATTGCTGTTCGATCTGTGCGGCAATTGTGGAATCGCGCTCGGGTTCGATCGTGACCTTGAAACTGTGGCGCAGGCCCGCCGGCGATGCCCGGACGGGATGGCAATTGGTCTTCTTGCGAGCGACGCGCGTTCCATTCCCTTTGAGACCGGCTGCATCGATGTAGTGGTATCGAACTCGACGCTGGATCACTTCCACCAGAAGAGCGACTTCGCCGTGGCCCTGCGGGAATTGGCTCGGATTTTGCGGCCGGGAGGCGTCCTGATTCTAACGTTGGACAATCCTCTGAATCCGCTGTACTGGCCGCTACGGTGGTTGAGCCCCGCCGGACCGTTCCGTTTAGGGTACACGCCGTTTCCAAGCAAGTTGCGGAAGCAGCTGGATGCGGCGCGCTTGGAGGTGGTCGATTCCGCCAGCCTGATTCATAATCCGCGCGTCATCTCGACGCTGTTGTTTCTCGGCATACGGCGCGTGTTGGGCCAGCGTGCGGATCCGGTGATCCGGGGATTGTTGCGCTGCTTTGCCGCGCTGGGGCGTCTTCCGACGCGGCGGTTTACTTGTTGCTTCTACGCCGTGGCTGCGCGCCGAATGGATTAGTGCTCGTGCCACGGGATCAGGCGGGCTTCCAGCCGCTTGAAACTCCAATGCAGTATAGCGCCGAGTGCGGCCGCCACGGTGACGCCGACGTACAACTTTGCGATGGCGAAGGTCTGCCAGGAGTTCCAAATCAAGCTGCCCAGGCCGTTTTGCGCGCTGACTAATTCCACCGACACGGTGATCACCAGAGCGCGGCCCAGCGCCAGGCGCACGCCGGTGAAGATTTGCGGGAGCGCCGAAGGCACGTATACTTTGCGCCAAAGCGCCCAGCGATCCGCGCCATAGTTGACCGCCATTTCGATGAACGCGCGGTTGACGCTGGTCACGGCATCCATGGTTTGAATGGCCATGGTGAGAAAGCAGCCGGCGGCGACCAGCAACAGCCGGGCCGTCTCGCCCACGCCGAAGAACAGCATCAGCATCGGGAGCAACGCCAGCTTGGGCGTGGAATTAAAAGCGGAAATCAGCGGCTCCGCGGAGCGGCGAACCCAGCCGACGGTTCCCATGAGAAGGCCGAACAGCGCGCCCGGTAGCGCACCGGCGAGAAGACCAGCGCCCATCCGAGCCAGCGTCGCGCCGAGATGTCTTAAAAGCTCGCCGCTCGAGACCATTCTTGCGGCGGATGCCAATATGGCGGTGGGGGGAGGAAAGAACAGCGGATCGATCCAACGTAAAGCCGCGCACAGCTGCCATAGAACCAGGACGGAAGCGGGAAACCAAAGCGCGAAAAATGCTGCCTTGGTCTTCATGCGTCCAGCTTACGGACTTGCTGGAGGAAGCGCGTGTCGACCATCTGATCCACCGTCACGCCTGGAGGACAATATCCCTTTTGGGCAAACCAGTCGGTCAGCAGGCGAATGCTTTGGCGATCGATCTCACCCGAGGGCGTCTCACCGCCGCGGCAGGACAGGCGCGCCCGAGCGGGGTCGAATCCATTGGATTGCGCGAAGTCATCCAGGAACCGAGGCGTCTTTCCGTGCGCGAAATCGCGAGCTCCTCGCAGCAGGGCCGCCAGGAACCGGACGCCAACTTCGCTTTTGCTTCCGAGCAGGTTGCCGCCGAAAAACGTGAAGGTGAATTGAAAGTCGGGAAGAACCTCCGCCACCCCGATTCCGCGAACCAGCCGGGGGTTATCCGCGATGGTCTGCGCGCTGAATTGTTCGGGCGCGAGAAAGGCGTCCACGCGGCCGTTGATGACCGCCGGAACCGCTTCGGAAAAACGGATGGCTTGAATGTTAACTTCGTCCAGAGTGAGGCCGGCTTTCGAGAGCAGGGTCTCGAGGTAAAATTCAGCGGCGTTGGAACGGCTGTTGATGGCCACCTGCTTGCCGCGAAGTTCTTGTTTGAGGTCCGGCAAGCGAGCCAGCCCGCGCGGGAACTTGGCGCGGTTGCCGTACAGAGTGCCGGTATCGGAACAATCCGGGGTCATGCGGCGGCGGCCCGCGACCAGACGGACCTGCGCGCCTTGGGCGACGGCGCTCGGCAGGGCGGCGGGTAAGGCTCCGAAGGCGACATCCATCTTGCCGCCCGCCAGCAGAACGATGGTTTGAGCGCCTTCGTCCACCGGCAGCAGCTCCAACTGCAGGCGCGCGTCGGAAAAATAGCCGGACTCCAGCGCCAGGTAAAAGGGCGCCATGTAAAGCGTGGGGCGCAAGGACACGCGTACTTTGTCCAGTCCGGCGCGCGTGCTGGAACGTCGACAAGCCACCGCCAGAAAAGCGGCCGAGCCCGCCGCGCCCAGAAATGTTCTACGAAGCATGAGCGCCCCGTGCATTTTCGCGGACCAGGTGGAGCGGCAGCACTTTCCCCGAAAGAGTGTTGAGCGGTTCGGCAATCAGCACCTCAATGGCATCGGCATGCGTCCAGGTCCGGGCGGCCAGAGAGCCACCATACACCTGGCGCAGTTCATCGAGGAAGCATTCCCGCGCGCGATCGAGTGACTCCAGTTTGAGGCGCGGGCTCAAACGCAACGACAGTGTAGTATCGGCGCCCGACTCGCTCTGGACCAATTGGCAATCTCCAGGGCCGCCGCCCAAACGCCGCGGCAGCACGTCTTCGATGAGCCCGGCCAGGTGGGTACCGAGCAGCGTTATTCCGAGTCCGGTCAGTTTTCCATAGCTGTGAATATCGCTGACTTGTTCGGTAAGGCCCGCCCAGGAGTAAGAACAATCGCAAGCCGCCGGTTGGATTACGCCGCAATCCTGCATGTCCACGTTGATAAAAAGGTGCGGCGCCGAGGGTAGCAGGGTAGTGAAGAGGATGGCGTCGACGTCCACATCGGCGAAGGGCGCTCGGCGGCGGTAGGTGATGGCGGCCACCGAATCGCGGAACAGATGCACGCAACTTCGGTTGACCATGTGGCGGCAGCCGCTGCCGATGCCGCCGATTTCGCTGATGCCGTAGTGCGAAGTGGCATCGCAACCGGCCGCCTTCAGGACGGCTCCTTTGGCGTCGGTGAGCGGTTCTCCATTGAGCAGGAACTGCGTGCCGCGGATGTCGAAGCCGTGTTCCCGGGCGGCGCGAGCGATGCGTGCTCCGGCGCTCGCGGTAGCGCCTACCACGCACGCAACCCCATCGGCGCGGCGGCGTGCGATCCATTCAGCCACCGGAGAAAAATCATTCCAAGGTAATTGCGTCGGCATCGGGACTGCGGCGCCCAGCGCCTTGGCCCAAATCACCAACGCGTAGGTGGACAGGCGGTAGTGCGGTGAAGAGCGCCAGCTTCCGCCGGGTACGAACCAACGCTCGACAGGCGTACCGGCGCGCACGGCCCGCAGGCAGGGATTCAGACCGGTGGTGGAAGGCAGAATGGCCTTGATCTCCGCCTGGGCGCGCCCCGCCAGATCGAATTCGTGGCAGCGTAGCGCATGATGGGCTTCGCGGATTACCAACTCCCCGGCCGAGCGCGGGCTGCGTGTACCTTTGCTGCGGCTGCCGCCGCTGGAGGCGATCAGCAAGCCCTTCGCCAAAGGATTCCAAAAACTTCGCGGTGTGGACGGAATCTCCTTACCGGACCGCACAATGGGCTTGCTTCCCTTGAATTCGTCGTGGTCCAGCCAGACGCCATTGCGGCGCAATTGGAGCAGAGTAGATTCCAAGCCGTGGCGCCGCACCGATTCCGCGAGGTCGGCTTCCTCGCATCCGGCCAGCCGAAACATTTCGTGGTAAGGATGGTCCGGATTGGAGAAGACCGCTTGACGGACGGTCTCGAGGAACGTGATTTCGCGGTTCTCGACGCGCGCGCGCATGGCTTCCAACAGATTCGGCTCCGCCGGAGCGCGCAAATAGCGAACCATGCCCGCGGCCATGCGGGCATAGTAACTAGCTTCGTGCAGCACGCAGCGCGTCCTCCGCTTCAAAGCCCAGTTCCTGGTAAATCCTGCGCTTCAGCACCTGCACTTCATCGCTCCAAGGGGCGGCGGGCCGGCGGGGGCGATCCAGCGCGACGTCGAATTCGGCCACGATGGCGCCGGGGTTGCGGCTCATCACCAGAACGCGGTCGCTCAATAGAATGGCCTCCTCGACGTCGTGGGTGACAAAAATCACGGTCTTATGATTTTGTTCCCACAGTTCGAGCAGTTCCTGTTGCAAGGTCCGCCGCGTCAGGGAATCGAGCGCGCCAAAGGGTTCGTCCATCAGCAGCAGGCCGGGATTGCTCAGGAAACTCCGGATCACGGCGACACGCTGGCGCATTCCAGCCGAGAGCTGATGCGGGTACGCCCCTTCCCAGCCCGCCAAACCCAGCCGGTCCAGCAGGCCGCGCGCGCGTGTCTCCCGCTCCGGGCGGTCGATCCCCTGCATCTCCAGCCCGAAGGCTGAATTCTGAAGCACGGTCATCCATGGAAACAGACTGTAGTCCTGAAACACGAGCAGGGCCGGCTGTTTGCGGCGCATGGGTTGGGAGAGGCGTTCCACGACGCCGCTTTGAGGCTGGATCAGACCGGCCAGGGTGCGGAGCAGCGTGGTTTTTCCGCATCCACTGGGTCCGACGATGGAAAGAAATTCGCCCGAGCGCACGTCCAGCGACACGTTGCGAAGCGCGGTCACCACCCGTTCCCGAGTGGCGAAGCGGACGGTCACGTCCTGACAGACGACATGCACCGAAGAAGCAGCTCCAGGTGGCGGGGCTTAACACCCCTTAGACAGTTTCAAATTGAACGGCTTTGCCAGAGTTTAGCAGATCCGAAACGCTGCAAGGCAGAATTGTGAGAGCCTCCGTGATGCTACACTGAGAATTCTTTCCCGAGCTGTCAATGAACATTCGGCATTCCCTTGTTGCGATCGCGTGTGCGGCGGTAGTGTCAACCGGCTACGCTGGGCTGCAGGCGCAGGATCGAGTGCGGTCCGTGTGGGACGGCGTGTACACCGAAGCGCAGGCTGTGCGCGGCCTTCCGCTGTACAACCAACATTGCCTGGATTGCCATGGCGACGATCTGGAGGGAGATGCCGAGACCCCCGCGCTTAAGGGTGGCACGTTCCTCACGAATTGGGATGGACAGAAGCTGGGCGATTTGTTCACGCGCATCCACCGCGACATGCCGCTCAATTTTGAGGCCGGCAAGTTGAGCTCGGCCGTGGTTGCGGATCTGCTTGCCTACATTTTGAACATCAACCAGTTTCCTCCAGGCTCGGTGGAATTGCCGCACGCTGTCGAAGTGCTGAACGAGATCCGGTTCGAAGTGCGAAGGCCGGAAAAGAAGCGCTAGCGAACGGCCGGGACTGCGGGCTCGGGCGTGAGCAGGCGTAGATTGGCGCCGTCCAGTTCCCAGCCGGCTTCGGCCAGGCGATCGGGAGCGGCGCTGAACACAATCTGAAATACGTTGCGCTCGTGCGAAGCTGCCAGAGTTTTACCCTGGCGCGGCGCGACCACCGCGAGATACTTCAGAATCGTGTAGACATTGGCTTCCTCCGGCAGCTGCCAATCCACCTCTTGCGTGCAGAAGCGCACGCGCGAGCCGTGCTCGGACATGTGCCAGGCCAGGAACGCGCAACAATCCACCATGGACTCGAACCAGGCCGCCTGCGTCGCGGGAACATTCAGGTCGAGGAAGAATGCCACCATTTGTTCCTGATCGCGGGCGAATTCGCGGACTTGCAGATCGCCGGTGTGCGCGGTGGCTTTCCAATCGACATGGCGCGCGCTTTCGGAAATTTCGTAGGGACGGATGCGGTAGAAGTCGTGACCCTGGCCGCGATAAAAAGATGCAATTTCTCCTTGCAGTGAGACCAGTAACTCTTCGAAAGCGGGCTGCGGATCGATGCAGGGGTAGACCAGGACCTCGCGCGCCAATAGAACGCTGATGCGGCGCTCGGCGAAACCGAACGGAAAGCGCGTAGAGAAACGGAAACTGTTCTGGCGATACGAACCGCGGCGAGCGAAGAAGAGCTCGACTGGTTCCTCGACGCGCGCGCCGCCCGGGATCACGGGGAAATACAGCGGGGCGGCCAAGCCGCTTTCAGGCGACGCTGTGAGGTGGATGGAGAACGACGGCATCCAACTCTTGGTGTTGCGCACGACAATGCGTCCCAGCAGCTTGCGGCCCGCGCAGATGTGATTGGGGAGCAGGAAGTCGACTTCCAGGCCGGCCAGCGAAAGGCGGCTGATGAAATCGGAAACCAGCAGCGTCGCGAGCAGGACCGCGAGAATGAGGAACAGCAGATTGTTGGCGGAAGCAAAAGCGGCCAGCGCAATCAGGATGCAGGTGAGGAAGAAGATCAGGCCTTCGCGGGTAACCTGCTGGCGCGCGCCGAGGTCGAGCGCGTTTTGCAGGCGAGACAGCGAACCGGACATAGATCCATTGTCGCGCGAGACGAAGACAGGTAACGAGCCGCGTAGCTCAGGCAGCCGAGCCGGCGCCGACACTTTCGAGTGCAAACGCCTTGCGAAGCTGTTGCGCCGCGTCGGTGAACGCCTGCCGGCCGGTTGGCAGAGCAGCGGCGAGACTGAAGAATCCGTGCGGCATGCCGGCGTAACGCTTGATCTGGACGGATACGCCCGCCGCGTCCAGGCCTCGCCCGTAGTCTTCGCCTTCATCGCGCAGAGGATCGCACTCGGCGGTGAGAATGAAGGCCGCTGGTAAATCGCTCAGATCGGAAGCCAGCGCAGGGGATGCGAGCGGATTCAGCTTATCCTCGTCGTCTCTCAAGTAATGACCCATGAACCAAATCATGGACGCCTTCGTCAACAGCGGGCCCTCGGCGTTTTCTTCGATGGACGGCGAGAGCATGCGCATGTCCGTCCCTGGGTAGATCAACAATTGGTAGACGAGTTCCGGGCCTTTGCGGTCGCGTGCGATGTGACAGACGACAGCGGACAAATTGCCGCCTGCGCTGTCGCCGCCCACGGCGATCCGGTTGCGATCGATGCCCAGTTCGCCGGCATGGGCTGCAATCCATTGCGTGGCCGCATAGGCGTCCTCAACAGCCGCGGGGAACTTCGCCTCGGGCGCCAGACGGTAGTCGACTGAGACCACCACGCACGGCACTTGATTCGCCAGCGCGCGGCACAAAGGATCGTGACTCTCCAGGTCTCCGAATACCCAGCCGCCGCCGTGAAAATAGATCAGCGCGGGTGCGGGAGCGGGAAGGTCGGGCGTGTAGATTCGAACTGGAATCTCTCCGGCGGGTCCGGGGATTTTCAGGTCCCGAACCTGGTGGACCGGCTCAACTCCGATTTGCTTGCGCGCTTCGAGCATCATCTTCGAGCGCTCGCGGGCAGCCTCTGGAGTCATCGTTTCGAGCGGTTGTAGCGTGGTGATGCCGAAAGCATCGAGAAGAGCTTTGGCTTGTGGATCGAGTGGCATGACGATGGCTATCTTACTAAAATTAGCCCGCGAGCGTCTCGCGACTGATTGACGGGCCTGGCCGGACTATAAGCCGGTTTCTGTACCCTTGCGGGCGGCGGTCATTCCTCTGGGCCGGCCATTACTGACCGGCTCGTGCAACCTACCCGAGAGTCGAACGGAGCGGGCCGCTCCTCCCCTCCTATTTGGTCTTGCTCCGCATGGGGTTTGCCGTGCCGGACGGATTGCTCCGCCCGCGGTGCGCTCTTACCGCACCTTTTCACCCTTACCGCCGGCCACGCCGTGAAGCGCAACCAGCGGCGGTATATTTTCTGTGGCACTTTCCGTGAAACCCGCTTGAGCGAGTTCCCCCGGCCGTTAGCCGGCATGCTGCCCTATGGAGACCGGACTTTCCTCCCGATGGGCGGCTTGCACCGCTTCTCGAGCGACCACCCGTCCGGCCAGGCCCACTGTTATTTTCGCAGAAAGCCGCGAGCTACTTCGCTTTGGTCCGCCGGGCCGCTAGCGCAGGTTCTGGTTCGGTTAGCGATTCAAACTGGCTGATCCTGACCACGTCGCCGTCCGGGAACGCAGCGCGCAGTTCGAGCGTTCCGCCCATCGCCTTGACGTAACTCGCGAGAGTGCTGAGATACATATCAGTACGGCGCTCGATCTTAGAGACCTCGGACTGACGCACGTGTAGAATATTGGCGAGATTTTCCTGGGTAAGGGCGCGAGCGGCTCGTAGTTTGCGCAAAGGCATCTCCTGGACCATACGCCGGAACTCGCGCTCGCTCGCGGCACGGGCGGCGGGAGACATTTTCTCCCGCAGTTCGCTAAATTTCCTGGCCATCCTTCGCGTTCTCCTGTTTTCCTTGTCTCTTCAACTCCACCAGGTGCCGATCATATAACTGGTCGGCAATCGGAACGGTGACTTCGTACCAGCGGTCGGCGCCCGTTTTGTCTCCGCCGAGCAGCAGGATCGCCACGCGCCTGGGATCAAACACGTACAGCACACGAAATGGCCTGCCGCGAACCTGGATGCGCAGTTCGCGCATATGGGAATGTCGGGATCAATTCACACCCGAGCTCATCGGATAAGGCAAGTCGGGTCCGTATTCCTCAAGTAGCCGGATGGTGGCGTCGATCTTGATCTGTTCCGTTTCGTCCAGCGTATTCCCCCAGGTCTCGAATTCATCGGCGAATTCGACCTGCCAAGCCACACGCTACAGTATTCCACAAACGCACTATGCTGTCAAGGGAATAGCATGCCTGGAGCGATTATGAGCTGCCGATGAAGACGCCTGTCTAGAACTCCAGCGCACCGCTCGACTCATGTGAGCCTTACTGAAAATCCTACAGAACGAGTCCCTCTCCCATTTTTTTTGAACCCTCGAATAAGTCGAATCGGCGGCCCGTAGACAGCCAGTCCAGAGGTGCTTTTGCTTCATTAGACAGAAAGTGGACGCGCGCGACCTGCGTGTAGATCTCGTTCGGGCGTTCGTCCAAATACACGACGAGGCTCCAAGCATCCTTACGCCAGTCTTCTTCCGATTGCGTGTCGAATCTCGCGACGGTCGAGGACCGTGGTCCCGGCGGGGGACTGGGCCGCCCGCCTTCGCTGGGCTGGAGCCAACGGATTTTGGCCAAAACAGCTTCTCCCATGAAGTTCGCTCCTTGTCGGAATAAGATGCGTTTGGTCCAAGACTAGGAGAATTACGAGCTGCCGATGAAGACGCCGGTCAGAAATACCAGCGCGCCGCCTAAGCCTACCTGCAGCGCGGCTGACAGCGGCGGGGTTTCCATGTAGCGGTGGCGTACCCAGGAAATTACGGCGAGTTCGATCAGCACTACCACGATGGCGGCGATCATGGCCGCGCGGAAATCCGTGATCATGAACGGGAGCGTGTGTCCGATCCCGCCCAGCGCGGTCATTAAGCCGCAGATGATGCCGCGCGCCCAGGGGTGGCCGCGTCCGGTGAGGCTGCCGTCGTCCGATAAGGCTTCGGCGAAGCCCATGCTGATGCCCGCGCCAAGCGAGGCCGCCAGTCCCACGCGGAATGCGTCCCAACTGCTGTGCGTGGCGAGCGCGGCCGCGAAGACCGGCGCGAGCGTCGAGACCGAGCCGTCCATCAGGCCAGCCAGACCCGGCTGCACTACTTGCAAGACGAATAAGCGCCGATTGGATTCGTCTTCCTGGCGTTTGACGTCGGGCTGCAGCTCCTTTTTTTCGAGCTCCTCGGCGCGGGTCTCATGGTGGCGTTCCTCCTGCGCCAGATCGTCGAGCAACTGGCGCATACCGGGGTCCCGCGCGCGGGCGGCGGCTTTTTCGTAGAAACGGCGGCTCTCCACCTCCATGGCCGCGGCTTGATCGCGTACGGTGTCGAGCCCGAGCGGCTGCATCAGCCAGACCGGTCTGCGATGGACGAAGCCGCGCACGTCCTGGCGGCGGATGAGCGGAATATGGTCGCCGAATTTCTCATGAAACAGCTCGATCAGGCGGCGGCGGTGCCCCGATTCCTCCTCGCGCATGCCTTCGAAAACCGCGGCGGAGGCCGAAAACTTTTCCCGCAGGCCTTCGGCGTATTCCGAGTAGACTCGCTCGTCCTCCTCCTCCAGAGAAATAGCTAGCGCCAGGATCTCGCGCTCCGTGAGACTGTCGAAGCTCTTCATACGTTCAGTATGACGCCGGGAATGACGCGGTTGAGATGGTTACGCGCGTAGCCTGATGAAGAACCAGAGCACGCCGGTGACCAGCAGCAGCGAGGCGGCTACGGGAACTGCGCGGCGCGTGGCTGGGAATCGCGCGAGAGCGGTAAGGGCCAGGGAGAACAGGCCTATCAATAGCAACTCGGCCAAGGCAACGCCCGACAAGAAAACGGGCGCACGATAGCCAGTCTGAGCAAGGAACATGGAAAAGTAGGCGCCGTGAAACAGGCCGAGCACTCCCACCACCAGCCAGCGATGCCGCGAGTCCGGCAGCAGGACAATCTCGAAAGCCAGGTACGCGATGGTGAGCGCAGCGGCGGCTTCAATAAAACGGGGTGAAAGCGGCCAGGGGAAACGCGGTGCGAAAACGCAGGCTAACGACTCGGCCCCAAGAAACGAAGCTGTCAGCGCGATCAGCTCGCGGCGGCTGCGCGCGGCCAGCACCAGGCTGGCAAGGAACAGCAGCGGCGCCAAGCCAGCCGCGGCACGCATAAATCCCGCGCTCGATTCGCGCGCGTAAGTCTCGAACGCTGTGGGAGGGCGGAAACGAATTTCGGCCTCGGTGAAAGAGAGATCGAACACAGCTTGATCGCTCTTGTCGCCGCGATAAGCGTGCAGCAGGTTGACATGATTAGGAACGGTCACCTTGGCTAGCGTGCATTCCACTTCGAGCACGTCCACGGGGGCGGGGAACTGGTAATCGGCAGTGCAGACGTAGGTGTCCTGCTGCTGGCCGCAGGATGGATTCATCGGCTTCGCCCATGCTCCGGCGGCTTTGAAACGCACGTTTTCGAGCAGCGTATGTTCCGGGTCGCGGACGTGGGCGACTTCGTACATGGGAATGCGAAGCTCGTAGTGTGCGCGGCCGCCTTCCACCTTGAGCTCGCCGCTGCTCATGCTCACCATGTGGGCGGTAAGCGGAAATGAGGCGGCAATTAAGCAGGACGTGAGTCTCATGGCTGCGGATTGGCGCTGATCAAATCTTTACCTCGGGCGCGGCGCAGGCGGACGAACACCACGCGCAGTGTTGCGAGCACGGGCACCGAAAAGAACATGCCAACCACGCCTGCCACTTGCTCGCCTGCCAGTACGCCGAACAGCACCAGCATCGGATTCAGTTTGACGCCTTTGCTCATGAGGTAGGGCGAGACAATGTAGTCCTGAAACATTCGAAGCAGAATCCAAAAGAGTATGTACCAGAAGGGATGCGCATAACCTGCCAGCGCCGAAACCAGCAGAACCAGAATTCCAGCGCCCACCGGTCCCACCACGGGAAGAAATTCGCCGAGCGCGCTCAAGGCAGCCAGTAGAACGGCGTAGGGCGCGCCGCTTATGCCAAGAAACAGCGCATTGGCGCTGAAACTGGAAATGGACAACAGGACCAGGGCGCGAATGTATTCGCCAAGCAGGCGGTCGATATCTTGCAGAATGGATTCCACCACCGGCTTCCGGTTCTCGTCCACCAGGCTGCCGACTATTTCTTCTTGAATGCCCCGTCCGTCTTTGAGAAAGAAGAAAGCCAAGATGGGAACTAGCACGATGTAGACGACGTACTTTGCGCCGGAGATCAAATGGCCGCCGATGCTTTTGACGTACGGCAGAATATCTTTGCCGCCGTTGTTCACCTCGTCTTGCAACGTCTGTGCGATTCGCGCACGAATTGGCTCGAGCCAGGCGGGGAGCGGCAGCTGTTCGATGGCTTGCCGGTTGTTCAAGAGGTTCGGCAGTTGCGCGGCTAGGCTATTGGCCTCGTCCACCAGGCGCGCGCCCAGGGTGAGAGCTAGGCCCAGGATTGCGCCGACCAGCAGCAGGTAAACGATGGCGAGGGCGAAGGCGAATGAAACTCGCTGGGGCGTGAAGCGCGCGACTAAGCCGACCAAGGGCGAGAGCAGGTATCCGAACAGTAGCGCAATGACAAAGACCGCTAGGGTTTCGCGGATGGCGTAGGCGGTGGCGACCAGCAGCGCCAGCAGAAACACGGTCCAGGCGGCACGCGCGGCGCGAGGATCGATACCCAGCATGGACTCAGTATTTCATAGCTCCGCTGAAGGTGTCGTCGGCACAATCGAAGACCAAGGCAATTCGGCCCGCAAAAGACGGAGCAGCGAAGCCGGTTCTGCACAAGGGTAAGCAGCCCAGGCTCCCACGATGCAAGCTCCGTTCGCGTGGGAGCCAATGAGTTCATTTACAGCCGGTCAGCATTCATTGCCGTGAGCTGGGAAGCCCGAAGGTTGCTCGCTGAACAACGACTACCGTCTCGCAAACTAAACGAAACGCGAGAACCTAGTCAAATGTCCGCAAGGACGGAAGAATACGGATCCCATGCGCGGGCAACAAACTAGCCGGTCTGGACCTCTTGCGATTCAGTGCTCTTTCGAATTCAGGGCGACTGCTGAGACAAGCCGGTTAGGCACCGGAGCGTGCGACACAGCAGCAATCTGTCTCGCTACCGGATCAGTATAGGTGAACTCTCGCCCGTACTTGTCCCCGGGATAGAACCACGCTCTTACGGCTGGAGGTTGTCCAGGAGGCATTTCCCAGAAGGTTAAGGCCGTCCTTCCGCTAGCCTCCAGCCTATAATTCGGCAACGCCAAAATGGTCGTGATCAGATGCTGTTCCGTCGCGTTATAGATCTGCACAACCTGGCGGTCCGATGGAGAATCCCGGAGTCTCATGACGTATTTCCCGGCCGGCAGGACCATGTTGGGCAGTTGAATCGGCTTGTCGATCGTCAGCACCGTGCGTTTGTTCGATTCATCAGCTTGGACAAAAGGCGCGGATGCGACAATAGAGAGGCCTATACCAGCCGCAATAACAACTAAACGATTCATATGAACTCCTTCTCGCTTCAGATATGTGGTGTACGAGCCGTCTCCCTTGCGCGCGTGGTGAGTCGCTCTCTGTCCACGAGCCCAAAATATGGCCGCAAACCGACTACTCCCCTTTAACGATTCGGTGCTGAGTGCTAAGACTGAATTTTTGTTCAGGGATCTGAGTGGGCTAGGTCGTCAGCATCTTGCGGATCTGATGGGTGATGCTGACCGTTCGGATGGGCACGAATCGCGCGATCGGCTCTGCCTGCAAACGCCGAACCAGTTAGTGCAGCAGGGTGAAGGCGCGGCGGCGCTCCGGCCCAAAGCGGAATATGGCGAAGTGATGATCAAAGGAAGCCGCGCGTTCGATGCCCAAGCGGCGCATGACGGCGAAGCTGGTGCGGTCGACGATAGAGAAGTCCTGGTCGGGGAAGGCCTGACCGATTTGCCAGGCGCCTTCCAGATCGGCGGGGCTGACGGATTCGATGCTAGCGACTCCGCTCCGCAAACCCTCCCAAAACCGATCCGCCGCGTGCAGACCGAGGCGCAATTTCAAAAAAAGCCAGGTCTCAATAAGAACGTGATCGGATGTTAACAACGGCTCACTCGAGGTGAGGATCCGCGAGGTGTCGACGAAAATGCTCATTAACGCCGTCGCGGGCGCTTGGGTTTCATACCGTGCATAGCTTCGATGGCCTGGCCGATCATTTCGTCTTTGTTTTTCGCGATGTTCGAGCCCCCCGAGTTACCGAGGTCGAAAATCATCGATATGTCGGGCTTGGCCTTTCTCTCCCCGAGGTCGCGTGCCACCAACCGGCGCACGTACTCCGCGAAAGAGCAACCCAAGGCGTTGGCGCGCTGGCGGGCGCGGCGCTGCAATTCCGGATCGAGCGTGATCTGCGTGCGGGGCATGGTTATACGACCAGCGTAGCGCAGCGTAGAGGATAGCCATTCTGTATTCTGAAAGCAGTGCCCACCACAACCAGCGGTCACATGCGTCAACTCGTCGTAGAATTGCAGCAGATAGAAGACCGGATGCGGCAAGGCGGAGGCGCGAAGAAAATCGAGAAACAACACCGGGATGGCAAGCTGACGGCGCGCGAGCGCATTGCGCGGCTGATCGATCCGGGCGCGATGTTTCTCGAAATCGGGCTGCTGATCGCCTATGACCAATACGACGGACAGGCCCCCGCGGCCGGAGTGGTGACGGGCCTGGGCAAGATCGAAGGGCGGCCGGCGGTAATCGTCGCCAACGACGCTACTGTCAAGGCCGGATCCTGGTGGCCGGAGACCATCACGAAGATCCTGCGGGCGCAGGAAATCGCGATGCGCAACCGCACGCCCATCGTTTATCTGGTGGATTCGGCCGGCGTCAATCTGCCTTATCAGGACGGGATCTTTCCAGGCCAGTATGGCGCGGCGAGGATCTTCTATTACAACTCGCTGATGCGTCGCAAGCTGCACGTGCCGCAAATCGCGGCGGTGATGGGTCCGTGCATCGCGGGTGGAGCGTACTTGCCGGCGCTGAGCGACGTGATCATCATGGTGGATGGCACCAGCTTCATGGGTCTGGGAGGGCCGAATCTGGTGAAGGGCGCGGTGGGGCAGGTGGTGGACGCCGAGTCGCTCGGTGGCGCGCGCATGCATACCGAAGCGAGCGGTGTGGCGCACTTCATGACGCCGGATGACGCGGCTTGTCTCGATCTGATCCGTCAGAAATTCCGCGCGATGCCGGCCCCTGCAAAAGCTCCGCATGGGGCTGCGCCGCCTAAGCCGGCGGAAGGTCTGTATGACTTGATGCCGTCCGATCACCGGCTCGCCTATAACGTCGAGGAAGCCATTGAGCGCATCTTCGATGGCGACGATTACATGGAATTCCAGCCGCATCACGCACCCGAGATGCTGTGTGCCGAGGCGAAGCTCGCTGGCTGGCCAGTAGCCTTGATTGCGAATCGCCGAGGCTTTCTGAAGACCGAAGGCGGGCCGCGGATCGGCGGGATCGTCTACACCGAATCGTCGCGCAAGGTGGCGTACTTTATCGAGAACGCCGAGCGGAATAACGTGCCGCTGATTTATTTGCAGGATGTTTCCGGTTTTATGGTGGGCGTGGAAGCTGAGCGGGCCGGGATCATTCGAGCGGGCGCCGAGATGGTGGAAACCATGGCCTGCGCGACGGTGCCCAAGATCATCCTGACTATGAATCACGCCAGCGGCGCCGGCTACTATGCGATGGCCGGGCAGGGGTTCGATCCACACTTCGCGTTTGGATGGCCGACGGCGCGCATCGGCGTGATGGAGGGGGATGCGGCAGTGCAGGCGGTGCATGGTCCGGAACTCGAAAAGCTTAGGGCCGAAGGCAAACCAGTTCCGGAGGAGTTGCAGCGGCGCATCGAGAAAACGCGCGCGGATTACGAACGCTGGCTGGACGCACGGCATGCCGCATCGCGCGGGCACGTGGACGCGATCATCGATCCGCTGGAGACCAGGCGCGTGCTCACGTTCGCGCTGGAAGTTGCGATGGCGCAGCGGCATCGCGAGCATCTGGTGCTCGAAACGCTCTAAATCGAGCGCCCTAATTTCGTCAGAAACGTTGTGTCCGTTTTGCCGGCGATGAAATCGGGATTCTGCATGATGCGCTGGTGCAGAGGGATGGTGGTGTAAATGCCCTCCACAACGAACATCTCCAGCGCGCGGCGCATGCGTGCGATCGCTTCCCCGCGATCGTGCCCGAAGGCGATCAGCTTGGCAACCAATGAATCGTAGAAAGGTGGAATGACGTAGTCGGTATAGGCCGCCGTATCGACGCGGATTCCAACGTCGCCCGGTAGATTCAAGCCGGTGATGCGGCCGGGCGAAGGCGCGAAGGTGTCCGGATTCTCGGCGTTGATGCGGCACTCGATGGCGTGCCCGCGAATGGCTGACAGGCTGAGCGATGATCTCAGCCAGCGGATGGCCGGCGGCGATCAGGATCTGGCTCTTCACCAGATCGATCCCGGTAATGGATTCCGTGACCGGGTGCTCCACCTGAATGCGCGCATTCACCTCGATGAAGTACAAATTGCCGGTTTCGTCCATCAGGAACTCGATGGTTCCGGCGTTGGTGTAGCCGATGTGGCACATGGCGTCGCGCAAGCGGCGGATCATTTGCTCGCGCAACTGCGGGGTCACGGCGGGCGAAGGCGCCTCCTCCAGCAGCTTTTGGTGGCGGCGCTGGATGGAGCATTCGCGCTCGCCCAGGATCTCGACGTGCCCGTGCTCGTCGGCCAGCACCTGGAACTCGATGTGGCGCGGCGCTTCGATCAGTTTCTCCATGTAAACGTCGGGAGAAGCGAAGGCGGCTTGCGCTTCCTGCTGGGCTTGGGTGAGAAGCGCGGCGAGTTCGGCCGGCTCGCGCACCACGCGCATTCCACGGCCACCGCCGCCGGCGGAGGCTTTCAACATCACCGGGTAGCCGATGCGCTCGGCGGTTTCGAGAGCTTCTTCAGGAGTTTTCAAGATCCCGTCCGAGCCGGGCAGGATGGGGATGCCGCATTCCCGCATGGCGGCGCGGGCGTGCTGCTTCAATCCCATGGCGCGCGTGACGTCGGCCTTGGGTCCGATGAACTTGATCTCGGATGTCTCGCAGACCTCGGCGAAGTCGGCATTCTCGCTCAAGAAACCGTAGCCGGGATGGATCGCGTCGACGTTGGTGATCTCGGCGGCGCTGATCACCGAAGGAATGTCGAGATAGCTGCGCGAGCTTTTGGCCGGGCCGATGCAAATGGCTTCGTCGGCGAAGCGCACGTGCAGGCTGTGGCGGTCGGCCTCCGAATACACGGCGACGGTCTGGATCCCGAGATCCTTGCAGGCGCAGATGACGCGCACGGCGATCTCGCCGCGATTGGCGATGAGGATTTTTTGGAACATATCAGCGCGGCCGGATGGCGAACAGCGCTTCTCCGTACTCGACCGGGCGGCCGTTCTCCATGAGCTTGGCCACGATGGTGCCGGCGATTTCGGATTCGATCTCGTTCATGAGCTTCATGGATTCGATGATGCAGAGCACCTGGCCGGGCTCGACGAAATCGCCGACCTTGACGAAGGGCGGGTCGCCCGGTTTCGGTGCGTCGTAGTATGTGCCGACGATGGGAGACTTGACGATCGTTTCGTTAGCGCTGGGCGGTGTTGGAGCGGGACCGGCTGGCGCGTTTTGCGGCGCCGGCCGGCGACTTGGTTGGGTTGACGCCGGAGCGGCTGGCGAGAGTGATCTCCTGTGTGGTCACGGCCCGGCGAATCCGGACGCGATCTTCCCCGCGCTGCACTTCCAGCTCGGCGACTCCTGTGTCGGTGACGAGCTGGATCAGCTCGCGTATTTCTTCGTTGGTCATGCTATAGCAGCATTAACTCCTTGCTGGTGGGTGTCAGAACTTCGCACCCGTTCTTGGTGACGAGCACGGTATCTTCGATGCGGATGCCCCCGAAGCCGCGAATATAGGCGCCAGGTTCAATTGTAATCAGCATGCCGGCTTCGAGTCTGGTTTTATCGGTTCGACCCAGGCGAGGCGGCTCGTGGATTTCAAGGCCCAGGCCGTGTCCGGTGGAATGAACGAAGGCTTTGCCGTAGCCTTCTAACTCCAGGACGCGGCGCGCTTTGCGGTCGACCTGAGCGGCGGTTCGACCGGGGCGGACAGCGTCGATGGCGGCGAGCTGAGCCTCGTGAACCGCTCGATACATTCGCGTGACCCGCTTGCTGGGACGGCCCAGGAATAGCATGCGCGTCATGTCGCTCATGTAGCCGTCCTGGCAAGTCGCCCATGTCAATTAATAATAATTCATCTGAGGCGAGCTTCCGCGAAGTCGGCCGGGCGTGGGGCAGGGCACTGCGTTCGCCGATGGCGACGATGGTTTCGAACGCGGCTTTTTCTCCACCCAAGCGGCGCATTTGGTATTCGAGCTCGGCCGCGATGGCCGCCTCCGAGATGCCCGGGCGAATGGATGGGATCGTTTTTTCCAGAGCCTTCGAGTTGGTCAGTACGCTGCGCCGGATGCGCTCGATTTCCTGATCCGATTTGATCATGCGGAGCTTTTCGACCACCCCTCCGAGAGGCTTCAAAGTGGCTCCTAAAGGCAAGGCTTGCTTGAGCCGCAGATACACGTCGTAGGTGATTCGGGATGCTTCAAATCCGATGCGCTTGAGCTTCTTGCGCCGGATGCTGTCGGCGACGGCTTGATCGAGCGGGCCTTTGGAGTGGATTTTCACCGGGCAGGTGCACTCTTCAGACGCCTGGATGGTGTAGCGTGGGTCGGTGAACAGAGTCTGCGCGCCGGGGGTGATCAGCAGTTGGGCATTGTCGCCCGTGAAGCCGGTGAGATACCGGATGTTGGGAAGTCCGGAGACCAGCAGGGCGTCGACTTTCAGTTCGCTGAAGGGAATCACGGGACCAGCAATAGCTTTCCCGTGGTCTGGCGGCTTTCCAGGTCGCGATGCGCCTGGGCTGCGTCGGCGAAACGGTAGACCTTGTGGACATGGACTTTCAGCTTGCCTTGCGCGACCCAGTTGAACACATCGCCCGCGCGCCAGGCGACTTCTTCGGGAGTGGCGGCGTAGTGGGCCAGCGACGGCCTGGTCAGGAAGAGTGAACCTTTTTGGCTGAGGAGCAACGGCGGGAAATCCGGGACTGCGCCGCTGGCGTTTCCAAACGTCACCATCAGGCCGCGCGGGCGGAGGCAATCCAGGCTTTGCATGAACGTGGCTTTACCGACCGAATCGTAAACCACGTGCATGCCTTTGGCTCTAGTGGTGAAATCTTCCTTGGTGTAGACGACCACTTCGTCGGCGCCGGCGTCCTTGGCTTGCTTGGCCTTCTCTTCGGTGCCCACCGTTCCGATGACGCGTGCGCCGCGCATTTTGGCCATCTGGACCAGCAGCAGGCCCGTGCCGCCAGCCGCGGCGTGAATCAAACAGGAGTCGCCGGTCTTGAGCGGGTAGGTGGAATGCGACAGGTAGTGCGCGGTCATTCCTTGGAGGATGACACCAGCGGCGGTGTTGAAGTCGACCGAGTCCGGAATCTTGACCAATTGCCAAGCGGGGACCACGGCGTACTCGGCATCGGAGCCGCGCGCCATGGCATAGGCCACGCGATCGCCCGGCTTGACGGTGGTGACGTCGGGGGCGACTGCCTCCACCGTGCCCGCGCCCTCGCTTCCGAGCACCACCGGCGGCTGAGCCGGATACAGGCCGGTGCGGAAATAAATATCGATGAAGTTAACGCCGGCGGCCGCGATCTTGACCAGCGCTTGGCCGGGTGCGGGCGCGGGTTTCGCGACGTCGGCATATTTCAGGTTCTCGACGCCGCCGATTTGTTCGACAAACACTGCTTTCATAGAGTTCGTAGTTTCCTCCGAAGATGAACGGTCGCTGCGTACAGAAGCAGGTATAGCAGCGTGAAGGGAAATGATACCAGCCGCGCGAGGGTCCGGACAGCGCCTGAGCCGGTGAGCCCGGCGCGAAAGAGGACAAAGTTGCGGATGGGCGCGAGGTGACCGCGGTCGAGCCAGAAATAATCGCCGTTTTCATTGAGGACGAAAATTTTCGCTGGAAGGCGCGCGGCCAGTGCCCATTTCCACTTGGTCATGATGGGCATCGCGCAACAAATCATGCCGGCCACGTTGTAATGGTTGGCGGCGAGCTGCTGGTAGAGGATTTTTCGGCTGGCGCGGTTCGGGTAATCGGTGACGCGATAGACTTGGCCCAGGTCGGGCCGGAAATTGTTGGGGACGCCGCCGAAACAGGTGATCAGGTCGGCATGCATTTCCGGATAAAGATCATAGAGGCCCGGGAGGAGTTCTTCGAAAAGCTCGCGGTTGCCGCTTTCGATCAGCAGGACGCGGGTGAAGGGGGGGAGGCGTTTAGAGAGGAAGTAGCGCATCGGGCGTGCGCTAGCTCAGTTCAAAGAACGCGGAGACCGGGACGGAGAAGCCGGGAAGGAGCGGGTCTTCGATTGCCTCGTCGGCCCGAAACTCGTGCATCGAGTCAACGCTGTAGCTAATCACTGATTTTGACTCAGGGTAGACTACCCACACCGAGTGACATCCGTTTGCCAGGTAGGCATCAACTTTGGTTTTCAAATGCGACGCTGTGTCCGTTGGCGAAACAACTTCCACAGCCAAATCGGGTGCACCTTCAAATATCCGCGCCGCTAGGTTGATTCGGTCTCGTCGAATGACGGTCACGTCAGGTACCAGCACGTTCAGTTGGTTCACCCGCACGCCCATCTCGACGACGGACTTGAGCCGAAGGTTGGTATTGGCCAGAAGGAATTGGGAGAGTTTCAGGCTGATCTCACTCTTGATGAGGTCATGCAACTGCGAGGGTGTCGGCATCCGAACGATCTCACCTCCGATGAGCTCGTCCTTGATTCGGTTGCCATTCTGGTCGAATTGGTCGGGCAGAGCGAGGTACTGCTCGGAGGTGACGAGTGCCGTAGCGGGCATACCGCTATTTTACTGTGGATGGAGCTATTATCGCTTTCGCGCGGGAAATGTCATGCCCAACATCAGCATGGCCTCATTTTGAGCAGGCTGATAAAAAGCCGAAGTCCAGTGCAGAAACCTAACTTCCGGAGAGATGTCGAGCAATCCAACGCGCAATCGGAGACCGGCTCCGACAGTGATCAACGGCATCGAGGTTTCTGTGAGTATCGATCTGGATTAGACCGGGCGCAGGCTGTCCCTGCTCGTTTACGAAGAATCCCTGCCCGTCGAAGGCGCCAAGATGCCGCAACGTTGCGCCGGCCGAGAGGAAGAATGAAGGTTCGTGACGAATGGGCGAATACTTGAGAAGCAACGGAAACCACCAGCCATTCGCCCCGGCACTCGCTCGTTCACCAAAAAGAACGCCACCTGTGCTTACGATCAAGCCTTCCGAGATGTCCTGGTGGAAGCGCCGGTAAAGTGCGTCAGCTTCCACGGAGAGTCGCCAGGGCAGGAAAACCTCCGCGCTTGGGCCGATCGCGTAGGGCTTCGCCTCAAGATTGTTCTTACAGTCCAGGCCCAACGCGTAGTTCGGTTGGCAGACTGAGGAAGCGAGCGAGGGAAAATCGCTGGATTCAGGGGAAATCGGGACTCCCGCTCTCCCACCGATGGAGACCGGCTGCGCCACGACGGTCGCCGAGGTCACTATAGGGACCAAAAAAAGGCGAGCCAGGGAGATCGCGGCGGGAAAGGCATGTTAACCGCCACTTTTCCAGGTTAATTAGATTGAATTTATGCGGAAGGCGTTTCGCGACATGAGGCAAATCGACTCACGCGCAACACGTACACGCCCCAGCAGTAGTCTTCGACCACTTTGTCGATGTTCCCGCTTTCGATCAGCGGGACGCGGGTGAAGGGTGATGCGTTGTAGCGCATCGCGTGTGCACTGGTCAGCCTACCTTGAAAAAGTCGGAGACAGGCTGGGAGAAGCCTGGAAGCAGTGGATCTTCAATATTGTCCTCGGCCTTCAATTCGTGCATAAAGCGGGGCCTGTAGACCACGATCGATTTCGAATCGGGAAAGAGGACCCAGACGGAGTGCGAGCCGTTGGCCAGATACGCGTCTACCTTGGCCTTCAAATGCGAAGCTGTATCGCTTGGAGAGACGATTTCGATCGCAATGTCTGGCGGCCCTTGCACAATGCGTTCCTGATCGGAGAAGCGCGATGTTCGAATTATGCTCACGTCGGGAACGAAGATATCGAACTTACTGACACGAGTTCCGATCTCAGCATTCGATTCCAGCCCGAGGCTCGCGTTCTGGTCCAAGAAGGTGGCCAACTTCCTGCTGATCCGGTTTTTGATCCGATCGTGGTAATGAGATGCGGGCGGCATTTTGACGATCTCACCTCCGATGAGCTCGTCCTTGATTCGGTTGCCGTTCTGGTCGAATTGGTCGGGCAGAGCGAGGTACTGCTCGGAGGTGACGAGTGCCGTAGCGGGCATAACGTTATTTTAGCGCCGGAAAAGCAAATCGCCCGAAATTAGCTGGAGAGCCAAGCTGGAAGCTCGCTTGACCGACAAAATGGACTAGAATAGCTCCCATGCGCAATTTTATCATCGTACTTGGCTTTGCCCTTGCGCCGGTCCCAGCGTTATTTGCGCAGCCGACCATCTACTATCGCGGGGTGATCAACGCGGCAAGCAGCGCACCCGCAGGCGTGCCGTCCGGCTCAATTGCGCAAGGGTCGCTATTCGCGGTTTATGGCGCGGCGATCGGGCCGGCTCAAGGCGTGCAGGCATTTTCGTTTCCGCTGGCAGCCACGCTCGCGAATGTGTCCGTTAGCGTGACGCAGGGAAGCAACACGGTGGCTGCCCTGCCAGTGTATGTGAGTGCCGGACAGATCGACGCCCTGATGCCTTCCAATGCGCCTCTCGGAATGGTATCGCTGAAAGTGACCTATAACGGAACCGTCTCCAATCCCGCGCCGGTCAATGTGATATCGAGCAGTCTCGGATTGTTCAGCGTGAGCGGAACAGGTTCTGGCCCGGGGGCAGTACAAAACGCTCTGCCTGGCGGCAATGTGCAGACAAACGCGCCAGCCGCTACGGTTGCGCCCGGCGGGACAATTGTTGTCTATGGCACGGGCCTGGGTCCGATCACTGCTCCGGACAATATCGCTCCGCCGTCTGGAAACCTGCCGGTTGCGGTGGAGGCATGGATCGGAGGACAACCCGCGACGGTTGTGTACAGTGGAAGGTCCCCTTGTTGCTCGGGGCTCGACGAGATAGTCCTGCAGATTCCCGACAATGCGCCCTCGGGTTGCTGGGTACCGGTTTACATGAGGACCGCTCATCGCATCTTGAGCAATGCCGTGACGGTCGCTGTCGCTCCCAACGGTCAAAATTGTTCGGAGCCAGACAACAGCCTGGCGGCCGAATTTCTCGCCGGGGGCAACATCGGGATATTGCGGCTGCTCCGCAGCGACACTCTGATGGACTTGGGCATTCGGGCGACTGTAGATTCCGTCAACGATTTTTTCGAGTTCGAATTTGACCAGATGACGGGCGGGCCTTTTGTCTTTAGTCCGATGTTTGGCCAGCCGCCGGAGGGCTCATGCACGGTGTTTTTTTCGCCCGGGGATGCGCTCGGTAACGAAGGTATCCCGGCGGCTCCTAGCATCGCGCGGCGTCTGAATGCGGGCGCCTCGTTTCAACTGAGCGGGTCTGGCTCTAATAGCACGCTCACACCTCTTACCGGCGACCGGGGAGTGGCACTGGGATCGTTTGCCCCCGTTGCTCCAGCGTTCACTAATAAACTGACTCTCAACCCGGGTTCGTATACCATTTCCGGAGGTGGCACGGATGTCGGCTCGTTTTCGGCAAACATAACCATGCCGCCTGCGCTTACTTGGACCGGGCGTTCCAACCTAGTCGACGTAGACCGGACGCAGCCGCTCGCGCTTGCTTGGAGCGGCGTTCCCACCGGCCAGGTGGTAACGATTCTGGGCTTCAGCATGGACCGTCCTTCTAATTCTTCGGGCGTGTTTTATTGCACGGTTCCAAAGAACGCCACCGGATTCACCATACCGCCGGAAGTTCTAGGCTCGCTGCCTGCGACTCAGGCGAACATTCTGAAATCCAAAGGCGCCATTTACGTTATGACTGCGACCGCAGCCAACGGCGTGCCCTTCCAAGCGTCGGGACTCAACGCGGCAATCGCAATTGGCGGCTATATGATCGGCAAAACTGTGAGGTTCCAATGAGCACCAAGCAAATCTGGCGTTGCGCTCTTATCGCGATCGCTGCAATCCTCATTCAGCGCATCGGCGCGCAGTCGCTTCCCCCGCTTCCGCCGCCGCCCAGCACAAACGACCCGGAATCTTGGGAGGGGGAGATACAGCAGATCATCGAGGACGAGGCGCGAATGCGTGGAGTGATACCTGGCAGGTTCGCGGGATTTTATGCTTTCGAGGTCTGCATCAACAATGAGGTCAATTTTTTGCGCTTCACGATCAGCGGGGGTGAGGATAATCACATATTGATGACGTTCAACCCGCCACCGGATCCGCAGGGTAGGGACTGCTCGAAGAGCACTGACTTGCAAGGGCTCGACAACGACAATGAGGACACGATGAGGTCGATACTGAACGCTTTGAACGGTATGCCCTACAACACACCTCTGGCAAGGCCGTCGCAAGCTCGACAGGCCAGTGGCGGGTCCACTCTGCCGAACCTGCTTCCCGCTCTGGCCGATGTTCCCTTTGACCCAACGTACCCCGCATCCGCATACACCGACAATTCAAACTGCGACCCGTCGATGTCGCCGGACGTGCTGATGGTGAATCACTCCAGCGCAACGGTTACACGCTACACCTCTTGCCGCGGGCCGACAGTCGCCGTAATACCGGTAGCGCCGAATCCCCTCCAGGTCGCTCTGACCCAGGACGGTTCGCTGGCGGTGGTGACCAGTTACGACAACGCGATCAACTTTATCGACACATCCACAAACATGGCCACGCAGTTGTCGACGCCCAGCTATTATCCATCCGGTGTAGCGATCAGTCCGGACGATTCATCGGCGTATGTTACCAGTTACATCGACTCAACCGGCACGCCCGCGCTATTTCGTGTGGATCTTATCACCCGACAAGTTGCTCAAACCTTGCAGCTACCGTATCAATATCCGCAGTCGGTGGGTCTAACGCCGGACGGAGCGCAGGCGTATGTCCTGTTTCCATTTCAAGGGGTCCTGATTATTGTAGACACACTCACCATGACAGTAGCTCGCACCATGTATTTGCCGGGGCCGGCCTATGGCGTGGCGTTCAATTCCACCGGAACTCAGGCTTACCTGGGATGCAGGACCGAGCCGGGTACTATTCAAGTAATCGACACAGCAACCTACCAGATCGTGAAGTCGATCCAAGTCGGCGACAATCCCACCGACCTTTTCATACTAGATGATCGAGTGCTTCTGACCAACAACTTCTACGGCCAATCGATCTCTGTGATTGACTTAGGCAGCTTGACAGTGATTCAAACGCTGAGTGCGCCTGGAATGCCTAGCGGCATGGTGCAAACCCAGTAGGACTTACACGCCCCAGCAGTAGTCTTCGACTACCTTGTCGATGTTTTCGTCCTGCTCGGTCAAGCGCATTAGCTCCAGGCGGATGGCGTCGACCAGGGCGAGCCAGCTGGCTTCGATGACGTTGTCGGAAACGCCCACCGTCGCCCAACTGCGGCGATGGTCGGACCATTCCACTAAGCACGCGCACCTTGGCTGCGGTGCCTTTTTTGGAATCCAGCACTCGTACTTTGTAATCGGTGAGGCGGACGTTTTGGATCTTCGGGTAGACGGTGGAGAGGCACTGGCGCAGGCAAAGGTCGAGGGCGTTCATCGGGCCGTGGCCGTTGGCGGTCGCGGTGTGGACGCTGTCCTGGATGCGCAGCGTTACCGTAGCGGTCGTCCCGCCGATCATGCGCGTGGTGACGTCGTAGCTGATCACTTCGAATGGAATCCAGCCGGGATGCAACGCCTCGCGAACCAGCAGCTCGAACGTACCCTCGGCGGCTTCCAGTTCATAGCCCTGATGCTCGAGATGCTTGACCCGCTCGAGCAATTGGCGGCGCGCCTCGGCATCCAGGCGCTCCGCCAAGCCGTGCTGCTTCAATTTGTAGAGAACGTTGCCGCGGCCGGATAGATCGCTCAGCAGAACTCGCTGGCGGTTGCCGACCGTTTCCGGTGTGATGTGCTCGTAGGTGGCGGAATCCTTCAGGACGGCGCTCACGTGGACGCCGCCTTTGTGCGCGAAGGCGCTGTGGCCGACGTAGGGCTGATCGTTGCGTATGGGCAGGTTGGCCAGCTCGGCGATGTAGCGGGCCACGGTGGTCAGATTCTGGAGATTCTCGCGGCCGATGGTGGTGTGGCCGAGCTTCAGCTCCAGGTTGGCGATGATCGACACCAGATTGGCGTTGCCGCAGCGCTCGCCGTATCCGTTCATGCAGCCCTGGACGTGCGTGCAGCCCGCTTCAATGGCGGCGATGCTGTTGGCTACCGCGACGTCGCAGTCGTTATGAGTATGGATGCCTAGCACGCCATCGAACCGTTTGCGAACTTCCGATACCACCTCGATGATGCGATGCGTCAGATTCCCGCCGTTGGTGTCACAGAGGCACAGAATGTCCGCGCCGGCTGTTTTCGCGGCTTCGAGCGTGCGGAGGGCGAAATCCGGGCTGGCGTTGTAGCCGTCGAAGAAGTGCTCGGCGTCGTAGACTACTTCTCGTCCGGCGTCTTTCAAAAACTTCACGGTCTCAGAGATGAGCTTGAGGTTCTCTTCCTCATCGATGCCGAGCGCGCGCTTGACGTGCAGCTCCCAGCTTTTGCCGAAGATGGAAACCGCCGGAGTCTCGGCTTCAAGCAGCGCGCGGACGTTGGGGTCCTGGTCGACTTTGTTTTTGGCAAAGCGAGTGGAACCGAACGCGGTCAGGCGTGCATGCTTCAGCTTCACCTCTTTGGCGCGCAGGAAGAATTCCTTGTCCTTAGGGTTCGAGTTGGGCCAGCCGCCTTCGATGTAGTCGATACCCAGCTCGTCCAGCTTTTGCGCGATGACGAGTTTGTCGTCGACCGAAAAGGAGACGGCCTCGCCTTGCGTGCCGTCGCGGAGCGTTGTATCGAATGTTTGGATGCGCATAAGACTACTTGCTGGCGGCGGCCTGCTGTTCTTCGGGCACGCCCGCCTCTTTCCGTCTCTTCAAAAATGTCATCATCTGGCGCAGCTCGCGGCCCACTCGCTCGACGGGTTGGTCTTGCGCGGCGGCTCGCATCGCCAGAAATTTCTTGCGTCCGGTCTTGTTCTCGTGAATCCACTCGCGGGCAAATTGGCCGGAGCGAATCTCGCCCAGAATTTTCCGCATCTCTTCCCGCGTCTCGGCGTTGACGATGCGCGGGCCACGCGTGTAATCGCCGTACTCGGCCGTGTCGGACACCGAGAACCGCATGTAGCCGAGGCCGCCTTCGTAGATGAGGTCGACAATCAGCTTCAGCTCATGCAGGCACTCGAAATAGGCGATTTCAGGCGCGTATCCGGCTTCCACCAGGGTTTCGAAGCCGGCGCGAATCAGTTCGCTCACGCCGCCGCAGAGCACGGCCTGCTCGCCGAACAGATCGCTTTCAGTTTCTTCCTTGAAGGTGGTTTCGATGACGCCAGCCTTGAGACACCCGAGCGCCAGCGCGTAGGCCAGCGCGTCTTGGTGGGCGTGTCCGGAGGCATCCTGGTGGACGGCAATCAGGGCCGGCACGCCGACGCCTTCGGTGAACAACTCGCGGACGCGATGACCCGGCGCTTTGGGCGCGATCATGGAGACGTCCACGCCCGGCGGGCGCCTGAATCTGGCCGAAATGAATGTTGAAGCCGTGCGCGAACATGAGCGTCTTACCGGGCTGCATGTGGGGCGCGATATCGCTGGCGTACAGGTCGCCCTGGATGTGGTCCGGCACCAGGATCATGAGCACGTTGGCGGTCTGGGCGGCCTCGCTCACGGGGAGAACTTTGAGCCCCGCCGCCGTCGCCTTGGCCACGCTCTTGCTTTCCGCGGGAAGGCCAACTACGACGCTCAGGCCGCTGTCGCGCAGATTGAGCGCGTGCGCGTGCCCCTGGCTGCCATAGCCGATAATGGCGACCGTCTTATTGTTCAGTAAGGCAAGATTGCCGTCTTTTTCGTAATATCTTTTTGCCATAGTTCCTTTTAATTTCGAATTGTATCCGCTTCCTCGACCGGCGTTGTTTTGGGGATCGGCGGCGACAAGCGCAGTTTCTTGGCTTCGAGCGAAACCGCCACGGTGCCAGATCGTGTCACGTCGATTTCGCCGTAGCTGCGCATGACGTCGATGAATTCGTCCAGCTTTTCCGATTCGCTCGGTGACCTCGAGCGCGAAACCTTCGGTGGAGGAATCCACCACGCGCGCGCCGAAAATTTCAGCTTCCTTCAGAATCGCAGTGCGGCTGTTCATCTGCGTGCGTACGCGAACCAGGACCATTTCGCGCTTCACCGCCGGCGTGTCGGTGAGGTCGGTGGCCTGCAGGACGTTGATCAGCTTGTTCATTTGCTTGATTACCTGGGTGCGCAGTTGCGGCTCGACGTCCACCACGATGCTCATGCGCGAAAGAGTAGGGTCGAGTGTGCGGGCGACGGTCAGGCTTTCGATGTTGTAGCCGCGCGCGCTGAGCAGGCCGGTGATGCGCATCAATGCGCCGGGTTTGTTTTCGACTAAGACTGAAATTATTTGCAACATGGTTACGCCTCCACCGGCTGGGGCGGGCCCAGGACCATTTCATTGATGGCGCCGCCGGCCGGGACCATCGGGTACACATTCTCGTAAGGCGACACGCGGATGTTCAGCAGATACGGTCCATTTTCGCGCACTGCTTCTTCGAGCGCCGAAGCCAGCTCCTGAGGCTTCTCGATGGTGCGGCCTTTGAACCCGTATGCGCCGGCGAGCTGCTTGACGTCGGGGAACGAGTTGAGCTCCACCTGGCACAGGCGGTTGTTGTAAAACAGCTCCTGCCATTGCCGGACCATGCCGAGATAGCCGTTGTTCACGACCACGATCTTGATGGGCAGGCCGTGATTGGCGATAGTGGCGAGCTCTGGAATGGACATCTGGAATCCGCCGTCGCCCACGATGGCGAACACCATTTTATCGGGGCAGGCAAACTGAGCGCCAATGGCTGCGGGCAAACCAAAGCCCATGGAACCGAGTCCGCCAGAGTTGAGCCAAAGCCGCGGCTCACTGAAGCGGATGAATTGCGCGGCCCACATTTGGTGCTGGCCGACGTCGGAGGCGACGATAGCGCGGCCGCCGGACAGACGATCGATTTCGCGCATCACGTGTTGGGGCTTGATTTCGGTGGTGGAAACCTCAGGCGTCAGCGGATGCTCGGCTTTCCATTCGCGAATCTGCTGCCACCAGGCCGCTCGGTCTTTGGCGTTGCGCTCGCTGTGGTGCGGCGCCAGCTCCTGCAGGACCTTGTTCAGCTTTTGAAGAACCCGCTTCACGTCGCCGACGATGGGCAGGTCAGGCGCGCGATTCTTGCCGATCTCGGCCGGATCGATATCGACGTGAATCACTTTGGCGTGCGGCGCGAAAGCCGAGAGGCGGCCCGTGACGCGATCGTCAAAACGCACGCCGAGGGCGATCAGAAGATCGGTATTGCTCATCCCCATGTTGGCGGCGTAGCTGCCGTGCATGCCCGGCATGCTGACGAAATTGGGATGCTCGGCCGGAAGTGCTCCCAGGCCCATCAGGGTGTTGACGGCGGGCGCATCCAGCGTTTCAACCAGCTCGCGCAGCTCATCGGACGCCGCTGCCGCGATGATGCCTCCACCGGCGTAAACGAACGGTCGCTTGGCCTCCCACATCATCTGGGCGGCGCGGCGAATCTGTCCGGTATGGCCTTCGGTGAAGACTTTGTAGCCGGGTAGGTGGATCGCAGTGACAGGCGTGTAATGCGACTGCGCCTGGAAAACATCCTTCGGTATGTCTACCAGAACCGGGCCCGGCCGGCCGCTGGAGGCGATGTAAAACGCCTCATGGATCACTTGCGGTAATTCCGCGATGTTCTTGACCAGAAAATTATGTTTGGTGCAGGAGCGCGTGATTCCGAATGTGTCGGCTTCCTGGAACGCGTCGCTGCCGATCAGCTTGGTCGAGACCTGTCCGGTGATCGCCACGACCGGGATCGAGTCCATCATAGAATCGACCAGGCCGGTCACCAGATTGGTCGCGCCCGGTCCCGATGTCGCGCAGCACACGCCGACGCGGCCGGTGGATCGTGCATAGCCTTCGGCGGCGAAGGCGGCGTTCTGCTCGTGCCGGACCAGGACGTGGCGGATGGGGTGGTCGTAGAAGGCGTCGTAGAGCGGGAGGGTGACGCCGCCGGGGTAGCCGAAGATGCAGTCCACGTTCTCGCGGACCAGGCATTCGAGCAGAATTTTCGCCCCGGACATCAGCTTGGACTCGGGCGCCACCGTGTCGCGATGCGCTGGACTGGTCGACATAGTCACTCCTGGCTCAAAAAGTATGGCTTACAAAACGAAAGGCCACCGGCTGGGTTCGTTTTCCCCGCCGATGGCCTTTCGGAATCTAATTTCCGAAGCCCGTCAAGCGGGGCCGGGTACGGCGACCGTAATAATAGGCAGAAGCTCCGGAACTAGACCAATCGAGAAGTTGGCGGCCGAGCCCGGTTGGGCAGGGATAAGGCCAACTATTCTCTGACTGATCATTGAACTTAGATTAGCTGAGCGGTCGGGCAAATGCAAGAGGGTATCTGCATAAATAATGTTAATCACGGCATTGGGGTTTTCCGACCCGTCGGTGCCGAAACGCTACCACAGCCGCTTCGACAAGAGCCTGGCCACCTCACGTGAACCATGCAGGATGGCAACCACTTGCAGAGGCTTGGTCTCCGGACGATACACGATCAAGTACGAATAGACCGGAAAGAAGCGCACATCGGAGCTGGTCAGATCAGCGCGGCGGTGTCCGGCTCGCTGCGCGCGAGGATAGCGATCACTGAGGCTCGGCTTCTTTTAGTTTCACCAGATAACTATCGAGCTCGGCTTCGGGAATTCCCTCTCCGCGGTCTAGCTCGTCGATGCCCTGTTGGATCTTGGCCTCGATTGCCGCGCGGTTCTCCAGCAGCCACTCGTTCTGCGAGCGAAGCATCTCGAGGGCGGTTTCCATGGCATCGTCGGTACTTTCGAAACCGCCTGCCCGCATAGCATCGAGGAAGCGCTGTTCGTGCTCTGGCCGTAAGGTAATCGCCATATGGCTCTGTTTCCATTTTCGCAGCTTTGATCGCGGGGTCAATGCGACGGTTATAATCGCGGCGATGGGCAATTTGCATTCATCTCGGCCGGATCCTTACCTCCGGATTCATGCCGTTAACGTTTATGTGCGGGATCAGGACGAGAGCCTGCGGTTTTATCTTGACCAGCTTGGGTTCGTTTTAGCATTTGACGCGAAGCTGCAATCGGGCGAGCGCTGGGTTGCCGTGGCGCCTCCGGATGGGACTGCAGTGCTCGCGCTGGTGGCGCCGAAACCGGATTCTCCCTCATATCAACTCATCGGAAGATCTACGCGGGTGGTGCTTGTCACCGAGGACGTGACCGCCAAGTATCGGGAATGGAGGCAGCGCGGGGTTCGTTTTTCGCATACGCCTCGGCTGCGGCGCGTTCACTACGAGCAGGGAACGGCGACAGGGACCGAAGAGCCGGTCTGGGGAGGGGTGTTTACCCGCTTCCGCGATGTGGATGGAAATTCTTTTGCTTTAGTCGGTTTTGATGAAGTGACACGCGAAGTGGAGGCGCAGCGCCGAGCGGTGACTGAGCGGCAAGAAGCCGAGCGCCGCCTCGCGCAAGAGTTGGAAATTGCCACGCAGGTCCAGGCCCGGCTTTTTCCGCAGAGGCAGCCCCAGCTTCGCACGCTGGACTATGCGGGCATCTGCGTCCAGGCTCGACAGGTGGGCGGTGATTACTACGACTACATCGATCTCGGCCAGGAACGGCTCGGGCTGGTGATCGGCGACATCGCGGGGAAGGGAATCGCGGCGGCGTTGCTGATGGCTAACTTGCAGGCCAATCTGCGCAGCCAGTGCGCGACGGCAGTGGATGAGCCGGGGCGATTCTTGCAGTCCGTCAACCGGTTGTTTTTCGACAACTCGACCGAGTCCGCCTACGCGACGCTGTTCTTTGCCGAGTACGACGACCGGTCGCGCCGCTTGCGCTATGCCAATTGCGGGCATCTTCCCGGGCTGGTGATTAGACGCGATGGAAGTTGCCAACGGCTGGATCCGACGGCCACCGTGGTGGGGATTTTTGCGGACTGGGAGTGCGAGGTTGGGGAATGCCAGCTCATCGAGGGCGACTTGTTGACTCTGTACACGGACGGGATCACGGAGTCGTTCAACGAGGCGGGTGAGGATTTCGGAGAGCGACGACTGATTGAAGCGCTGCGCCAATCGCGCGAGCTCGCTCCACAGGCGATGCTGGCGTCGGTCGTCGACCAGGTGCGCCGTTTTAGCGTCGGCGAGCAGCACGATGACATTACACTGGTGATCGCGCGCTGCGGGGCGAGCTAGGTGCGGGGTAGGAAGCGCCGGATGCCTAAGTCGTAGATCAAACCGCCGATCACGCCGCCCACCAGCGGACCAACGATCGGTACCCAATAGACCGGCTTGCCGTTGGTCAGGCCGTTGTTCTTGAAGCCTGCGACCACCGTGAACAGCCGCGGGCCAAAGTCGCGCGCGGGATTTATGGCGTAACCATGCATGCCGCCGAAGGCCATCCCGATGACGACCACGATCAAGCCGACCATCAGCGGCTGCAGGTTGGCTGGCGGCTGATTGCGTTCGTCGGTGATGGCGAAAATCATCAGCAGGAGCAACGCCGTGCCAATGGTTTGATCCAGCAGCCCGGCCGACATGATTTGGGGAAACGCCGGGAAGGTGGTGAAGACTCCGGCGGTGTGATCCAGATTCGGATCGGCCACCAGGAACGCCGGATGATAATTCCAGAACACGATGGACGCGGCTACGAAGGCGCCAGCGGTCTGGGCGATAGAATAAGGAATCACCTTTCGCCAGGGGAATCCACGAAAAATAGCCAGGGTCAGGGTCACGGCGGGGTTGAGGTGCGCGCCCGAGATTTTGCCGGCGATGTAAATCCCCATGGTGACCCCGAGTCCCCAGGCCAGCGTGATGTTGGTAAATCCGCCATTGACGATTTCGCCGGGGATGTGGTGGCCGAACAACAGCACCATGGCGACGACGCCGTCGCCGAACAGGATCAGGACCATGGTTCCCAAAAACTCCGCGAGTAATTCGGCGAGCAGGCTCATGTGAAGGGTGGATTGTATCACTAACGTTCCAGCCAAGTCGCTCAGGAAAAGCTTGTGGCGGCATCCCGATTTTCTGAAACTCTGGACGGGGCAGACCATTTCGGAGTTGGGTTCGCGGATCACGCGCGAAGGTCTGCCGCTGACGGCGGTGTTGGTTTTGGGCGCGCAGCCGGCACAGATGGGATTTCTGGCCGCCACGGGCGCGGCTTCGGTGCTGTTGTTTGGATTGCTAGCCGGAGTGTGGGCAGATCGAGTTAAGCGCCGGCCAATTATGATCACGGCGGATTTGATGCGCGCGGCGCTGCTGGTCACAATCCCCCTGGCGGCATTCGCGCACCGGATCTCAATGCCGCAACTTTACGTTGTGATCGCGCTTACCGGGTTCTGTAGCGTGTTTTTCGACGTGGCGTATCAGAGCTACTTGCCGTCGCTGGTGGAGCGCGAGGAACTCGTGGACGGCAACAGCAAACTAGCGCAGAGCAGCGCGATCGCCGAAGTCGCCGGGCCGAGCCTCACAGGTCTGCTCGTTCAATTGATCACGGCGCCGATCGCCATTTTGTTTGACGCGATTTCATTCGTGTTTTCCGCGCTATCCATCGGACTGATCGGAAAGCAAGAAGCCGCGCCACGGGTGAGCGAGCCTCGACAGCATTGGAAGAAGGAAACGATGGCTGGCCTACGCTTTGTGTTCGCGCACCCGCTGTTGCGGCCCTTGGCTTGTTTTTCGGCCAACGCGTTTTTCTTCTTCGGATTCATCGGAACGCTGTACGTGCTGTACGCGATTCGGGAGTTGAAGCTGCCACCGGCGGCCCTGGGAGTCGCGATTACCACGGGTGGCGTTGGAGCAATGCTCGGAGCAAGCTTGGCGGCGCGGATTGCGCGGCGACTGGGGACTGGATGGACCTTCATCGGCACGATGTTCGCGGTGGTGTTGTCGTATAGCTTCATGGTGGCGGCGCACGGGCGGCTAACCGTGGCGCTGTCATTCCTGGTGATGCAGCAACTTTTCGGCGATGCGTCGTTTGCGATTTTCAATGTAAATGAGCTGTCGCTGCGCCAGGCTGTGGCGCCGCCTGATGTGCTGGGGCGTGTCAACGCGGCGATGCAATTGCTGACTCGAGGAATTTATCCGCTAGGCGCTTTAGCGGGCGGGGTTCTGGCGCAGCGCGTAGGCATTCGAGAGACGCTGGCCATCGCCGTGGCCGGCTTTGCGCTCTCCATCACCTGGCTGATTGCCTCACCCATCCGGCGGCTGCGGGAAGTTCCGGCCTAAGCGCATCGTGGCTTTTTTTGCACGCGGATCATTTGGAATGCAGCGGCTTGCCTTGATCGCGATCGGATTCGGAAATGTAGATGCGCAGCAGTTCAGTCTTTTGACTCGGACGCGTCGGGCGCCTCCGTTACGGCCTGGCTGCGGATCAGCCGGACGATCTCCGCATCCGAGACGACGATCAGGCCATCCTCCAGCATTCCTTCAATGGCTTCCGAGGCGGCGGCGATCTTGTCCGGAGCGTCGATCACCGAGATCATGATGGGCATATCGCGGGAGACATGGAAAAAGCTCTGCTTGTGCTCGTGGCCCTTGGCGCCGTAACCCAGGATGCCGCGATAAACCGTAGCGCCGTCGATGTCCATCATGCGAAGCTTCTTCACGATGGCGTCGTAGAGCGGCTCGCCGTGCCATTTGTCGGCTTCGCCGATGAACACGCGCAGCAGTTTGGCGTGGCCTTCGCGGCGCTCGTGCGGCAGCTTCGGCTCGGGCTTCGCCGACTTGCGCGCGAGCTTGACCACGGTGGTGTCGGTGCACCTCGATCAGCCCGTCGGAAACCATTTCGTACAGCGTCGGAAGAACTTCCTCGACTTTTTCGGGCGTCTCGATGAACTCGATGCGGATGGGCAGGTGCTGCGCCATAACTTCGATCTTGGGCGTGTGCAGTTCGTGGTGCGAGCCGAAACCGGAATAGGCGCGGGTGGCGGTGGCGCCCGAGACTCCCTTGTGCATCAGGAAAGTCATGATGGAGTCGTGCAGGGCCAGTCATGTGGTGCTGGGTTTCTTCGTTGATGAAGATGGTGACTTTCTTGGCCGGACCTTTGGTCAGCATTGCGTCTCCTTCACCGGCCGGCGCGCAAGGCCAGCAGCGCTCCCAGCCACACGCCCAGATATCCGACGCCGACGCTTCCCAGGGCGTACAGCGCGGCCAACCAATTCGCGCCGTCGCGCACGGATTGAAATGTCTCGTACTCGAAGCTGGAGAAAGTGGTGTATCCGCCCAGGACGCCGACCACCAGAAAAAGCCTCCAGTTGGGATGCGGATTGAGGCGCTCGGTAAGAAGTATCATGAGCAGTCCGATCAGGAACGAGCCGGTGACGTTGATGATGAACGTGCCCAGCGGAAACCGGCCGCCGTATTTCGCCATGATCCAAGTGCCGGCCGCGTAGCGAGCCAGCCCGCCCAGTCCCGCTCCTGCCAGCACTACAAAATATCGGTCCAAGTATGACCCACTCCTTTTGCATCATGAGTTTTTCGTGGTTTGCTCGAGAGGCTGGTACCAAAGCTCCCACAGCGGGAACCACTGTAAGAGTTATTGGCCGTGCTGCACGGCGTAAAGCGAACTCCACCGCTAGCTTCAGGCTACAACAGGTCTGGTTTCCCGGGCAATTGCTGGTGCGCTAAGCTACCTCGAAGAGGCCGGCATGCTCCAGAATATTCGCGTCGCGTTGGGAGCGTTCGTTCCGCTGCTGGTTTTGATTGCGCCTCGCTTAGCGCTGGGGCAAGGCGACGCTACGTTGCAATTCGAGGTTGTGTCTATCAAGCCGTCTGCGCCGCCGGCTCGCGGTATGCGCGTAGGCTGCCGTGGCGGGCCAGGCAAACGGGATCCGGTGCTGCTGGTGTGCCAGAACCTGGACCTGTTCAAACTGGTGGCTATCGCTTACGATATTGACGATTTTCAGGTTTCCGCGCCTGAGTGGACGCACGATGTCAGATACGATGTCCGGGCCAAAGTGCCGGAAGGAACTACTAAGAAGCAGCTCGGTCCGATGTGGCAGAACTTGCTTGCGGACCGATTCAAGCTCGTTGCGCACCGGGAAACCAGGGAGTTTCAGATGTACGATCTGGTTGTGGGGAAAGGTGGTCCGAAGTTCAAGGAGGCGTCTTCCGTAACGCCGGCGAACGATGCCTCCCGGAGCTCCGCCGATTTGAAGCTGGACAAAAACGGATACCCATCGTTGGGACCTGGTTATCATGGAATGGCAGTCAGCGGTATGCGAGCGCGCATGTATTATCCGCAGCTGACTATGGGGCAGTTGGCCAGAGAAGTATCCGTGGAGCTCGAGAAGCCGGTCAACGATAAGACCGGTTTGAGCGGTAAATACGAGATCGGTCTTTACTGGGTTTATTCTGACCGCCTCCCAGACACCGATAGCGATCCGACACTGGTTGAGGCCCTGCGCGATCAACTCGGTTTGCGCTTGGAGGCGAAGAAGGGACCGCTCGAGTTCGTAGTAGTCGATCACGCCGAGCGAACTCCGACGGATAATTGAGTTATGCGACCCGTTCACGTCTTATCCACGCTTGTCCTCTTTGTAGCCATGATTTCTGCTCAGACTCGCCAGGTTTCCGATGCCGAGGTGAAGCGAGTGCACAGCTCGGCCATTCTCATCGACACGCATAACGACATCACCAGCCGCACCGTTGACGGCTACGACATCGGGGAAGCCAAACACGATGGGCATACCAATGTCACCGCGCTCAAGGAAGGCGGAGTGGGGGCGCAGTTCTTCGCGGTTTACGTCTCGGCTGAGTACGTCAAGGGCAATCACTCGGCGAATCGGACGCTGCAGATGATCGACACGGTCCGGCATGACATCGTTGCGCGCTATCCCAACGATTTTGTGCTGGCCACAACCGCCGACGACATCGAGCGCATTCACCGCGAGGGCAAGATCGCGGCGCTGATGGGGATCGAGGGCGGGCACGCGATCGAAGACAGCCTGCGACTGCTGCGCGATTATTACGCGCTGGGGATTCGCTACATGACGCTGACGCATGCCAACACCAACGATTGGGCGGATTCATCGGGCGACATCGCCGACTCGAAAGTGGCGCACCACAACGGGCTCACCGATTTCGGAAAGCAAGTGGTGCGCGAGATGAACCGGCTGGGCATGATGGTGGACATTTCGCATGTTGCCGACAAGACCTTTTGGGACGCGCTCAGCGTCAGCACGGCGCCCATGATCGCGTCGCACTCGTCTTGCCGCGCGCTGTGCAACGTTCCGCGCAACATGACCGACGAGATGATCGTGGCGCTGGCCAAGAAAGGCGGCGTGGTGCAGGTCAATTTCAATTGCGGCTTTTTGTCGGAAAAGTCGGCTGCGGCGGCCAAGCTGGTTAAGCCGAGCACGCTGCCGGGAGCGCGCGGCGAGGACGCCGACATCGCGGAGTACAAGAAGAAAGTGCCGCCCGCAACGCTCGAGGACGTGGTGGCGCACATCGATCACATCGTTAAGATCGCCGGGGTCGGCGCGGCCGGGATCGGGAGCGACTTCGATGGCGTCTCCTGCACGCCCACTGGACTGGAGGACGTCTCGAAATTTCCGAACCTCACGCGGGCGCTGCTCGAAAAAGGCTACTCGGCCGAAGACATCCGCAAGATCTACGGCGGCAATACTCTGCGCGTGATGCGTGCCGTGGAAGCCGAGGCCAGGAAAGAACAAGCTAGCCGATAGCATCGCTAGAGTGCTGCCTCGGGTTACCATGTAGAATTACCCCGGATGCCGCTGCGCTTCTATAACACCCTTACCCAGCAAGTGGAGCCGTTTACTCCGCTGCACGACAACATCGTGCGCATGTACACTTGCGGGCCGACAGTCTACAACTACGTGCACATCGGCAATCTGCGGACGTTCACGTTTCAGGACATTCTGCGGCGCTGGCTGCAGGCGCGCGGCTATCAAATGGATCACGTCATGAACATCACCGACGTGGAAGATAAGATCATCCGCAACGCCTCGGCGGAGCACAAATCGATTGCCGAATACACCGAGAAGTACACGCAGGCGTTTTTGGAAGATACCGCTGCGTTGCGCCTGCAGCGGCCGGAGCGCTTGGTGAAGGCGACGGATCATATTCACGAGATGGTGCGCGCCATTCAAGACCTGGAACGCGGCGGCTATACCTATAACAGCGACGGCTCCATCTATTACCGCATTTCGAAGTTCCCCGGGTACGGCAAGCTGTCGCATAACGACTTCAGCGGGATTCGGGCCGGCGCGCGTGTGGATGTGGACGAATACGACAAAGCGAATGCGCGAGATTTTGTGCTGTGGAAGGCGCGCAAGAATGGCGAGCCCTATTGGGATAGCGACATCGGGCCGGGCCGGCCGGGCTGGCACATCGAGTGTTCGGTGATGGCGATGAAGTATCTGGGCGAAACGCTGGACATCCACGCCGGCGGTATCGATCTGGTGTTTCCGCACCACGAGAATGAGATCGCGCAGTCGGAGGCGATCACCTGCAAACCATTCGCGCGATTCTGGCTGCATTCGGAATTTCTGAACGTCGAAGCGCAGAAGATGTCCAAGTCCGCGGGAAATTTCTATACGCTGCGCGATCTGCGCGAGCTGGGTTATGCACCCGAGCCGATCCGCTATCTGCTGGCCTCGGTCCCGTATCGCAAGAAGTTGAACTTCACCTTCGACGGGCTGAAGGCGGCGGCCACGGCGATCGACCGTTTGCGGAATTTCAAGCTGCGTTTGGAGACCGAACGGTTCCCCGAAGGGGAGAACGAGAAACTGCTGGAGCGAACGCAAGCGGCCGCGCAGCGCTTCGCAGAGAGCCTGGACGACGATTTGAACACGGCCGAAGCGCTGGCCGCGCTGTTCGAATACGTGCGCGACACCAACACGGCCATGGACTCGGGCGAGTTTCGCGCCGGAAACATACCGTCGGCGCTGGAGCTGCTGGATGAGTTCGACCGGATATTCGATGTGCTGCGGCCCTCCCGCAGCGAAGAGGGCATTACCGACGCGCAGGTGGAGGCGCTGATCGCAGAGCGCGCGCAAGCCAAGAAGAATCGCGATTTCGCCCGCTCCGATCAGATCCGGCAGCAATTGCTCGACGGTGGCATAATTCTCGAAGACACCAAGGAGGGGGCGCGCTGGAAAAGGAAGTGAGGCAATGAAGATCGAAACTAAGGCCGTCCATGCGGGAGATCGCAAACCCGATCCGAACGCGCCCGGAGCATTCATTCCGGTGACGACGCCCATCTACACCGCAGCCAGTTACATTTACGAGAACACGGCCAAGCTGGATCGCGTGCTGGGCCGCGAGGAAGAAGGCTTTTGCTATTCGCGTTACGACAACCCGACCAATACGGCGCTCGAAGAACTCATGACCGTGTTGGAGGGCGGGCACGGCGCGCTGGCTTGTTCGTCGGGAATGGCGGCCATGCACATCGCGGTGCTCGCCGCGCTAATGGATCGCCGCAAATCGGTTCTCGCGGCCGAGCGCATTGTATGGGGCTACCACCAGCATGCTGACCAAGGTGCTGGAGCCGTTAGGGATCGAAGTCAATTTCATGGATGTATGCAACCTGGATGAAGTGCGCGAGAAGATCGCCAAAATCAAGCCCGGCTGCGTGCTGATGGAGACCATTTCGAATCCGCTGCTGCGAGTGGGGGCGATGGATCGAATCGCAGAAATTACGCGCGAGGCGGGCGCCGCGCTGCTGGTGGATAACACCTTCGCGACGCCGCTGCTGGTCCGGCCGTTGGAGCTGGGCGCGCACCTGTCGGTCCACAGCGCGACCAAATTTCTGGCAGGCCACGGCGACGTATTGGGCGGCGTTATCATCGCCGACCAGGAGCACGCCGAGCGGGTTCGTTCGCTGAGCCGCACCGTGGGACCAGTGCTGGGTCCATTCGAAGCCTATTTGACCATGCGCGGCATCAAGACTTTTACGCTGCGGGTGGAACGGCAGTGCTCCAACGCCTGCCGCATTGCAACCTGGCTCAGCTCGAATCCACGAGTCTCGCGTGTGCATTACCTGGCGGACCCGAAGCATCCCGATGCCGCCGTCATCCGCCGGTTGCTGCCCGAGGGACTGTACGGCGCGGTGGTTAGCTTTGAGCTGAAAGATGCGCGCAAGGAAGATGTCATGGCGTTCATGGACCGGCTCAAGCTGGTGGTGCGCGGCACCTCGCTGGGCGACGTGCACAGCCTGATGCTGTATCCAGCCATCGCTTCGCATCGCGACATCGCGCCCAAGCAGCGCGAGCGCATGGGCATCCATGACGGGCTGGTGCGGTTATGCGCCGGGATCGAAGCCGTGGAAGACATCATCGCGGACCTGGATCAGGCTCTGGGAGGGGATCATTCGCTGCAATAAGGCCACATGCTGAAGCAGCTCACGTTACTCCTGCTTCTTGCCGGCGGCCTGGTGGCTGGCACGATTTCGCTGGGCACCGGAAGCATCAGCGTCTTCGCCGGCTACGCCGACAGCAGCACGCCGCCGTCGTACGTTACGAACCCGAGCGCGTTCGGCTTCATGCTGACGGACGGGATCACGACCGTCAACGGCCAGCAACGCAGGAACACCGATCCGACCGGCGGTCCGAACACGGCGCTTGAAGCGGTGGCTACATTTGACGGCCGGGAGACGACGATCACGGTAACCATCAGCGCGCTGACCATCGCGGATTCGGAAGGCAGCGCCGGAGGGCACTCCCAGGCTTTCGCGATCGGGCTTTGTACGGGAGGCTGGCGGGACCAAGCCGCGGCCACCTACAATCTGAACCTTCTGGCTTCGCAACCGAGTCCGGCGACGGATGGATTCTCGGGCATCGCGTTTGGCTCCAGGAACGGGTCGTTGTATTTGGTTGGATACGATTACGACAACCAACCCAACCAAATTTTCTACGATCTCGGACAGGCGGGCCTGGCATTGGGCCCATCCATCACAACGCCGCTTGTTTTAACGCTGGTCTATGCGCAGAACGGGCTGACAGTGACTTTGAACGGCCAATCGCTCGGGTCGTTGGCCACTTCGCACGATTTCTCGAGCGCTTTGCTGCTGGCCATGGGAGCGAGCGTAGACCCGGCCAACGGCGTTGGGACCATGGCCTTCTCCAACCTCATCGCGTCGACGCCGAACACACCCGGCGCTCCGGCGCTTCTTTACGCGGTTTCGGGCGATCAACAGATGGCGGCGGCGGGCGCGCACACTTGCGCAGCCAGTGGTGGCCGGCGTAGTGGACTCGTATCGTAATCCGCTGGCCGGCGTGCTGGTCAGTTTCGCGGCGGGCAATGCGACGGCGTCGCCCAGCTCCGTTACCACCGACACATCCGGCCACGCGACCACGAACGTCACGCTGGGCTTCGCGGCAGGAAACGCCAACGTTATCGCTTCGGCCGCCGCGCTGCCACTGCTTACGTTTAACTTCACCGCACTGGCGGCTTCTCAAGGTCCGGTTATTTCGTCGGTGGTCAATGGCGCGAGTTTCGGTCCCACTATCTCGTCCGGCGGCTGGGCCACCATCCTGGGCGCAAACCTGGCTGGAAATACGGACATCGCCAGCACCAGGCGGAACGTCGCTGCCCGCGTCACTCGACGGCGTGTCGGTGACCATCAACGGCCTGCCGGCATTTGTGTACTATTTGAGCGCCAGTCAGATCAATGTGATCGTTCCGGACGATCCTACCAATGGCGGCGTGAACGTGCAGGTGACCAGCCAGGGCATAAGCAGCAACATCGTTACGGCCGACAAGGAAGATTTCGGGCCGAGTTTGTTCATGTTCACGCCCGTCTATCCGGCGGCTGCGCACGCGAACGGAGTCTACCTGGGCCCGTCCAATATCATTTCGGGTGTCGTCACGCAACCCGCCTCGCCGGGGGAAGTGATTCTTCTGTTTGGCACCGGATTTGGTCCGTCCAATCCGCCGGTGGCAGCAGGACAGTTGATTACCAACGCAGCGCCGCCGGCGCAATTCGTCAGCGCGACGGTAGGGGGCGTTCCAGCCAACGTCCAAGGCTACCTGGTTTACGCCGGTGTGTACCAATTCAATCTGACAGTTCCGCAACTGCCCCCGGGCGATGCGGCGCTGTCGCTGTTCATTGCAGGCCAGTCGACCCAAAGCGGCGTAATGTTAACGATCGGCCCTTGAGCGCGCGACGCGCTAACGAGTGCTGGATTGGATCTGGACCAGGGGTTCGTCCGGAGCGGTGCTCGCAATCGTCTGCGGATCGCGCCAGTAATCCATGTAGCCGATCTGGTGAACGCAGGACACGGTGCAGTACGGCGCGCAGCCTTTCTGGGTTAAGTACTCGCGGCGAATGTCGGCGAGCGTATATTCCGCCAGCGGTTTAGCGGGATAACCGCGCTGCTGCGAGCAATAGTGCACCAGCCCGTCCTCGCAGATGTACAGGTAGCGCGCGCCGGCGCGGCAGCGCCACTCGTTCGGCACGCCCGTGGGCGATGTCGTCCTGGAAGTCAGTTGATGCGCGCGAAGCCGTTGCTTCTCCATGCGCCTTCATCGCCAGGAAGACGTCGCGCTCGCGCTTCGCCGAGGGGCTGAGCTGGCCGCTGCCGTCGTGGATGATGCCGACGGTGGAGGTGAATCCCAGCTCGACGGCGCGGCGGCCCACCGTCAGCGCGTCTTCCGGGTTGTGGATCCCTCCGCCGACCACCGAGTTGATGTTGACGTGAAACTCGGCGTGCTCGGCCAGCATCTGCAGCTTCTTGTCCAGCACCTTCAGGCTCTTCTTCGAAACGTCGTCGGGCATGACGTTGTCGATGCTGATCTGCATGTGGTCGAGGCCGGCGCGGTTCAGCCGCTGGATGCGTTCGGCGGTCAGCAGGTAGCCGTTGGTGATCATCCCGGCGATGATGCCGCGGCGTGCGCATGCGCGATGATCAGTCGTCGAGCTCGGGATGCAGCAGCGGCTCGCCGCCGCTGAAGGTGATGATGGTGGTGCCCAGCGCGGCCAGGTGGTCGATGCGCCGATCATCTCTTCGATCGGCACGGGCTTGGAGAAATCGTCGTACTCGTTGCAGTAGGTGCACGACAGGTTGCAGCGCCGGATGGGAATGATGTGCGCCATCATCGGATGAGCGGTGGAAGTCAACCCCTTCCAAATCATTCGCCATTCGCGCACGCGCCGGTTCAGAGCCCGGACGTCTCTGCGTAAATTGAATCGCAACGTCGCCATTCGCGGCGGTAACAGTTATGTCTATTGAATCATAATCTTCCAAAAAACGCATCAACCTGGAGCCGAACGGCTGCGTCAACCATTCGAACGGTGTCCTCGCGAAGCCAGCCGCAGGCCGAAAGATTATGTAACCTGTATGAGCTGGTGCGACACCTAACACTGACAGCGTGTTATTCTGAGTGCAGTCTGGAATCTCTCATGCGCGGCCGGACGTATTTGTTGGCTGGCTTCCCGGCTGTTTCGTCGGCCGGCGGCGTGTATGCATGTCCGAGGGACTTCCGGCGGCATTCGAGCTTATGCAAATTAACAACTCTCCGATCGGTGTCAGCTACGTCATTTATTGCGATGACCCACTAAGCGAACAGCGCGCACCACGCACAATGGGAACAGAAAACACTCGCGGCGTGCTGCGTTGTTCGCGTTTACTGGAGAGGAGTCCGGCAGTCAGTCCCGATGTTTGAGTTTCTATTTAAATATCCTCGCACCGTATTCGCGAAGGGCACATTTGTGCTGCTTGGCCAGTGGCCGCTTTGGGCGCTTATTCTTACAGTGCTGGCCGCCGCGGCCGGATTAGGTTATGTGATTTGGCGGCGGCGCAGAGCGGTGGCTCCTTCCATTCGCGGAGGCCGGACGGTGGTGGTGTGGGTGCTCGAATCGCTGTTCGTGTGCTTGCTGCTGTTTCTTTTGTGGCACCCGGCGCTGAGCGTCTCGACGCTGCGGCCGCAGCAGAACATTGTCGCGGTGGTGGTTGACGATTCAGCCGAGTATGGCGAGGCCGACGAACGGGCAGTCTCGCGGAGACCGCGGTTATGAAGACGCTCAACTCCGGCCTGCTCAACAGCTTACAGGCTAAATTTCAAGTTCGGCTTTATCGCTTTGGCGATCATCTTGAGCGTTCGAAAAACCCGACCAACTGATCCGCCAGCGCCCTGCCACGCATATCGGCGACAGGCTGAAGCAAGTGGTGGCGGATGCCGCCAGCCTGCCCATCGGCGCGGTGGTGCTGATGAGCGACGGCGCCGACAATTCGGGCGGCGTGGATCTCGAAACGATGTCGGACATCTCGCCGCCAGCGCATTCCGATTCACACCATCGGTTTCGGCCGCGAGAAAATGGCGCACGACGTCGAAATGAGCGACGTCCAGGTTGCCGCGCGCGTTCGCTTCCAGATTCGCGCCTGGCAGCGGAAGTGAGCTTCCATCAGCGCGGATTCACAGGGCAGAAAGCGCAGATCGACGGTGCGGGAGGCGGAAAGATTCTGACGCAGCACGAAGTCACTCTGAAAGGCGACGGCGCCGAGCAAACCGAGGCCGATTTTGTTCAATGCCGGAGACGGCGGGTGTGAAGAACCGTCGAATTTTCGATCGACCCGCTGCCCGGCGAAGATGAACCGGCAACAACAACGTGCAGACGCGCCTGGTGAACGTGGATGCGCCGCAAGCCGCGCATCCTTTATATGGAAGGCGAGCCGCGCTGGGAGTTCAAATTCCTGCGCCGCGCCGTGGAAGACGACACGACCATCGACTCTGGTCACCATCGCTGCGCACCACGCAGAACAAGATTTACCGCCAGGGCATCGCGCAATCCGGATGAATTGAAAGACGGCTTCCCGACCAAGGTCGAAGATCTGTTCGCGTTCGATGGCCTGATCATCGGCAGCGTGGAAGCGCCTTATTTCACGCCGCGGCCAGCAGACGCTGATCAAGGATTTTGTCGACCGGCGCGGCGGCGGATTGCTGTTTCTGGGCGGCAAAGATCGCGCTTGCCGATGGCGGCTGGAAGCAGTCGGCCGACGTGCGACCTGATCTCCGCCGATCTCTTCCCGATCGCAAGGACACGTTCCATCGCGATTGCGCGCCACGGTCGAGCTGACCGCAGCCGGGCCGCGACAGCCTGATCACGCGCCTGGAAGAAGATCCGGCTAAGAACGTCGAGCGCTGGAAAAAGCTTCCCTACCTGATGAACTTTCAGGACGCCGGCCAGCCCAAGCCGGGTGCGACCGTGCTGGTGGATGGCCGTCCGCAGGACCGGCGGGCGCGTGCCGCTGCTGATCACGCAGAATTACGGACGCGGGCGAACGGCGCGTCTTCGCCACGGGCGGCAGCTGGCGCTGGCAGATGCTGCAGCCGGTGGCCGACAAGAGCCACGAGATGTTCTACCAGCAGTTGCTGCGCTGGCTGGTGACCGATACTCCGCGCCGCGTGATCGCCTCGACGCCCAGGCAGTCGATTTCCGACGAAGCGCACGTGCAGCTGCGCGCCGAAGTGCGCGACCGCACGTATCTGCCGGCCTCCGACGCCAACGCCGAGGCGCACATTCTCGGACCCGACGGCATCGCCGAAACGGTCGAGATGCGTCCCGATCCGATCGAGCAGGGCGTCTACACGGCGGATTGGACGACGCCGAAGCCGGGTTCCTATCTGGTGGAAGTCGTCGCCAACGCGCGGCGCCGAAGAATTGGGCCGCGACATGATCACTTTCCGCCGCGAAGACGGCGTCGCGGAGAATTTCCACATCGAACAGAATCGCGAACTGCTCGAAAAACTTTCGTCGGAAACCGGCGGCCGCTACTACAAGCCGCAAGACGCGCAGAAGCTCGGCAAGGATATCAGCTATTCGGAAGCCGGCATCACGGTGCGCGAGACGCGCGATCTGTGGGACATGCCGATCGTGTTTCTGCTCGCGCTGTTGCTGCGCTGCGGCGAATGGCTGCTGCGCAGAAAGTGGGGTGTGATTTGAAGCGGCGTCGGCGTCTGTGCGCCTGGTCGCGCACGCTGGTTCCGGCGTCTTTGGCTCGACGCCGAAACTTTCTATCGTCACCGTCGCCGGCCTCGGCGGCGAGCCCGACTACGAACAGCGCTTCACCGGCTGGGCGCAAGGAGCTCGACAAGCTGGTTCGCTCCAACGGCCGAGCCGACGCGAAAGTCGACGACGCTCTCCGGCCCGCAAGCCACCAAGCGCGCAACATGCAAAGCGCAGCTTGGGCAGATCGCAAGCAGACGCCAAGCCGGCCGACGCGCTGGTGCTGATGCTGATCGGCCACGGCAGCTTCGACGAGTCGGATTACAAGTTCAATCTGCCGGGCCCGGATCTATCCGGCGACCGAACTGGCGGCGCTGCTGGATCAAGATTCCGGCCACGCGGCAGCTGATCGTCAACATGACCAGCGCCAGCGGCGGGTCGCGTGCGGCGCTGCGAAAAGCCAAGCCGCGTCGTGATCACCGCCACCAAATCCGGCACCGAAAAAAACGCCACCGTGTTCGCGCGCTACTGGGTGGAAGCGCTGCGCGATCCGGCCGCCGACACCGACAAGAACGAAACCGTCACGGCGCTCGAAGCCTTCCGCTACGCCGACGCAAAAGACCGCGCAATTCTACGACTCGCAAAAGCGCCTCGCCACCGAACATCCGACGCTCGAAGACACCGGACAAGGCGATGGCGCGCGCAAGCCGTCGCCTGAAAACGGCGAAGGGCTTGCTGGCTTCGCATTTCACGCTGCTGCGCTTCGGATCGACGCAATTGGCCGCCACGACCCCGGAAAAGAAGGCGCTGCTCGATAAGCGCGAGGATCTGGAACAGCAGATCGACAAGCTGAAATACGAAAAAGCGGCGCTGCCCCCGGACGAATATAAGAAACAGATCGCCGATTTGTTGCTGCAGTTAGCCAAAACCCAAGCGGAGCTGGACAAATGAAACTCGCGGCGTTGGTTTGTGCTCTCGCGGCGCTCCCGCTTTCGGCGCAAACTCTGGAAGAATGCCGCAGCTTGCGCCACCACGGACAACTGGGACCGGCGGCGACCTGTTTCGGCCGCCTGGCCAACGGCACCGATCCCTATCTGCGCGCCGAAGGCCTGTGGGGAATCGAGGCCTACAAAGAAGCCAACGATCAATTCCGCGACGTCATCAAAGCGAATCCCAAGAATGCGGAATATCGCGTGCGCTGGGGGCGGCTGTTCCTGGAGCGCTTCGTTCCGGAAGAAGCCAGCGGCCTGTTCACGGAAGCTCTCCAGATTGACAAGAACAATGCCGACGCGTATCTGGGATTGGCCCTGGTAGCGGCGCAGGATTACGGCAGCAAGGCGGTGGAGTTCGCGCAGAAGGCCGCGGAGCTCAATCCGAAGCTCTTTGAAGCGCATGAGCTGCTGGCGTATCTGGCGCTCGAAGACACCGACGAAACGCTGGCCGGCGAAGGAAGCCGACCAGGCGATCGCCATCTCCGGAGAAGCGCTGGACGGGATGGCGATCCACGCCACCATCGATTTCCTGCATGACAAAAAAGAGTCGCCCTGGATCGATCGCGTTCTTAAAATCAATCCCGTTTACGGCGAAGCCTACTCCACCGCCGCGCATTTTTTCTTCATCAATCGCCGCTACGACGAAGAGATCGCGGCCTATCGCAAGGCGCTGGATTTGAATCCGCGGCTATGGGACGCGCGGTCGCAACTTGGAATCACCCTGATGCAATTGGGCCAGGAAGCGGAAGCGCGCGCGCAACTGGAACAGTGCTACAACGCCAAGTACACCAGCAACGAGACCGTGAACGCGCTGCGCCTGCTCGATAGCTATAAGGATTACCAGACCTTCAAAACCGACAACACCATCATCCGGCTGCACAACAAAGAAGCCGATCTGCTGCACCCGTATTTTGAAGCCGAGCTGAAGAAGATCATCGCGACTTATGAAAAGAAATACCAGATGAAGCTGAACGCTCCGGTGCAGGTGGAAGTCTATCCCGAACCACGACGACTTCGCGGTCCGCACCGCGGGCATGCCCGGCATCGGCGGCATTTTGGGCGTGACGTTCTCTCACGTGGTCGCGATGGACAGCCCGTCCGGCCGGCCGCCAGGCAGCTATCATTGGGCCACCACCCTGTGGCACGAGATGAGCCACGTCTTCGTGATTCAAGCCACCAATGGCCGCGTCCCACGCTGGTTCACCGAAGGACTGGCGGTGTATGAAGAAACCGCGGCGTCGCCCGATTGGGGCGATCGCTTCGATCCCGAGGACATCCAAGCCATTCATGACAAGAAGCTTCTCGGCATCGCGGAACTGGAACGCGGCTTCATTCGTCCCACCTATCCCACGCAAGTGGTCGTCTCCTACTATCAGGGCAGCAAAGAGATCACCTTCATCGTGGAAAAATGGGGCTACGCGAAAATTCTCCAGATGATTCAGTCCTTCGCCAAGCTGGAGTCGACTCCGGACGTCATCAAGAACGACCTGGGCCTCTCGACGGAAGAGTACGACAAGCAGTTCTTCGCCTGGCTGGACGCGCAGACCAAGACCACCGTGGATCATTTCGACGGAATGGCGAAAAGACGTCAAAGGCATGGTGGACGATCTGCGCGCCAAGAAGTACGACGACGTGATTCGGGTCGGCACGCAGATCGAAGGCTACTACACCGACTACGTCGAACCCGGCAGCGTCTATGAGTTGTTGTCGGACGCCTACACGGCCAAAGGCGACAAGGCGTCGGCTCAAAAAGAACTGGAAAAATACAACACCGTCGGCGGGCGCAGTCCGCTGCTGGTGGAACGCCTGGCGACCATGGAAGAGGAAGCCGGCGATCCCAAGAAAGCCGCTGCCACGCTCAATCGTCTAAACTACATTTATCCGGAAGACCAGGACCTGCATAAACGGCTGGGAGATTTGTGGCTGGCTCAGAATAATTTGCCTGGCGCGATACGCGAGTACCAGGCCGTAGTGGCCTTGAAACCGCTCGACCAGGCCAGCGCCCATTATGAGTTGGCGGCAGCGCTCCACAAGGCCAACCGGATAGAAGAGGCCCGTGATCAGGTGTTGCTTTCTTTGGAAGCCGCGCCCAGCTATAAGCCGGCGCAGAAACTGCTGCTCGAAATCTCAAAATAAAAACCATGTCCACTATAAGCACTGCTCTAAGCACAGCCATTGCCGATTCGGCGGAACTCAAGGAACGGATTGATCGCTTCCAGGAGGTGCACCGCGGTATCGTCCGCGAAGTGCGCAAAATCATCGTCGGACAGGAAGAGGTTGTCGAGCAGGTTCTGATCGCGCTTTTTGTGGGCGGCCATTGCCTGATCACGGGTTTGCCCGGAACCGCCAAAACGCTGCTGGTTCGAACGCTCTCTCAAACGCTCGGCCTGGTGTTCAAGCGCATTCAGTTCACCCCCGATCTCATGCCTTCCGACATCACCGGCACCGACATCATCGAGGAAGACTCGACCACCGGGCACCGCAGTTGGACCTTTGTTCCCGGCCCGATTTTTTCCAACATCCTGCTGGCGGACGAAATCAACCGCACGCCTCCCAAGACGCAGTCGGCGCTGCTCGAAGCCATGCAGGAGCTTTCTTGCACGGTGCGCGGCCACATGTATCAGATCGCCGCGCCCTTCTTCGTGCTCGCAACGCAAAACCCGATCGAATTGGAAGGCACCTACCCGCTGCCTGAAGCGCAGCTCGACCGCTTCCTGTTCAACACGGTGCTCGATTATCTTTCGGCCGACGACGAAGTGAAAGTGGTGGATCTCACCACCACCACCCGAGTGGCCAAGGTGGACTCGGTGACCACCGCCGAGGAGATTCTGAGTTTCCAGCAGTTGGTTCGCATGGTCCCGATTGCCGACACGGTGGCACGCTACGCCGTGGAGCTGGTGCGCGCCACGCGTCCCAACGACGAGAGCGCGCCCGATTTTGTGAAGAAATACGTCAATTTCGGCGCCAGCGTCCGCGCCGCTCAATTTGTCGTGCTGGCAGCCAAGTCGCGAGCGCTGCTGCGCGGCCGCTATCATGTCGCCTACGAAGACATCCGCATCCTGGCCACTCCCATCCTGCGTCACCGTATTCTTTTGAACTTCCACGCTGAATCCGAACGTCTCGATTCCGACGCCATCCTCAAGCGCCTGCTGGAGTGGAAGCCGGAGCCGAAATGACGTGCTAGCGCGCGCACTGGTGCGCGCCGCGCCGACACTGACGTCGACGCCAATTATGAACGAATGAGAAATTGCCAGTGTCACCAAGCACCCCAACCCGCTTCATCGATCCGGCACTTCTAGCCGGTCTCTCCGCACCTGGACCTTGTCGCCAAAACGGTGGTCGACGGTTTCGTGGCGGGCCTGCACCGCTCCCCCGACTTCGGCTTCAGCCAGGAATTCGCCGAGTACCGCGCCTACACGCCCGGCGACGATCTGCGCCACGTCGATTGGAACGTCTTCGCGCGCACTGAGCGCATGTATCTGAAGCGCTATCGCGGCGAGACCAACAGCCAGCTCACGCTCTTGCTCGACAGCAGCGCGTCCATGGGCTACACCTCGCACAACATCACCAAGCTCGATTACGGCCGCTACCTGCGCGGTTTCGCTCGCTTATCTCGCCAACCAGCAGCGCGACGCGGCCGGCGTCATCATTTTCGACGACGACGTGGCGAACTACGTCCAGCCCTCCACGCGGCAGGGCCAGTTCATGCGCGTGGCGCACGCCATAGAAAAAGCCGAGCTCGGCACGCGCACCGATTTCGCCAAACCCTTCATCCATTTTCAGCATTTCCTGCAGACGGCGCGGCATCGTGGTCGTTATCTCCGATTTCTATGAGGACCCCGAGAAGGTGATTGACACCGTCTCGCCGCTGCGTTTCCACGGCAACGATCTGATCCTGTTCCACGTCCTTGATCCACAGGAGATTCGTCCAAAGCTGAAGGAGCCGGTGCTGTTGGTGGACATGGAAACCAATGACGCGCTGGAAGTTTCCCCTGAATACGCGCGAGAGGAATACTCGCCCCGCATCGATGCGCACATCGACGCGCTCAAGAAGAAGGCCACCGCCTCGAACATCGACTATTTCCTGCTGCGCACTGACCGCCCGCTCGACGACGCCATGCTCGAATACTTCCTGGTCCGCAAGGGGAGGCTCTAATGGGTTTCTTTTCGCCCTGGTTTCTGGCGGGTGCGGCGGCCATCGGGCTGCCGTTCTGGATCCATCTGCTGCGCCAATACCGCAGCACGCCGCATCCGTTCAGCTCGCTCATGTTTTTCGAGCAACGCACGCAAAGCTCCATCAAGCATCGCCGGCTCCGCTATCTTTTGCTGTCTCTCGCTGCGTGTCGCGTTGCTGATCCTGCTGGCGCTGGCCTTTGCGAATCCTTTCGTCAGCCGTACCGCTGCCAGCGGGGGCGGTCGAAAAATGCTGATCATCGCGGTGGACAATTCCTTCAGCATGCGCTATGGAAACCATCTCGACCGCGCCAAGCAAGTGGCCACGCAGTGCCGTTTCAAATCTCAACGCCGGCGAGCGCGGGCAAGTCCTGGCGGTAGGCTCACGCGTGCACTTCATGACACAGCCGGTGGAAGATCCCGATCAGCTCAAGGCCGCCATTCAGAGCATCCAGCCGTCGGACGAACGCAGTTCCTATGGAGAGCTTTCGCGAGCCTTGCGCACCATCGCGCAGTCCGCTCGCATGCCGCTCGAAGTGCACCTGGTGAGCGATATGCAGAAGTCGTCGCTGCCGCCCGCGTTCGCGGATCTGCGCCTGGGTCTGGATACGAATCTGGTCTTCCATTCGGTCGCGGATTCCAAAGAGCCTAACTGGCTGGTCGAAAGCGTCACGGCGCCGGCGAAAATCTTCGACCCGAAAAAAGTGCGCGTGGAGGCGGTCATCGCCAACACCGGCGCATCGGAAAAGGCCGAGCGAACTGTTTCTCTGGCCCTGGACGGCAAGGTACTCGAGAGCAAGCAGGTGGAAGTGCCACCCAATGGCCGCGTAAGCGCGGAATTTTTGTCGCTCGAATCGCCGCACGGGTTCCACAAAGCCGAAATCCGCATCGAGCCGCAGGATTCGCTGCATCAGGACGATCGTTTTCCCTTCGCCATCGAGCGCGCCGACCCGCATCCGGTGCTGTTTTTGCATCCAGCCGGCGACGAGCGCGACCTCTTGTATTACCGCGCCGCGCTGGAGTCCGTGCCCGAGGCCGGGTTCGTGATTGAGCCTTTGGCCGTCGAGCAGGCCGCCAACCAGGCATTTTCGAAATACGCTTTCGTAGTCCTCTCGAACGTTGGCTCCATGCCCGCGGGGCTTGAAAACAGCCTGCGCGCCTACGTGATGGCGGGCGGATCGCTGTTGGTCGTCCTGGGACCGTCTTCCGCCGCGCTGGCGCATGTTCCCGTGTCGAACGAAGCCATCCAAGGTTCCAGCTACGCGTCGCAAAATGGCGATCGCTTTCAGATTGTCGCCAACGCCGATGGCGAGCACCCGGCCCTGCGCCGCACCAACAAGTTGGACGGCGTCCAGTTCTATCAGGTGATTCGCGTCGACCCCGACCAATCGCACGTGGTGGCGCGCCTGACCAACCAACTTCCACTGCTGCTTGAAAAACAAGTCGGCGAAGGCCGCGTCCTGGTATTCACCTCCACCTTTGACCGCATCTCCAACGACCTGCCGTTGCATGCCTCCTTCGTGCCCTTCGTCGAAGAAAGCGCGCGCTACCTGGGCGGCCAGCAGGAACAGTCCACTAATGTCGCGGTGGACTCCTACCTCGAGCTGCGCTCCGCCAAGGATCAGGGCTCGTCGGTGGAGATCCTGGATCCGGATGGCAAGAATCCGCTTTCGCTGAAGGAAGCCACCACTGCAGTCACCTTCCAGGTGAACCGCGAAGGGTACTACGAGATTCACCGCACCAACGGCCGAACCGAATTGGTTGCGGTCCACGCCGACCGCCGCGAATCCGATCTGACGCCGGTCCCGCAAGAAACTTTGGATCTGTGGCGCAATACCGGCCGCGGAGCCGAGACCTCTTCGGTGAGTGGCGCGTCAGACAATCAAGCGCGTCCCTGGAGTCTCTGGCGCTACGCTTTGCTATTAGTCTTGATAATCGCCATAATCGAATCAGTGATCGCCAGCCGATACTTGTCGGTGGAGAAGGAGGCAGCGTAAATGAACGCCCTCGATCAACTTAACGCGTACTTGCATCGCCTGGAAAGCAGGCTGCGCTGGCGCGCGTTTTCCAAAGGCACTTCCCTGGTAACGGTCTCCGCCCTTTTGACCACCGTCCTGCTGGTCTGGATCACTAACCGTTATGCGTTTTCTCCGGCCAGCCTGATCGTGGCCCGCATCCTTTTGTTCCTGTCCGTTGCCACCGCCATCGCCTTCGGTTTGGTGATCCCGCTGCTCGATCTGAATCGCCGCAACGCCGCCAAAAGCGCCGAGCAGAAATTCCCGGATTTTCAGGAGCGCCTGCTAACGGTAGCGGAAAAAGAAAATTCCAACGACCCGTTCGTGCAATTGCTGGCATCTGACGCCATGCGCGTCGCTCAAGAAAGCCAGCCGGACCGGCTTGCCCCCACTGCTCCGATTCTCGGTTTTCTCACCTCCGCTGGACTGGCCGTCGCAGTCCTGCTGTGGCTCATTCTGGCCGGACCCGGCTATCTCGGCTACGGGACTTCTCTGCTATGGGCTGGTGCTCCCAAAAACGGCACAACGCATGCCTTCTACGACATCGCCATCACTCCCGGCGACCGGACGGTCCGGCGTAAAGCCGACCAATTGGTCACCGCGCAGCTCCTGGGCTTCGAAGCTCCGCGCGTCCGGTTATTCGCGCGCTATCAGGGCGCTTCCAAGTGGGAACCGGTTGACATGCTGCCGTCGCAGGGCTCGTCGAGTTTTGAATTTCTGTTTAGCGGCTTGGCCACCAATGTCGAGTATTACGTCGAAGCCGGCGCGGTTCAATCCAAGCACTACAACCTGCGCGTAATCGATCTGCCGACGATCAAGAAAATTCGAGTCACTTACCATTACCCCGCCTGGACCGGGATGAAAGAAATGGTAGAAGACCCGGGTGGCGACCTGCGAGCCGTGGAAGGCACCGATGCCGAAGTCGCGATTCAGACCGACCGGCCTTTGAGCAAGGCGGTCCTGATGCTCAACGACGATCAGCAAGTGGAGCTGAAGGGCGCCGAAGGCAATTGGATGACCGCCCGCGTGCCCATCAATAAGGACGGCATGTATCACGTCGCCGCCATCGAACAAGGCGAAAACGTGCGCATGACCGAGGATTTCTTCATCGAGGCGCGCAAGGCTCTGGCGCCCACGGTGAAGATCGATCGGCCTGGCCATGACGCCAAGGTGAATCCCATCGAAGAAGTCACGGTCACTGTCAACGCCGCCGCCGATTTTGGCCTGAACGCCGTGGACCTGCATTATTCGGTGAACGCCGGTCCTGAGAAGACCGTATCGCTGCTCGGTCAAAAAGGCGCCAAGACCGTGGATGGCAAGTATCTGCTCGCGCTCGAAGATTATAAGCTGTCGCCGGGCGACCTGGTGACCATTTATGCGACCGCGCGCGATGCCCGCAATACCACCAAGACCGACATGTATTTCATCCAGACCGAGCCGTTCGAGCGCAATTACTCCCAGTCGCAGGAAGCCGGCGGGGGAGGGGGCGGCGGTGGAGGCGGTGACGATCCGACCAGCCAGATTTCGCAGCGCCAGAAGGACATTATCGCCGCAACCTGGAACGAGCAGAAGACCGGCGCGAAGAATCCTTCGGAAAGCGCGGACAACGCGAAATTCCTGGCCGAGCAAGAAGAAAAGCTAGCGCAGCAGGCGCTTTCGCTGGCCAATCGCATGAAGGCGCGCGAACTGGCGGACGCCAACTCGCAGTTCAAGAACTTCGCCACGGAAATGGAAGGCGCGGCCAAATCCATGACGGAATCCGCGCAGAAGATCCGGACGCAGAAGTGGAACGATGCGATGCCGCCCGAACAGCAAGGCTTGCAGCACGCTCTCCGCGCTGAAGCGATGTTCCGCGATATCCAGGTGGCTTTCGGCAGTCAGGGTGGAGGCGGAGGCGGCGGCGGAATGGGTCGGGACCTCCAGAATCTGGCCGACCTCGAACTGGACCGCGAGAAAAATCAATACGAGACCGGCCGCCAATCGGCTAGCGATCAGCGCGCCAAGGACATTGACCAGGCGCTGCAAAAACTGCAGGATCTGGCCCGGCGCCAACAGGAGCTGGCGCAACAGCAAAGGAATCAGCAACAGGCTTTTCAGCAACGTTGGGAACAGGAAATGCTCCGCCGCGAAGCCGAAGAACTGAAGAAGCAGATGGAGCAACTGAGCCGCGACCAGCAGGGGCAGCAATCGCAGCAGGGCCAGCAGTCCGGACAACAGTCCGGGCAGCAATCGGGACAGCAGTCGGGCCAGCAGTCCAACGGCCAGCAGTCGGCCAATGGGCAACCCGGAAGCCAGGGGCAGGTGGGATCCACCGCCAACCCGCAGCTTCAGCACGCTATCGAACGCCTGCAGCGCGCCACCGAGGACATGCAGAACGCGGAAAATCAGCAGAACAGCACTCCGGAACAGACCCGGCTCAATCAGGAGCGCGCCGCCAAGGGACTGCAGGAATCGCGCGACATTTTGAACGGCATGCAGAATCAGAACGCTGCCGGACAGATCGACAGCATGGTCCAGCAAGCCAACCAGCTGGCGGGCCAGCAGAGCGATTTCCAGAATCGGCTGCGGCGTATGCTGGGCGGCTCCGATCCCACTCAGTTGGAGCGGCAGTCGCGCAGCATGGCGGCTGAAGGCCAGCAGATGGCCGACCAACTCAAGCAGCTCGAAAAGCAGATGGCCGATACGGCCCACAGCTTGGCGGGCAATCAGAATCCCACTTCGAACAAACTGCGCGAAGCGCTATCCGAGGCGCAGCAGACCGAGCTAGAGATGAACATGCGCCGCAATGCGCAATGGATAGGCCAAGGCTACGGGCCGCAGGTCTGGATTCGCGAGTCCACCGTGACCGCCGGCGTCAACGGCCTTCGCGACAAACTCCAGGAAGCGCAGACGGCGCTGGCGCAAAACGGCCAGCCCGGAAAACAACCTGGCGCCGGTAAGGACGATCTCGAGAAAGCATTGGCTCAAATCGAAGCCGCGCGCAATCGCTTGCAGCAGGCCATGCAAGGCCGCGAGCAAAATGGGCAGCAACCGGGCAACGGCCGCAACGGGAATCAGGGCCGCCAGGGCCAGCAAAACGGACAGCAGGGTCAGCAAGCCGGTCAACAGCCCGGAGGACAGCAGCCCGGCCAGTCCCAGTCCCAGCAGGCGCAAAACGGAAACGGCCAGCAGCCAGGCGGTCAGCAACCGGGCGGCCAGCAGCAGGGTGGTCAACAAGGCGGACAGCAGGCCGGCGGACAACAAGGCCAGCAAGGCGGCCAACAAGGTGGTCAACAAGCCGGCGGATTCGGCGGACCGAATGGCGGCGCGTGGAATGGCGGAGCCTGGGGCGCCAACGGCGGACCCGGCCCGGTGCAGCCCTACAACGGCTGGGTGCCGATCGACCAAGGCTATCGTGAATCGCAGCGCGATCTGAATGGGCTGCGCGACTTCATGCGGAACAATCCGGATTTCGCCACCGATTATCTGAACCTGATGCACGCCATGAACGGCGCCTATCAGGATAAAGGTGAACTGGAAGGCCGCATCAATCGCGAAGTGCTTCCGAATATCGAACGCCTGGAACTCGAACTGCGCCGCAAGCTGGATCAGAAGAACGGCGACGAGGTTCGCAGCGCCGGCACCGAGACCATCCCGCCGGGATACTCCAACGCCGTGGCCGACTACTTCCGCAAACTCAGCAAAGGCAAATAAACATGCGGCGCACGAGTTTGTGCGCACTGCTTGCCAGCTTCGTTGGCGGCGTGACTCCACTTCACGCCGGCTTCCTAAAAGTCTGTCAACTGGATGAAACTTCTACGGCGTGCTTTGGCAGTACGCTATTGAGGCTGATAGCACACGCAAGGTCCGCGTGCTGAGCGTCGTTCTCAACGATCAACAGTCCCTATACAATGGGATGCGCGTCCGCGATTTTGCCGTTGGCGCATTGGAACGAGCCACGGGGGACCATTTCCATAGCAGACGCACGCGCCTGGCTGGACGCTCATCACATCCCGCGCTGAGTCTAATTCGAGGACGGCTGCGGATCGGTGGCGACCACCTGATAGCCGAGCGCCTGGGAAATGATCCCCAGTCCTGTGGTCACGCTGATCATATTGCTGTAGACCGGCACGTTCGGCGTCACCACCACGGTGAGCTGCGTCGGGCTCTGCACCGTGACCTGTTGCACCACTACATCGCTGGTCCCGAAGCCAACCAGGCTCCCCGTGACGGGATTAGCATTCGGATCGATGAAGTTCGTGTTGGTGCCGGTCACCGAGACGGTAATGGAGCTGCCGGGCGTCAGCAGGCTCGGAGAAACGACCAGCGACGGCGCGGGGGCCGGATCGTAAGTGAAGGTCGCAGGAGTCTGTTCGACGTACAGCGAACTTTGGCCGTCCGAATTGAGCGCCACCACGGTCGCGGTGTAGGACCCGAGCGCCGGCGGCGGTGTCACTAACAGCGATCCGTCGGCATTCACGGTCTCAATCGTGCCCTGCAATCCGTCGAAAAGAATTCTCGTATTCTGATCGAAGTTCGCTCCAGCCACCACCACGGCGCGATTTCCGTTGGCATCGAAGGTCGGCGTTACCGCACTGATCGACGGCGGGGGATTGCTCACCGCGTTGAAAGCCGAAGGCAGCACGTACAAATCCGAAGGCGTCGAAAACAGCAAATGCTTCGGCCCAGGGCCAACTCCGAATGCCGTATACAGAACGTAGATCGCAATGTAGGGAGTGGGCGGCGGGTACGGTTCTAAGTCACCCATCTGCGCCACTACTCCTAGCGTACTTACGCTGAGTCCGGGCGTCACCGTCTGATCGGACTGCAATAGCCCGCCTCCATTGGCGGCTATCGGGACCGGAGCCGGCGCGCCCAAGGTAACTGGCGCCGGACTCACATACAATCCGGCCGGCGTGTAACCGTACGTTCTTACCGAATACACCGCCTCGGAACTGCGCGGGCTGACATTGAAATCGATCCCGGCGACGTTATTTCCAGCGGTGACCGACAGCGCTTGCGCCTGCTGCCAGTTTCGAGTACCGTCTGCTCCGCTATAGAACTGCGCAGCGAAAGTGTTGGTCGCCGGATCGTAGTTCGGGGGAATCGTGTTCCCGTTGGCGTCGAAGGGAAAGTAGATATTGTCGGGCGTGGCTTCCGTGGCACCGGGTGGTGGCAGCGGATGCGCATACACGTAATACGTCGGACCGGGTGGAATTCCGTTGATCTGGTAAGTGCCGTCCGGATTGGTCAAAGTGCAGATAGCCTGATTGGTGGGAGAAATTGCGACCACCGACGCCAGCCCAACGCCGGTACCATTCAGAGTGACGCGTCCGCTGACGCTGCCCACGCTGCCGAGATAATTCGCCGCCGGGTAGAGCAGGGAAATGGAGGCAATATCGTCGGCGCCGAGCGGCTCGGATTTGCTAGAAGCCGAGGTAGTTAAAGTCGACATGACCGCCGACGCCAAGCTGTGCTGCAGTCCGAGCGTGTGACCGAACTCGTGCACCAGCGTGACGAAGAACGCTTCGCTGTAGCTCGGCATCGCTCCGTAAAAGGGGATCTGGGTCATGTCGCTCGGCAGCAGCAGAAAAGATCGCGTAATAGGCACGAACGGGCCGTTGGAGCCCGTCCCCGGCGCACCGAAGCTCTCCGGAAAACCGACCGCCAGCAACCCGGGGGGAACATCGTCGGAAAATTCGACGTCGATGCTGGGCGAGTTATCGATGCGGCCCAGCGCAAAGAGGCCCCCGTAGGACAGGCGAACCGCCGAACTGCCCACGCCGTTCCAGACATTCGCCGCCGCGCGTATCTCGCTCACCACCGCCTGGAACGAATCGCCCGAGGTCAATGCCGCCGGTCCCTGATTGGAAATGTAGAAGGGGATGGTGTTGTTTACGAGGGCATTCAAATCAAATCGCGCGGGCGCGCCGGCGAAATAATAATAGTAATAAGCCGAGCTGGTTCCCGATAGCGCCAGCAGCCCCGCCATCGCGACTGCCAAACGTATCGGGCCGCGCCGGCTCATTGGCCTCCGCTCAGCACGCTCTGAATGCGCGTCCGCAGATCGCTGAGCAGCATTTGAAAATCGGAATCCGTTACCGGCTGGCCGGTCGCGTTCAGCATCAGTTCGGTGGAAGCCGCGCGCAGCACCATCAGCTGGCCGGACGAGTTCGCCGTGATGCGAAACAGACCCTGCGTCAGACCGATCACTTGCGTCAGACCGGATTTGCTGGTCCACAGGAACAGTACATAATCCTGGCTGGGAGCCAGCGTGGGTGCGCCCGCGAAGCTCTGCCTGAATCCATTGGCAACTCCGCCCGGAACTACGATGTCCAGTTGTTTGGCCGCTGTTCCTTTCAGAGTCTCGGTGACTTGCACGTTGTAGTGCGTGTAAATGAGAGAGCCCCGAAAGGCGGAGTAGGTAAGCTGCGTCTTGCCTCGCACGATGGTCGTGGATTGCCGGATCATGTCGTCGAGGCTTAGCTGTTGCAGAGTGGACGCGCGCAGCGCCCCCAGTGAAGCGGCGGCTATCAGCGAGCCATACACAAACAGCTTCTGCATACTTTCACCTAACCGTTAGCAAACTGCTTTCCAATCCATATTGTTGAAAATCCTGGGCATCAGGCATTCCAAACAAAACGGGCTGTATCCGTTCGACACAATCAGGGCCCTATAGTAGGGCAGGCAACGAAAAGGTTCAGCCAATGCATGAAGTGCCGCACCCTTCCTTCTGGCCTTGGATTAAGTATAACCCCAAAACGACAGATTTGATTGGTACTAGTGGGGCTGCTTTGGGTTTTACCCGGTTCCGCGGACGACCAGCAGCGGCGCTTTCAACTTGTGACGCACCGCATTAATTGTCGTCCCGAAGACAATGTCCTTCAAGCCTTTGTGGCCATGAGCGCCCATCACAACCAGATCCGGCGCGAGCTCTTCGGCATAGCGCACGATTTCCTTCATCGGATCGCGCGAGTGGCGCACGATCATGCGGACTTTCAACTGTTGTTCTTCGAGCTGGGCTGCGATTTGCCGCAGGTATTTCTCGCCCGCCTCTACCTCGGCGGTGGAGGATTCCGAGCCGTACACCTGGCTGGTCACGCCTTCCTCCACATGCATCAAGTACAAAGTGGCGCCATATTGTTTTGCCATCGCGGCGGCGTGGGCGATGGCGTCCCGATCCTTGCTGGTGTGATCCACCGGAACCAGGATCTTCGTATAAATGGGTTTGGCCAGATCGATGGCCACTTGTTGCGGCAATTGAATGGGGGCCGAGCCGAATCGCTGGAACCACCCTGGAAAAAAGGGTTGCAGCGTTACCCAGGCCAGGAGCAGACTGATGGCGATCAGAAGCGGAACGAGTCCCAATTCCAGCCAAACTCGCCAACGGCCGGCGCTCTGGAGCCAGTCCTGAACGGTTAATTTCACCAGCCAAATATCCAGGCTCAAGATCAGGGCCGCGGCGCTCCAAGCCAGCACCTGCAGCCAGGCGCGGTTGGCGAACTCGCCCATGCGTTCCTTGCTGCTGGTGAACTGGATCAGCGGAATCACCGCAAACGGAAGCTGCATGTTGAGAATCACCTGGCTCAAGATCAGCAGTTGATAGGTGCCATGGGCTCCCGCGAAATAGACGGTAAACGCCGCCGGTATAATGGCCAGAACGCGCGTCACCAGACGCCGCAGCCAGGGCCGCATCCGCAGGTTCAAGAAACCTTCCATGACAATCTGGCCTGCCATGGTACCGGTGAGCGTGGAGGATTGTCCGGAGCAAAGCAGAGCCAGGCCGAACAGGACGCTAGCGAACGCGGTTCCGAGCAACGGCGACAGCAGTTGATTAGCTTGCTGGATTTCGGTAACCACGATTCCGCGCTTGAAAAACACCATGACGGCCAGCACCAGGATGGCCGCGTTGACCAGCAGCGCTCCGTTCAGCGCAATGGTGGAGTCGATCAGGTTGAAGTGGCAGGCGGTGCGTTTGGCGGCGCTGCTCGATCCGATCCTGCGAGTCTGCACCAGCGCCGAATGCAAGTACAGATTGTGCGGCATCACGGTGGCTCCCAGGATCCCGATGGCGAGGTACAGGGTGCGATCGTTTAAGTGTGGCACCAGGCCGTGCACCAGTTCGCTGAAAACCGGCCAGCCGGCCCAGGAGATCTCTACCAGAAAGCAACCCGCTATGACGGCGATCAAAGCCAGGATGAAACTCTCGATTACCCGGATGCCGAGGCGTGTGAACCACAGCAACAGGAGCGTGTCGGCCGCCGTAGCCAAGACGCCGATCAGCAGTGGAATGTGAAACAGAAGATTCAGCGCGATGGCGGCGCCCAGCACCTCCGCCAGGTCGCAGGCGGCGATGGCGATTTCACAGAACACCCACAGCGCGTAAGAGACGAACCGCGGATAAGTCTCGCGGCAGGCTTGCGCCAGGTCGCGCTGGGTGACGATGCCGAGCCGAGCGCTGAGCGTCTGCAGCAGAATCGCCATCAGGTTCGACAGCACCAGCACCCACAGCAATTCGTAGCCGAAGCGCGCGCCGCCTTCCAGATCGGTAGCCCAATTGCCGGGATCCATGTAGCCGACGCTGACCAGATAGGCCGGTCCGGCGAAGGCAAACATGCGCCGCCAGAGGGATGGCTGGGTGGTGTCGACGCTGGAATGTACTTCGGGAAGAGAGCGATTGACTGTGGTTGCCTGGCTCAACTTAACTATAGTTTACTCGGCTCGCATCTGTAACACAATACGGCTCTTTCCGAGCAGGGCTGGTGGTTTTCGGCCAGCTTCGGAAGCGGAGCATGGTTTGTTATGGCGCTGAAAAGAATAGCGTTACGCGTTGGCGATTTGAATGCCATAGTGCTGGGGAAGGTTAAAGGGTCCATGAAGCGCATTCTAGTAGCGGTGGCGATGGCAGCGGTCGGCCTGGGAGGCGTGTCGCTGCTGGCGCAGGATCAGAATCCCGGGCAGAATCCAGGCCAGGATCCTAATCAACCCGACGGCGCATACGAACGCGGGCGCGCCGTAGCACGCATCAGCATACTGAACGGAGACGTCTCCGTTCGCCGCGGAGATTCCGGAGACGTGGTGGCCGCTGGTGTTAATGGGCCGCTCATGGCCGATGACCATCTGCTGACCGGTTCGTCCGCGCGCGCCGAGGTGGAGCTGGACTTCGCCAACGTGCTTCGCATCGGGCCCAACTCTGAAGTGCGCTTCTCGGGTATGGACATCTCGAGTTATCAAATGCAGGTGGCGGCCGGCACGGTGACGTTGCGCGTTCTGCGGCCCGGCCAGGCGCAAACCGAACTAGATACTCCCAGCGTGGCGCTGCATCCGCTGCAGCCGGGGATTTATCGGGTGACGGTGCATGAAGACGGAACCTCTGAGCTCACGGTTCGAGCGGGCGAGGCGGAAATTTTCGGCGCCGGCGGAAGCGAACACCTGCAAGCCGGCCAGACCATGAATGCGCGCGGCTCAGGCGCGAATACCGAATTTCAGGTGGTGCAAGCTGGCGCGCCCGATAGCTTCGACCACTGGAACGAAGATCGCGACCGTTATTTGCAGCGTTCGGTGAGCTATCAACACGTGAGCCCGGATGTGACGGGCGCCCAGGATCTGGATCAGAACGGACGCTGGACGCAGGATCCTACCTATGGTCAAGTGTGGCAGCCGAACGAGCCGCAGGGCTGGGCTCCTTATCAGAACGGACAATGGGTTTGGGAAGACTACTATGGCTGGACCTGGGTCAGCTACGACCCTTGGGGCTGGGCGCCGTATCATTATGGCCGCTGGTTCTGGGGCGCGGGTGGATGGGCCTGGTATCCGGGACCGATGTATGCGCGCTCTTACTGGTCGCCGGCCTTGGTGGGATTCTTCGGCTTTGGCGGGGGATTCGGAGTGGGCGTCGGGTTTGGATTCGGCGGCGTCGGATGGGTTCCGCTGGCTCCGTTTGAAGTGTTCCATCCCTGGTATGGCCGCGGATATTACGCCGGATTCCGGGGCGGAGCGTTCAACGGTTCGACCATCGTCAACAACGTAAATATCGCCAACACGTATCGCAATGCGCGTATTACCGGCGCGGTGACCGGAGTCAACACGGCCGGCTTTGGACGCGGCGCGCAGCTCACTTCGCTCAATCGCAGCCAGATTCAGTCGGCTGGATTGGTGCGCGGAGCAGTGCCGGTGGCGCCGGATCATTCCAGCCTGCGCATGACGAATCGTGCGCCTAGCGGGAATTTCACGCAGAGCCGGACGACTAGCTTCGCCAGCCACATGCAGGCGCCGCGTGTAGACCACGTTTCGTTCGATCAGCAGCAGCGCAGTATGCAGCAACTGTCGCGCTCGAATTTGAGCAGCGCGGGAGCGGGGAATTCGTTCTCGCGGGGAACTTCGGCGGCCGGTGGCGGCGGATGGCGTAGCGCGGGCGACCGGCCTGGGAGCGCGGCCGGCGGTTCGTCCCGAGGTTACTCAGGCGGCAGCGCAGCGGGTTCCTCGCAGGCGACACATGGCTGGGGCCGCTTTGGCGAGCCGCTGGAGCACGGAAGTGGCGGCGCGGCGTCTCCGTCGATGTCGGGCAGCGCGCGCGGGTATTCGAGCGGTGAATGGCGGAGCTTCGAGAACACGCAGCCTGGCTCGGCGAACAATTTCGCGCGGGGCGGCCAGGCGGTCCACATCAGCCCGTCCATTGTGCAGCAGCGGCCCAGTGGCTCCGCGCTCTAGCGGCAGCGGACGCGCGAGCGGTAGCAAGGGGCGCTCCAGTGGAAGCGAGCCACGGCGGTGGTGGACATGACGGAGGCGGCCATCGCTAAACGGTAGCGGCAAATTTTGATTTAACGATTTCTTCCCTCGGGCCCGAACAAGCACCTCCCAGCAAGTTCGGGCTCTTTTTTTGGATACGGACGCATGACCCAGCGTTTTGGCATTGCCAAGGCGGGCGCAGGTTCGCATTTGGTAGGTTGAGGGAATGGCCACGCGCCGCGAACGGAGAATGGCTCAGCGAGAGAAGGAGCGTTCGGCTAAACAAGCCAAAACCGGATTCAAGTGGTGGACTTGGCCCGTCGTTGGTACGGTTGGCGCTTTACTCTTTGGTGGCGGCGTGTCAGCAATGACTTCCGGGCATCCGTTACTGGCCGATCTCCAGTTCGTCCTGTCATTTGTTCTACTGGGCGCAAAGCTAGCACGCAAGGAGATCCGACAAACACGAACCGGCACAATGTTGATAGTTGTATCCGCTCTAGTGGTAGCTGGCCTTGTAAGGGGGGTTCACTACATCAACCGCAGCCTGCCGATCAGCGTGTCTCCCGATGTGTTAAGCATTACATCAGACAAATGGCATGACATCGAGGAGGTCACTATTTCAAACGAGAATGGGACGCCTCGTTATAGCGCATTCCTAACAGCCGCCCCCAGCGACACAAATGTAGAGTTCGGACTTGTCCCAAGCTCTGGTCCGGGGTCGGACGCTGGTGATGGTCAGTGTTTAATCCTGGCTGGCGGATCGCTGTTGTGCCCAATAATACGTATAGCCCCTCATGGTTACGTGATGTTTCGAGTAGATGCTCACCTTAAGACCCCCGGTACTCCTTCAAGGATCTTATTCACCGTGTCCGAGGGATCACATAAACCAGAAGACAGGACGAGGCGAACTTATAAATCTAACTAGGCAGCTCGAAAAATAGACCCACTACCGGCATAAGTAGACATAATATATCGTTATCGGAAATTGCTACACGGAGGCCGGCATCACAATGAGCGTTGGGATCAATTTACTCGCGTGATCAACTCATCGCCCTGCGGGCTGAATGGAAGCTTGCTGGCAAGACCGTCGTCTTTACTAACGGCTGCTATGACATTTTGCATCCCGGTCACATCCGGCTGCTCGAGGCCGCGCGCTCGCTCGGCGACGTGCTGATCCTGGCGCTCAATACCGACGCTGGGGTTCAGCGGCTGAAAGGTCCCACGCGGCCGCTCATTTCGCAAAACGATCGCGCTGAACTTGCCGCCGCGCTCGCCGCCGTCGATGCCGTCACGTTCTTCGGCGAGGACACGCCGCGCGAGCTGATCGCCGCCGTGCTCCCGGACGTTCTGGTCAAGGGCGCCGACTGGTCGCATTTCATCGCCGGGCGCGAAGAGGTGGAAGCTGCTGGCGGCAAAGTGCTGGCGCTGCCGCTCGAGCCTGGCTACTCGACCACCGGGATTGTCGAAGAGATCATCGCACGTCGCGCTGGATCATGATGAGCTGGCCGGATTCGTTCGGTTCGAATCGCAATTGCGTGATTTGATCGCCGCGCAGCATGTACAGGCCGTGTGACGTGCCGCAATAGATCGCATCGCCCGCGCGATCAATGGTGAAGATAACGTCCGGTATGGCGAAGGTCTTGACCCTGCCAGTGCGCATGTTGTAACTCAGCAGGCCTCCGCCGATCTCGGCGCCTTCAGGCCGGTGCTTCAGGCCGATCCACAGATCCTCGCCGTCCAACAAAATCGCCGATCCGGACCACGGCGCGATCTCCGGCAAGTACCGCATCTGGTATTTGTGCGTCGCGATATCGAACGAGCCAATAGCACCAATGCCGGAAGTGCCCTCGCCGTCGTAGAACGAAGTCGCGAACCAAATCTTGTCGCCGTCTTGCACGAATGGTCCGATGTCGCTTTCCATTTCAGCCGGCGCCTGTTTCTGAGGCAGGGTCTGTCGATAGAAGTCGACGGTTGGAATCGGCGCGGGATAGGATTTGTTATCCACGAAAATGGTGGAAGGCCGATGCGGCTGGCCCAGAGGAGTAGCGTTCTGCACTGTGACGTTCTCGCCCGGACTGGCGCTCTGCTCTGGCGGGATGGCGCCATCGACGATCTGGTATCCCGGCAACCCGGCATCGCGAGGTTCCACGATGATTGCTGCGTGCTGCTCGTGCCAGCCATTTTGAAATATCTGGCCGGGCTGGTTAAACGACGCCGAATAGTCCAGTTTATCGTTCCTCCGTACGACCGATGTCAGTGCGAGCATGCCGTAGCGGATTTTCACCGGAGGTTTGCTGTTGGAAAGATCAAAAATGTACTTGATGCTGCCGTAGTAGATGCCGTAATCGGAATAGAAATGCAGATAGGCGGAGTTTGGGGCGATGACCTCAAGCGACGGAGACGCCTCGAACTTCGTGGCCGGAAACGCATCGAGCTGGAGCAGCTCCTGATTGGTCTGGTTAGAGATTACGAACAAGCGGGTCTCTTCCGCGGTCCGGTCCAGCACGACCAGGTGTGTCGCATCGAGCCGCTTGGACTCGGCCGCGGCGCTGCTGAGGAATAGCGCAAACAATAGCGCGCTGCTACTCAGTGCACATCTCACCGGTCGGCTCCCAATCTGTGACGTCAATCATGAGGCCCTGCTTGCACGCGCTCGCGCCTTTGTGCGCGGTGCCCTGGATGGTGATGACGACACCCTCATCCGGCTTAGGCGCGGCTTGGAATGTGTAGGTCGTCTTGCCGTCCAGCGTCTTCAGCAGCACGCATCCATTCGGCGCGATGCGCACACAGCCGGTGGCGCGGACTTCTTCGATCTGCAGCTTGCGGTTCGGCGGACTCTTGGGTGCCTGAGCCAATGCGGATGCGAGCGCGCCGGCGGCAAGGAATCGAAGAGATTTCATGAGCTCCTTCTTCTATGGTAGCCGCGCCTCAGCCCGACGGACGGCTTGTTCACTCGCTTCTCCAGTATTCCGCCATCAGCTCGGTGGCCCAGCCAGGCTGATGAACCTCGCCGCGCGGTGCGAATTGGCGCAGGTACGGTTTGATGTCGAGCACCGGCGTGCCGTCGATCGCGTCCAGGCCCTCCACTTCGATCGCGAGCGGCCTCACCGAGACCAAGCGGCAGACCGTTACTCCGATCCGGTTTGGCCGGTTCTTTCCACGTTGAGCGAAGATGCCGACCTTGGGCCAATCCACGTGTCCTCTGGGATGCCGCGCGCCGAAGTGAATTTCAGAATCCGCGACGCGATCAAACACGAAGACGATTTCGACGTGCGAGAATTCATCCAGTCCCGCCAAGGATTCCTCGGAGAACCGCGAGGCATCCAGTTCGATACGCGCCGTCACGCCGCCCCAGACATCGTCCACCGGCTCGTGAATCGGGCTGTGAACAACGCCGATCGGGGTCAAGGCAATCTCGGTCATGATCCTATTCTGCCGCTCTGGTACAGCTGCGGTCGACTAGAGGGCGAAATAGCCGGCGCGGGTTTTCGCTTGCAGCTCCGGGCGATCCTTGACCACGACTCGGATGGCATGAAACTTCCCCGCCTCGCCGCCCTTGGGCTCGAAGCTGAGGATGTACTGGCGATGCACCTCCTCGCTCACCAGTTCAATGGCCTGCTCCAAGCGCATTTTTCTTCAGGAAACCCAGGGCCTGCCCGCCAGTGGTTTTGGTGAACAGGGTGGAGAGATCCGGTTTGTGCAAGCGTATCAACTCGCCGATCGCGTAGATCGGGCTCGACCGGTCCGATGTCGAGCGGAACCGGCGTTTCGTCGGGCGGCGGGCACGTCGCGCACTGCTGGACCTTGATGCGCTCGGCTTCGGGTTTCAGATCTTCGGCAGTCTTGGGCTTCACGGTGAACGGCTGCAGGAATGGCGAATAGGTGAGCCAGTAGACCGCGACGTTGAGCCCGCTCCACCTGCTCCATCACTTCGGTCAGCTTGGCTTTGCTGGAGCGATCGCGCTTCTCACGCGATCATGAGAATGATTCGCCGCCGTGCCCGCGGGCCGATCGTCCAGCATCGAGACGGCCTGGAGCAAGGCATCCAGCATGTGCGCGTCGTCGCCTTCTTTGCGCAGCATGCGCAGGCGTGGATGACGGAATCCGGATCGCCGGTGAACTCCTGGTGGACCTTCACCTCGTCGCTGAACGAGATCACGGCGGTCTCGCCGGCTTCGCGCCGCCAGCAACTGAGTGAACAGAATGCCGCTGCCGCCGAGCTTGTCGATGACCGCGCCGGAATTCGAGCTGGTCTGAACCGCGACCACCAGGTCGATCGGATAGGTGGTCCAATCCATCTGTATCTTCTGCGGCACATTGTTGTCGTAGAGGATCAGGTCGTCAGTGGTCAGGCCGTCAACGTAGTGTCCTTTGGAATCCGTGACGGTGGTGGGCGCGACTACCAGTGGGACCGTGCTTTTGAACTGCCCCCATGCGCTCGAGGAAAGCAGTAGGATGGCTGCGGTGAGACGCATAGATACTAATTAGCATCTCACCGGCCAGAGCATCGACGCCGCACGGAGAATGCGGCGCGGCGCTTACTTCTTAACGTATTTCTTCAGGTCGTGCGGGCCGACCTCGGCGCCGTAGATATTGCCCGCGGCATCCACTGCTACGCCTTCCGCCGCGCTGGTCCCGGTGGTTTTCTCTACCGGATCGGGAATGAACGCGACGATCTTGCCATCCTTCAGGCTGCCAACCCGAATGCCGCGTTTCCAGCCATTGTGATTGCGCGATACCGATTCCGACTCCGAATCCGCCGAGTACAGATTGTCGTGCTTGTCGATGAAAATTCCGCTCGGCCGGCTGAATTGGTGCAGCTCGGCGATGTAATTGCCGTCCTGGTCGAAGATCTGGATGCGGTTGTTATTGCGGTCGCCGATGTAGAGACGGCCCTTGGAATCGAATGCCAGCGCGTGGGGTTGATCGAACTCGCCGGGGCCGGTGCCGTACGTGCCCCAATGTTTGATCATCTTGCCGTTCTTATCAAACTTGAAGACAACGTCTTTGCCTGTGCCGTGACCTTCGGAGACGAATATGTCACCGTTCTTGGCGACGATCACGTCGTTGGGTTGATAGCAGCACTCCGGCACGGCGGCGCCGCCAGGCTTCCCGATGGTCATCAGCAGCTTTCCGTCCTTGCTGAACTTGAATACCTGATGGCCCTTGGTGGCTCCAGGAGTGGGATCCATAGAGCCTGGTTTGAACGAGCCGCGCCCCCCGCGCCCGCGGCCACCTGCCGGCGCCGGCGCATTGTCCTGACCGTCAGTGACCCAAACATTATCCTGAGCGTCGACATAAATGCCGTGCGGGAAAATGAGCATGCCCGCGCCAAACATCTTGATGATGTTGCCGTCGGAATCGACGTGCAGGATGGTGTCGATGTTTTTGATCTGACCGGTTTCTCGATCCAGGCAGCTGTTGGAGCCGCAGCGCTCAGCCATCCAGATTGTTTTGCCGTCCCGGTCGATATCGACTGAGCTGGTAGAGCCCATTTTCCGGCCTTCGGGCAGCTTTACGAAATTCGGGATCGTTTGATACGGATTCGGAGCGTCGTTGGTCGGAGTAGTCATATCCGGCGGCCCGCCGGAAGTGGCGGCTAGCAGAAGACCGCCGACAATTACGCTCGACCCGATCGCGCTCCTTACGAAAATATTCGTCGTTTGACGTCCACGTGGCATCCAAGAACCTCCTTGTTCTTTAAATATAGAGCCTCTCGCATTGCGAGCGCGCTGTCAACGTACCCCTCCGGTGTGGAGAGCGGTCCAAACGATTTCGAACGTGTCGTCGTGGGCCAAGGCGTCGGTCTGTTTCCATCCGTCCGGGGTTTTCGACAGCGTTAACACCAGGACGGTCGCGTCGCCGTCTTCGTCCACGCCTCGGATAAATATCAGAGTGTATCCGCGCAACTCGGTCCAGCCGGTCATGGAAACCGTTCCCAGGTTTTGGTAGTAATTCTCGGTGCTCTCGAGAACGTTGGGGTCGGAGAGCTTTTTATTGGCGCCCTCGCGTTCGGAGGGAACGTAATTCTCGACCATCCAGGCGGCGTCGCCGGCGGCGTTTGCCGACAGGATGGACACGGCCGCGTGCTCGGGTGTGTTCCAATCCGCCTGGCTGCGCGAGATCATTTTCACCGGCGTCGCAGGATTCAGCAGCTTGCCGGGCAGAGTGATCTCGACGTAGTCGTCAGGCTGCTTGCTTTTTAGCAAGCTGTTGTTCTTGTGTTGGACGTCGGCGGCCTTCACGCGGAACGTCAATTGGTCGCCTAGCGTCCCGCAGCCCGATTGCAGAATGGCCGCAGCCGCGAGCGCCAACAACCGGGACCTCATGACACAGCTCAGTATGCCTTGGCGATTACCACGCGGCGATCCACGGGCTCACCCGTGACGATGCACTTCCCCGCCCCGTCCCACTCGTCCACCAGAGGAATACATCGCACGGTGGCTTTGAATTCCTTGATGCGCGCGTCGCAAACCGGGTCGTCCTTGACGTGCGCCATCACAAATTTGCCGCCGCCTTTTTCGGCCGTGACATCTTTCAAGATGGCTTCCACGTCCTCGATCGAATTGGCCATCACGGTGTTTTCGTTCAGGCGCTGCTTGGCCGCCGCGTAGAGGTCCTTCTGCATCTGGTCGAGCGTGGTTGTGATCCGGTCCGCGAGTCCGGCCTGAGGCACCACCTCCTTGGTACCGGTATCGCGCCGCTTGAGCACCACGTTGTTCGAAGCCAGGTCGCGGGGGCCGAGTTCGAGCACCACTGGCACGCCGCGCCGCTCCCAATGGAAAAACTTGGCGCCGGGCGATTGACCTTCTCGGGCGTCTACGCGTGCGCCGACGTCTTTGGCGATTTTGTCCGCCGCCTCCAGCACGCTGGCCTTCTCCTGGTCCTTGCGGTAAATCGGAACCAGCACGGTTTTGACGGGCGCGAGCTTGGGCGGCAGCACGAGGCCCTTGTCGTCGGAGTGGCTCATAATGAGTCCACCGATCAGGCGCGTGCTGACGCCCCAACTGGTTTGCCAGACGTAATCGAGCTGGCCTTCGCTGGATTGAAATTTGATGTCGAAGGCGCGGCCGAAATTCTGGCCGAGGTCGTGGCTGGTGCCCGACTGTAGCGCAAAGCCGTTCTGCATCATGGCTTCGATGGCGTACGTGCGGAGGGCGCCCGCGAACTTCTCGACCGGCCGTTTTCACGCCCTTGATCACCGGCATGGCCATGACGTTTTCGGCAACCTCGGCATAGACGTCCAGCATCCGCAGCACTTCTTGCTCAGCTTCCAGATGGCTGGCGTGCGCGGTGTGGCCTTCCTGCCAGAGAAATTCGGTGGTGCGCAGGAACATGCGCGTGCGCAGCTCCCAACGAATGATGTTGGCCCATTGGTTGACCAGCATGGGCAGGTCGCGATAGCTCTGAATCCACTTGGCGAAGAAGTGGCCGATGATGGTCTCTGAAGTCGGGCGGATGACGTAGGGCTCCTCCAGCTCCTTGCCGCCGGCGATGGTGACCACGGCCAGCTCGGGCGAGAAACCTTCCACGTGCTCGGCTTCCTTTTGCATGAAGCTCTGCGGGATCAGCAGCGGGAAATAAACGTTCTGATGTCCGGTGGCTTTGAAGCGGGTGTCGAGCTCGCGCTGCAGCAGTTCCCAGACGGCATAGCCATTGGGCTTGATCACCATGCAGCCTTTGACGATTTCGGCCGGCTCGGCCATGTCGCCTTGCAAAACCACGTCTTGATACCACGCGGCGAAATCCTGAGCGCGCGGAGTGATGGGAGATTCGGGCATAGGGTCTTAAGGTTCTAGGTTACGACACTGAAGGCCGGACACGAAGTTCCCATTTTCCCCGCTGCCGTTGTATTGTCGGATGATCCACTATGATCGTGACACTCAAACGGCGCCTCTTCCGTCGCCTCCCCACCAAGGAAAACTGGCTGGAGGTCCTCAAAGCATGTCCGGTCAGTCCAGACGATGTTCCGCCGCGCCGGCGATCTCGCGCCCGTCGCCGAAAATTATGAAATGGTTGGTTCTTCTACGAAATCAGCGCTGCGTCGAACAACTGGCGCAGGACCGCGGCCAGGCGCGTTTTCGAAATTCTTCGCGGGTCGTAGGCGCGCTCCAGCACCAGGCCGTTCAACAGAGCCTCCAGCGCCACCTTCCTGGATTCCTGCGCCTTTCCACTGCCCTTGACCCCACGCGGCATGAGCTGGTCGATGGCGGCCAGGTTCAAGGATGCACGGATGCGCCGATGGGTTCGGGCCAGGCGTGCTCGCAAATGCGGATGCCGGACAGCGAACAGCTTGAATTCCAGCATCAACATCACCCAGTGCGGATCCCAGGCGCGGCCGACGTAGAATTCGCGCAGAGCATCCAGGCTTCCTTGCGGCGTAGGCGCGCGTTCAATGACGGCGCGCAATTCGTCTAACCGCTGGCTGGATTCCTGCTCCAGCAAGGCGAAGAACAGCTCCTCTTTATTCTCAAAGTGCGCATAGAAAGCGCCGCGTGTATGGCCGGTGGAAGCGGCGATCTCTTCCAAGCGCGCCGCCTCGAAACCATCGCGGGCAAAAATGCGGCGGGCGGCTTGCAGCAACGCTTTGCGGGTAGCATCGGTTCGCTGCTGGTGTTTGTTGCGGGGCCTTGGCCCGGGTGCGAGCTTGTTGGTTGGCTCCGGGACCGGGACTAGCGCGTGACCTGCCATCCGTTTTCATTATATACATTCGCGTATGTATTTGTGTTAAATTCTGGATGTGACCAGAAGGAATGCCTGCGGCGGTATCGGGTTGTTGCTTTGGGGCCTTTCGACCCCGGCGTTCGCCCAACTGCTCGGCGGCGCGGCCGGACCGATTGGTTCCAGCCGTCCGGTTCCCCTTCCTCTTTCGGGCCGTGAAGCGGCGGGCGCCGTGTCCGTCCAGCAGATGGCGACCCCCAGCGGAGCGGACACCGTCACCAGTTCCACGCAGATCGGAGGCAGCTTTCAGGGCAGCATTCCAGGCGAAATCCCGCCGCCCGGCACGGTTACCCTGACGCTCGGTGAAGCGATCCGGCGCGGGCTGCAGACCAATCTGGGCGCTGTTACGGCCAACTATTCCGCGCGCATGGCCGGCGCGCAGCGCGCCCAGCAATTGAGTTATCTGCTTCCCAACATTTCAGCCAACGCCTCAGAGACCGTGACGCAAATCAATCTGGCGGCCTACGGATTCAAGTTCAACCTCCCGCCGGGAATCAATTTCTCGATCCCTTCAGTAGTCGGCCCATTCAGCTATTCGCAAGCCCAGGGCAATTTCAGTTACTCGGTTTGGGATCCAGTGCTGAGACGAAATTTCCAAGTGTCCAAGGATCTGGAGAATGCGGCGCTCTTGTCGGCCCGGGATGCGCGGGAGCTGGTGGTCCTGGCGGTGGCCGGCAGTTATCTTCAGTTGCTTGCCACGGCGGCGAGCGTGGAATCGCAGCGCGCCCAGGTGGAGAACGCCCGCGCGGTGAATCATCAAGCCGAGGTGCGAAGGACCGCCGGGACCAACGCTAGAATCGATGTGGTGCGCACACTGGTGGAATTGGAGACGCAACAGCAGAGATTGAACGCATTGACATCGGAGGTGCGGAAGGAGAAGATCGGCCTGACTCGATTGATCGGACTACCGCTCGACCGCGAAATCGTCTTGAGCGAATCGCTCGGATTTCCTGCATTGACGGTTCCCGCCGCCGCCGCCGCGATCCAACAGGCCTTCGCCAACCGGCAGGACCTCAAGGCAGCGCAAGCCCAGGTCCAAGCAGCCGAGCGCGTTGTATCCGCCGCCCACGCCGAGCGCCTGCCCTCCGTGTCCCTGAATGGCGACTATGGAGTATTAGGTCCCAATCCAGCTTCGGCGCACGGCGTGTTCTCCGTGTCCGGGTCCGTGAATGTGCCAATCTGGCTGGGTGGACGCGTGAAGGCCGACATCGAGCAGGCCCAAACAGAATTGGCGCAGCGCAAGGCGGAGCTGGCCGATCAGCAAGGTCAGGTGGAACAGGAGGTGCGCACGGCGCTGATTGAGGTGGAGACCGCGATCGGCCAGGTCGAGCTGGCGCAACAGAATCGAGGATACGCCGGCGAAACCCTGCGCGAATCGCGCGACCGGTTCCAACTGGGTGTTGCGACTACCGTCGAAGTGGTGCAGGCTCAGGAACAGGTGGCCAACGCCGAGAGCGATTATGTATCGAGCCTTTATTCATTCGAGATGGCGCGCCTGGCGTTGGCGCGTGCGATCGGTGAAGCCGAAAAAGAGATTCCTGGGCTTCTGAAAGCGAGCCAGCCATGAAGACCGAAGAAACTGTGCAGCAAATACAGACGCCGGCCCCGCCCGCCAATCCGGTTATGGAATCCAAGCCCGTGCCGTCGAAAAAGCGAGGACGGCGGCGCGCGTTTGTGATCTTCTTTTTGGTGCTACTGGCGGCGGCTGCGGGTGGGCTTTATTTCTGGTTGCAATCGCGGCAGTTCGAAACTACGGACGATGCGGAAGTGGAGGCGCACCTGAACGCCATCAGCTCGCGCGTGGATGGCTCGATCACACGAGTCTACGTGGATGAGAATCGGATCGTAAAACCAGGCGACCCGCTGGTTGACCTGGATCCGCGCGACTATCAGGTCAGCCTGGACCAAGCCACGGCGCAGCTGGCGCAAGCCCGGAGCATGGTGACGGCGCAGCAGCCGAACGTTCCCATTGCGGAGGTGGAAACCACGGCTAACGTCTCGGGCGCCGAGTTCGACGTGGCGAATGCTGAAGCCGCCATCGCCGGCGCTGAACGGGATCGCGACGCGGCCGCGGCCAAACTGGCGGAGGCGGAGGCCAATAGCGCGCGCGCGCAAGCGGATCTGGCCCGCTACAAGATTCTGATCGCCAACGAAGAAGTTTCGCAGCAGGAGTACGATCAAGTAGCCGCCACCGCCGCAGCCCAAGCGGCCAACGTCGCGGCCAATCGCGCTTCGGTGGAATCGGCGGCGCGCGTGGTGGATCAAAAGCGAGCGCAACTCAGCCAGGTGCGCACCCGGCTGGTGCAGTACCGGCAAACGGGAACGCAGCAAGTGGCCATCCGGCGGGCCACCGTGCAATCGCAGCAGGCCAATCAAGAAAGCGCCCGAGCGCAAGTGGAGCAGGCTCAATTGAAGTTGAGCTATACCAAAGTCAGCGCGCCGGTGGGAGGCGTGGTGCTGAAGCGCTCCGCCGAAGTGGGCATGCACATTGGCGCGGGACAACAGCTGTTCACGATCGCGCAGATCGGCGACGTGTACGTAACCGCGAATTTCAAAGAAACACAGCTCCGCAGGATCAAGCCCGGACAATCGGCCAGCATACACGTGGATGCTTTAAACCAGGATTTCGAAGGCTACGTGGAGGACCTGGGCGGAGGCACGGGTGCCATCGGGAGCGTGCTTCCTCCTGAAAATGCGACTGGCAATTACGTGAAGGTGGTACAGCGCATACCGGTGCGGCTGCGCTTCAAACCCAATCAGAACGGCCTCGATCGGCTGCGGCCCGGGATGTCGGTTGAGCCCAAGGTTCGAGTGGAGGGATGAAATATGGCGGACCAGCCGGCCGATAGCCGCGCTACCTGGAAGCCCGCGTACAATCCCTATATCATCGCCCTGACGGTCACGCTGGCCACCTTCATGGAAGTGCTGGATTCGTCCATCGCGAACGTTTCGCTTCCGCACATCGGCGGATCGCTCGGCGCAACATATCAGGAGGCGACCTGGGTTCTCACCAGCTATCTCGTGTCCGCCGCCATCGTGTTGCCGGTATCCGGCTGGCTGTCGACCGTGCTGGGCCGCAAGCGCTTCTACATGATCTGCGTCGCGCTGTTCACAGCCTCGTCTTTCCTCTGCGGAATCTCTCGAAACCTCCCGATGCTGATTATCTGCCGCATTTTGCAAGGAGCGGGCGGCGGAGGGTTGCAACCGTCCGAGCAGGCCATCCTGGCGGACACATTTTCCGTCGAAAAGCGCGGGATGGCGTTTTCACTATACGGCATGGCGGTGGTTGTGGCTCCGGCCGTCGGGCCCACCCTGGGCGGATGGATAACCGACAATTTCAACTGGCACTGGATCTTTTTCATCAACCTGCCAGTCGGGCTTTTGTCGCTGTTTCTCACGTCGCGATTGGTGGAAGATCCACCGTGGCTGAAAGAAGAGAAAAGATCTGGCATTCGGATCGACTATATCGGCTTGGCGCTGATCGTCACGGGCGTGTCGGCATTTCAATTCGTCCTCGACAAAGGGCAGGAGGCCGGCTGGTTTGCATCGCGGCTGGTTCTCACCTGCTTCTGTATCGGACTACCAGCCCTGGTGGCGTTCTTCCTGTGGGAGTGGTATCACGACAATCCCATTGTCGACGTGCGCCTGCTGAAGAATCGCAACTTCGGAACGGCGGTCTTTTTCTCATTCACTTTGGGGATGGCGCTGTTTGGTTCGACGGTCTTGCTACCCGAGTTCCTGCAGAGCAGTCTCGGCTACACGGCGGAGCAAGCCGGGATGGCATTGTCGCCGGCCGGATTCCTTCTGATGGCGATGATGCCGATAGCTGGACGGCTCACGGGTAGCAAGATCGACCCGCGAATTCTGATTGCCGTTGGGTTTCTTGGTACGGCGTGGTCGCTGCACCGCATGACGGCTCTCAGTCTGCAGATCGACTTTCGAACCATCGTGCTGCTGCGCATGGCGCAAGTGATCTTCATGCCGTTGATATTTATTCCCATCAGCACGCTGAACTACGTCGGAGTGCCGCGCGAGAAGAATAATCAAGTGGCAGGCCTGTCCAATTTCGCGCGCAACATGGGCGGAAGCATCGGCACGTCGCTGCTGACGACGTTTTTGGCGCGCCAGAATCAGACCCAGCAAGTGAATTTCGCGGCGCATACGAACCTGGCGAACCCAAACTTTGCGCAAATGCTAAACGGCTTAACCGCGACTTTCGTGGCGCAAGGTTATGATGCCGTCACCGCGGCTCACAAAGCGCTGGCCATGGTATACCTGACCGTTCAACAGCAGGCCAATACGGTAGGCATCGAAAATAGCTTTTGGGTCATGTCGCTGGTCATCGGTTGTCTGGTGCCGCTGCCCTTCATCATGCGACGTCCGAAAATGGGTCAAACCAGAATGACCGGGCACTAATTCGCATTGTGCCGGTGAAGAAGCCATCCCCCATCGCTCTGCTGCTCGGCTTGATTCCGTTTATCGCCATGTGTCTCTCGGTGCCACTCTGGGATCGAATTTATCCCATGATCGCCGGTCTCCCGTTCAATCTGGCATGGTTACTGTCGTGGACGGTATTGACCACTTTGTGTCTGGTAGGGGCTTATCGCATCGAAGGCCGCCGCGGCGATGACCGGCGCGAGGACGAATGAGCTCCAGCGCAATCGCCTTGACGACGATTTTCGCCATCGTCGCCATTGGCGCCGGGATCGGGTTCGTCGCCGGAATCCACCGCAAGATGGACCTGGAGCAATGGAGCGTCGGCGGCCGCGGCTTCGGACCTCTCCTGATGTATCTGCTGCTGGCGGGCGAGATCTATACTACGTTCTCGTTCTTGGGCGCTAGCGGCTGGGCGTATTCTCGCGGCGGCCCCACACTTTACATCCTGGCGTATATAACGCTCGCCTACGTGGTCTCGTTTTTCATTTTGCCGCCGCTCTGGGAATTGGGACGAAAGCACAAGCTGCAGACTCAATCGGATTTTTTCAACGTGCGGTATGGCAACAAGTATTTAGGGGCGTTTGTGTGCGCAGTTGGCGTAGTCTTTCTGCTTCCGTATTTTCAACTTCAGATCACCGGGCTAGGCATCATCGTCTCCATTGCCAGCTTCGATGGCATCGGGCGGACCCCCGCGATGGTGATCTCGATTGTGGTGATTGCGGGGTTCGTTTTCGCTAGCGGTATCCGCGCCATTGCCTGGGTCAGCATCCTGAAGGACGCCTTGATGCTGCTGGCCGCGACCTCGATTGGAATAGCGGTTCCGTATTTCTACTTCGGCGGCATCGGTCCCATGTTCGCGGCGCTAGCACGGTCGCGGCCCGCGCACTTGACCATGCCGGGCGCCACTCCCGACCTGGGCCACCCGTGGTACATCACGACGGTTCTGCTCACCTCGCTCGGTCTCTACATGTGGCCGCAAAGCTTCGCGGCCAACTTCACGGCCAAGAGCGCGGACACGGTGCGGCGAAACTCGGTGCTGATGCCGCTGTACACGCTTACGCTCGCCTTTATCTTTTTCGTAGGATTCACCGCGGTGCTGGTGGTGCCCGGTTTAGCCGATGGCGATCTGTCGCTGCTGACCATAGTTCGCCGGACGTTCCCGCCCTGGTTCCTGGGCGTGATCGGCGGCGCCGGCGCTCTGACCGCGATGGTTCCCGCCGCAATTATGGTCCTGGCCGCGTCCACTCTGTTTGCCAAGAATCTTTACCGGCCGCTCTTCGCACCCGAGATGACCGACGATGCGGTTGCGAAACTGGCACGCTGGATGGTGGTTGCACTGAGCCTGATCGGCCTTTACCTAGCTGTCTATGGGTCCACCACCTTGGTATCGCTGCTCCTGCTGGGATACGCTGGTGTCACGCAGTTCTTTCCGGGCGTTGTTTTGGGACTGTTCTGGAAACGCGTCACGATGGCCGGAGTATTCGCAGGCTTGATCGCCGGAGTGGGTACCGTGGCGCTTCTCACCTTGAGCAAGCACGATCCAGTTTTCGGCTGCAGCGCGGGTTTCGTGGCGCTTTGCCTCAACTTTCTGGTGGCCACGGGGCTGAGCTTGATTAAACCGCCGCAGGTCTCGATGGCAACGTCTGCTCGCACTTGAAGCAACCGCGTGCGATGCTAAAGTTGAGCCTTATCTATGGCAACGTGCGCCCGCTGTTCCGCGGAGAATCCCGACACGACGCGGTTCTGCGGGCAATGCGGCGCGCGGATGGCAGGCGGGTCGCCGGCTTCGCTCATCCCCACCCAGGCCGCTACTGGAGTGAAACCGGCTCTCACGCCTCGATCCAGCAGCAGCCCCGGTTCTGATTCTTCCGAAGAAGGGCGCTTCCTTCCCGGCACTTTGCTCGGGGATCGCTACCGCATTGTGAGCCTGCTCGGCGCGGGCGGAATGGGCGAAGTGTATCGCGCCACGGATCTAAGGCTGGGCCAGCCGGTTGCGCTCAAGTTCCTGCCGGAAGAAATGGCGCGCGATCCCAAGGCTCTGGCCCGCTTCCACAACGAGGTGCGCATCGCACGCCAGGTGGCGCACCGTCAATGTCTGCCGGGTTTACGACCTGGGCGAAGTGGAAGGCTTTCCTTACCTGTCGATGGAATACGTCGACGGTGAGGATCTGCACTCGCTCCTGCGGCGAATTGGCAGGCTGCCTTCCGACAAGGCCATTGAAATTGCTCGCAAGCTCTGCGCCGGTCTGGCCGCGGCACATGACAAAGGCGTGCTGCATCGCGACCTCAAGCCGGCCAACATCATGATCGACAGCCGCGGCCATGTCCTGATCACGGACTTTGGTTTGGCCGGCATCATGGGGCAGATCGAAGGTCTGGAAGTGCGCAACGGCACGCCCGGCTACATGGCGCCGGAGCAGCTCGCCGGCAAGGAAGTTTCAACGCAGAGCGACATCTACGCGTTGGGCGTGGTGCTCTATGAGATGTTCACCGGCAAGCGCCCGTTCAGCGCGTCCACGCGCGCCGAGCTGGCTCAAATGCAGGAGGAGCGGCTGCCGCCCGCGCCGCGGACCATCGTGAAAGATATCGATCCGGCGGTGGAGAGCGTCATCCTGCGGTGCCTCGATCCGGATCCGCGCAAGCGTCCGCAATCCGCGCTCGCCGTGCTCGGCGCATTGCCGGGGGGCGATCCGCTGGCTGCGGCGCTGGCGGCGGGCGAAACTCCGTCGCCCGAAATGGTGGCTGCCGCCGGAGCGAATATCGGATTGAAGCCGCGATCGGCCGTGGCCTGGCTGGCGGTGGTGGTTGTAGGCATGGCGCTGGTGGCCGCGCTGCATCAACAGAACGAGCTGATCATGAAGATCCCCTTCGATCAGCCGCCGGAAGTGTTAGCTGGGAAAGCCCGCGAGATTCTCGCGCAGATCGGCTATCCGGAGCGGCCCGTCTCCCAGGCGTTTGGGTTTGATTACCGGCTGAATCCTTTGCGCTACCTGGCGCGTCTGCCGGGTTCGCCCTGGCCGCGGCTGGCCATAGGCCGGCCCGCCGTGATGCGATTCTGGTACCGGTCAAGTCCTGCGCCGCTAGCGCCGCACGAAGTCAACGACGTAATTCGAGTGGGCCAGGACGATCCAGCCGACGACGTGCCCGGCATGCGGTCGGTGTCGCTCGATCCGCAGGGGCGGCTCCTGTTTTTGCAAGCCGTGCCGCCATCCTTCGCCGAGCCCGCATCGTCACCGAAAACGCCGGATTGGAATCTGCTGTTCCAAGCTGCCGGCCTCGACCTGAGCCGCTTTCAAACTGCCGAACCACAATGGACCCCGAGTGTCGCGTATGACACGCGCGCGGCTTGGTCCGGAAGCTATCCAGAAGCGCCCGATATTCCATTGCACATCGAGGCGGCCGGATTTCAAGGCAAGCCAGTCTACTTCATAATTGCCGGACCGTGGTCGAAACCAGCCACGGCCACGCAATTCAGCGGCGACCAGAAGCCGCCCGGCGAAGTGGTTTACATCATCCTGCAATTGATCGTGATGATCGGCTCGATTCCGTTCGCGCGCTACAACTTGAGGCTGGGCCGCGGCGACACGCGCGGAGCCGCACGTTTATGGTTGTTCTGCCTCGCTGTCGGGATCGCGGTTTGGGTGATTGGCGGCACGCACGTCCCCAGCGTCAAGGAAGCCGACCTGTTTTTCATGGCTGTTATGCGCGCCTTGATTGGCGCCACCAGCGTTGCGGTTACCTACATCTCCTTCGAACCTTTCGTGCGCCGCAGATGGCCACAGACGCTGATCTCCTGGAGCCGTTTGCTGGCCGGCGCCGTTCGCGATCCGCTGGTGGGCCGCGACTTTTTGGTCGGCACCGCGGTGGGAATCGTGCTCGCCCTGGTGCAGGCTGGTGGCAACGTGGCGTACCGGCTGGTTGCCAGCCCTGCCGTGCGGATCGGAATCCATCAGACGGTGTTGTCGGGTGGCCGAAATATGGTTGGCGAGAGTCTTTTTCTGATCAACGACGCGCTATTCAAGGGACTGGGCATTCTCTTTTTGATTTTCCTGGCCAGAACGGTGCTGCGAAAGCAGTGGCTGGCCGCGGGCGCGGTGACGCTGGCGCTGGCGGGAATCATTGCGCTGAACGAACCCAACCCGGTGATTGGTTGGCCCATCAATATTTTGTTTTTCGGGCTGATGGTGATGACGCTGATGCGTTGCGGTTTGCTCGCTATGGTGATGTCGCTGTTCATCACCACCTTCGCCGGTTTCTTCCCACTGAGTACGGATCTGTCGGTGTGGTACGCCAGCGAAATCGTCTTTACGATTGCGGTGGTGCTGGCTATCGCGCTGTTTGGTTTGCGAACTGCTTTGGCCGGCCAGCCTCTGTTTTCGCCGGACTGAACCATCCGGTTTCTGTTACGACGCCAGCGATACCAAACCCTTGTCCTTCAGCCCGTTGATGGCCAGGCCGTAGCGCCCGCGCACGCCCGTCTTTTCGAAAATGTGCTTCAGGTGGATTTTGACGGTGCCGGGACGAATGCCCAGTTCGAGCGCGATCTCCTTGTTCTTGAAGCCCTGCTCCACCAACTCGAGCACTTGCTGCTCGCGCGCCGTCAGGTCCGAGCGAGGATAGCCATCGGATTGCCTCGAAGATTCGCGGAATACCGACTCTTCCATCCAAGTTTGGCCGCCGGCGACGCTTCGCAGGCAACTCATCAAGCTTTGCAGATCGGCGGTCTTGCGAATGATTCCGCGCGCGCCGGCTTGCAACAGGCGCAGAGCCTCGGCCTCGGTCATCGAGACGCCCCAAACGACTACGGCCGGCGTGGCGCCAGTCAGCTTGAGTTCATGAATCCAGTCCAGCACCGCACGCATGCCGAAACCCTTGTCCACCACCACCAGGTGAGGGGGTGAGGCATGGACCAGTTTCATGGCCGCCGGCAGCGAGTCCAGCGGCTCCAGGAACTGGAGATCGGGACTCTCTGAGACCAGTTTTCTGAGACCTTCGGCCGTGACGGGCTGGGTATCGCAAACCACGACGGTTTTCGAGAGACTATCTTCAGGCATTCGTTCATCTCTTGGGCGCAAAGGGCCAGTTCAAAAAGAGAAACCCGTCCAGCCGCGCGCCTCACGGTGCCAATCGCTCGTGGCCGGTTCAGGTCCGGTAGTCCAGCGAGCCATATCGGTCCCGGCTTTCGAATCTTTAGTTCTCGGGGGCCTTAAAGGCTCTCATGTTATTGTTACTTCTAGCCGATGGAACCAGTAGGGCTCCCGACGGGAGGAGTACGTCCGCTGCCAATGTCCCATGACGCATCCAAGTTCCAGGGTAGCTGGAAAGCGCTGTTCGTTTGCCCAAACGAAAAGATAATCCGGGACTTAACCGCATTACTGCACCGTCATTTGCCGGGCTTCTCCTCGCACGATCTGAACGTTTTTCCGAATCGCCAGCAGATTGTGGACGTGCTGTCGCAGAGGCCCAGTTTCTGCCTTCTGGAAGTGAGTGACCCGCCGGACCGGTCTCTTTCATTAATACCGGAGCTATTGCGGGTGGACGCCAAGCTCCCCATCGTGGCTGTTATCGACAAGAGCGATCCGGCGCTCGGCCTGCGCTGTTTGCGTCAAGGCGCCAGCGATTTTCTGATCCAGCCCTTTACTTCGGAGCAGATCGAAGCCACCTTACAGAAGATCACGCGCCTGCAACCCGGGCGTTTCAAGAACCCAGGTAAGGTGTATTCCATCATGCCCGCCAAGGGGGGCTGCGGGGCGAGCACGCTGGCCACCAATTTCGCTTATCAGCTGAAGCGCTTTCCCGAGAAACGCATCCTTCTGGCCGACCTGGATCCGTTAGCGGGAACTCAGTCGTTCCTGCTGAAGATCAAGTCTAATTACAGCTTCATGGATGTGCTGGCGCATGCCCAGGAGATCGATGCCGACCTATGGAGGGCAGTGGTTACCAATCGGCAAGGCGTAGACGTTCTGCTGGCTCCCGAGCAACTCCCCGAGGGGATGGGCGAGGTGAACGACTCAAGCAAGGTGATCGAGTTTGCCCGCGGCGCTTACGATGTTGTGGTGCTGGACTCAGGCGGGGTGTATGGCGATTGGAACTTGAGTCAGGCCCAATTTGCGGACGAGATTTTCCTGGTCACAACCAATGAGCTGACGGCGCTGCAGGCGGTCCAGCGGTCGCTGACGTATCTAGAATCCAACAACGTGCCTGCTTATAAGGTGAAGCTGATCGTCAATCGCTATGACCGGCACATGGGTTTGAGCAAAGATGTGATCGGAACCGCGCTGCACACCGAGATCTATCACCTGATACCGGCCGACTACGATGCCATCCAAAAGGCGCTCATGGAGGGCAAGCCCATGGCGCCTACCAGCAGTTTCGGCAAAAGCGTGGCCGCTTTGGTGGATCGGCTGGACGGTTCGTCCGAGCCGCAGCGCAAGAGCAGTTCGCTTTCCGGGTTGCTTTCGCTGTTCTCGCGGACGTCGTCTTAAAAAAAATCACATTCCGCGGATGTTGTCCGATTAGTGCAATAAAGGAGCACATCCAAAATGACTAGTCCAGTTAGTTCCCATCCCCCCTGCCAGGCCAGCGCAGCGCAGTCCCACAGCCACGCCTCGCCCGCCGCGCAAAAGAGCAAGCCGCCTCAAGACACGGTTCAATTGAGCCCGGAAGCTAAGGCCGCGTCACAGTCCGCCAGCCATGAGCGCGATTCGCACTGATTGATCGATCCATGACGCGCAGACCGGCGTAGTAACCCGCCAGCCGCGGCTGGCCCGCCCGTGGTATAAAACATAATTAGCGGCTCATGTTCTTCCTTGTGGAAATCGGTGGAAAAGAACTTGCATCGCCTTGTTTTCCACAACTTGGCCGGTACCAGGGCCGCGCAACTTTTCCACTCGGATTCCCACAAGCTAACTGCTTCACTTATCGGCTCGAAAATTTTCCTTGGTGCTTTCTCATGAGACTCGCTAAGGTGGAACGGTTGGCTTATGACGGCAGCGCCTGACATCGCGCTCGAAAAGGGACTCCCGCAGAATCTGGACGCCGAACGGTTCGTCCTGGGCGCGATTCTGATGGACGCTGCGCTGTACATCCAGGTGGCGGGCTCGCTCGAAGCCACGGATTTCAGCCTGGAAAAGCATCGGCGCATCTTCCTGCGCATGGGCGAGCTGTATGAGCGCGGCGAGCAGATCGATCGCGTGACCGTGGCCAACGAGCTGATGAAGCAGAATCAGCTCGAATCGGTGGATGGCGTCAGCTACCTGGTATCGCTGGACGAAGGCCTGCCGGTGCTCTCCAATCTGGAGAGCTACGTCCGGATCGTCAAGGACAAGTCCGTCCTGCGGCGCATCATCTTCACTTCGCAAGCGCTGATCGATCGTTGCCTGCGCGCCGAAGACGAGCCCGATCAAATCCTGGCCGGCGCCGAAGAGAGTCTGCTCAAGCTGGGCGACACGCGCACGGCCGATTCGCTCCTCAATCCCAAGCGGATTATCGAAGAATACGAGGGCGGCCTCAACGTCTTTCTCGACCCCAGTAAGCGCATCAAGGGTCTGAGCACCGGTTTTCTCAAGCTGGACGAAATGACTGGCGGTTTGCACGAAGGCGAACTGGTGATCCTGGCCGCGCGTCCCTCCATGGGAAAAACCGCGCTGGCGCTCAACGTCGCGCAGCACGTTGCGATGAATCCCAGCGAAAAGAAAACGGTCGCGGTCTTCTCGCTCGAAATGTCGCGCGAAAGCCTGCTGACGCGCATGATCTGCGCTGCCGCGCGCGTGGATCAGCAGAAGTTTCGCGCCAGCTACCTGAGCCAGGATGAGCGCCGGCGCGCTGGCCAAGGCAGCATCGGACCTGGTGCAGTCTCCGTTGTTCATCGACGACACTTCCGGTGCGCATCTGATGGATATTCACGCCAAGCTGCGGCGGCTCAAATCCGAGCACGGCCTGGGACTGGTGGTGATCGATTACCTGCAACTGATGAGCGGGCGGGGCCGTTACGAGAATCGCAACCAGGAAATCAGCACCATATCGCGCGGCTTGAAACTGCTTGCCAAGGACCTCAAGGTGCCGATGCTGGTGCTGTCTCAATTGAACCGCGCGCCGGAGATTCGCCAGGGCGATCATCGTCCGCAGTTGAGCGACTTGCGCGAATCAGGTTCTATCGAGCAGGACGCCGATTTAGTGGGGTTCATCTTCCGCGAAGAGGTCTATAAGCCTCAGGACGAGAGCCTGCGCGGACTGGCCGAGCTGCTGATCGCAAAGCAGCGCAACGGACCCATCGGCAAGGTGAATCTGGTGTTCTTGAAAGAGTTCACCAAATTTGAAAACCGCACTAACGATTTGGGCGAAGACCTGATGGGCGGCGAGTAAACTGCGCCGCTTTTAGTGCTCCACCGGGCGCGGAACGTGCAGCGTCATTAGAACCAGCACGCCGTCGATCTTGCTGAACCAGTGCGGCGTGTTCTCGGGAACGATAATAAAATCGCCCTTGGCGACGGTGCGCGACTCGCCGTTCTCGATGCCCGTGCCGCTCAGGTTCGCGGGGTTGGTGCGCTTTTCGTTGATCAGTTTGCCGCCGGTAACCATGGTTGCGGTCCCATCGATCACGTAGAACACCTCGGCTTCCTTCTCGTGCACGGAGGCCGGTGCAATGCCTGCCCGGTACTCCAGGTTTGCGTTATAGGGAGCCAGATGGAGGATGCGCTCAGCCACCATCGGCTGGCCCTCCTTTCGGTCGCTCTTGGCTTTGGCGATGAGAGCCTGCACGTCCGCCGCTGACGAAAAAGTTTTGGTGGGTTGAGCCGGCGACTGAGCCATCGCGCCGGCGACGAAAAACATGGAAGCCACGAACAATCCCATTGCACGCATCGAAATTCTCCTTTGATTGGACTATTTCTTTCCGGCTGCAGCCGCCGTGCGCGGCGGACCTTCGTTTTGAGTCACTCTCTTCTTGAACCGCCAGCCGGCGGATGTCTTTACCAATTGATCTTCGTATTTGGCGGCGGCCTGGATGGCCGGCGGGCGCACGCCGACGTCTACCAATAGCAAGTAAACCGACCCGCTGGCGCCTTCGGGCGAAGGCATGATGGTCAGGTTGGTGTTCCAATGACGCCGGTTGGCGCCGCCCATCTTGTCGTGCCAGTCATGGATGAATCCGACCAATGCATCATGTCCAGTGAAGGTATTAAAGGTCCCGTCGGGAACGAAAGTGGCAGCGTAGCCTTCCGCATCGCCCGAATCGATGGCGTTGTTGTAACGCGCATAGAGCTGCTGGATCTCGACGTAGTCGTCGGCGGTCAATTTGGCGTTGCGCTGCTGCGCCAGAAGCCAAGTGACGCTGCCCAGAATCAGCGTACCCAGTACGGTTCCCAATGTGGCCCGTTTGAACATTTTGGAAAATACTCCTTCGAGACATTCTAGTCTGAGAGAGCAGTGCGCTGCACGACGGACCCTGCATTGCGATGCTAACTTGCCCGAAACGGGGCAATCGAAGTAAACTGAGCCGTCCTTAATCGAATAGGAGCACTTGTAACTTCTATGAGACCGAAGTTGTGGATTTGCTTGGTAATATTCTCGGTGCAACTGGGGGCACAGAACGCCAACTGGACCCAGCAGAATCCTCAACCAGTTCTCCCTCGCCGGGCGAGGCACGGCGCTGCTGGCGTACGATTCCAAGCACAGCCAGGTCGTGCTGTTCGGTGGAGCTAACCGTGCCAGGATACCAGGGATATCAAAATGATACCTGGACTTGGGACGGCACGAACTGGACTCAAATTCATCCCGCGCAATCGCCCCCTCCTCGATCCGATTCGGCAGTGGCATACGATTCTCTCCACGGCCAAATGGTGGTGTTTGGAGGATGGATGCTCCGGCTAACCAGGTGCTAAGCGATACCTGGCTTTGGGATGGCTCCAACTGGACCGAATCTCAGCAAACCGGTCCATCCGCGCGGGGCTTCGCTGCCATGGCTTATCGATGCGCAGCACGGCCAAGTTGTACTGTTCGGTGGCTCAACGGGTCGAGCGGAGTCGACCTGAACGATACCTGGCTTTGGGATGGTTCAACCTGGACATTGGCGCACCCTCAGTTTAGTCCGCAGCCTCGATATCGGCGCCGGCATGGCCTACGATTCCATGCACGGACAAGTGGTCCTGTTCGGTGGAAACAATGGTACGGGCAATTTCGGCGACACCTGGATCTGGGACGGTACGAACTGGAAGCAAGTCACACCGCAGAATAGCCCGCCGGCCAGATCGTTTCACCAGATGGTCTACGATTCGGCGCATGACCAAGTTGTTCTTTTCGGGGGTGGAGGCTCAAACACGGCGTCAAACAATAGCGGCCTTCTTAACGACACCTGGCTCTGGGACGGCACCAACTGGACCCAAGCGACGCCCGCCAACAGTCCCACGGCGCGGAACCGATTCGGCATGGCGTTCGATGCCGGGCACGCGCAAGCAGTGTTGTTTGGCGGCAGAGATGCGGCTAGCGATTTCCTGGGCGACACCTGGACCTGGAGTGGTGGCGCCGGTGGTGACGCCTCCGCCGGCACCGAGTCCCACATTACTTCCGTCGAGAGCGCCTCCGGGTACGGAGGCTTTTCCGCGTCGCGCCCGGATCGTGGATAGAAATCTATGGCTCGAATCTGGCGCCGGATACGCGCGAATGGGCTGGATCCGATTTCACCGGCAACAACGCACCCATTTCGCTCGATGGTGTCCAAGTCCTGATCGGAGGACAAAACGCGTTCGTCGAGTACGTCGCCACCAGCCCCGGCCAAATCAACGCGCAATTGCCTTCGAATATTCCAACGGGAGGGCCTCTGCCGCTTACCGTCATGAACGGCACCGCTACCAGCAGTGCCGTGAACGTCACGGTCAATGCGGTCGAGCCCGGTTTGCTCGCGCCATCGTCGTTCCTGATCGGCGGCAATCAGTACGTCGTGGCATTGCTTCCGGATAACGCGACATACATTCTGCCGGCCGGTGCGATTCCGGGCGTGGCATCGCGGCCGGCGCAAACCTGGCGACGTCCTCACGCTGTACGGCATCGGGTTCGGCGTATTGTTTGGTATATCTTTCATAGTCTTGAGCTCTTATTTCAAGAAAAAGAGCATCCGATCGATGTTGTATCGCTATTTTGATCTGCGCATTTGCATATTCAATATATAGTTGCGCATATTCGTTAAATTCAAAAGGAATATGCGCAGCAGCAGCAACACCATTTTCGAATTGATAATCATCATCATCGAATGGAATTGGGGAGGGTGTGTACATAGCGATTATGTCTTGCGTAAGAAAGATACAGACTAAAAAAATACCTATTGATAAGCGACTATTCATGCGGCCCCCTCGTTTTTTAGCAGATTAATTGATACGAATGCATTAAGTATAAAAATATCGGTGTGTGAAAGTCAAAAAAAAGAGAAGCCGCAAGCGTATAACTCGCAGGCTTCTCTTAAAATCTCAAAACAGGTAAGAGCTAGTACATTATCAAAATAATTCTTAGTACATGCCGCCCATACCACCCATGCCGCCATGGCATGCCAGCTGCATGGCTGATGCTTTTTTCTCTTCTGGAATATCAGCAATGATTGCTTCTGTTGTTAGCAATAAGCCAGCAATCGATGCAGCATTTTGCAATGCTGAACGAGCTACCTTAGCTGGATCGATGATACCTGCTTCGATCATATCAACATATTCACCATTTTTTGCATCAAAGCCAATATTGCCTGTTTCGATCTTTGACTTTGTTAACAATAACTGAAGCTTCATAGCCTGCATTGGAAGCAATAATACGCAGCGGCTCTTCAAGTGCACGACGAACAATTTGAGCACCAAGTTGTTCATCGCCTTCAAGCTTAAGTGCATCAACAGCTTCTTGTGCACTGAATAAATGCAACGCCGCCACCAGCAACAATACCTTCTTCAACTGCTGCACGTGTTGCATGTAATGCATCTTCAATGCGATCTTTCTTTTCTTTCATTTCAGTTTCAGTTGCTGCACCAACTTTGATTACTGCAACACCGCCAGCTAGTTTTGCAAGACGTTCTTGCAGTTTTTCTTTATCGTAATCAGAAGTTGTATCTTCAATTTGTGCTTTGATTTGAGCAACGCGACCTTTGATTGTCTTCTGATTGCCTTCGCCTTCAATGATGGTGGTGTTATCTTTGGTGATAACGACTTTTTTTGCAGTACCAAGATCATGCAACGTAACATTTTCAAGTTTAAGCCAATTTCTTCAGAAATCAATTTACCGCCAGTTAAGATTGCAATATCTTCAAGCATTGCTTTTCGACGATCACCAAAGCCAGGAGCTTTAACCGCAGCAACATTTAAGGTGCCACGAAATTTGTTAACAACTAAGTGTTGCAAGTGCTTCGCCTTCAACATCTTCAGCAATAATCAATAATGGACGGCCTGATTTTGCAACTTGTTCAAGAACAGGAAACAAGTCTCTTCATGCTGGTGATCTTTTTTTCATAAATTAAGAATGTAATGGATCATCAAGAATCAGCTTCCATTTTTTCTGCATTGGTGACAAAGTATGGAGAAAGATAGCCACGATCAAATTGCATACCTTCAACAACTTCAAGTTCATCTTCCATGCCTTTTGCTTCTTCAACAGTGATAACGCCATCGCGACCAACTCGTTCCATCGCTTCAGCAATCATGTTGACCAATGACTTCATCATGAATTTGCAGAAATAGTTGCAACTTGTTCAATCTCTTTTTTGTCATTGACTGGTTTTGCATGATTTTTGAATTCTATCAACAACTTGCAACAGCTTTATCAATACCGCGTTTTATTTCCATTGGATTTGCACCAGCGGCAACGTTTTATGCCTTCGCGGAAAATTGCTTGGGCCAATACAGTTGCTGTTGTGGTTCCGTCACCAGCAACATCAGCTGTTTTGGTTGCAACTTCTCGCACCATTTGTGCGCCCATATTTTCAAATTTATCTTTCAGTTCGATTTCTTTTGCAACGGTTACACCATCTTTAGTGATGGTTGGAGAGCCAAATGATTTTTCGATGGCTACGTTACGGCCCTTGGGCCCAAGGTTACTTTTACTGCGTCAGCTAATTGGCTCACGCCTTTAGAATTTTTTCACGGCTCTTCACCAAAAATAATTTGTTTTGCCATAGTAAATCCTTTTACCTCTTAAATTATTGTTATTTTTCAACAATCCCAAGCAATTCTTCTTCACGAACAATCAAATAATCTTGTTTTCTAATCTTGATTTCGGTACCGGAGTATTTGCCAAAAA
>CAVXJU010000032.1:0-40218 GCA_963761935.1 Terriglobia bacterium | reverse complement strand
ACGGGCGTCGCGCATTGGCATCAAAACCGCCGCAGCGTCGAAAAACACGTGCCCACGCGCCAGGCCGAACGCACGCTCAACCTTTCTCCGCGGCGTGTAGCGGGCGCCCTCAGCGTCCTGGTGGCGCTCATCTTTTCCAAGTTCTTCTACTTGGTGAGCCTGAACAGCTTCTACATTTTTTACTTGATGAACAAATTCCACATGCCGGTGCGTTCCGCCCAGCTTTACTTGTTCATGTTTTTGGGCTCGGTGGCAGCCGGAACCATCATCGGTGGACCGGTGGGCGACCGCATCGGCCGCAAGTACGTGATCTGGTGCTCCATCCTGGGCGTGCTTCCGTTCACGCTCATGCTCCCGCACGCCAACCTGTTCTGGACCGGCGTCCTCACGGTAATCATCGGACTGGTGCTTTCCTCGGCGTTCTCCGCGATTCTCGTTTACGCCCAGGAGCTGCTCCCCGGCAAGATCGGCATGGTCTCGGGTTTGTTCTTCGGCCTGGCGTTCGGCGTGGCCGGAATCGGCGCCGCGTTCTTAGGCAAGCTCGCCGATTCCACCAGCATCACCCTGGTCTATCAACTCTGCGCCTTCCTCCCCGCCATCGGTCTGCTGACCGCATTCCTGCCCAACATCGAACCGGCGCGTGCCCGCCGAGTATCAACCTAGCGGCGTCTTTTCCTCACAGGCCGGCTTGGGCGGCCGATACGATAGACAGCAATTCACTGAGTAGAAAAACTGTCGGTCGAAAAACTCGAAAGGACTTCTATAATTACATGGCACAATTCCGTGCATTTTCTGGGAACGTTTTAGTAAACGGGCAAACCGTTCTGGCGGTCATAAAGGGGATGGGTGCATTCTCTCAAACCGGTTCGGACATTCTGGAGCGTCACGGCATCCAGAAGCCGGACCCCGCGGGCTGGTATCCGCAGCAGGCCTGGCTGGATGCGTTTCAAGAGATTGCGAAAACCATCGGCCCCCGTACGTTGAATCAGATCGGCGCGAGCATTCCGGCCACCGCCAAGTTTCCTCCGGAATCGATACCGTAGAGAAAGCGCTGGAATCGGTGGACGTCGCCTATCACATGAATCATCGCGGCGGCGAGATCGGGCACTTGACGTTTAAGAAAACAGGCCAGCGGCAGGGCGTCATGGAATGCCGCAACCCGTACCCCTGCGACTTCGATGCCGGCCTTATTTACGCCATGGTCCGCCGCTTCACGCCGGCCGGCACGACGCCCAAAGTTACGCACGATCCATCCAAGCCTTGCCGCGCCAAGCAGGGTGACTCCTGCACGTTCCTGGTTTCCTGGTAGACCCGCTCACCGGTAACCAGGTGCGCCAAGGCCGTAGAGACACCGCCATTACGGCGTTATACTCTGTTTGTGGTATCTCATGCGCGCTTCACAACAGAAGACTTCTACACGTGAAGCGCTCAATATCCGCATCAAACCGCAGGTGCGAGAGCTGATCGACCGGGCTGCGGAACTCGCAGGCAAGAATCGCATCAGTTTTATCCTAGACGCCGCCTGCCGTGCTGCCGAGACACTTTTGCTCGACCGCACTATTCTGAAAGTCAGTCCCAAGGCATACCGCGAGTTCCGGAAACGCCTGGATGCCCGTCCACGCCCCAACAAACGGTTGATCAAGACCATGCGCACGCGCGCCCCTTGGGATTGACCGGTGCCGCTGTCCGCGCCGGAACCACTGTCCGATGACCATCAGGTAGACGGCTTCGAATCGGGCGAGCTTTCCCTCGATGACGGGCTCAAACGCCGCGCCCGTGCCAATCAAGCGAGCGGCGTATCCAGAACTTACGTCGTGTGCGACCGCGATCGGGTGATCGGCTATTACGCCCTAGCATCCGGCGCCATCGCTCAGTCGGTCGTGCCTGGAAGGTTCCGGAGAAACACGCCGGACCCGATTCCGGTGGTAATTCTGGCGCGCTTAGGGGTCGATCGGACCCACCAGGGAAGGGGTCCCGGACGAGCGATGTTTCGCGATGCTGCATTACGCGTTGATCAGGCCGCTGATAGCATCGGAATTCGCGGTATCGCCGTTCACGCGATTTCCGAAGAAGCTTGGAGTTTTTATCTTGCGCTCGGCTTCGATCCCTGTCCCGCCGAAGCGATGACTCTTGTGGTAACCCTGGGCGATCTGCGGCGTGCCATTGAGAGCCGCTGACCCCGCGATGAAGCGTCCCAGCTGGCTGGTCCAAGCTATACTCGAAGAAGCGGGTACGCCGATGCCAATGGGTCAGGGACAGAGCAACACCGGTCAGCCTGAGCGAAAACAAAATCTGCACAAACGAACCCAACGCGGCCCGCATCGAATTAACGCCAGAGTCGCCAGCAACTCATTTAGATCCAGCTCGATACAGCTATATCTCAAGCGATTCTTTGCGGCTCCCTGCTGGCCCAGCCACCCGCCACCCACCTGGCTACCCCCGGCGACACCGCCCCCTCGCAGCGCTTCCAAACCTTCAGCATTATGGATGACCCACGCCACGTCGGCGGCGAAGCCTACCGCATCCTCGTTCCGCAAGGCTGGCGTATCGAGGGCAGCGTCATGTGGAAAAACGGCGCGGCCGATCCCGCCGCCCCCTGGATCAAGCTGATCGGTCCGGCGCGCCAGGAAATCGGCATTCTCCCGCCCACCACCTTCGTTTGGAATCCGCAGCTCGGCCCACGCTTCCACCCGGGTTCCTTTATTAATGGAACCGAAGTCCAGCCACCGCTCAACCCGACGCAGTGCATCAAGACCATCATCATTCCGCGCTATCTTCGCAATCTCGACAATGCCGACGTGATCAGCGAGCAGGCGCTGCCCGAGCTCGCCCAAGCCGGCCGCCTCAAATATCCACAGCCCGCGTACAAAAACGCCCTGTTCCAGGCCGGCAAGATGCGTTTCGAATTTGTCGAGAACGGCGTGGCCATGCAGGAAGACGTCTACGTGCTGACCGCGGCGGTTCCGTTTCGCGCCGGGCAGGCCGTCGGCGCCACCTGGCAGCCGGACGAGATTCGTTACTCCAAGGCCCCCAAAGGCACGCTCGACGCCCAGCTTCCTTTATTTGAAACCGCTCTGTACTCCCTGCGCCCGAATCTCCCCTGGTGGGCTCGCGTCCAGGAGGTTTCTGAAGAACTCGGGCGCCTGCAAGCGCAGATGGGCAATTCCGCCGCAACGCAGGCCATGCGGCAACAGGCCAACGCGGCCGACCGCATCTTAACCGAGCGAAAGCTCGCGCAGAGCGGCAAGCCTATCAGCGACCTGCTCATCAGGAGTTACCAGGCCCGCCAAGCCGTCATGGACCGCATCAACCAAACCTGGGACGGCGCCACTCGCAAGGTGGAGATCTATCGCAATCCCACCAGCGGCGAAAACCACGAGCTGCCATCCGGGTACAGCGTTGCGTGGGTAAACAAGAACGGCGATTACCTGTTGAGCGCGAGCGCCGGCTACGATCCGAACTCGGCTTCGAACGGCGGCTGGACGCGGCTGGAAAAAGTCAGCCAGTAACTAAGGCCTTAGGCCGCAAGATCCGATATCCTGAATACAGCAAATTCTAGCTGTCAGTTTGGGGAGGGTCCTTTGAAATTTACCGCTACGATCAGTCTAGCCGCACTCGCTTGCGCGGCGCTTTTGCTGGCCGACACACTCAACGTTAAGCCCGGCCAATGGGAGGCCACCGTCACGTCGCAACTCACGGGGTTGCCGCCGATTCCTCAGGAAGTGCTGGACAAGTTGACGCCCCAGCAGCGCCAAATGATGGAGCAGCGCATGAAAGGCAATCAAACTCCGCGCACCACCACCACCAAATCCTGCATCACCAAAGAACAAATCGAAAAGGGATTCGACGTCGGCCAAGACGACAAATCCTGCACGCGCACGGTGATTTCATCCACTTCGAGCAAACAGGAAATCAAGATCGAGTGCAATCGCGACAACAATAAATCCACCGGGACCATCCGCATCGAGGCCTCTAGTCCCGAGAGCGTCAAGGGCTCCATGCAAATGAGTATGACTGGGGGCGGCCGAAGCATGAACATGAACTCTACGTTCACCTCCAAGTACCTCGGCCCGGCCTGCGAGAAGGACTCGAAGTAGCCTAGCGAGTGGAATCGGCCGGCCGCATCGGCACCGGCTCCGGCACTCGCGGCTCCATCCGCTCTCGGATCCGACGCCGCATAATTCATGCCGGTTTTGGAGTCATGCAAAATGGCCTGCCCGCGTCCGAAGGATTTCCACGTACTCGCGGCCAATCCGGATCATCGTGCCCGCGCTCGGAGAGTTGCTGCAAGGTCTGCTCCGGCACTCGGGACTCGATCGAGACTTCGCACCCATAGGCGCTTGCCCTTGCGAATCGCGGCGATTCCAGCGCTTCCTGGATCTTCATGCCATAGTCCACACAATTCGAAACAAACTGCGCATGCGCCAGCGGTTGCACCGCGCCACCCATGATGCCGAACCCGATATGATCGTCGCCTTTCTCCATGAACGCCGGAATGATGGTGTGGAACGGCCGCTTCCCTCCAGCCAGAACGTTAGGATTCTTCGGGTCCAGCGTAAATCCGCCGCCGCGATTCTGTAGTTGGAAACCCATCCCTTCCACCGTGACCTTGGAACCGAACGAGCTATAAATGCTCTGAATCCAGCTGGCGATGTTGCCGTCCTTATCCACGATGGTCAGATAAGTCGTATTGCTTCCGATCGGATCGCCCATTTTCCACTTCGCAGTTCGCTCGATGGGGATCGATCAGCGCGGCCCGTTTGCGCGCATATTCTTTCGAAAGAAGCTGCCCCGTCGGAATATCGTGAGTGCGCGGATCGGCGACATTAGCATGCATGTCGGAATACGCCAGCTTCATCGCTTCGATTCGCTTGTGCATCTCCGCGCGCTGAATGCGCCCAGCGGCGAGGGCGGCGCGGTCTCCATGATGTTGAGCATCTCGAGCGCGGCCATCCCTTGGCCATTGGGCGGCAGCTCGTAAACGCGCCAGCCCCGGTAGTCGATCGAGAGCGGTTCCACCCACTCGGGCGAATACGAAGCCAGATCCTGCGCCGTCATCGTGCCGCCGAGATGTTCGGACGTCTTCACCATCGCGGCCTGCGATCTCGCCCTTATAGAAAGCGTCCGGCCCTTGTTCCGCGATCAAACGCAACGCGTGCGCCATCTCAGGATTCTTGAACAACTGGCCGACGTGCGGCGCTTTTCCGCCGGGCAGAAACACGCGTTTCGATTCGGCATTTGCCTCCAGCCGTTTTACAATCGCGGGATCGGCCCAAACCTCACGCGCCCCTTCGTATACCGGAAATCCGTTCTCGGCAAACGCAATTGCATCTTGGAATAAATCCTTCCACCGGAGTTTTCCGAACCGCTGATGCATCCGATACCAGCCTTGCACCGCGCCGGGAACAGTGACGCTGTGGATGCCGTCCGACGGCATCGTCTTAATATCGTGCTGCGCGAGAAAGGCCGGAGATAATGCTTTCGGCGACGGCCCAGAAGCGTTCAAGCCCGTCAACTTGCCCGTCTTCGCGTCCCAGTACATGACGAACAGATCCCCGCCGATGCCCGTCATCATTGGTTCAGTAACGCCTCAACACAGCGTTGCAGGCGATGGCCGCGTCCACCGCCGATCCGCCGCGAGCCAGGATTTGCGCTCCAGTCTTGCGACGCCAACACCTGGCTGGTGGCGGCGATGCCTTGCTGGCTGATCACGATCGAACGGCCGTAATTGCGGCCGGCGCCCAAGGTCCGATTTTCCGGTCCGGTTCCCTCTTGAGCGTGCAGCGCCAGAAGCGTGAAGAGTGCCACTCCAGCAGCGCGTAATCCGGTATTGAACATGGGTTCAGTATACAATTGCGGTACACTGTCGGCATGATGCGGGCACTGGTTCTCCTGGCGGCGCTGCCCATGCTCGCCCCCGCGCAGAAATTATTCCCGCCGCTGCGCATTGTCGGCAATCTTTATTACGTCGGCGACGAAGACCTGGCCAGCTACCTGATCGTCACGCAGCAGGGCGACATTCTGGTTAACACCGGCTATGAATACTCGGTTCCCGAGATCCGTTCCCGCATCACTGAGCTGGGCTTTAAGTTGTCCGACATAAAGATTATGCTGGTAACCCACGCGCACAGCGATCACGCGGCGGGCGAAGCCGAAATGAAGCGGCTCACGGGCGCCAAGATGGTCGCCATGCAGGAAGAAGTGGAGCTGCTTGAGAGCGGCGGCAAGACCGACTTCTTGTTCGGCAATTCCAACTGGTTCCCACCGGTCAAAGTGGACCGCGCGCTCAAGGACGGCGAAAAGGTCGAGCTGGGTGGTACGGTCCTCACCGCGTACCTGCATCCGGGCCACACCAAGGGCGCCACCAGCTACGCCCTGGACGTCGCCGACGGCGGGAAAACGTATCATGTCCTGATCGCCAACTTGGCCAACATCAACGACGGCACGGCGCTGCTGCACAATCCCAAATATCCCAACATCGTGCAGGATTTCGTGCGCACTTTCCAGTCGCAAGAGCAGTTGCACTGCGACATCTTCCTCAGTTCGCACGCCGGCCAATTCGGATTGCTGCGCAAATGGCGCCCGGGCGATCCGTACGATCCGAACCGCTTCGTCGACCCCGACGCCTACCCGCGCGCCGTGGCGCGAACCGAGGCAAAGTTCCTCCAGCAATTGCAGGAAGAACGCGAGGAAGAACAAGCCTGGAAGGACCACCTGAAGTTCAAGGATCAGGTCCCGCAGCAGTTCTAATGCTGATTGTAATTACCGGATCGTTAGGACACATTAGTAAGCCACTAACACAGGAGTTAGTGCAAAAACAGCATTCACTTACGGTTATCAGCAGTAAGTCCGGCAGACAAAAAGATATTGAAGCACTGGGAGCACGGGCGGCCATCGGCTCAGTAGAAGATGTTCAATTTCTTGCCGAAACCTTTAAGGGTGCGGATGCGGTGTACGCAATGTTGCCCCCGCTGAACTTCTCCGATCCCAACCTTGACGTGATGGCGGACTACCGCAGGCTTGTCAATAACTATGTACAGGCCATTCAACAATCGGGCGTAAAGCGTGTGGTTCACCTGAGTAGCGTTGCCGCCCATCTAAATCGGGGCACAGGTTTCATTCTTCTTCATCATCAAGCGGAGCAGATCTTGGGCCAGTTGTCCGGCGTCGGCCTCACTTTCATGCGCCCGGTTGGATTCTATTACAACTTATACGCCCTTTTTGGACGGTATCAGAGTAACTGGAACCATGGCATCTAACTACGGTGCCGGGGACAAGTTACCGTGGGTGTCGCCAATCGACATTGCCTCTGCCATTGCTGAAGAACTTGTAACACCGCTGGTTGGCACAAAAGTGCGGTATGTGGCTAGCGATGAACTGACCTGTAACGAGGTTGCCAGTATTTTGGGCGCCGCGATTGGTAAGCCGGATTTAAAATGGTCGCTGATTACCGATGAGCAATTACAAAGCGCCTTTGAACAAAGGGGCATGAGCAAAGCACTGGCCGCTGGTTTTGTCGAAATGCAATCCAGCATGCACCAGGGTCCATTTTACGAGGACTATTATCTGCACCGGCCAACCCTGGGCAAAGTGAAGATGAGGGATTTCGCTAAAGAGTTCGCCGCAGCTTATAAGCAGGCTTGATTAATGCACGTCCGGATAGAGCAGCTTATGCACATCGGGCCGGTCGAGATCGGCTTTGTGCACCACTCGCGCAGGCAGATCGATTTGCTTGGGCGGCGTCACACCGTGCAGTTTGTCGACTAGCGTCTTCACCGCCTGAAAGCCCATCTGGAACGGATCTTGGACCACCAGCGCGCTGATCGTCCCGTCTTTGAGATCGGCGATCAGGTCGTCGCTTGAATCGAACCCAACCAGCTTCACTTTGCCCGCGAGATTGCGCGATTTGAGCGCCAGCGCCGCACCCGCGCTGCTCGGCTCCGACGTTGCAAACATGCCGGCCAGATCGGGATGCGCGGTCAGCATATTCTCGGCTGCCTCCATGCCCTTCGCCCGAGCCGCCATGGAGAATTGGCGCGCGATAATCTGGATGTTCGGGAACTCCGCTTTCATGACATCCTCGAAGGCGCGTTCTCGATCCATGGTGGAGGCGCTGCCGGGCGCGTTCATGACCATCGCAACCTTGCCTTGGCCTTCCACCAGCGCTCCCAGCTCGCGCGCTCCCAACTGCCCGGCCTGATAATTGTTGGTGGCGACGAACGTCATGTAATTGCTCGAATCGACGCCCGAGTCGAAAACCGTGACGGGAATGCCGAGCTGCGCGGCACGGTCGAGCGAACGATTCAGAGCTTTCCGCTCCGCCGCCGCCACAGCCAGTCCATCGACGTGCTGGGCGATCATGGAGTCCACAATCTGCATCTGGCGGTCGTACTCAGTTTCGAGCGCCGGCCCATTCCACAAGATCTCAACGCCGAACTTTTGCCCAGCCGCGGCGGCGCCCGCGTGCACCGAGACCCAGAACTCGTGCGAGTTGGCTTTCGGGATCACCGCAATTCGCTTGGCTGCGTTGCGATGGCAGGCGGCCAACAGAAGCGCGGCCACGATCAGGACTAACTTACTGCGCACACCACCCGCCGTCCACCAGAATGTCGGTACCGGTGATGAACGCGGCTTCGTCCGAACATAAGTACAGCGCCAGCTTCCCGATTTCTTCCGGCTGTCCCCAGCGGCCAAGCGGAACGCGCGAGTTGAACTGCGCATTCGCGGCTGGATCGGCGGCCAGCGGCGCAGTCATCTCCGTCAGAAACGGACCCGGACTGATGGCCACCACGGTGATCTTGTCGGACGCAAGTTCTAACGCGAGCGCGCGGGTGAATCCCAGCAGGCCCGCCTTGCTGGCCGAGTACGCGGTGCGCTGTGGAAGCGAGATGTGGCCCATGATGGAGCTGATGTTGATCACGCGCCCGTAGCCTCGGCCTTTCATCTGCGGCACAAACGAACGGCACATCAGGAAGGCGCTGGTGAGGTTGGTGTTGAGCACCAGGTTCCAATCGGCCAGCGTGAAATCGACGCACAGACTCCGAACCACTGTTCCGGCATTGTTGATGAGAATGTCCACCGGACCGAGCTTATCGGGAACGTCGCGCGCGAGTTGCAGGATCTGCGCCTCATCGCTGACGTCGGCACGAAACACTTCCGCCTGCGCGCCCAACTCGCGAGCTTCGCCGGCCACCGCGGAGAGCTGCACGATGTCTCGCGAAACCAGCGCCAGCCGCGCGCCCGCCTCGCCCAGCGCCAAAGCCATGGCTTTTCCGAGCCCGCGGCTTGCGCCGGTAATAAGAGCCACACGTCCGTTAAGGGTCATAAGCGGTAATTGTACCTGCATTCCGTCTCGTGTCCTGATCAGCTAAACTGGGAGTGCGTTGTCTCGCCTTTGCGTCGATCGCCGCACGACGCTTTTCCCGCTGCATGCGATCGGAACCCGTACGCTATTTGTCGCAGCCCGCGGCTGTCTCGATGGACGACCGCTGGTACGAGATTGCCAATCTCGATCATCCCTGGATCACGCGCCGCTTCGAAGTGCTGCGCCGCCTGGCCGGCCACCTGATCGCGCAGTCCACCGCCATCGCTGAAGTCGGATGCGGGCATGGTCTGCTGCAACGCCAGATCGAGGATTTCTACCACGCCGAGGTCGCTGGATTCGATCTGAATGAAACCGCCTTGAAGCAAACCGTCTGCCGCTTCAGTCCGGTCTGCTGCTACGACGTGCGCGAGCAAAGGCCAGAGTACGAGGCGCGCTTCGACCTGATCCTGCTCGCCGATGTTTTGGAACACATCGCGGACCAGGACGCCTTCCTCGAAGCGGTAAAGTTTCACCTGGCTCCCGGCGGCAGCGTGCTGGTGAACGTGCCGGCGTTGCAATCGTTGTACTCCGGTTACGATCGCGCGGTTGGACACCTGCGCCGCTATCGGATTGGCTCGCTCTCGGCGTTAGCGCGGCGGCATGAATTGATACTCGCGCGCTACACCTATTGGGGGCTGCCGCTGCTACCGCTGCTGGCCTTGCGAAAACTGTGGATGCTCGCGCGATCGGGCGACGGCGCAATAGCTGCCGGTTTCGAGACCGGCGGGCGCGGGCGCGATCTTGCGCTGTTGTGGCTTTCGCGCTGTGAGCCGATTCCGCAACGGTTCATCGGCACGTCGTTGATGGCCGTCTTGCGCAGCTCGGGCTGAAATGGGCCGCTTCAACAATCCTCAAGCCGTGCTGTCAGCCGAGCCGCAGGTGCGCGTAACACCGATCGTGGCTTTCGAAGCGTCCGACGCCGGTCTCGGACAACGCGCCGGATTCGCGCTGCTGTGCATCTTCACTATCTCCGGCTACGCGAACGAATTCGCCACGCGATTATTTCACGTCAAAGCCTACATCTCCACCGTCTCCTGGGTTCTTCTGCCTGTGTTGCTGCTCCTGAGCGGCAACCTATTCCGCGCGTTTCGCGATCCGATCGGCCGGCTGTGGGCGCTCTTCCTGGCCTGGATTTTGCTAGCCACGCCGTTCAGCGTGTGGCGCGGCGGATCTGTGACGCTGCTGCTCGATTACATCCCGCACGGCTGGATCCAACTGTTTTATTTCGCGGCCTTCGCCATATCCGTGCGCCACCTGCGGCGCCTGATGTTTTTCCTGATCGCTTCGGACGTGCTGCTTTTGATTGACTGCATCTGGGGCGGGTCCATGCAGACCGGCCGTTTGGAAATTCCAGATAGCATGTTCTTCCGCAACTCGAACGACCTGAGCCTGCAGTTGCTCATCGCCGTGACGCAGTTCGTATATTTGCTTTACCAACGGGCCGTGTGGAAGCGTGTGGCCGGTGGCGTCGGGATGGCTGCCGCTCTGGTGTACATGCTAGAGACTGGCGCTCGCGGGGCGTTTCTGGCGGCAGCGTTTCTCGGAGTGGCTGGCCTGGCGCTAACGCGGCATCGAATTCGAACCATTCTGTGGGCGGCGCCCGTAGCCGCGGCGGCACTGTTGATCGCGCCCACTGGCGTTTTCCATCGCATTGCACTGATCGGATCCGAAGCCGATGCGGCCGCTTCCGACGCGCTCGATCAGGACGCGATGGGATCGCAAACCCAGCGGATCGCTTTGCTGCGTCAGAGCGTGAAATACGCTGTCCTGCATCCGTTGCTGGGGGTTGGACCGGGGCAGTTTGCCGTCGCGGCATCGGACGAACTCACGCGGGAAGGGAAGCCGGCCCCCTGGCTTGGCACGCACAATTCCTATACCGAAATCGCCAGCGAGTGCGGCATTCCTGCGTTCCTGCTGTATTCGGCGGTGATTTTTCTGGTGCTGCGTTCGAACCTGCGCATCTACCGGCGGGCGAGTGGCCGCGACGCGGACGACGTCAGCGCTCTGGCGTTCTGCCTGTTCGCGAGCGCCTTGGCTTACGCGGTGGACACACTGTTTTTCCATGTCGCCTACAGCAGCTATCTTCCGGTCATCGCCGGCATGAGCATCGCGTTGCGGCTGGCGCTGGAGCCCCGGAGCGAGACCGCATGAAACACACGCTGGCGCTGGCAGCGATTCTGGCCGTGTTCGCGTTCTTCGCGCGTAGAGAAGTCTTCTCCTGGCCTTATTACTATGACGAAGCCGATTATATGTTCGCAGCCTCGCTGGGCTGGTCGAACTATACCGATCATCCTTCGCAATCCCTCGCCGATTACATCCGGACCGGCCTGAGAGACGGTCAAGATCCCGCGCGGCGCCCGCTGCTGTCGGCCAATAGCCGCGCAGGCTCCGATGTGAACTTCTACCGGCACTGGCATGGTCCGCTGTATTTCTACTGGCTGGCCGCACTCGCTCCGCTGCATCTCGACGAACACGCGACGCGCGGCTGGTCTTACGTATTTCCGGTGCTTACCGCGCTGGTCATTTATTTCGGGAGCCTCTGGCTCTTTCCAGCGGGTGACTTGGCCGCGATACTCAGTTCGGCGTTTTATCTCTGGAGCTATGCCACGGTCTTTAGTAATGAGATCGCGCCGCATCAGCTTTTCGTGCTGTGCGTCGTCGTCGCATTGATGCTCCTGATGAAGTCGCGCGCAACCGGCGATCAGCGCCTTTGGTACGGTGCGGTGGTCGCGGCCGCTTGCGCATTCTGCACGCTGGAAGTGGCCTTTGTACTCTTGCTGGTAATGATCGCGTGTGGGCATAGGACTGGAAAGTCTGTATTTCTGTTCGTTGCCACTGTGCTGTTCCTCTGGCCCGCGGCGGTGCTTAAACTGAGTTTTGCGAAAGCTTATCTGTTCATGGCGTATCTGGCGCTAATTCGCAAATCCGCGTGGGGCGACGCCGGGTTTGTGGAAACATGGCGGCACCGCTTGGTCGCATCGCCTTGGGAGTGGATACTGTTCGGCGTCGCGGCCGTTCTCTATTTCCGGTTCTGCGATTCCGCCACGCGAAAAATGCTTGTGCCGGTAGTGCTGTATGGCGTGCTGATGCTGATCGTGCTCTTGCGCGTGAACACCGAAACGCCGCGCTACATGCTTCTATTCTTGCCTGCGTTTCAAATCGCCGCTGGCTTCGTATTTGCATCGGTCTTGAAGAATTGGAGACCCGCTCTCCGATTCGCCGCAACCGCCGCGATTCTGTTACTGCTGTTTTGGAATACGTACGGGCAGCTTCGGGCCCATCCCATCCTGCCGGCGCCCCGGCTCACCGAAGTTCTGGCGCGGGTGCGTGGCCTCGAAGGGCAGAGGTTGCTCGCGCCGCAAAACGATCTGCCGATGATTCATTACTATCTGCCGGGAGTAATCGCGAGCGGGTATGCCGACCGACGCGAGCGATCCGTGATGTTGGCGCAGGACAATTTCGACGCGGTTTTGTTTCCCGGCTACCCAATCAGTCTCCAGAGACAATCTCCCGGTTCGCCCCACTATCTCTCTCAACGATGAGAGAAAGCCCAACGGGCGCCGGGACCGGGACGCCAGAGCGCAGCCGGCGCTTCGTTAATAACGTGCTGTGGAACTGGCTCGGCACGGCCGTCAGCCTGTTTATCGGGTTCGTCTTGTCGCCCTACCTGATTCTCAAACTGGGCGCGGACGGCTACGGCGTATGGGCCATCACGTTTTCCCTGGTCGAGTATTACTGGTTCTTCGACCTCGGCTTTCGATCCGCGACCGTGAAATTCGTCGCGCACTATTCCGCCACCGGCGACGCGAGCAATGTCCGCGCGGTGATCAGCACGGCTTTGGTTTATTCGACCCTCGCGGGCGCGCTGGTCCTGGGCGTGGTGTTCGCGCTGGCGACGTACGTACAGCGATTTTTCCAGATCCCGGAGAACCTGCGCGGCAGTTTCCAAACCCTGATAATTCTGATCACGCTCAACTGGTGCCTCGGGCTGGTGTTCAACGTGTTCAACGCCAGTCTTGAGGCTGTGCAGCGCTTTGAATACTCGACCAAAGCTTCCATCGTTGCGGCAGCGGTGCGCGCCGTCGGTTGGGCGCTGGCGTTGTATCTGGGCTACAAGCTGGTCGCGATCGGCGTAATCGCGATCCTGAGCCAGGTGGCTGGGTACGCCGTGAACTACTTCTACTTCCGACGCGTTTTTCACCGAGTTTCGATTCGTCACGCGAACTTCGGCACCTTGCGCGAGATGGCGAGCTTCGGAATCCATACCTTCGTGATGACCATCTCGAACCAGCTTCTCAATCAAGGCGCGCCGCTGCTGATCGGACATTTCCGGACGGCGGCGTTCGTGGGGTTTTACAACTTGCCGGTGCGGTTGCTCCAGTACACGGTGGAATTAGTGGGGCGAATCGGCATTGTGACCAACACCAATGCAGCCGAGCTGGCGGCTCGGGAGGGTTCGGGAAGCTTGAAAGAGCTTGCGGTCTTCACCAACCGGTATTGCCTGGTAATCTTCATGCCGATTGCGATCCTGCTGTGGACGCACGGACCGCGGTTGCTCGCGTTTTGGGTGGGCGCGCAGTTTGCAAGCCAGAGCGCGAAGGTCCTGCCGATTCTGGTGGCCGGGTACGTCGTTGGCGTGGTGGGACAATTCAGCGCCGGTATGCTTTTGCAAGGCCTCGGAAAGCATCAGCGCTACGCGCGGAGCCTGCTGGTGGAAGCGATCGCGGCGCTGGTTCTGCTGCTGATCGCGATTCCGCGTTGGGGCATTGTCGGAGCGGCCTGGGTTTCGGCATCGCTCATGATCCTAAACCGCGGGCTGAATGCCTCGCGATTGGTCAGCCAGACCATCGGCCTCCCGTTCGCGCAATATGTGCGGAGCGTCTACGCGCCGCCGGCGTTGGCGATGCTGCCGGTGCTGGCGCTTTCTTTCTGGCTGCGGTCGACCATTCTGCCGGGGAACAATTGGATGCAGATTCTTGGAGCGGCGGCTATCGTCGGCCCAGCCTACTATTTGGTAGCGTTTTTCGTGGCTCTGGAACGTGGGCATCGAAGCCTGCTGGCAAGCTGGATCGGGAGCCGATGGAATCCAGTCCTGGCCGATGGAGTGGCGCATGGTTAGCGAAGTTCCGCGTCTGTGTATCGTCGTCCCTTGCTACAACGAAGAGGAAATGCTCGGGGAGTTTTTCGCCGCGGTGACGCCGGTTTTGGAGCACGCCACCGATGGAGAATGGGCGATCCTGTGTGTGGACGACGGCAGCCGCGACCGCACCTCCGCCGTGATCGAGCAATGGCACCGGCGCGACCGGCGCATCTCGGGCGTTCGGCTGAGCCGCAACTTCGGCCATCAAGCGGCGCTTTCGACCGGCTTGGCTTACGCCCGCGGCGAGTATGTCGGCATCATGGATTGCGACTTGCAGGATCCGGCCGAAGTGCTCGTGGATCTTTACCGCGCTTGCCTTCGCGATGAACTGGATGTCTGCTACGGCGTGCGCGGCCGGCGCGATGCGCCCTGGTTTCTCCGCATGGGCTATTCGGCGTTCTATCGTATTATCCAGCGGGCTGCCGATCACGAGTGGCCGCGCGATGCGGGCGACTTTTGCGTCATGAGCGCGCGCTGCCAGCAAGCGCTGCTATCGCTGCCCGAACAATCGCGCATGCTGCGGGGCTTGCGCTCCTGGGTGGGTTTCCGGCAAGCCGGCATCGTGTACGACCGGCCGGCGCGCCTGCGCGGATCGACGAAGTACAATTTGGGAAAACTGACGGCGCTGGCTCTCGAAGGTCTGATCTCGTTCAGCAGCATTCCACTTCGCCTGGCGAGCCTGATGGGAATCGCGATGGGGCTGTTCTCGGTTGTGTTCGGCGTGCTGGTGTTGGTGAACCGGCTGTTCCCGCGCTTCACCGTGCTCGGATATTGGGTGGGCGCGAATCCAGGCACCGCGACACTGCTCGTGTTTCTGGCCTTCACGCTGAGTGTGCTGTTCGTTTGTCTAGGGATCATCGGCGAGTACCTGGTTCTTTTGATGCACGAAATCAAGCGTAGGCCAGCCGCGATTGTTCAGTCCGTGATCGGCGATGCGCGCCCTTCCGATGCTGCGTATGCTGTGCTCGACGCAAGCGCGCAGCCATCGCTTTGGACGGTTACCGCGCGCTAGCGGCGCCGGTAGAGTCTCCACCAGCCTGACTCGGCGCACAAAGTGAATTTGCTCTCGATGGCCGGCAGATAATTGCGGAACAGTGCAGCCGCATCCGGATCCGATGAGGCGGGATGCTTCGGCACCATCACGATGTCGGCCGATCCGAACAGCCATTCGGGCGAAGGCTTGTGCTGGTCGTTGAAGGTGTGATTGAAGGCTAACGCCGGCGTGCCTCCCTGGGGCGGACGTCGCAGCAACGCGTAGGGGAACGGATTCACCATGTCTAGAGTAAAGACGGTTTCGTCCGGTCCGGAAAAGCGCTGGATCAGATCCACGCCGTCGTTGACGTAATCGACGTAAGCGCGGCCGTTGCTGCGTTGGTCGGCGTCGGTTCCCTCAGGCGTGTCGTAGAGAATCAGGTTCCGAAGATTCGCGGCGTGAAATCGCGCGACCGGAGGGTTTCTGTGGGAGTCGGCGAAGGCGTACGCAAGGCCGCTGGCGTCCCCGATGGCGATTGGCCCGTAGCAGATGAGCCCTAACAGGATGAGAACGGTTTCTGGTTTGGGAAAACGCGTCGCGATCCATGAAACGCGTGCCATTGCGGCGCGGCCTTGCTCGACTAACAGCAGCGCCAGCACAGCATTCAGTGGATAGCCGCTCGGTTGGGCGTTGGTGGCCAACAGAAGCGCGCCGCCCATCCACACCAGCGCCGTCACTAGCAGCGGCCGCGCGCTGGCGATGATGTTCGCGGTCAGGACGGCCAGGAGGGCTAGCGGAAGAAAATCGCCCAGGCCTTTGAAGAGCGACCATCGAACGTTCCACAGTGAGAGGCTTGAACTTCGTGCCGCGCTTAGCAATTGGAGATCGCCCCAGAAGGCGGCAAAGTCGAACCGCAGGTACGTCATCATCGCGAGGCCCGCCGCTAAGAAACCAATCGCAAAGCCGAGCAAGCGTTGCGGACGTCGGTGTTGCATGATCGTCGAGCAGACCGCGAATCCAAACCCAACCAGGCAGTAGCTGGGCTTGAGGAACAGCAGTGCGACCGAGACAACACCGGTCGAGATTCCACCCATCAGACTGCTCTCACCGGGTTGAAAGCATTCCAGGACGATCAGGCCCAGCAGCGCGTAGCCATAGCGGTTGTAAAGCATCGCGTGGCTCAGGATATTCGGCGGCCAGCCGATGGGAAACGGCGCAGTCGCGATGAGCGTCACAACGATTCCAGCCAGCATCGAAGGAATGGCTGCAATGCGCCGCCGGCTGATCGCGTAAGCCCAGCATCCACCGATGCTGCCGACCAAAGCGCTCATGTAGCCGATGCCATTCGGAGAATTGTGAGCGAGCTTCAGCCCTGCGGCGGCCAACAGCGACAACAGCGGACCCATGCTGGGATTGAAATCGATCTCCGGACGTTGGCCGTTCAAAACGCGCCAGCCTGCGTCGAGAAATATGAAGATATCGTGGCCGAAGATACGCGTGTGGACCGCGCCGATGGCCGCCGTTACGACACCGATTAGAAGAACCAGCAGGAGCCGCGCAGATATCAGCGAGCCTGCTGGACGGTTTCGACCAGATCGCGGTCAGTTGGTCCAGCCAGCGCGCGATCGTAAGCCGCTCCTACTTCTCGACCGCAACCATGACGGGCGAGGTGGTGATCTGGCCGCCGTTGTTGCGCTCAATGATGTAATAGGCGACGCGGCCGGGGATGAGATTCATTCGAATCCGGCAGCCGGCGCCGCAATCGGCGTATTTAACGGGTTCGCTGGCCCAGCCGAACGGCCCCGCGACCGCGCCGCCCGGAGAACCGCTGCCGAAAAAGATTCCGCTCAGCACCGCGTTGACGCCGGTGACGTCGGTGATCTTCAGCGTGACGTGCCCGCTGAGATTCCAGACCAGATAGATGCCGCCGGAAAAATTAGTGATCGACCGCGTATCCAGCACCGCGCCGGTCGAGCCGTCCAAGATCTGCGCGGTTTCCGATCGATTGCCGGCGTCCCAATCCACAAAGTAGAACGCGACCTTGTGCGTCGCGCCATCGGTGAAATTGAGATCCACCGTAAACGAACTGGTACTGTAAACGCTGGCCGCGACTCTTCCGGGACTGCTGACTCTTTGCAACCCTCGAACATCGGAGGTTTGCGTGGCCCAAGTGTACGGCGTGCCGCCGACGGCCACGGTCACGTAGCTGGGGTACAGTGTGGAATCCTGAATGACATTATATCCGTCGGAGCCGTACAAGGTTTCCCAATTGCCTTGTGTCGCGGTGTCGATGTTGACGTAGCTGGCGCTGTTGCCGGGATTCTGAGGCGGGGCCGTAGCCGTTGCAGGCGCCGCGCCGATCGAGCAGCCTTGCTCCTGGCGCGGCGTCGGATACAAACTCGCCGGCGATCCATCCACCGGGCCGTTTTCCGCGTAGCCCCAGCAGATTCGAACCTGATCGCCGGGCGAGCCGGACAACGTCACGTCGTGCGCCGCATAGCCGGTTCTTACTTGCGAATCTTGCGCAGGAAACGTTGGCATCGAGACTGCGCAAACTTCCGAGCGCACGCCGTTCAACCACCAGCAGGGCACGAACATCCAGGCGCCGTCGGGAGTCAGCTTCGGCGCGGAGAATTGATACTGTCCGCCGATCCCGGTGAAGGCCGTGGAAAGCATCCGCTGGCGCAGCCCGCCGCCGTCGAACTTCCCAGAAACATCGATCTGTTGAATCTTGCCCGCGACCGGCGAGGCATTGAAGAAGCACGGCGCCACTTCTTCGTATTGGTTCGTCAAACACTGGTTCTCGCCCGCGGCGAAGGGAACGCTGACGTAACGGTCGCCGGCATTAGAATCCGTCCGGCATTCACCGGCTTGGATCGCGAAGCACGCGGCGAAGTTCGTTGAATCCGTGATGGTGTTGGTGGCCGTGTTCGGGCTGCTAATGTCTTTCAACAGAAACCGGCCGGCGAAAAGCACGAACGGCAGCTGCTTGGGATCGGGAGGGCCACCGGAATACGGATCGGTAATCGTGTAGACCTGGGCTGTGCCGGCGACCGGAGTCAGGACACCGGCCACGCCCGGACTCGACCGGTATTCCGGCCCATTGCCCGACGGAGGATTCAGATGCCGGTAGTTCACCACCCAGCGGCGATCCCAGGCGGAAGCGGCGAGCTGGTCGTTGTTCATGTATTGCTGGATCAGGCCCGTGTATCCTGAGGCCGAAGCAGCCCACGCCGGACCAACAGCAGCGATATCCGGCAGAGGCTGCATGATCTGCTGCGTAATGGGCGAGTCGTAGAAGCCTGCGTATTTGGTTTGATCCTGAAGATCCACCGCGACTGCGATCTTGTTGTTCGGATTCGAGCCGGGAACCTGGACGCCGTGCACCAGAACTAACGCTGGATTGTCAGGCAGCCAAGTTGCCGACGAGTCGGTCGCGTTCATCATCCAGTTGGCCGCGGCGAGGATCCAGTTGGCGGTCATGGCCAGCGACAGGCCGTCGGCATGCACCGCGTTGATGGTGGCGTAAGCGGGTTGCGCGTTGTTTGGCCACAGGCCGCCGCCGCGCACCAGCCAGAGATTGATCTGCGACGCCGAGATCACATCTTTCTTGGCGACGATGAACACTTCGTCGTAGTCGTTATAGTTTTCATTCGGCCGCACCCAATCGCCCTCGGCCAGGTTTTGTAATTTCGACCACGCGGCGTTCGCCACCGTGGTTCCGTCGGTGCTGGTGCAGGGAAACTGTTGCGCCTCGGTCTTGCCGCCGGGATAAATCGCTTGCGTGCCGGGCGTATGGCTGCAGGGTTCCGACGACACCTGAACCTGAATGCAGTTATTGCCGGCCGCACCCAAGTTGGCCAGGTACGCGGCCAGGCCGGTGGGGCACGCATAAGCTTCGTTGGCCGCCATGGAAGTGCCCACGCCGGTGCCCGGGAAGGTCCAATTCGCGGTTTGTCCGAAGCCCGCGCGGTTCACCGCCGTTACCGCCATTTCAAAAGGACCGTACAGAGTGTTGCTCGCGCTGGCCGCATTCGGATAAGGATGATCGAGCGTCAGGGCGTGATAAGTTCCGATGCCGTGAATGGGCCCATGCACGTAGCCCCAGCGCCCCGGATATTTGGAGAAGCTGTCGAAGACCTGAACCAAGTTTCCGCTAGTCGCGTCGAAAGCGCCGCAGACTCGCAGGTTACGATCGCCGCCGCCTGTCGCTCCCAGGCAGCTCAACGCGTATCCGCCAGTCACCGTGACTTCGCCCATAGCGAATCCCGACAGATCGAAGCCCGGATTGTACGCAGCGTACGCGGCGACCATCTGCGAGCGCAGATCCATGGGCGGATTCGCCGATGGATTGGTCAGATTCGTGTAAGTGAAGCAGGTGGCGACAGGCAGCGAATACGTGGCGACATATTGCTGAGCGCCGGCCCAGTTCGTATACGGTGCGCTACATCCGGGCCGCGTCGGATCGTATTGCGCCGAGACCAGCAGCGCGGTTGCGCCGGAGTTATAGGAAGCGCTCGCCATGAACTTGCTGCCGTCGGTGGGATGCCACCCAGCGAAGGCGATGTTCGCGCCGTTCGGAAAACTGGCGCCGTTGGATGTCCAGGCTTGATTGGTGGGGATGCCGGACGGTCCCAGCGGCCGCGATTCGCCCAGCGGCGCGCCATTCTGATCCTTCGAGATGAAAAGCCAGTAAGCCGTGCCCGCCCATTCCTGAGAGAAAGTGCACAGATAACCTTGGAGCGTATAGCCGGAGTACGGATTTCCGGAAGCGTCGTTGGCCACGGCCACTGGATTTGAGTTGCAATGCTGCGGCGTCGCGTCTTCGAGCACCGACCAGGAGCTGGACATGTCGGCTTCGAACCCAAAGCTGACGTTGATGGATCCGCTGGCGCCTTGGCGCACGATCTGAAATCCAAAAGCGCGTCCTTCATAACTCGTCGACGCGGGACAGGCGGTGCTGCACGTTTCCACGGTGGTCAATTGCACAGCGGATTGAATGGACGCGATGGTGCAATAGTTATTCGTGCAACCCCACGCCGACGAGCCTTGAATATAAATGTGGCTGCCGGCGGGCCAATCCACGTCGAAGGCGTTTTCGGACGTGTAGGGCTGGCCGGGATTCGTCAGCGACACCGTGTTGCCGTTGGCGCTCACGGTTCCCGGCGTCGGAACCACATCGCCATGCAGCGGCGTGTAGCCCCAATTCGCGAAGACCGGCGCGGGTGTCGCGGCCGGAATCTTGACAGTGCCGGTGGCCGCGGACGTGCTTTGCAACGTGACAGTGAACGTGCGCGACAAGCACGGCAGGCCGGCTCCTTGCGCCAGACAAACCGCCAGCGTGTTGCTTCCATCCGCGGCGCCGATTGCGGTGGCATCCGCCGAGCCATACAGGTAAAGAAGCAGATCGTCGACGTTGAAGCGCGGGTACCAATTGTTGAAAACGCCAGTCCCGGTCATCTGAAACGCGGGCAGGGGCATGAAGATCTGGGCGGCGCCGGTGCAATTGGCATAGCTTGCGCCAGAGGCGTTCAGGTTTGCAGGATTCGAACAAGCGCCGCTCGAGACCACGCCTGTGGCCAAGGGCGCGCCCAAACCGTCGGTGCTATTTTGGCTCGCCGCGTACGCGTCTCCGGCGAAGGTGACTCGCTTCACTAACTGCCCGGCGAGCGGATCGACCACGGCTTGATTTCGCTGGCTTATGGTCCAATCGAACTGCGGATAAGCGCGGTTATCCCAGGCGTTGGGATCGAAGGGCGGTTGTTCGGGATAAAGGCTGCCAAGCCGCAGCGTGGATGTAGTGAACGAGCCTTGAGAGGTCTGGGAGTCCACCAGATCGGCGATCTTGTAGTAATAGACGTTCTGCGCGGCCAGCGCCCGCGAGTGCAGTTTTCCGTCGCTGGCTTTTTGAGAAGTCCGTAAGCCGGCCACGAAGCTGACCGTTTTTCCCAGAATCGCCGACGCCGTGCGATTGCATTGCTGGGAGCCGGGGAACAGCGTCGCGTTGGTGTCGTCAATCAGGTGCGTTTGCGCCGCATCGCTGAAGACCTGGACGGTGCACTGCGATGGATCGCTGACCGTGAACGACAGCACCGCCTGAGTGGTGGTGGTTTGGATTCCAATGCTACCGGGCGCGCCAAAGGAGGGAACGCAGCACAAAACGGCTGACAGGCAATACAAGACTCGATGCATCGCGTGATCCCTTACCAAGTTGTTAGTGCGGCGCGGAGCCAAGTATTCGCAGCCACGCAGACGTAATAGTAGGAGCTGTCGACGGACCAGGCGCCCTTGCTGCAGGCGGTCGAGGACGTGGCCGGGACGGGCACCCACAACGCCAGCAAGGTTGGGTCAATCGAGAGAGTGGTTACGCCGTTGGCGGTGGCGCTGAGCAAGCCGGTTCCGGCCGCGATGTTGGTAGTGCTCTGAAAAGCCCGCCAGTCCTTGCCGCCGGTGGTATCCCAGGTGCCGTTGGTTGCGGTCCAGGTAAAAATTGGAATGGAATTGGATGGAAATGCGGCCACACCGGGCGCCGCCAGACAGCCGGAAGCGCAGGTCACGGTCAGGTTATGGCCGACGGTGAGGTTTCCGCTCGGATCCAGATAAACGTAGGCGGTGCCGGTGCCGGCGCTGATTGTGGCCGAGGTCGGAGTAGTGAAGGCGTATACCGCGCTTCCGAATCGCACGTTGCACGGTGTGGCCACCGAGCAGCTCGCGCCGATGGTCAGCGTGGTCGGAGATGTTAAGGACGGCGCCAGGTCTGAAAGCTGGCTAGCGGACTGCGCGCCGACGCCCGCTTCGAGCGTCCAGCTGTTGGTTGCCGTGCAGCCGAACACGTTGGTTCCGGCGGCCGCGCTGGTCAAATAAAACATTTGTCCCACCGAGCAACTGCTGGGCAGAGCCGCACCGGATTTGAAGGGCGCGGTGCTCATTGCGCCGGTGAAATCCACGTCCCTGCTCTGCGCCTTCAGGTCAATCGCCGTAGGCGTCTGGCACCAGGCCGGGTACACGAAAAAGAGAACAATCAGGTATCGCACGAACACTTGTGGCGAGCCCTCCTTCATGCGGCGAGTATAGAGCGCAGCCGTGACGAGTCAATGCTAAGTATTTGATTCAATTGAGCGGAACATTTGTGACCGCTTGTGTTGTGGTGCTCGAAAATACAACCTGACAGCACGGCAAGTCAGTCGAGGTCGTGGCGCAGATCGATGTGAACTTCACGCTGGCGAACCAGCGGCTGTAGTAAGCTCATTTGAAGCCGGGCAGGGCCCGAGCTGAAGGTGGGCTCATGAGATTTTCCACGTGGGTTGCTGGTCTTGCGATATGTTGCGCGCCCGTTCTGTCCGCGCAATCTGTCCCTGACACCATCGACGGGCATCGTTCGGCCGCGCGTGCCGCCGCCGGACAGGATCTGGTTGGGATTTATAGACGGGCCTGCCCCAGCGAAACACCGGCGCCGCAGGGCCGTGGACCTGCCGGTAGAGGCGCAGCCGCAGCCCGGCGCCCCGACCCTCCGCGCGAACAATGGTACGCCGAGCCGGTCAAGGTTTTCGACAACCTGTATTTTATCGGCACGAAAATTCACGGCTCCTGGGCGGTGACCACTTCCGACGGCATCATCATCATCGACACGCTGTATAGCTACGCCGCGGAACCCGAGATCGTCGAAGGCTTGCGAAAGCTGGGGCTCGATCCGGCCACCATCAAGTACGTGGTGGTGAGCCATGGCCACGGCGATCACGACGCGGGCGCGAAGCTCCTCCAGGATGAATTTCATCCGCATATTCTCTTCAGCGCAGCCGATTGGGAGCTGGCCGAACGCGACACGCGCAATCCGATTCCGCGGCGCGACATGATCGCCACGGACGGCGAAAAGCTCAAGCTCGGCGACACCACCATCACGCTCTACATCACGCCCGGCCACACACCCGGCACCATCTCGACGTTGGTTCCGGTGAAGGATCTGGGCCGTCCGCACCTGGCCGCCGAGTGGGGCGGAACGGCGCTCAGCACCGCGACGCCGATTCCGATGATCGAGTCCTACATCAAATCCGCCGAGCGTTTTCGCGACCTCGCCGGGGGAGCCGGTGCGGACGTGATCATCACGAATCACTCGGAATTTGACAATTCGTTCGCCAAGCTGAATGCGCTGGCCACGCGCAAGCCGGGCGATCCGAATCCGTACGTGGTCGGCAAGCAAACCGTGCAGCGCTACCTGACCGTCGCCGAGGAGTGCGGAAAAGCGATGCTGCTGGCGGCCAAGGAACAGCAGCACTGACGCACGGCGCGAAGCAGTACACGCTATCGAGGATGTTGGCCCGGTTGAACCGCGCTGACCAGCTCAATCCATAGTTCGAGAGTCAGGTCGTGTTGAGCCTCATTGCTGGGGAGATACGGACGCAACTCACCGTAGTAACGCTCCCTCAGGATGTCCGGCTTCAGGTAACCCGCCCGCGCGAGACGTTGCACATCATCGCGATCACGTTCCCTGTTGGCCTCCAACTTAGAAAGAGCTAAATCGTGGACCTCAAGCGCAAACAGACGTAATCGGCGCCAGGCGCCCGGGCAGATAGGGATTAATCGTTCCACGTAATTTTCGGGTGGCGTAGCGATGGTAACAGCGTGAAGGTGGATTCTGTGTTTCCTATGTAAGGCCGAACCCTCGCCCGCGATTTCAGTCAGATTTCGCCATACGCTTGGAACCACGCCTAAGAAAGTCAACATCGCTGGTCGTGCGGGCGACGCCGTAAGTATGAGTCGCAACAAAGCCGCCACAGCAATGGAGCTGAACTTCTTCGGTGAGAAGATCGTCCAGTTCGAAGAAGAACGACCGCCACGGTTCCGGCGGCTCAGTGCGCGGCATACGGTAGCTGCTCCGCCGTCAGGCCGGTTAGTAGGTTCCAGTGAAGCGCAGCTTCAGTTCGGTGTGTCTTTAACCAGGCACGCTCAGGCGCCGGCATCGAATCGCGGCAGAGCGTCCCTTCACTGGCAAGACGGGCCGCCTCGAGTTCGCTCTCCCATCGGGACAATACCGGAACCGCGCCTTGGCCCTCCGGCAAAGCTGGCGCAGTCTGGCGCGCGAGATGCACGAGGTAAGCGAGCCTGTTTTGAACGTTGTGTAACTTGGCGCGGTCCCGGAGCCATTGCCAGTTCAGACCGGCATACTTGGTCAGCACCCATGGCAGAGCCTCAACTAGGCGCGTGTCCAAGTCCGGTTTCACGAGGGCATTGAGCAGCACTTCGGCGGGATTGCTCGCCGCCCTGGAACGAACATGCGCGAACCCTGGGTAACCGAGCGAAGCCAGCTTTCTCTGAAGTTCATCCGGGGTGGCGCTCGAACGTTCCAGCGGCTCTTTCAGGGGAAGTGCGGTAGGGAGGCGATAACGCTTCGCGGCCTTTCGTGCAAGCGCAAAACTAGACACCCTCAACCCTTTTTCGAGTTGCGACAGATATGGTTGGGACACGCCCAGTGCGCGTGCGGCTTGCATCTGAGTCAGGCCAACCTTTTCGCGGCCGGTCTTCCACTGCTCGGCAGTCATGAAGCTATCCTCAGACCTCAATATAGCATGCTGTGCTATATTCGAGTCAAACACAAGTTTTAACGCTTGCAATTACTGGGCTGTTAGCACGTGCCGCTGCAGAATGTTTGAAATGGTCTCCACCAGTGCGGTACGGGTATGTAGAGCGAGTTTGATCCGCTCCTCGATCGCCGTCTGGATCACCGCTCCAAAACTGGGTGCCTTGACGGGGCCCGACGCAGCATCTGTCTGGGCGGCCAAAGCGCGGCAATAGCAAGTAAAAGAGGGTGTAGCGGTGGGGCGAGCTGCAAGAAATGTCCTTGTCAGGGTAGCCGTTCGCGGTTCAACGCTTGGCAACGTGGGCAAGTCTCTCACTTGCTTGCATGAGCGTCCAACACGCCCAGCAGCATATCCAGGCCAGAGTCGCGGGTGTGCTGATAAAGATCGCTCCACAGCCGGATGAACTCGTGGCGACCAACGGCGCGCTCGAAGTCGATCAGGGCGTGGTATGAAGCGTTCTCGTCTATTCCCAGCGAAAGCTCGACGAATCTATCCTCTTCGCGCGGTGAGCTCATTTTCAGGTCCAGACTGAACTGTTCCATCAGCCTAGCCAGCCTGTCTCGCTTCACCTGGTCTGGTCGACTATTGAGGGCCGCGGCTTTCGACCTTCTTTTGCGATGATCGCGCGGTAATCCTGGCCTTCCACAGGAACCACTTTGCACATCTGGGAGATTCGCGACCGGGAACGTGTACCGATCATCTCTTCTAGCGTGCGCTTGGCGTACTGTTCGGGGGTGATCTCTCTGCTCCACGCCAGCGCCGGGTCTATCACTCCGCCTAAACCCACGTCTTTCAGGTTCGTGGTGATGATAGTGGCGCGCCTCTGGTTGCATCGTTCAGTAAAAAGCGTCGTAACAAGTTGTTCATCGTGTTCAGAATATTTCGACGCGCCTAGATCGTCGAGTACCAAAATGGTCGCATCGCGGGCAATATGTTTTGCCTCGTAGTCGAACGAATCGCCTGGCCGTGTGCGGTCATAGGTCGATTTTACGTGCTCGAGAAAATTTAACCAGCCCATGAAAACGCCATCGAAGCCACGGGCTAGAAGTCCGTTCAGTATGGCGACCGCCAGGTGCGTCTTTCCCGTGCCGGCCGGCCCGATGAGCATCAAACCGGGAAGCCCGTCGGCCGGCGAGATAGGGAACTCCCGGACGTACTTTTTCCCGAGCGTTAGGTGTTGTCTCTGGGTTGTGTTGTTTGCGAGGAACGTGTCGAACGAGCAGTTTTGATAATCGTACGGGATGTTTGCGTTCTTGACAATGCGCTGCTGTTCGCGCAAGCGGAGGCACTCGCACTGATGAGCCGAAGTGAGGCCGTTGGCACGATCGACGTGAACAATTCCGTTGTAGCAGTTTGGGTTTCCGAGCAGACAGGTAAAATTGTTGTCGGACATCGTTGGCCAGTTCCGCGGTGAGGCGTTCAGCGCCGTTGCTTCTGTTCCAGCATACGGCCAACGGCCCGGTCTGCGCAAACGGGCACCGGCCACTGACGACTATCTTCAACGCCGGTCGCGGCCATGCGACAGTCGTGCATGTTATAGTCTCAAACATCCGGTCCGTGGTTTCTCCCGGCGTTCTCACGAGCACGCCGCCGGGAACCGGGACGCCGCCCGATGCATCGATCCGGCGTCTCACCATCGGCTTCTGCCTGGTGGCACTGCTGCTCGGCGCTGTCCAAGCCTGGACGACGCGCTTCGACATGAATCCCGACGGCATCCAGTATCTGGATAATGCCGCCGCGTATCTGCATGGCGATCTTCACGACGCGCTCAACACGCAGTGGAGCCCGCTTTATCCTTGGTTGATCGATGCGGTGAGCGCAGTGATTCATCCCACGCGCGCGCAGGAGTTCCCGCTGGCGCACCTGCTGAACTTCTTGTTGTACGCGATGTCGCTCGCAGGGTTTCTGTTTTTCGCGCGTTCTATGCGGGGACTGGTACCGGCTGAGAGCTTGACCAGCTTGCTGCTGCTCAGCTATTCCGCATTCCTGTATTGCTCCTTGGATTTCACCAGTACACGTTTCGTCACGCCCGATCTGCTGCTGAATTTCTTCGCGTTCTTTGCCGCCGGACTGCTGATGCGAATCGCCGCCGGCAACCAGAGCGTCCGGCAATTCGCCGGGCTCGGCGTGACGTTGGGTCTCGGATATCTTGCAAAAGCGCCGTTTCTACCCATCGCAGTCCTGTGTGTCGCGATCGCGGCTGTGCTTGGCCACAAACGAACGCTCTGGACGTGCGCTGTGTTTGCGGCAATTGCCGGGCCGTACATTTGGGCGCTCTCGGATGCCAAAGGCCGTTTCACATTCGGGGATAGCGCCGGGCTGAACGTAGTCTGGCACGTGAACGGCTTGCCCAATGCCAACTGGCAGGGCGGTCCGGCTGGGAACGGCCAGCCCGTTCATCCCACCCGCCAGCTATCGACACAACCGGCGATCTTCGAATTTGCTAAACCCATCGCCGGAACCTATCCGCCTTGGTATGACCCGGCCTACTGGAACGAAGGCCTGCGCGTCGCCTATCGTCCGCGAGACTTCGCGCGCGCCATCCTGGAACAAATCCGCCTCTACGCGTATTGGGTGCATCACCGCCAGCTTCCGCTGTTGTTTGCCCTGGTGGCGCTATTTCTTCTGAGTTCCAGCAAGCGTCGCATCGCTGGCCGTCTGAAAACTCTGTGGCCGGTGCTGGCTCTGGGCGCGATGCCCTTTGCGATGTACGCGCCCGTTCACGCGGAAGGCCGCTATGTGGCGCCGTTCTTCGTGCTGTTGTGGACCGCGCTTTTCTGTGGCGTGCTGGAGGATCGTCGCGCTTCACTGCAGATCGCCAGCACTGCGGCGCTGTTCATGCTGGTGGAGTCATGTATCCCGGTATTCGCCACGCCCGCCGGCCAGCCACCCGCGCGATTGCAGTACGAAATCGCTCGCGAGCTGCGCGCGACGGGGCTCAAGCCGGGCGATCAAGTCGCGATCGTCAGCGACCTGCCGTACTATTGGGCGTGGCTGGCAGACGCCCGCGTGACAATCGAGATATCCTTCAGCGGCGGCTATCGGGAGCGCCAAGCCGAATGGATCAAAGCCCGGGAGATCCTAGCGTCCCAACCGGCCGCCTTCCTGGTGGCTCCAGTCCTGGACGGAGTCACGGATCAGACCGGCTGGCGCCGATTGGGAAGCAGCAACGTTTTCGCGTACCCGGTCCACCCTTGGCGTGCGTATTAAGCAGTATGGTTTCGGGCAGCGGCCGGGCTGTGGCATCATTAATGATTCGGGTTCGACAATTACTTCACGCTTGAGGGTCTTCTGACTTCATGAGTTTGCGGCACTACTTCCCGGCGCTTGCGCTGGCCAACGTTTCCTTTCTCTTCGCCCAGCAGTACACCATCAGCACCATTGCTGGTAACAACTCCTCCGGCTACACCGGCGACAGCGGTGCTGCCACATCGGCCCAATTGAACCAGCCCGGCGCCATCGTGGTGGATTCTTCCGGCAACATCTATATTGCCGACGCCGGCAATCATGTGGTGCGAAAAATTTCCAATGGCACCATCACTACCATAGCGGGCACCGGCACGGCCGGCTATACGGGCGACGGCGGCCCGGCCACCAGCGCCGAGTTGAACAATCCCACCGGCCTGGCGCTCGATTCCTCGGGCAATCTCTACATCGCCGACTCAGCCAACAACCTGATCCGCGAAATTACCTCCGGAACCATCAACACCTTCGCCGGCAGCAACACCTTGGGCGCCGGATATGCGGGCGACACCGGACCCGCCTTGCAGGCGCAATTGAACGATCCGACCGGGGTCGCCGTGGATAAGTACGGGAATGTTTACATCGCCGACGCCGGCAACAACGTGATCCGCTTGGTCGCCGACGGCTACATCAACACTTTCGTGGGAGGCCCGGCGACTGTCGGCCAGTTGAGTCACCCCGACACCGTAGTGGTGGACCAGTACTTGAATCTTTATATCACCGACACAGTGGGCCGAAGAATCGTGGAGTTTACGGATACTTCGAACTTCGTCGTTTTAGCCGGCAATCCTTCATCGTACGGCTATAACGGCGACGGTATTCCGGCCACGCAGGCCTCGTTGGACGATCCGATGGGTGTTGCGGTAGACGCTTCCGGCAATGTCTATGTCGCGGACACTGTGAACTGCCGCATTCGCCTGATCTCTAACGGCATCATCAATACCATCGCTGGGGATGGTTTCCCCGGCTATTTCGGGCGACGGCGGCCCGGCCACCGAAGCCTGGCTCTATTTCCCGCGCAGCGTCGCCTTGGATAACTCGGGCGATGTCTTGATCGGCGATAGCTACAACAATGTCGTGCGCATGCTCACTCCCGGAGCGCCCGCCATGGCCAGCGCGGTGGTAAACGCCGCCAGCTACACGCCGCAGATTTCACCGGGCTCGCTGGCAACGCTCTTTGGAACGCACCTGGCGGGATCGCTAACTGTCGCCGGCGCTCCACTGCCCAACTCGCTCGCCGGCGTTTCGATTACGGTCAACGGCAAGGCCGCGCCAATTCTGGCGGTGACCTCGACGCAGGTTAATTTCCAAGTGCCCTGGGAAACGTTACCGGGGAGCGCGCAAATTATCGTGAGCCTGAACGGTTCCGCTGCCAACACGCTGAGCGTACCGGTGCTGGCCGCCGCACCCGGAATCTTTTCGAACGGCTCCGGCCGCGCCGTCGTGCAGAATTCGGATTACTCCTTGAACACCGACAGCAACCCGGTTCAAGCAGGCGGTACGATCTTCGCCTACCTCACTGGCTCCGGTCCGGTGAACGTGGCGATGTCGGACGGCATCGCGGCCTCGTCGAGTCCTTTGGCGAAAGCAATGTCGCAGACCAGCGCCATCATTGGGCCGCTCCCCGCACAGGTGAGCTTCGTGGGGCTGGCGCCTGGATTCGTGGGGCTCACGCAGATGAACATCGTCGTGCCGCCGGGTCTTGCCGCGGGCGATTATCCGCTGAGCGTCAGCATCGGCGGCCAGACCAGCAACTCGGGCCTCATCAGCGTTGCGCAGTAGCGTCATTCGTAGCGCAAGGCATCCAGTGGATCGATGCGGTGGCGCGCCGTGCCGGGAACCATACCGCCAGCAAAGCCACCGCGCTGAGCAACACGGGAACGATCACGAATACGGCCGGGTCCCAGGCTTTCACGCCGAACAGGAAGCTCGCGATGAGGCGCGAAAGCCCGAACGCGGCCGCGATTCCCACCGCGACGCCGATCAACGCCAGCGCCATGCCTTGGAAGACCACCATTCTTCGTACGTCGGCGGACTCGGCGCCCAGCGCCATGCGGATCCCGATCTCCTGCGTGCGCTGCGGCACCGAATAAGCCATCAATCCGTAAATCCCGATCGCAGCCAGCAGCAGCGCCGCGCCGGCGAATACGGTCAGCAGCAGCATGTTGAAATCCTGTCGCGCGGTGGATAGCGCGACCACTTCGTCCATGGTGCGAATGCGGGCTACGGGAAGACCGCCGCTCGCTTCGCGCAGCGCGGTTTGAATCGGCTGGCTCAGCGAATACGGCGGCACGCGCGTGCGCATTACCCAAGTCAGAGGTCCGATGCGGCGGTTCAAAGCGGTGACGCCGTCAGTGACCTGCGCCGCGGGAACGTACATGGTCGCGGGCGGGTTGCGATTCAGTCCGTTATCGCGTGAATCGGCCACGATCCCGATGATCTGGCGCGCGGGTTCCTCAAATTCGGGTCCCACGCCTTTACCGATGATCAGGCGATCATTCAGCGGATCGCTCTTCGGCCAGAAGCGCGTTGCCATGGCCTCGTTGATGATCACTACGGGCGGCGCGCTGGCATCGTCGCGATCGGTGAACGCGCGGCCGCGCAGGGTGGGAATCTTGAACACCTCAAAATATCCGGCCGAGATCGACCTCCAGTTGCCACCTCCATGCGACGGACCCTCCAGTGGCCGGCCCGCGATGATGAAAGGCAATCCGTAGCCGCCTTCCAGCGGCAGGCAGCACGTGGTGCTCGCCGCCTCCACGCCCGGGAGCGCTTGAATGCGGGGAAGGCCGTCGCGCAGCAGCTCGGCCACGCCGCTGGTCTTTTCGAATCTCGGGCTATCCAGCGACATTTGCATGGTCAGCACATTGTGCCGGTCGAAGCCGGGATTGACCGCTCGCAGCGCGAGATAGGTTCGGATCAGCAACGCCGCGCCGATCAGCAGAATCAACGCCAGAGCCATTTCGGTAACCACCAGCAGCGAGCGCGCCTTGTTCTGACGAAAGCCCGTTCCCGAACGGCCGCCGGCTTCTTTGAGAACGGATGTCAGATCTGTGCGCGAGGCTTGGAAAGCAGGAATCAGGCCGAACAGGACTCCGGTGACCAGCGAAGCGAGCAGTGTGAAGCCGAGAACGTGCGCATCGATCGAAACATAGGCGTTGTGCGGACCAAGCCGGGGAATGCTTCCCGGGTAAATCGGGAGCAGCGCTCGAATGCCGATTATTCCCAGAGCTAAGCCGAAAGCCCCGCCCACCAGCGCGAGCAAGATGCTCTCGGTTAGCAACTGGCGAATGATGCGGCCGCGTCCGGCGCCGATGGCCGCGCGGATGGCGATCTCGCGCCTGCGTCCGGTGGCTCGCACCAGCAGGAGATTGGCAACATTAGCGCACGCGATCAACAACACGAAACTGACGGCCGCGGCGAAGACGAACAGCAGATCGCGCACGCCGCTCACCACCAGGTCGTGCATGGGCTGGACGCTGAAGCCGTCCTTCGGTCCCATCGCAATATTGCCCCCGAATTTCCGGCGAAATTCATCAGCCGCAAGCTGAAGCTGCGCGCGCGCCATTCCCAGCGTCACGCCCGGTTTCAACCGAGCGAAGGCCGTGAAGTAATGGGCCTGATCGGTGCTGTTGGGATCGATTTGAAAGGGCACGTACAGGTCAATGGGCGGGTCCGCTTCCATTTTGTTTTCGGGCGCGCCGATTCCGACGACTTCATACGGATCGCCGCTGAGCGACATGGTCTTGCCAACGATGCTTGGATCGCCTCCAAAGCGCCTGGTCCAGAATTCATCGCTCAGCACCGCGACGTGCCGGCCGTGCGGCCGGTCCTCTTCTTCGGTGAAACTGCGTCCGTGCGCGATCGCGAGACCAAACAGCCGGAACATGGAGGCGCTGACGCGAGCGGTCTGAATCTGCTCCGGCTTCTCGACGCCGGTCAGGTTCATGGTGCCGTTCGCTACCGCCGAGACATCCTGAAATACGTTGGTCTGCTCGCGCCAGATATTGAACTTTGTCTCTGATGCCCCGGGCCCTGAGCCGCCAGGCGACGTCAGCGTGAAAATCACCAGCCCGTCCGGATTGGGGTAGGGCAGCGGCCGGAGCAGCACGGTATTGATGATCGAGAAAATCGCGGTATTGGCTCCGATGCCGAGCGCCAGCGCCGCCACCGCGGTTATGGTGAAGCCAGGGCTTTGGAGAAACATCCGCAGCGAGTGCTTCAGGTCTTTGAAAAAGGTTTCCATTGCGTCGAACCAGCAGCAGCGCTAAGAAAGTGCCCTTGGCTGCCATACTATCAGGCATGCGGCCGGCAGCCAAGTCTACAAGAACCACACGCGCGCATAGTTAAAAAGGCCGAGAGGCTTCCATTGTCCATCGATTCCGCAAGCCGAACTGCCGAATACATGGCCTTGTTCCGGGCGATCGAATCATCGCGCCCCGCTGATCGCCGTTTGGTCGAAGATCCCCTCGCTCATGATTTCCTCCGGCCGTCTTTGAAGCTCGCCTGGAGATTGGCGCGCCTTCCAATTGCCGGGAGCGCGATTCCCGATTTCATCGATCGGCGCTGGCCGGGAGCGCGGACGTCGGCAATTGCGCGCACGCGGCTAATCGATGACTTGTTGACACAGGCACTGCGCGGTGGCATGCAGCAAGTCGTGATACTCGGTGCAGGTTATGATTCCCGGCCGTATCGGCTGCCCTATCCACACGCGACCCAATTCTACGAAATCGATCAACCCGCAACTTCATGCCGTAAACGGGAGTTGCTTCGGAGGCATTTCGGGTCGCTTCCATCGCAAGTTGTTTTCTTGGAAATCGATTTCGACCAGCAAGAAATCGGTCAGGCACTGGCAGACACCGGATTTGAGCACAGCCGCGCCACCTTCTTCTTGTGGGAAGGGGTTACCAATTACCTCACTGCGCCCGCCGTCGATTCGACGCTTCGATGGATCGGCTCCTGCGGCGCAGGACACGAGCTCGTGTTCACGTACGTCGACCGAAACGTGATCACGGCCCCTGCCTCGTTCGAAGGCACCGGCAATCTCGGCCGCACCCTCGCTCGCATTGGCGAGCGTTGGACCTTTGGCCTGGATCCCCCGGAACTTCGAGCCTACCTCTATGCGCGCGGTCTTGATCTTTTGGAAGATCTGGACGCTACTTCGTACCGCGGGCGCTACCTCGGCCGGGCCGGCCAGGGCTACGAGTTTTATCACGTCGCCCGCGCCCGCACCACGGTGCTAGGCCCCGCGCACTAATTCCAGAAACGCCCGCGCCGCATGGCTCAAAATGCGCTTGGCCGGATATACCAGCCGGATATGGCGGTCCACGTTCAGCTCGGTCACCTTGATCTCACGCAGTACGTCCTGCTCGACATCCTGCTCCACCGTCATGTGCGGCAGGAACGCCACGCCTTCGTTGCGCTGCACCATCTTGCGAATGGTCTCCACCGTCGGCATTTCCACATCCATGTTCAACGGCACCTTGTGACGCTGAAACTCCTTCAGCACTACCGCGCGAAATGGAGACAAGACATTGTGCGCGATGAACGTCTCCATGCCCAGCTAGTTGGTGCTCACTCGCGATGAACAGTTAGCTTCGCCTCCGTTATGGCGATGTCTGTAGCACGGTCTCCTTTCATATACTAAAGGTGCGGATGGAGAGCCGACCACGAATCACGCGCGTAGTGCTCGAGAACTACAAGAGCATCGCCTTCTGCGACGTGAAACTCGGACCGCTCGCGATCCTAGTCGGGCCAAACGGCGCAGGTAAGAGCAACTTCTTGGACGCATTGCGCTTTCTGTCCGAAGCGATTAAAGGTCCCATTGAAACCGCCCTCCAGAATCGAGGAGGATTCGACCAAGTACTTCGTCGTGGTGTGTCAAAGGGAGGTCATCTTGGCATCCGAATTGAATTCGAAACTGGTGACCGAACAACTGGGTACTATTCAATTCGCATGGAGAAAGTCACCCCAGGCGAGCATCGTCTAGAGCGTGAAAAATGCTTTCTGGCAACAGGGGAATATTACGAATTCGACAAAGACACGCCTGTGCCTATGACTTCTCCATCGGGGGTCCTTGCAGTTCTTAAAGGAAACCGAACGCGTCTGACGCCGCCCCTTGACACGAAACGCCTTGCCCTATTCCTCCCTTTGATGGCCGCTTATCCAGAGTTCAGCGGAGTCTTTGGCCTCATTTCAAACAGCCACTTTTACGGCTTCCGCGCCAGGGATTTTCAACGGCCTGCCGCTTCCGACGACGCAAATCGCGTGCTGCTCCCCGACGGCGTAAATTTAGCCAACGTATGGAACGTTGTCTTTCGGCACTACGAGCGTATACGCGACCGGATTCTCCAGTACTTACAAGTAGTGAATCCTACCCTGCAGTCGGTCGAACCCGTTGAATTTGGCGGTTATCGCAGTATTGATTTTGTGTTCGATTGGAGCCTAGAGAGCTTCTCCCCGGCACAAGTTTCCGACGGTACGCTGCAGTCGCTCGCTGTGCTCACAGCCTTGCTTCAGCCGTCTCTGGGAGTTGAAGGTGTATCTCTTGTTGGTGTCGAAGAACCGGAAGCTGCTGTCTATCCGGCGGCGGCCGGAGTGCTTTTCGACGCGATGCGCGAGGCAAGCGCGAGCGTGCAGGTAATTGCCACCACGCATAGCGCAGATTTGTTGGACAAAGAGGAAATCGACAGCGACGCGATCTTGTCGGTCGAGCTTGAGGGAGGAGAAACCAGAATCGGCCATGTGGATCAGACCGGTCGAAAAGTTCTCAAAGAACGCCTCTATACGGCTGGGCAACTGATGAGGATGAACTATCTGCGACCAGAGGCCCTCAGGCCTCCAAACGAGTCAGACATGGAATCCGTACTGTTTGGAGATCCGGTACCGGCCTGATGCCCTACCGAATCGTGCCCATCGTCGAAGGTCCCGGCGATGTCGCAGCGCTTCCGGTCCTGCTTCGGCGGCTGATCGCAGAGCTGAATCCTCCCGTGGCTATCGATATCGCGCGGCCGATACGTCAGCCAAGAGGAACACTCTTGAAGGCAGGTGGAATTGAAGCCGCCGTTGAACTCGCCGCGATTGAGACGGGGCAGAATGGGGCAGTTCTCGTTCTAGTCGACAGCGATGGCGAATGCCCCAAGGAGCGCGCGCCCGAACTCGTGGCACGTGCAATAAATGCCCGGAACGATAAACTAACTTCGGTCGTCCTGGCGCATCAGGAGTATGAAGCCTGGTTCCTGGCGTCAGCGTCCAGCCTGAGAGGCGTCCGCAGGCTCAGTGCTGAAATGCCCGACCACGACAATCCCGAATCGGTGCGCGGTTGCAAAGCGTGGCTTGAACGGTGGTTGCCACCAGCATCCAAATATTCGGAAGCGGCCGACCAAGCAGCGCTGACGGCAACGTTCGATCTAAGAATGGCGCGAAGAGCACCGTCTTTCGACAAGCTCTGGCGGGAGGTCGAGGGAATCTGCGAGCACGCACGTGCACTCGAGCAGAGCTAGGCTCCGCGCACTAATTCGAGAAACGCCCGCGCCGCATGGCTCAAACTGCGCTTGGCCGGGTACACCAGCCGGATGTGGCGGTCGACGTTCAGCTCCGTCACCTTGATCTCCCGCAGCACGTCCTGCTCGACATCCTGCTCCACCGTCATGTGCGGCAGGAACGCGACGCCTTCATTGCGCTGCACCATCTTCCGGATGGTCTCCACGGTTGGCATCTCGACATCCATATTGAGCGGCACCTTGTAGCGCTGGAACTCCTTCAACACCACCGCGCGATAGGGCGACAAAACATTGTGGGCGATGAACGTTTCCATGCCCAGCTCGTTGATGCTTAGCTCCTTGCGTCCGGCGAAACGGTGCTGCGGCGAGACGACGAATGCCAGGTGGTCTGTGTAAATGATGAGCGTCTGCAGCCGGTCGTCTTCCGGATCGTAGCTGATCACGCCCAGCTCCAGTTCGCCGTCGATCAGCTCGCCGGGAATCTTGCTCGATAGCGACCGCCGCACTTGCACCTTCACCTTCGGATATTGGCGCCGGTAGCGCTCGATGTGCCCCAGCAGGTACAGCGAAGTCGACTCGTTCGCCCCCACCACCAGACGCCCAGCCGAGTTGTCGCGCAGCTCGGCCAGCGCATTTTCCAGTTCGCCTTCCAGATTTTCGAACCGGCGCGCGTAGTCGTACACGATGCGCCCGGCATCGGTCAGGAGCAGGTCCTTGCCCGAACGGTCAATCAATTTCTCTTGTAAATCCGACTCAAGCTTCTGAATCGCAAGGGAAACTGCGGGTTGGGTGCGAAGCAGTCGCTCGGCCGCACGGGAGAAGCTCTTCTCGTCAGCGACCGTGAGCAGGACTTTTAATGGATAGAGTTCCATAAGCGGCGTTTATAGGATCACCATAACTTATTTCATATCACATCATTATAAATTTGCCAAATCCCGATGCTGGCGCGGATAATTGAAAAAACGAACCCCAGGAGGATTCAAATGCCGAACCGAGTCTATATCTTCGACACCACCCTCCGCGATGGCGAACAATCGCCGGGCTGCAGCATGACCGTACCCGAGAAGCTGCGTCTGGCGCGAAAGCTGGTGGACCTTGGCGTCGACATCCTCGAAGCCGGGTTCCCGATCGCCTCCGAGGGAGATTTCGAGGCGGTGGATGCGATCAGCCGCGAATTCTCCTGGGCTCAGGTGGCAGCGCTGGCGCGGGCTAACACGCCCGATATCGAGCGGGCCATCGCGTCGTTGAAACACGCACGCCGGCCGCGCATCCACACCTTCATCGCGACCAGCGAGATCCACCTCAAGTACAAGCTGAAGAAAAGTCAGCAACAGGTGCTGGATGAGGCGGTTGCGGCCGTTGAGCTGGCTCGCCATTTTACCGAGGATGTCGAGTTCTCGGCCGAAGATGCGACTCGCACTGAACTGGGCTATCTAGAAGAGATTTGCCGCGCCGTAGTGGCAGCAGGTGCACGGACCGTCAACCTTCCGGATACGGTCGGTTATTCGGTTCCAGAAGAATACGCGGCTTTGATTGGCCGGATGGTCGAGGTGCTGGGCGACAGCGCCATCGTCAGCGTGCATTGCCACGACGACCTGGGCCTGGCGGTGGCGAACTCGATCGCGGCGGTGCAGGCCGGAGCGCGACAGATCGAATGCACCGTGAACGGGATCGGCGAGAGGGCAGGGAACGCGGCGCTGGAGGAGATCGTGATGGCGTTCAAAACCCGCCGCGACAAGCTGCCGTATGAAACCAAGATCGTGACCGAGCAGATTTACTCCGTTAGCCAGCTCCTGGCGCAGACCATCACGTTCGGGCCGCAGCCCAACAAAGCCATCGTGGGAGAAAATGCTTTTGCGCACGAGGCGGGTATTCATCAGGATGGATACCTCAAGGAACGCACCACATACGAGATTATCGAGCCGCATTCGGTGGGCGTTCCGGAGACGAAGCTGGTGCTGGGCAAGCACAGCGGGCGTCACGCGTTGAACAAGCGCGCCGCGGATCTGGGATTCGACCTGAATCGCGAGGAGCTGGACGCACTGTACGGGCGCTTCACCGCGCTGGCCGACCGCAAGAAGGGGCTCCGCAACGAGGAGATCGTGTCGCTGATCCACGAGTTGCTCGGCCAGACGGCCGCCGCGGCGAATGATTGAACTGTGGCGCACCCAGTCGTGTGCTGTCATAGTCGAATAGATGCAACTGAACGTTCTCATTCTGCCGGGCGACGGCATCGGCACAGAAGTCACTTGCGAAGCGGTCAAGGTTCTTGAAAAAGTCGCGAGCCGCTTCCAGCACCAGTTGAAGCTCACTGAAGGGCTGCTGGGCGGCATTGCGATTCATAAGACGGGGACGCCGCTGCCGCAAGAGACCATCGATCGCGCGCTGGCCGCGGACGCGACGTTGATGGGCGCGGTGGGGCTGCCGGAATTCGATAATGCGCCACCCGAGAAGCGGCCGGAGCGCGGCCTGCTCGGCATCCGCAAAGTTCTGGGCGTTTACGCCAACTTGCGCCCGGTTCGTTCTTACAAGGCGCTGCTCGATTCTTCACCGCTCAAAAACGCGCTGGTGGATGGCGTCGACATGATCATCGTGCGCGAGCTGACCGGTGGGATCTACTATGGAACCCCGCGTGGCATCTACAACGATGGTCCCGAGCCGCGCGCGGTCAACACGATGGCCTACACGCGCTCGGAGATTGAACGCGTCTCACGCATGGCCTTTCATCTGGCGCGCAATCGGCGCAAGAAGGTCACCAGCGTCGACAAATCTAATGTGATAGAAACTTCGCAGCTCTGGCGCAAAGTGGTGATCGAGGTCGCGGCCGAATTCCCCGACGTCGCGCTGGATCATCTGCTGGTTGATAACTGCGCCATGCAATTGATCCTGAATCCGCGCCGCTTCGATGTGCTGGTCACCGAGAACATGTTCGGCGATATCCTCAGCGATGAAGGGGCGGTTTTGGCTGGCTCGATTGGCATGCTGCCGTCGGCCTCCATCGGCGACCGTAAGCCTTCAGGCGTCTGGGTCGGGCTGTACGAACCGGTGCATGGCTCGGCGCCGGATATCGCCGGGCAAAACAAAGCCAACCCGTTCGGCGCCATCGGCTCGGTCGCGGCCATGCTTGAATATAGTTTCGGGTTGAAAGAGGAAGCTGCGGCCGTGAATCGCGCCGTCGAGGCGGTCTTGAACTCGGGCCGGGTTACCGCGGATCTTAAGCCCGCCGGCCAGCCCGCGACAACATCGCAAGTGGGAAATGCTGTAGCCAGCGCAATATGAAACCGCGAACCATCATCGAAAAAATCTGGGACAACCACGTTGTAGCGCAGCAGCCTGGCGCGCCTGCGCTGCTGTTTATCGATCTGCACCTGACGCACGAGGTCACCTCGCCGCAGGCTTTCGAGGGGCTGCGCCAACGCGGGATCAAGGTCCGCCGCCCGGATCTGACCATCGCCACTGCCGACCACAGTACGCCGACCACGCCGCGCTCGCTGCCGATCCTCGACAAAGTCGCGGCGGCGCAGGTCGCCCAGCTTGAAACGAATTGCCGCGAGTTCGGCATCCGCTGCTTTGGCTTGAATAGTGACCAGCAGGGCATCGTGCACGTCATCGGTCCCGAACAGGGCTTAACGCAGCCGGGCATGACTGTCGTTTGCGGCGATAGCCACACGGCCACGCACGGCGCGTTCGGGGCGCTTGCGTTCGGCATCGGCACCAGCCAAGTGGAGCACGTGCTGGCCTCGCAATGCCTGCTGCAAAACGAGTCGAAAACATATCAGGTTCTGGTGGAAGGCTCGCTCAAGCCGGGCGTAACGGCCAAGGACATTATCCTGTCGCTGATCGCGCGCATCGGCATCGGCGGCGGGACCGGTTGCGTGTTCGAATACTGTGGTTCGGCTATTCGCGCGCTGTCGATGGAAGAACGCATGACGGTTTGCAATATGTCCATCGAAGCCGGAGCGCGAGCTGGGCTGATCGCGCCGGACGATACGACCTATCAGTACATGGCTGGAAGGCATTATGTGCCGAAGGGCGCAGCTTGGGATGCCGCAGTAGCGGGCTGGCGTTCGCTGCCCACCGACGAAGGCGCTTCTTACGACAAAAGCATCACCATTGATGCTTCAGCGCTGCAGCCGATGATCACGTTCGGAACGAACCCTGGTATGGGTATTCCGATCACCGCTCTGGTTCCCGATCCGGCGGCCATTAGCGATCCCCTGGAGCGCGATTCGCTCGCCAAGGCGCTGCGCTACATGGACCTTGCGCCGGGAAAGCCGCTGCTGGGCCATCCCGTCAATGTGGTCTTCATCGGAAGCTGCACCAACTCGCGCATTTCCGATTTGCGCAATGCCGCTGGCCTGCTGAAAGGGCGCAAAGTGCATCCGGGCGTTCGCGTCATGGTGGTCCCCGGCTCGCATCAA
>CAVXJU010000031.1:0-138655 GCA_963761935.1 Terriglobia bacterium | reverse complement strand
GTGGAGGTCGGAAACTGAGGGCGCAGTCCCTATCTACGCGTATGAAGACCACAATATTCATAACAGGAATCGGCCTGATGATTCTGGCCGGCACAGGCTGCGACAGATTGAGATCTCGCGACGCATTGAATCATGGTGTTCAGGCGTACAAGAGCGCGAAATATGCCGACGCAGTCGATTTCTTTAAGACCGCCGTGGCGCTCGATCCGGCCAACGTAAATGGCCGGCTCTATCTTGCCACGGCCTACATGAGCCAATATATCCCCGGTGCTGAATCGCCCGAGAATCTTCGGTTCGCTAAACAAGCCAAGGACGAGTTCCTCCGGGTGCTCGAAAAGGACGCCAACGACAAGACCGCTCTCGCATCGCTTGCCTCGTTGAGTTATCAGCAGGCGCAGGGCGAAGCCGATCTGGATTCCAAGTTCAAGCGACTGGATGAATCCAAGGAATGGTATCTCAAGCTGATTGCCGCCGATCCGCAGAACAAGGAAGGCTTCTACAGCCTGGCCGTAATCGACTGGCAGAAGTGGTATCCAGCTTGGATGCGAGCGCGCGCCGACGCCGGCATGAAACCCGAAGAGCCCGGCCCACTGAAGGACAAGAAAGCCAAGGATGCGCTCCGGGATCAGTACAGCGCCATGATCGAAGACGGGGTCAAGAATCTCCAGAAAGCTTTGGATATCGATCCCAACTACGATGACGCGATGGCGTACATGAACCTGCTTATCCGCGAGCGCGCCGATCTGGACGACTCGCCGGATCAGTACAAAAAAGATGTCGACACCGCCGACAGCTGGGTCCAGAAGGCCCTCGATACGAAGAAGATGAAAGCCGCCAAGGAAGCCGCCAAGGGCAACACCGGTATCATCGCCGACGGCCAGAGGTAATCCAACTCAACTCTCGATACTTCGAGGCGCGCAGGGGTGAACCACCCTTGCGCGCTTCTTGCTTTAGAGCAGGCGGATTGGCTTGTTCGCTGTTTCGATGACCCGGCCGATTCGATAGGCGCTGGGGAAACGGGCTTCGAGCGCCACAGCATCGCGCTCCGCGAGGGCAATCAGCAGTCCGCCCGAAGTCTGCGGATCGTACAAGAGATCCTCAAACTCCGATTGCCCTTCCACGCAAGGCGAGGCGAATTCGCGATTATTTTTCAACCCGCCCGGAATGGCACCCTGCCGCGCGTAGTCCAGGGCGCCCGGCAGGAACCGCACGGCCCGAGGATCGATCTCCAGCGTCACCTTGCTGGCGCGGGCCAGCTCGAGCGCGTGACCGATCAATCCGAACCCGGTGACATCCGTGCATCCGTGCGTCTCGAACTCCAGCATGGCCTCGCAAGCCCGCCGATTCAGGGTCAGCATGGATTCCACCGACGCCTCAACATCGGAATCTTTCGCGATTCCCCGCTTCAGCGCTGTCGAGATCACGCCGGTTCCGATGAGCTTGGTCAATAGCAACGCATCGCCGGGCCGCGCCCCCGCGTTGGTCTTGATGCGATCCGGATGGATGGTTCCTGTCACCGCATACCCGAATTTCACTTCGTTGTCCTGAATGCTGTGGCCGCCGATCACAGAACACCCCGCCTCATGAATCTTCTCGGCGCCGCCGCGCAGGATCTGCCGAAAGATCGTCCAGATCGCCTTTGGCGGGCCAGGCCAGGATGGAGAGCGCCGAAATCGGACGTCCGCCCATGGCATAGACGTCGCTCAACGCGTTGGCGGCCGCGATCGCGCCGAAGGTGTAGGGATCGTCCACGATGGGCGTAAAGAAATCGACGGTCTGCACCAAGGCACACTCCGGCGTCAGCTTGTACACGCCCGCGTCGTCGGCCGTGTCAAACCCAACCAGCACATTTTCGTCCGCCCACCTGGGGATGCGGGCCAACACCTGGTCCAAAACCTTTGGACTAAGCTTGGACGCTCAACCCGCGGCGGACGTCTGCGCCGTCAGTTTGGCTTTATCACTTGCGGACACGCTATCAGGATACCGTGGCGGCTCGGATCGACTTACAGCGAGCGCGCAATCAATTCCTTCATGATTTCGTTGGTGCCGGCGTAGATGCGCTGCACGCGGCTGTCGGCCCACATCCGCGCGATCGGGTATTCCATCATGTAGCCGTAGCCGCCGTGCAACTGGACGCACTCGTCGACCACGCGGCACTGGCTGTCGGTGAGCCAATACTTGGCCATGGCGGCGGTGGCGGGATCCAGTTGGCCCGCGATGAGCGCTCGATGCAGTCGTCGAGGAAGACGCGGCCGATGTGAGCTTCGGTCTTGCACTCGGCCAGCTTGAAGCGCGTGTTCTGAAATTCCATCAGCGGCTTGCCGAACGCGCGCGCGTTCCTTGGCGTACTTGGTGGTGATGGCGACCGCCTGCTCCATCATGGCGACCGCGCCCACGCCGATCGTGAGCCGCTCGTAGGGCAAGTGCTCCATCATCTGATAGAAGCCGTGGCCCTCGGCCAGGCCCAGCAGGTTCGCGGCCGGCACGCGCACGTCGTCGAAGAACAGCTCGCAGGTGTCCTGGCCGTGCATGCCGACTTTTTCGAGGTGCCGCCCGACGCGATAGCCCGGCAGATTCTTGGTCTCGACCATCACCAGCGAAATGCCCTTCATGCCGGCGTCTCTGGTCGTGTCGGTCTTCACCGCCACGCAGATCAGGCTGGCGTGCCAGCCGTTGGTGATGAAGGTCTTCGAGCCGTTGATGACGTAGTCGTCGCCATCGCGGCGCGCGGTGGTTTTGATGCCCTGCAGATCGGAGCCGGCCGCCGGCTCGGTCATCGCGATGGCGCCCACCAGTTCGCCCTGCGCCATGCGGGGCAGCCAGTGGCGCTTCTGCTCCTCGGTGCCGTAGGCAGGATGTAGTGCGCCACGATGCTGTGCACGCCGGAGCCGAAGTGGACGCCGGCGTAGGCCAGCTCCTCGATCACCACCGCTTCGTGGGCGAACGTGCCTCCGCCGCCGCCGTATTCTTCGGGAACGTCGGTCAGCAGAATCCGGTCGCGCCGGCCTTGGTCCAGGCCTCCGCGTCGGGGCGGTGCTGCTCGCGCCAGCGGGCCTGGTGCGGCAGCGAATTCCTCGCTGGATGAATCGGCGCAGCCGTTTTGCGGAACATCCGCAGTTCGTCATTCATCCAGGGCGATTCGTAGGGCGCGGGCGTTTTGCGCGGCGCGGCGGCGGGGGCGGCTTCTTTCACGGTCATACTTTTTCTCCTCCTGATTTCAGGGATTGCTTCTTCTGGGCGAGCAGCGTTGCGAGCAGCAAGTACTCACGGTCGCTGTGCGTGACATCGCCAGGAACCATCATATTCGCCAAAGCGCGCGTTGTCGATTTTGTCAGAGCCAGCGACATCGCCTCCTTAGACAGCAACTTCGCCGCTAGCGCTCGCGCCGAGGGCAGCAGTTCACGATCGGGCGTGATTCGATTCAAGAAGCCCCATTCGAGCGCCTCTTCGGCCGAAAAGCGATCGCCTGTCATCACCAGTTCTTTGGTGCGCGCCGGACCCAGTTCGCGCATCAGCCGGGGAAGCCCGTTCCAGGTCAGCGGAATATCCAAATCGATTTCTGGAATGGAGAACCAGGCGCTCTCCGCAGCCAGCCGCAGATCCATGCTGGCCAGGAAGACGACGGCGCCACCGATTGCGAGGCCGTTAATCGCGCCGATCGTTACCTGATCCAGATCTTCGAGAGCCGCCGCAGTGCGGTTTCCTGTCCCAGCCAAGTGCCGCGCCTGGAGCGGATCGGCAGGGCCTTCACCCCACAGCACGCGGTCCTTGAGATCGGCGCCAGCCGAGAATGCCCGCCCAGCACCCGTGAAAATGACGACGCGAGTGGCCGTGTCGCCGCGCAGTTGGGCACAAATTTCCTGAAGCTCGGCGTGCATCCGCGGATTGATGGCGTTCAGTTTCTGCGGGCGGTTCAACGTGACGGTGATCAGGCCCGGCAGCTCCGAATCTCGCTCAACGATCAAAGTTTCCACGTTAAACCCGGCAGCGTCAGAACTGGTAGAGCATCAGGTAGACCACTACTCCCGTCACGCTCACGTACAACCAGATGGGAAACGTCCAACGAGCGATGCGCCTATGGCGTTTGAAATCGGAGCGCAACCCGCGTCGCAGCGTGATGATCGCGAGCACCGGAACCGTAGCGGCAAGAATGGTGTGCGTCGTCAGAATGCTGAAATAGACGTAGCGAATCGTGCCTGTCTTGGCGTAGTGAAACACGCCGGTCTGCGAATGATAAATCAAATAGCAGATCAGAAACACAGTGGAAACGCCGAACGCAGTCAGCATCGTGCGCCGGTGTGCCTGGATTTGGCCGTTTCGAATAAAACGGTAGGCAACTAATAATAGGATGGCCGCAGTGCCGTTCAGGGTGGCATTCACGGCCGGAAGACTGTGGATGTCCATCAAGAACGTTCTCGCGCCAGCGCGTGGATATCGTCGATGACCTTCGGAATCGCGCCCGGCTTCCGACGTCTCGTAATAGCCGCGGATGCGCGAGTGGCGATCCACCAGCACGAAACGCGTGCTGTGCTCTAGCGATGCATCCAGATTGCCGAGCTTGAAGACATCCCGATCCAGGGTTTGAAGCGCGGGCACCGGCCCGGTGAGGAAATACCAGCGTGCCGGCCGTCGCGCCGTGCGCCTGGCGTACCCAGCCAGCACCGGTGGGGTGTCGTGCGCCGGATCCACCGTGAACGATACCAGCTTCACATCCGCAAGCTGGCCGATCGCATTTTGAACTTCGTGCATCTGCGACGTCATGCGCGGGCATGGGCCGGGGCAGGTGGTGTAAATGAAATCCGCCACCCAAATCTTGCCTGTCAGGATTTTGCTATCGAAGGGCTGGCCGTCTTGCGCCGTCAGATGGAACTCGGGAACGTCGAAGAACACTGGAAGCGCGCTGCTCCGCCAGGCACACGAACTCAGCGTGAGGCACAACGCGGCAAAAACAACAAATTTCATGCCGGACGATCGAATAGTAGCAAGCCGTACAACACGGGCAGATAAATCACCGAGGCGAGCAGCACGCGCCGAGCCCTCTGACGAGTGCGGTCGAAGCTCACGCGGATACCGGCGTACAGGAATATCAAGCCCAGCGCGAGCGCCCCGAACAAATACACGTTGCCAGCCATGGAAAGATATTTCGGAATCAGGCTGATGGGAATCAGCGCGATCGAAAACCACAGGATCCGCCGCGCGGTAGATTCGCCGTCGGGTTCCACCACGGGAAGCATCCGGATGCCGGCGCGCTCGTAATCCTCCCGGTACATCCAGGCGATCGCGTAGAAATGCGGGAATTGCCAGAGGAACAAAATCGCGAACAAGGTCCACGCCTGCCAGTTCAGCGTGCCGCTGGCGGCTGCAAAACCAATCAGGGGCGGCATAGCTCCCGGAATCGCGCCAATGGTGGTGGAATGTGGCGAGCGGCGTTTGAGCGGCGTGTACAGAAATAGATAGCTGAGCAGCGTCAGGGCGCCTATCAGGGCTGCCAGCGGATTCACGGCTAATTGCAATTCAAAGAACCCCGCCGCGGAAATTGTAAGGCCGAACAGCAGCGCCTTATCTTCACTCAGTCTGCCGGCCGGCAAGGGACGCGCTTGCGTGCGCCGCATTTTCGCATCCGCTTCGCGCTCAAACCACTGGTTCAGCGCAGCGGTTCCGGAAGCGAGCAAGCCGGTACCCAGGATGGTATGTAGCAGCGTGAACCAGCTCCACCCCGGTTTGGCGCCGAAATAGAAGCCAATACCCGTGCTCATCAAAATGAGCCAGGTGATTCGCGGCTTAGTTAACGCGAGGTAATCTTTCATCAGACCAGAAAAACTACAGTACCACAGTAAGAACTGGCACCGCAGGACATATAGAGGCCGATTCCGGCAACCTACGGACGTCCTATTGATAGACGCGCTATAGTGAAAACACTTCGGAGGTTTTTTGTGCCTGACCTCACTATCCTGGTGCCCGTCCTGATCATCGCGATCTACTCTGCTTTCTTCCATCAAGATTCTGGCCGAATACGAGCGCGGCGTCATCTTCCGGCTGGGCCGCGTTCTGCCGCAACCCAAGGGGCCGGGGGTGATCCTGGTATTCGCGCCCATCGATCGCATCGTGCGCATCTCGCTGCGAATCGAAGCCATGGAAGTCCCCTCCCAGGACGTTGTCACGCGCGATAACGTGACCGTCAAGGTGAACGCGGTGGTTTACTTCCGCGTAGTGGATCCCACCAAAGCCGTCATCGAGGTGGCCAATTTCCTGTATGCCACTTCGCAGGTGGCGCAGACCACGCTGCGCAGCGTCTCTGGGCGAAGTGGAACTGGACGAACTGCTCAGCCAGCGCGAAAAACTGAACCTGCGCCTGCAGTCCGTGCTGGATCAGCACACCGGGCCCTGGGGCGTGAAAGTCACGGTGGTGGAAGTGAAGCAGGTGGATCTGCCGGAGCAGATGATCCGCGCCATCGGCGGCAGGCCGAAGCCGAGCGTGAACGCCGCGCCAAGATCATTCACGCCGAGGGCGAGTACATGGCCGCCGAGAAACTGGCATGGCCGCGGAACTGATCCAGAAGCAGCCGGCCGCGATTCAACTGCGCTATCTGCAAACGCTGGTGGAAATTGGCTCCGAGAAGAACACGACGGTTGTGTTCCCGCTGCCGATCGATATATTCTCATCTTTAGGCAGTGGCTCTGGATCGTTTCGGCGGGCAAGCGCCAGGAAGGCTGAGACGTCGTGGTGAAGAACGAAGACGGCGAATTTGAATTAATACTGGGGAACCGGCAGCTGATCAGCGTGTTTTTCATCGTGGTGAGTTCTGCTCGGCGGTGTTCTTCTCCATGGGTTACATCGTGGGCCGCAATTCGGCGCCCGGCGACCGCCGCGGAGAGCGGCCGCGAAAGCAGGCTGTCGTGGCAGCTGCACGACATCTGCCCATGCCGACAGCGGCGATTCCGTCGAGACGTCCTAGCGCAGCGCCTGCTCGCCGGACACGCCCGCGACACGTCGACGCAGCCGGCACGCGGCTACGCACGCACGCAGGAACAGCCGGCCCGCCGCGCCTGCCGCTCCCGCGGCCCCGGCCGCCGCCGCAGAAAGCAATCGTCGTCCACTGAAGCCCGCGGCCGCGCCCACGGTCGCCGGCAGCGCGCAACCGGGACCCGGCCAGTACTGGCAAGTTGTCGCCACCGCGCGGCCCGGATGCGGAAATCATCGCAGAGACGCTCAGCAAAGAAAGGATTCCACGACCATGCTGGCGCCCGCTCCGAAGGACGGCGTCTTTCCGCGTTCTGGTGGGTCCGCTGAAAGACGCTCCCGACCAGGCGCAAACGCGTACCGAATCTGGAAAGCTGCCGGGTTCAAGAATCCGATCATGCGAAAATTTGATTGGCGCTGCGATTCCTTGGTCCAGACTGGAACCGCCCCGCCCGCCGGTCCCGCGGCTGCCCGACTGGCTGCGGAAGAGCACCACGCATTTCCGGTCGGTCCACGCGCTCAAGACGGGAACTGCGCCGCTTGCATCTGCACACGGTCTGCGAATCGGCTCGCTGCCCCAACATTCACGAATGTTTCCATCGCGGCGCGGCGACGTTCATGATTCTCGGCAATCTGTGCACGCGCGGCTGCGGATTCTGCTCGGTTCCCAAGGGTTCGCCGCACAAGCGGGAATGTTCACGCTCGATCCGGACGAGCCCGCCAACGTCGCGCGCATGGCGGCTAGTCTGAACCTGCGCTACGTCGTGATCACCTCGCGTGAATCGCGACGATCTCGCCGATGGCGGCTCGCACCACTTCGCCGAAACGGTGCGCGAGGTGCGGCGGGCGCTGCCCGATGCGCGCATTGAAGTGCTGACGCCCGATTTCTGCGGCGATCTCGGACGCAGTGGCGCGGGTGCTCGATGCGCGCCCCGGACGTCTTCAATCACAACATGGAAACGGTCGCGCGCCTGTACCGGCGGGTCCGGCCGCAGGCCAATTACCGGCAATCGCTCGATGTGCTGCGCTTCGCCAAACGCTACCGCCCGGAGATGCTCACCAAGTCCGGATTGATGGTGGGGCTGGGCGAGAAGCCGGCCGAAGTGGAGCAGCTGCTGCGCGACCTGCGCGCCTCCGGCTGTCGATGTCGCGACCATCGGCCAGTATCTGCAGCCCACGCGGCGCAACTTGCGTGTGTGCGGAATACGTCACGCCGGCCCAGTTCGATGCCTACCGCGATTACGGGCTTTCGATCGGATTCAAAATGGTATTCAGCGGTCCGTTGGTCCGCAGCTCCTACATGGCGGACCAGGTGAATGAACAAGCTTCCGGCGTCACTGCTTAATTTCTCGCTCGCGCTGCTGACGGCCGTCGCTGCTGGTTTTCGCATTTCCCAATCTGGATACTGCCGAGCCATGGTCTTCCCTGGCTCGCTCCGGTGGCGCTGACGCCGCTGCTGATCGCCTGCGCCCGCGAACCCCGGCCGCTGTGGCGATTCCTGTTGGAGAGTTCGCTGGAATCGTGTACTGGTTCGGCGTCTGCTACTGGATTCAGTTCGTGCTGGAAGTGCACGGCGGGATGGGCCGCTGGGGTGGTTGGGCGACCTTCCTGCTGTTTCGCCGTGGCTGAAGGCGATCGCACCTCGGAGTGTTCAGCTTGTTCGCGGCCGTTTTGCTAGATACGCCGCTCGCGGTGCCCGCCATAGCCGCGCTTTGGACGGGCATCGAGCGAACCCACGGACCTTCGGTTTCGCCTGGCTGGCCCTCGGCAACGCCGGTATCGACATGCAGCTGCCGCTGCGCCTGGCTCCCTTCACGGGCGTCTACGGGATCTCATTCGTGTTCGCGCTGACGGCGACGACGGTGGCGATGATCCTTTTGCGGCGCGCCGGCCGTCCGGTGTATTGGCTCGCGGTGGTGCCTGCGCTATTGCTTCTCCCGGGCCTTCCCGCGCGTGAAGCCGGCACTCGAAACCGCTCTGATGATCCAGCCCAACATGCCGGAAAAAGACGACTGGACGCAGCAGGAAGCTGCCCAAACGCGCGACTCGCTGGTCAAGTTCACCATGGATGCGGCGCGCCAATCGGGCGTCCGCCTCATCATATGGCCGGAGGTTCCCGGACCGCTTTATTTTTACGACGATCCAACCTTTCGCGACGAGGCCGCTTTGCTGGCGCGCACCACGCAGGCTTATTTCCTGTTCGGCACGGTGGCCTGGACGCCACAACACAACCCGCTTAATTCGGCCGTACTCTTACGGCCGGATGGCGACCTGGAGGGCCGCTACGACAAGATCAACCTGGTTCCGTTCGGTGAATACACTCCTACAGTTTTTTAGCTGGGTGAATCGCATCACGCAGGAGGCCGGCGACTTCGCTCCCGGCGATCGCATCGTGGTTTTTCCGATGGACGGCCATCGCCTGGGCACGTTCATCTGCTACGAGTCGGTTTTTCCACATCGAGGTTCGGCAGTTCGCGCAAAGCCGGCGCCGAGTTGTTCGTCAACATTTCCAATGACGGGTATTTCGGCCACAGCGCGGCGCGAGAACAGCATCTAGAGATCGCGCGCATGCGAGCAGTCGAGAACCGGCGCTGGTTGCTGCGCGTGACCAACGACGGCATCACGGCCGTTATCGATCCTGCCGGCCGAATCACGTTGCGTCTTCCGATGTACCAACTGGCCGACGCGCGGGCTAACTATCGAGTATGAAGGCGGCCTGACATTCTACACGTCGGCGGGCGATTGGTTCGCCTGGGGCTGCCTGCTGGCCGCGGCAGTCGCGCTGTTCTTTTCACAACTGCCGCACTACAAGCCGGCTATCCGTGCCGAATCACAAGCACGTCGCCGTCCTTGACGATGTACTCCTTGCCTTCCAGACGCAGCAGTCCTTTTTCGCGCACACCGGGATAGCCGTTGTGATCCACCAGGGCTTGCCAATTCACGGTTTCGGCGCGAATGAATTTTTTCTCGAAGTCGCTGTGAATCGCGCCTGCGGCTTTCACCGCGGTGCTGTGCATGGGGATGGTCCAGGCGCGCACTTCGGTTTCACCGGCCGTCAGGAACGACATCAAACCCAGCAGTGCGTACGTCGCGGCGATCAGGCGCTCGAGTCCGGACTCTTTTAGCCCGTAGCTGGAAAGATACTCGCGCGCATCGGCGGGGGAAAGCTCCGAAAGCTCGGCTTCAATTTTGCCGCAGATGGCGGTCACGGCGGTGTGGGTCCGCCCGGCCAGCGGCCCTTTGCGATACTGCTCCTCGATTTCGTGCATGCGCCCGGCGTCTTCTTCACCGATGTTCAGGACGAACAGCATCGGCTTTCTGCGAAAGGAATTGAAAACCTCGAATGATCTTTTCCTCGTCCGCGTTCAGTTCCAGAGTGCGCAGCGCTGTGTTGGCGTCGAGGGCGGCCTTGCAGCGTTCGAGCAGAACAAATTCGCGGTCGAGCTCCGGGCTCTTGATTTTCTTGCGATCCTTTTCCAAGCGTTCCAGACGTTTTTCCACCACCACCATGTCGCTCAGGATCAGCTCCATCTCCACGTCTTCGAGATCGCGAATCGGGTCCACCGAACCCTTCTCGTGCGGCACGGTATCGCTTTGAAAAAGCCGCAGAACGTGCGCCAGCGCGTCCGCCACGCGCATGCTGGCCAGGTAACTCGGATCGCGCAGAGCTTCCTTGGAGATGGCCGGAAAATCCAGGTACTCCACCGTAGCGTGCGTGATCTTCTCCGGCTGGAAAATCTTGGCTAAGGCGTCCAGCCGCGCATCGGGCACCTTGGTGACACCGACCCGGGCCTCCATCATGCCGACGCGGGTAGATTCATGCACGCCCGTCAAAATCGTAAATAACGATGTTTTGCCCACCATGGGCAGTCCGATAATCGCAGTTTTCATAAGAAGAGCAGGTTCGCGCGGCGAGTCCGCTTCGAACTACAAAGGTACTTCAACCAGCGTGAGGATTTCCTGAAGAATCCGTTCGCTCAATTCGGTGCTGCGCTGCGCGAGCGAGGCGCGGGCATTGATAGAGATGCGGTGCGCGAACACGGGAATGGCCAGCCGCTTGACGTCGTCCGGAATCACGTAGTCGCGGCCTTCCACCAACGCGAGCGCTTGCGTGGCGCGGTAAAGCGCTTGGGCGCCGCGCGGGCTGACTCCCAAGGCCAGCGATTCGTGCTCGCGCGTCTTGTCGACGATCGCCAGCATGTAATCCACCAGCGCATCGTCCACAGCTACGCGTTCCACCTGCTCCTGTAATTGCAGCAACTCTTCGGTGGAGAGAACAGCGTGTACGGTTTCGGCATGCACGCCGTCCTTGCTGCGGACGATCTGGCGCTCCGCCCCGCGGTCCGGGTACCCGATCCGAATCCGCATGAGGAACCGATCGAGCTGGCTCTCGGGCAGCGGATACGTGCCGTGATGCTCTACCGGATTTTGCGTGGCGAGCACCATGAAGGGCTGTTCCAGCGGATAAGAGTGGCCCTCGATGGTCACCTGCAGCTCGTTCATCGCCTCCAGCAGGGCCGACTGTGTTTTCGGCGTGGCGCGATTAATCTCGTCCGCCAGCAGAAAATTCGTGAACACCGGCCCGGATTTGAATTCGAATGCTTGTGACGCGGCGTTGTAAATGGTCACGCCCAGCACGTCGCTGGGCAACATGTCGCTGGTGAATTGCAAGCGATGAAAACGGCAGTGCACCGAGCGCGCCATGGCCTGCGCGAGCGTGGTTTTGCCGACTCCGGGGACATCTTCTATTAACAAGTGGCCGCGCGCCAGCAGACACACCTCGGACATACGGACTACGTCCGCCTTTCCACGAATAGCGGAATTCAGGGCCACTTCCAGTTCAGTGAGCCTGGAAAGCGCCACCGGCGCCGCAAGCATTACTGACATTGTAGCGTGTTGACTCGCTCCTATCAGTCTAAGACGGACGCGGAAACCGTTTTGGCGAAGTCTCTCGGGCGACTCCGGCAAGTGGCTGAAATGAAGGCGCACACAACCGTTGGCAGGTAGGGAAAGGCGAGAGGCATCGGGGTAGCTAACCGTTTCGCAACCGTTTAAATCCGTCTAAGTCTTTGAATTTCTGAACCTTTTGACGAACTTGTTTCGTAGTATGAGTGTACTTTCGAATCTAAGCCGAAAAGGAGAATCACCGAAATGAAAAAGACCCTCGCCATCCTGTTCGCGCTGGCAGCCAGCGTCGCTTATGCCGCATCTTCGTACCATGTGACTCTGTACAAGACCACCACGATTAGTGGGACCCAGCTCAAGCCGGGCGATTACAAGCTGGAGCTGCAAGGTGACAAAGTTGTCATCAAACAAGGCAAGACCACGGTGGAAGCCAATGTCACGGTGCAGAATGCGCCGGAGAAATTCGCGCTGACCTCGGTTGGCTATGATGAAGGATCGAGCACCCAGTTGCACGATGTGCGGCTGGCCGGGACCACGCTGAAGCTGTTGTTCGATGGCGGCGCGAAGCCGGAGGGCTCTGTCGCCGGTAAGTAGCGTTGCCCTGCCCCGGTTAGAGGACGATTGAAAATTTGCGCGGGTGGCGACCGTCACCCGCGCCATGTCAAGCTGAAGTGATCCATGGACAAGTGGGAGTCAATCGCCGAGCGCAAGATTCGGGAGGCGATGGACGCGGGCGCGTTCGACAATCTGCCTCACAAAGGCAAACCCATTCCGCTGGATGTGAATCCGTTCGAGGATCCGTCGCTCTGGATGGCGCATCACCTGCTGCGAGTGAATGGGTTCGCTCCGCCTTGGATTGAAGAAGCGCGCGATATTGATCAGGCGGCCGCGCGCCTGCGCGCTGGTCTCAGAGCTCGAACGCCGCAGGCGGTGGCGGAATTTCGCGAACGCGGTGCGGAATTGAACCGGCGCATCTTGACTTACAATCTGAGGTGTCTTTCGACTCAGTTCCACAAGCGGCCGCTTGATCTCGAGGCGGAGATTAAGTCCTCAGAGCTTCGGCGGCGTTAGACGCCCGAGCACAGGTTCCAGGCTAAGTCCGAGCGCAAGGAGCGCGCGGTCTGTACCCGAAGGACCGTCAAATTCCAGAGAAACCGGTAATCCGTTTCGCGTGAGTCCCGCGGGGAGCACCAGGCCCGGCAGACCGGCCGTGCTGCCAGGCGCGATGTTGCGCGAGACGGCGGCCGAGAACGAGGTCTTTTTGCCGTCGAGAATCACTTCGTTCTGGCCAATCGTTGTTGCGGGAATTCTGGTCGCTGGAAATACGATCGCTGCGACGCCGGTGCGCGCGAAGTAGTCGCCGAAATTCTGGCGGAGCTTCGGTAAGTACGTGTCGCGGGCGGCAAGGTAAACCTCATCGGTGACAAATCCGGCAGAGCCGTTCCTGGTTCGCTCGAAAAATCCTTTGATGTCGGGACTGGCCTGTGCCACCACCTGATCGAACGTGACGTGCGCGCCGGAGTCCTGGAGATATTTTGGCAAGGTGTACAGAATGTCATGCACCTGAATGGGCCCGGTCGTGCGCTGGATGAGATTGGCCAGATCGTCTACCTCGCCTTCAATCAGCTCCACACCGGCATCCTGAAGTTTACGAAGTGCCGCGTTGGTGACGCGCTCGACTTCAGGGTCCAGGCCGGTGAACCAGTATCGCCGAGCGACGCCGAGCTTCACGCCTTTGAGAGCAGTGGGGCGAACGACGTCAAAGTCACGCGTCACCGCGGCATCAAACAGCGCCAGGTCGGCCACCGTGCGCGCGTGAGGTCCCACTTGATCGAACAGTGCTGTGATAGGCGCTACGCCCGAGGATGGATACCGCGACGTGGTGGGTCGAAAGCCGGCGATGCCGCACAGCGCCGCTGGAACGCGAATCGATCCTTCAGTATCTTCCGCTACGCCCAAGGGAGCCATGCGCGACGCGATCGCAGCCGCTGTGCCGCCGCTGCTGCCGCCGGGAATCCGCGCTGGATCGTACGGGTTATGCACGGCGCCGAAAGCGTGGTTGTCGCTGGTCCATCCGAGCGACAGCTCGTGCAAATTGGTCTTGCCTAAAACGATTGCGCCCTGCTCCCGCAGCGCTCGAACGATGGGTGCGTCTTCCTTCGGATGAAAATCGCGCAACGCGGGCGTGCCGGCGGTGGTCTTCAGGTTCTTGGTGTTGACGCTGTCTTTGATGGGGATCGGAAGACCGTGCAGCCGGCCCAGAGTCGCCCCGGATTTGCGCCGTTGATCGGCGGCACGCGCGGCGCTGAGAACCTGTTCGCGATCGCGCGTGATGAAAGCGTTCAACGCTTGTCCTCGGTCGCATTGCTCCAAGAGCGCTTGAGCATAGCGCTCGGCCGTCAGACTGCCGTCGTGCATAGCAGCAACGGCATCCACAGCGGACAAGTTTAAGAGCTCCGACGAATCGATCGGTTTCTTGACAGCGGTTTGCCCCAGGGCTTTGAAAGATGTCGAGGCGGCGGCCGCAACTACGAATTCGCGGCGTGACACGCGCCGATCGTGCGATGAGCCGGCACTGGCTGTGGGGTGAGTCATCACTCCCAAAGCCTACTGATTTAGCTAAGATAATGCAACGAGGTGCCCCATGAGGATTTTACGCGTGCTATTCGCGGTGATGATGGGATTATTCGGGACGAGCGTGGTCTGGGCGCAGTCTGCGAAAGGCGTCGACAAGCTATACGTGCTGGATTGCGGCTGGTCGCACAATGCGGACGAATCCCGTTGGACGCCCGGCCTGAACGTGGGAAAGCCCATCGACATGTCGGAAAATTGCTACCTGATTCATCATGCGCAGGGATATTTTCTCTGGGACACGGGCTACTCGGACAAAGTCGCGAGCATGCCGGACGGGCAGGTTACCGGCGGAGGCGCTACCGTGGTGCGCCGTTCCAAGACGCTCGCGGCCCAACTTGCGGCCATCGGGGTTTCACCATCGGACATAAAATACGTCGGGATCTCGCACACCCATGGCGATCATACCGGCAACGTGGAATTATTTCCTCAGGCGACATTGATGATCCAGAAAGTAGAGTACGAGGCAGCCATGTCGGCCAAGAACCCCGCGATCGCGGCTACGCATCCGGTGATGAAGCTGGAGGGCGATAAGGATGTGTTCGGCGACGGCAGCGTCACCATCATTTCCACGCCTGGGCACACGGTTGGGCATCAGTCGCTGTTGGTGCATCTTCCTAAGACAGGCTGGGTGATTCTGAGTGGCGACGCGGCGCATCTGAAGGACAACTGGGACAACCGGCGTGTGCCGTCCATGAATGTCGACAAAGAGAAGACGGTGGCGTCGATGCAGCGGCTGGCGGACTTGATGGCGGAACATCACGCGCAGTTGTGGATCAACCACGACAAGGTGCAAAGCGATCAACAGAAGCACGCGCCGGAATTTTACGACTAGGCGATCAAACCGCGCTATGAAACGTCTCCCGAACATTCTTTGCATCATCGCGATCGTGGGCATCGCCGCGATGGCCATGCTGCCGGCCCGCGTCCACGTGCTGGCGCAAAATCGCATGGCCTACTCGATCGTGGGGGCGAACAGCGGCCACGTCACGTTGGGTCTCGCGATTCGGAAGCTCGGTGTCTACGGCACGTTCATGCAGGCGCCGGCACACCCGGATGACGAGAACAACTCGTTGTTCGCCATGTTTACGTACGGGATGGGCCTGCGCTCGATCGACCTGCAAAACAATCGCGGCGACGGCGGGCAGAATGAAATTGGCCCCGAGCTGTTTCGCGACATTGCCGTCCTGAGAACGGCCGAGCTGCTCGCGGCTCATCGGATCGATGGCGCCGAGCAATACTTCACGCGCGCCATCGATTATGGATATTCGTTTGACCCGCAGGAGGTGATTCAGAAGTGGGGCCGCGAGGACATCGTCGGCGATTACGTCCGGCTGATCCGAACGCTGCGGCCGGATGTTGCTGGTGACGATGAATATCCAGGGACGCGGCGGCGATCGCGCTCATGAAGCCACGACGATTCTGGTTCGGGAAGCCTACTACGCGGCGGGCGATGCGTCGAAATATCCGGAGCAATTGCGCGAAGGACTCAGGCCGTGGCAGCCCAGGAAGCTATACTTTTCGGCGCCGCCTTCACCGCCCAATGCAAACGGCCGTGGAGGACGTGGGCGCGGCAGATCGGTTCTACATCCGTGAAGCTCACGCCGCGCCAATACGAATACGTACGACGAGCTTCTGGGCCGCACCTACGCTGAAATCGGCGCGGATGCGCGCAGCAGTCACAAATGCCAGGGCGTGGGTGGGCTGCCGGCGTTGCCGGGATTCAATAATGGACGTGGCGGCCGTGGGGGCCCGGCCGGTGCGGCTCTCGCTGCTGCAGGCCGTGGTGGCCGGGGTCCAGGCGTCGCTGGTCCTTTTGGCGGTCCATTCGGCGCTGGATACCAGCTCATCGACAGCACCATCCCGCAACAAAAGGAGAAAGACCGAGACGCTCGCTCTTCGATGGCGTGGATATCAGACTGGAAGCGATCGCCCAATATGCCGGTCCGAACCCGCCCGCCGCGCTGACGTCCGGAATCGCCGCGATTGCGGCCGACGCCAAAGCCGCGCGCACGGCGTTCGACTCCGGCAACGACGCCGCTACTCGACAACCGATCGAGGCGGGCTCTGCTGCGATCCGCGGCGCTGCGCACGCAACTTGCCAGCCTGGGACTGGACGATTCCGCGCGCTATGAAATTGATTTCCGACTTCGCATCAAGGAGCGCGATTATGAGGACGCCGTCCTGGCGGCATATGGACTCACGTTCGACGCCGTAGCCGACGATGGACTCGTGATCGCTGGACAACCTGTAAAGCTCTCGATTCTCGCCGTGAACCATGGCGCATCGGATGTGAGCGTGACGGGCGTCTCGATCGCCGGATTGGACGTGCGCGTTCCGTGCGCGCCGGGAGCAGTGAAGAAGGACGCGGTCTACACCTGCACGTCCGAGACGAGTGTCCCCCAAAACGCCGATCTGACTACGCCCTATTTCCACGACAATTACTGGAAGCATCCGGAGAATCAAGCCATTCAGATTTTCGATCCGGGTGTCGAGTTCGGCGTTCCCTTCGCACCCACGCCGTACCGCGTGACCTTCCACATTAAGGCGGGCGATACCGAGGTGGCCCGCGAGCTGCCCATCGAATACCGGTACGTGAAAGATATTTACCTCGGCGACAAGCGCATGGAGCTGAACGTCGTTCCGCCGCTTTCGGCAGTTGTCACGCCCGCTCTGGCTGTGATTCCGGCCTCCGGAGGCGCTTCCTCTTCCGCAGTCACGCGCGAGGTGCACGTCTCTGTTACGAACGGGACGAAGGGCGCGGCTGAGGCTTCCGTGTCGCTGGATCTGCCGAGTGGCTGGAAGGCGACCCCGGCGAGTGTGCCGCTCAGCTTTACGCATGAAGACGAGTCCTTGTCGGCCCGGTTCGAAGTTGTCGCTCCAGCGCAGGCGAAGGTCGGCCAGTACACGCTGCGCGCAATCGTCACCTCGCCGGCTTTCCCGAACGAAAAGTTTTCCGAAGGCTACCAGGTGATCGAGTATCCGCACATTCAACGCCGGCAAGTGATCAAGCCCGCCGAGGCGACGCTCAAGGTGGTTGACGTCAAGGTGGTCCCGAACGTCGATGTCGGCTACATCGTCGGGGTGGGCGATCAGGTGCCTCCGGCGCTGGAACAATTGGGCGCGAAGGTGTCGTACATCGATGAGGACGAACTCGCCTGGGGCGATCTATCCAAACACGATGTGATCGTCACCGGCGTCCGCGCCTACGAGCAGCGCGCCGATCTTCGCGCTTATAATCGGCGGCTTCTGGATTACGTCGTCGCGCGGCGGGACGGTCATCGTTCAGTACAACAAGATTGAGTTCAATCAGGCCGAGTACGGTCCGTATCCCGCTAAGGTCAGCGGCAACCGTGTGTCCGACGAGCTGGTGCCAGTCAAAATTCTTGCGCCAGGCGACCCCGTATTCAATTACCCGAACAAGATCGGACCGTCGACCTGGACCGGGTGGGTGCAGGAGCGCGGCCTCTATTTTCTCGGCGAGAAGGATGCGAAGTATATCGATCTGGTGTCGATGACCGATTCTTTCAAAGACAATCCAGGCGTGAAACTCGGATCGATGGTAGAAGCCAAGTTCGGCCGCGGAAGATGGATCTATCTGGGGCTGGGGCTGTGGCGTCAACTGCCGGCTGGAACCGACGGCGCGTATCGGCTGCTGGCGAACCTGATTACTCCGCCGGCGTCTCGCGCATCGCGCTAGCCGGGACGCAACGGATCTTACGCGTAGCGCAGCAACGCCTTGAAGCCGTAATCCATGTGCTGCTTGGATATGGCAGTGAAACAACGTCGGTCCCGGCTGGTCGGCGGTGAAGTCCACGCTGGCGCGCCCGTAGGTAGGCACCACGACCGTGTCCTTGATCACGCCCGAAGTCGGCTTGCCATAAATCTCGGCGATCTCGAGTTGGTGGCGATGCAGGTGCAGCGGATGCGCAGTCGTCGGTGCGGTTGTGAAACGTCAGCCGGTAGCGCGTGCCCTGTTTGAGCAGAAACTCCTGATCGTGCGGATAGGGTTTGCCGTTTACGGTGAAGCTGTTGAATTTGCCCGCGCCGCGCGGCACCTTTTCAAACACCATGTCCAGCTTCTCGGTCGGGCGCTGGCTGCGATGGCGGCTTGCCGAAGATCGTGTAGTCCCAAACGGATTTGGGCGGCGCGCGCCCACTGCGGCGTGCGGTGCTGATTGGCGTATTCGATGACAATGCCCAGGCCCCCTTCGCGTACCGGATCCTCGGGCGCGCCCAGAATCCAAACCCCGGGCTGATTCATCTCCACCAAGGCATCGATGCGCTCGCCCGGCCCCAGCATCAACACGTCCACGGCCGCCGGCGTTGGCACGGGATTTCCGTCCAGCGCGATCACGTTGAATTTGTGGCCGGGCAGCGCCAGATGCCGGTTCTCGATCGCGCTGGCATTCAGAAAATGAAACATCACGCGTTCGCCGGGTTTCACGCGGATCGGCTCGCCTGCGCCGAGCGCTTTGTCGTTGATGGAAAAAATATCGGCCGCTACCTCCATGCCCGGCTGGCCGCGTATCCAGCACCGCCGGCTTTTCCGGCTGCGCCCCCATGGGATCGAGATCGTCGGTATCCATGGCTTGATTGGTGAAATACGGCTCCCAATCGCGCAGCGCCAGGTAGTGTTCCTGATCGAAGCGGCCGGGATTGTTCGCTCCCTCGATGACCAGAAAGCCGAACATGCCGGTATAACTGCCGCGATGCAGGTCGTCCATCGACATGGTGTGGGTGTGGTACCAGCGCGTGCCGGCGGGCGTGGGCGTGAACTGGTAGCTGCGCTTCCCGTGCGGAGGCACCACCGGCGTGCCTTCTTCCTCCGATCCGTCCACGTCGGCGGGAATGAGCAATCCGTGAAAGTGCACGACCTCCGGCACGTCGGTGTCATTGACCACGTTCACCGTGACCGGCACGCCCTCCTTCATCCGCAGCAGCGGCCCCGGCGAAGTGCCGTTATATCCGATGGTGCTGATGATGCGGTTGGGCGCGAGTTCCACCGTGACCGGCGCGATTCGCAGGGTGAACTCGGTCTTGGCGATATCTGGCCCATCGGTTGGCGCCAGAAACGATTGCGGTTCCTGGCCCAGCAGCCGGCTGCTGGCCGCCGCGAGCCCGGCCATCTTCAAAAAGTCGCGTCGTTGCATGCGCCTCTTTTACTTTATTCGAAAATAGCGGCCAGTCGCGCCAGCACCTCATCCACGATCGTGTCGGGAACGCTTTCCACCCTCTTGCCGGCGCACGCGCCGAGATCGAGAGCGCGGGGCTGGTCGCAGCGAACAATGCCGGTCGTTCTGGTTCCAGCGCCTTCCAGCGTCACGGCAAAACCACCCGTACGAGCGAAACTCCCGCCGCTTGTGATAGGGACAACCACGGGCATCTTCGTTACGCGGTTGAATGCCTCCGGCGACACGATCAGGACCGGACGACGGCCTTTCTGCTCGTGTCCCGGCGTAGGATCAAGACCAACCAGCCAGATATCGCCGCGCTTCATCAGATCAGCTCGCCACCCGCGGGCTTGTCATCAAGCCATTGGCGCTCTTGCTTGCTGCGCCGGGCCTTCGGATTGCATTGGGCCAGCAGCTGATCGAGCGTATAGCGCGGCCGTTGCTGTGGCTCCACGACCAGCCGTCCGCTGCGCACCGCCAGGCCCACCTTCGCCCCGGGCCGCAGGTGCAGAATGTCGAGCAGAGCGCGCGGCACTGCCAGCATGATCGAGCCACCGACCTTGCGCAGATTCGTAGTGTGCATGGCGTCTCCTCGCCTCGTTATACTTTAGTATAACATTTGTCTCGCTGGGCGGATTCCTCCGCGAGCCGCCGCTGGAGATGCCGCCGCGCTTCTGCTACGCTTCTAGAGGCATAATGATCCTATGAAGCTGGTGCGGCGCATTTTGACCTTTCCGCTGCTGCTCTCGCTTACCGTCGGACTGTTCGCATTCCAATTCGGCGGAAGATATCGGCGTTATCGAATACTACTCCGGCCCGAATGTGCCCTCGGAATTTTATTGGACGCGCCTGCAGTACACCTCCGGCTATGCCGACGGCAGCAGGTACGGCTATCGCTTCTTCGGTGGCGGCTGGTCCCGCGATTATCCCAAAGCCGACAACGATTGCTTAATTGCCTTGCGCCGTCTGACGCGCATCAACTCACCGTCGCCTCTGAACGTCGCCGATCTCGATAGCGACCACCTTTTCGATTACCCTTGGATCTACGCGGTCGACGTGAACACCTGGACCTTCACCAACGACGAAGCCAAACGCCTGCACGATTATCTTTTGAAGGGCGGCTTCCTGATGGTGGACGATTTCCACGGCACCGACGATTGGGAGCATTTCATGGCCGGAATGCGCATGGTCTTGCCCGACGCGGTGGTCGAGGATCTCAAGGACCAGGACGAGATTTACCACGTCCTATACGACATCAACGAAAAGTTTCAGATTCCCAGCGAGGTCTACGTCAACACCGGCCGAACTTATGAGAAGGACGGCTACGTACCCAAGTGGCGCGCCATCCGCAACAGCCACGGGCGCATCATGGTGGCGATCTGCGCCAACATGCATCTCGGCGACGCCTGGGAATGGGCGGACAGCCCGGAGTATCCGGAAAAGTTCTCGGGACTAGCCTTCCGCATCGTCCTCAATTACATTACTTACTCCATGACGCATTAGAGATGAACCGCGCGCGTCTCCTCCTACAGTCCGCTATCATCTTCCATGTTCGAGCTGTTTTTTAAGTATCCGCGTTCGGTGTACGCGCGCGGCCATTTTGCCCTATTGGCGGCGTGGCCGGCGTGGGTGCTGGTGCTGCTGATCGCGGCCGCGGCGGTGGGTCTCGCCTGGCTGATTCGTTCTCGTCTGGCGCACGCCGCTTCTATCATGCGCAGTTGGCGAGCATGGGTGATCTGGGGCTTGCAGACGCTGCTGGCCGCGATGGTGCTGGTGCTGCTGTGGCAGCCGGCCATCACGGTCGCCGAGCTGAAGCCGCAGCAAAACATCATCGCCGTGCTGGTGGACGACTCGCGCAGCATGGCCATCACCGAGAACGGCGTCACTCGCCAGGCTCAAGCCGTGAAGGCGCTTCAGAACGGCGTGCTCGACAGCCTCAACCGCTCGTTCCAAACGCGTCTGTATCGCGTTCGACGATGTCGCCGCCCGCATCGACAGTCTCAAGGATCTGCAACCGAACGCGCCCTCCACTCGCATCGGCGACAGCCTCAAGCAGTTGACCGCGGAAACTTCCGATCTACCCATCGGCGCCGTGGTGCTGCTCAGCGACGGCGGCGACAACACCGGCGGCATCAGCACGGACGCCATCAACGCGCTACGCGCCCGCCACATTCCCGTTCACACCGTGGGTTTCGGACGCGAGCGCGCCGCAGCATGACGTGGAGCTGGACGACGCCGTACTTGCTCCGCGCGCGTTAGCCGATTCACGCCTAGCCGCCAAGATCACCTGGCACCAACAGCGGGTACGCCGGCGCCAAGATCAATCTCACAGTCCGCGACGCAAGCAACGGCCCGGCTAAGGTGCTCGCCTCTCGATCCGTCACCTTGGGGCCGGACGGCGATCTTCAGACCGAAACTTTGATGTTCGATATCGGCGGCGCCGGCGCCAAGACGCTGCAGATCTCGGCCACTCCACTCTCAGGCGAGGAGAACACGGCCAACAACACCTTAACGCGCGTAGTCAACGTTGGCTCCGAACCGCGCCGCATTCTGTACATCGAGGGCGAACCACGCTGGGAGTACAAGTTTATACGGCAAGCCGAGGAAGACGACCGCATGGTGCAGATCGCATCGATGGTTCGCACCAGCCAAAACAAAATCTACCGCCAGGGAATCGCCGATCCCAAGGAACTGGCCGACGGATTCCCTTCCCGGCCCGAGGATCTTTTTGCCTATCAGGGATTGATCATTGGTTCGGTGGAAGCCGGATATTTCACTCCCGCCCAGCAGGAGCTGATCCGCGAATTTGTGGATCGGCGCGGCGGCGGGCTGCTGATGCTGGGCGGTCCATTCTCACTCGCCGATGGCGGTTGGAACGCTACGAATCTTACCGACCTGCTGCCGACCACCCTGCCAACCGAGGCGGGTACCTTTCATCGCGAGCAGGATCCCAAGAACGGCACCACGCACGCTATCGCGGAACTGGCCCCAGCCGGCGCGAACAGCATCATCACGCGCCTGGTTGACGATCCCGGTGCGAACGCCGCTAAGTGGAAGCAGCTTCCCTATCTGATGGACTACGAGGATCCAGGCGCTCCCAAACCGGGCGCCGCCGTTCTGGCCAACGTGATTACGCCAGAAGGCCGGAAGTTGCCGTTGCTGGTTACGGAGAATTTCGGGCACGGCCGCACGGCGATCATGGCTACGGGAGGCAGCTGGCGCTGGCAGATGAGCTTGCCGCTGGGCGACACGGCTCACGATTTGTTTTGGCAGCAGCTCCTGCGGTGGCTGGTTTCCGATACGCCAGGTCACGTGGCGGCGTCCGCTCCCCTCTCAGATGCTGCTCGACAACGGAGCCCTAACTCTGAACGCCGAAGTTCGCGATCAACAGTACAACCCGGCTCGTGACGCGAAAGTGGAAGCGCACATTCTGGGCCCGAGCGGCGTCAGTGCCCTGGTGGAGATGACGCCGGTGCCCGACAGTCCCGGCCAGTTCCAAGCTGCCTGGTCCGCTCCCAAGGCTGGCGCTTATCTGACCGAGATCACGGCGCAGCGCACGGATCCCGATACTCGACAAGTTCAAGGAATTGGGCCGCGACGTTCTCACCTTTCAGCGCATGGATGGCGTAGCGGAGAATTTTCACACCGACGCAGAATCGGGAGCTGCTGGAACGCCTCGCCTCGCAAACCGGCGGACAATATTGGAAGCCTGCCGACCTCGGCAAACTCGCCAGCTCCATTCCTTATTCGGAGGCCGGCGTGACCATGCGCGAGACCAAGGATCTCTGGGATCTGCCGCTGATGTTCCTGGTGTTGCTGCTGCTGCGTTTTTCCGAGTGGTGGCTGCGGCGGAAGTGGGGGATCGTCTAAATGGGACTCTTCGCGCCCTGGTTTCTGGCCGGTCTGGTCGGAGTCGCGCTTCCGCTCTACCTGCATTTGCTGAAGAAGCTCAAGACGCACGCCCAAGCCGGTGCCCTCGCTGATGTTCTTCGAGTCTCGCACGGTAAGCTCGACGCATCATCGCCGGCTGCGCTATTACTTGCTGCTATCGCTGAGGCTCGCGTTCCTGGTGCTGTTGATTCTCGCCTTCGCCAATCCGTTCATCAATCGCAATGCGGCCGCGCTTTCGCCAGCAACCGGCTGGTGCTGTTGGTGGTCGACAACTCCTTCAGCATGCGCGCCGGTACTCGATTAGCCGATGCCAAAGCCGCGGCGATGCGCGTGTTGTCCGGGAAGGGCGCTGCGCGCGCGCAAGTGGCGGCGTTTGGATCGCAATTGCGGTTGATGACACCGCAACCGATCGAAGACCAATCCGCGTTGCGCGCCGCCGTGCAAGCCATTCAACCGGGCGATGGCCACGGAAACTTCGCCGAGCTGGCGCGCGCCGTGCGTGCCATGGCCGAATCGGTCCATACCCCCATCGAGCTTCATCTGTTCAGCGACATGCAACGCAGCGAATTGGCCGGCACGTTCTCCGACATGGCGCTGCCCGCTAACGTGCAACTGGTGACACATGCCGTGGCCGCGACAGCCGCAGCCGCAACTGGACGGTCGAATCGGTGGATGCGCCCGGACAAGTCTGGGGAAAGGACGCGAAGCCGGTTCACGTACAAGCTGTGATCGCGGGCTACGGCACTCCTGCCGCGCAACGCATTGTATCGCTGGTGGTGAACGGCAAGACCATCGCCACGAAGCCGGTGGAGGTCCCCGCCAACGGACGGGCCACGGTCGACTTCCCCGCTCTGGAAGTACCCTACGGCTTCAACCGCTGCGAAGTTAAGATCGACTCTGCCGGACGGTTTCCCGGCCGACGACCTGCGTCGCTTCGCCGTCGAGCGTTCCGACCCGCAAAAAGCTTTGCTGATCCATAACTACGGCGACAACCGTTCGCCGCTCTACATTCGCGCCGCGCTCTCGGCCGCCGCGGAATCGGCCTTTACGCTCGAATCGATCGACGTCAACGATGCTGCCGACCGCAAGCCGTCCAATTACGCGTTCATCATTCTCTCCGACCTCAATTCGCTGCCATCGATTCTGGAAAATTCGCTCACGCAGTACGTGCGCTCTGGAGGCAGCCTTTTCATCGCCGCCGGCACCTCCGCGGGCGCCCGCTCGCAGATTCCCATTTTCGGCGCGCACATCATCGACACGCGCGACTACACGCGCGTCCCCGATCGTTTCATGGCGGTCGGGTCGAGCGATTCGTCCTACCCCGCCGTGGCCAAAGCCCAAGGCTGGCCAGGCGTGAAGTTTTTCTACGCTCTCGATGTCGATCCCGGTGCGGGCCAAGATGCCGCGCGCGTGATCGTTCGCTTGGGCGACCAGACGCCGCTGTTGCTCGAGAAACGCATCGGCGAGGGCCGCGTGGTGCTGCTCACCTCCGGGCTCGACAATCTCACCAACGATTTTCCCTTGCAGCCCGCGTTCGTCCCTTTCATCGAGCAGACCGCGCGCTATCTTGGCGGGCAGCGAACGCCAGGGCGGCGCGCGCCCCGTGGACGCCTATTTCGAACTCCGCAATGCTAAGGATCAAGCGCAACCGGTCGAAGTCACCGACCCCGAGGGAAAGCGCCCGCTCAGCCTGAGCCGAGTCCACATCCGCGCAATCGTTCCAGCCTCACCGAGGCCGGCTACTACCAGCTCCGCCTCGCCAACGGCCGCCAGGACGAAGTCGGCGTCAACCCCGATCCGAAGGAATCGAATCTCGACGTAATCCCGGATGATGTTTTGGCGTTGTGGCAGGGCAAGCGCGACCAAGGTTCACAAGAAGCGTCGCTCGCCGGCGCGGCGACGGCGCGGAAAATTCCACAGACTCTCTGGTGGTACGTGATGCTGCTGGTGCTCGCCGCCGCAATCGTGGAGTCGGCGCTGGCCAGCCGCTACCTGGGCACCCAGCGCGAGGAATGATATTACGAGGCCAAGTAGCTAGCGTGCTGCTCGCACCGGTCCTGTGCTTTTCGCAGGATTTCGTAGACAGGACGACTCGAGTCACTCCAGAGCCAGACGAAGATATCTTGCAGTCTTGCGAGTATCGGTTGACTCTCCCGGACACACGCGAGCCAGTTCGGGCAGCCTGGGTGATCTTCGAGCGAGGGCCCGACACCACAGCGTTCTATCAGAACCCGCAGGTTCGCGCGTTTGCGGCGACCCGGCGACTAGCGCTGATTCTAGCGATGCATTGCCGGTCGAAACAGATCGAAGACATGAACGTCGATCCGGCAAAGGGCATTGGACGGACGCTGTTTACAGCCCTTAATCAATTCGCCTCCTCGGAGTTCCATCCCGAGTTGAAGTCCGTTCCTTTAATTGCCATGGGATGGTCCGGAGCTGGCTCCCTGGTTGGGAGACTTGCCGGCTTTCGGCCAGAGCGGTATTTGGCCGGCATCGCGTATGAGCCCGGGCAGTATGACCCGCTGGGGATGAACACGATCCAATTGGATCGGGAAGCTATCCGCAAACCACAACTAATAATCGCCGGCGGCGCAGATGACCACGTCGGTACCGAGCGGCCATACCGTTATTTCAGAAAGTATTTCGACCAGGGCGCTCCATGGACCTTCGCGATCCAAAATCGAACGCCGCATTGCTGCCTGCTGGAGGCTCAAAGCCTCATTCTCGACTGGTTGAACGACGTGCTCATCGTGGATCGAGAGAGAGCGCGGCAATTCGGCTATATCACGGTAGAGCCATCAGAACTTCTTGACGGCTGGAAGAACCCGGTTGTCAACGCCACAGCAGCGCGCGTGGGAGACAAGCGCTGCCAGCCTAAGGGAAAGGAACTCTGCGCTGGCTGGCTCCATGGATGGGACCGTCCGCTCAAGCAGCAATGGCCCAAGGTGCGACCGCACGTCCAACTTGTCGTCGCGGCAGTTAATGCAGCCACACCGGGCACTTACGTTGAGGTCGAAATACCGGCGAGCATGTAGACCACGGGGTCGTCTCTGACCTCCAGTCGCCCACCTTACCGCGCTCTCTCTCTTGCGATTCTCACCGGCGCCGCTGCCCAGCCGCTAACTCGGCACCCAGCGCCAGGAAATAGTAAGCGTTCTCGAAATTCGCCTTTACGCAACGTCGTCGCTGTCGAGGCCATGAGCCCCCGGTGACGATGACGCATCTTAGTAGGTCGCTTTTCCATCGGCTGCGGTAAAATTCGGATGTAGACCTATGACGAGCGTCGATAGCTATATCGATTGGGCCGGTTGCGACTTGGTTGAGCGCGTACCCGGCAAGGTGTCGGGACGTCCCATTGTGCGCGGTACCCGCATTCTCGCGGATACCATCGTTCAGGACGCCGAGCTTGGCTCTCCGCTTGAAGAAATCCAAGAGAATTATCCGGACTTGTCACTCGCCACGATTCAGCAGCTCATTTCCTTTGCTCGCACACACCGCGTACAGCGCGTCCTGTGAGGGTCCTGTTCGATCACAATCTGCCGCATAAGCTAAGAACTAGTCTTCAAGCGCTTGCCAGACACGAGATCATCACCGCCTCGTACATGGGATGGGGTGATCTGAAAAACGGTGAGTTGCTGCGGATCGCCGAAGAAAGCGGCATTGACGTTCTTGTTACCGGCGATCAAAGCCTTCTCAATGAACAGAACGTTACCGGGCGGCGGCTAGCCATCATAACTCTCTCAACGAATAATTGGCCGATCGTCAAGAACTACATTGCACAGATTCTTGCTGCGATTGATGGCGCCATCCCCGGTTCGTATCAGGCAGTCGACTGTGGGACATTCAGCCGGAGGAGGCCCAGCGGTGAATAGATCAGCAGTGTTCGCTTATTTCGCAAACTGACCCGCCGCCGCCACCGCTGCGATATGCTTGATATGTTGACCTTGGCGGCGCCGTTGGAGGTTCCATGAGTCTCCGCGAACAACTTCACGCATACATTGCGCAACTGGAACAACGTCTGCGCTGGAGCACTCTGCTGCGCGGCCTCGCCATTCTCACCGGCGGCGCGTTGGTGGCCACGCTGGTGCTGGTCACCATCGCCAACGCTCTCGCCTTTTCGCATGGAAGCGTGACCGCCGCCCGCTTCGGACTGATCCTGATTCTGGCCATTGCCGCTGCCGCCGGGTTGGCGCTGCCTCTGCGCCGCCTGACCCGCCGCCGCGCGGTCGGAACCGCCGAAGCCGCCTTCCCGCAATTCCAGCAGCGCCTCACCACCTTCGCCGAACGCGACGGCCACGATCCTTTTATCGAACTTCTGGCCGGGCGACGCTCTCGATGTCGCCCAATCCGCCGAGCCCAAACAACTGGTCACCGACCGCGCGCCTGTGGATCTCGCTGGGCACCAGCGTCGGCGCTCTTCGCCATCCTGGTCTGGATGATCGCCGCCGGACCCGGTTTTCTCGGCTATGGCGCCTCGCTGCTTTGGACCGGTCCGCACCGCGACAAGCCCGCGCTCTACGACCTGCGCGTGACTCCCGGCGACGCCGTCGTGCGCCGCCACGCCGACCAGATGGTTTCGGCGCTATCCCCACCGGCCTGCGGTCGCCCAGCGTCAAATTGTATGCCCGCTTTCAGAGTTCCTCCAAGTGGGAAGAGATTGCGATGCAGCCCAAGGCGGCCGGCAGTTTCGCCGGCGGCTATCAATTTCTATTTGCCGGCTTGCCCGAGAACGTCGAGTACTACGTCACCGCCGGAGCGATGACGTCGAAGCACTTCAACATTCGCGTCACCGATTTGCCCGCGGTGAAGCAGATTCGCGTCACCTACCATTACCCCGCCTGGACCGGCATGCCGTCCGAGATCGAGGAGCGCGGCGGCGATCTGCGCGCGGTCACCGGCACCGAGGCCGAACTCGATGTCTCCACCGATCGCCCGCTGCAGGGCGGCCAGATCCAGCTCGACAACGGACAGCAGATCCAGCTCACCGGCGGCCAGAATAACGTCTATCACGGCACCGTCAAGATGGATAAGGACGGCGTCTACCACGTCGCCGGCGTTGAAGCAGGGCCAGCCCGTTCGCGTCAGCGAGGATTTTTTCATCGAGGCCCGCAAAGCCAACCCGCCTCAGATTTCGTTGGTGCGTCCCGGCCGCGGCGACTACCACGCCAGCCCCATCGAAGAGGTAACCGTCGCCGCCAAAGCCACCGACGAATACGGCCTCAAGGGCGTCGACGCTGCATTATTCGGTCAACGGCGGTCCCGAGAGCTACCGTGGATCTGCTCACGCAAAAAGAGCGAAAAACAAGCCGACGGCTCGACCACGCTTTCGCTCGAGAATTTCAAGCTGGTTCCCGGCGATCTGGTCAGCGTCTACGCCACCGCCAAGGACGCCAACGCCGAAGCCCACACCGACATGATGTTCATCCAGGCCGACCCGTTCGAGCGCGAGTTTTCGCAATCGCAAAAGTCGGGCGGCGGAGGCGGCGGTGGTGGCGGAGGCGATCAACCGGCGCAGATCTCGCAGCGCGAGAAGGAAATCATCTCCGCCACCTTCAAACAACAGGGCGACAAGAACTCGACCCAGCAGCAGGCCACCGATATCGCCAAGCTGCTGTCCCAATCCCAAGCCACCTTGCACGATCAGGCCGTCACGCTTTCCGGCCGCTTGGAGGCCCGCGAGTTGACCGATGAAGTGCAGGCCATCAGCGACTTCCAGAAGGACATGATCGCCGCCGCCAGCGCCATGGCGCCGGCCGCGCAGCAATTGCAGCAGCGAGAAGTGGAAGGACGCCATTCCGAACGAGCAGAAGGCGCTGCAATTCCTGCTGCGCGCCGAAGCCACCTTCCGGCAAATTCAGGTTGCGTTTGGAGCGCGCGGCGGCGGGGGCGGAGGCGGCGGCGGCGCGGCGCGCGATCTGGCCGCTCTCTTCGATCTCGAACTCGATACCGAGAAGAATCAGTACGAGACGCGGAAAAGCGCGGCCACCAGCGCCGAGCAAGAGAGCAGGAAATCGACGACGCGCTGAAGAAACTCGACGAACTCGCCAAGCGCGAGGAGGACCTGGCCCAGCAGCAGCGCAACGGCACCCAGACCGCCGAGCAAAAATGGCAGCAGGAGATGTTGCAGCGCGAGGCGGAGCAGCTCCAGCAGCAGATGGAGCAACAACTTGGTCAGAATGGCCAGCAAGGGCAGCAGGGCCAAAAAGGCCAGCAAGGAGGCCAGCCGGGCGGTTCGTCCTCGTCGAGTGGCGGCGGCAGCCAATCGTCCGGCCAGGATTCCGGGGTCGCCAATTCTCAGCAATCGGATCAAGCCGCCGCCAGCCGCCAACAGGCGGCCCAACAGGCGCTCGACCGTTTGCGCCAGGCCAACGACGATATGCGGCGCGCCGCTTCGCAGAACGCCAGCGCGGCCGACTCCCGCCGCGCCGCCGACCGCTTGCGCGAAGCCACCGACCTGCTGGGCGGCCTCGAGCAGCAGGACGCCGCCGGCCGCCTCAACTCGATGGCCCAAACGGCCGATCAATTGGCGGCCCAGCAAAAGCAGCAAGCCGATCACGTGCGCGATTTGATGGCCAGCAGAATGCCGCTCGCGCCGCCGGCCACAGCCGAAGTATCCCTCGCGCGAGGAAATCGACAAAATGGTCAACGATCGCCAACAGGTGGCCGATGACCTTGCCGCGCCTCACGCAGCAGATGCGCGATGCCGCGCGCGAACTCGCGCCCACGCAACCCGCGGCTTCCGAGCAAGCTGCGGAGCGCGCTCGAGCACGATGGACGAAAACGATCTCAACACCCGCATGCAGCGCAGCTCGGATTGGCTGCGCAGCGGCAATTTCTCCGATCCGGCTGGAAGCCGGCCCTCACCAGCGACCTGCAAAAACTGGGCCAGCAGGTCGGCGACGCGGCCCGCGCCTTGGGCAGCGCTCAACCTTCCAAGGACGCCGCACTCAACCGCGCCATGGACGATCTATCGCGGCTGCGCGACCAGCTCGCCGGCCTCGGCGGACGTCCCAGCTCTCAACCTGGACAAGGGCAACAGTGGTCCTCGCGGCCAGCAGTTCCAAACCGGCCAGCTCTCGCGCAACGGACAATCCGGTCAAGGCGGCCAGCAAGCGGGGCAATCAGGCAACCGGGGCGGCAAGGCGGCCGAGCCGGGCAACCTGGGCAACAGGGCCGAGCAAACGGCACAGGCGATCGCCAGGCTGGTCCAGTAGGCAACGCAGGTGGCGGGGCGGGCAATCGCGACCGCAACGCGTATGGCGCCTATGACACCGGCAACACTCGCATCTCCGGTCACGCGGTGGCGCCGCAGCCAGGTCCCAACCCGGCCGACACGCAGCGCGAGATTGACCAGGGATTGAACCTTCTCAACCAGGTTCGCGCCGCGGTGCAAGATAGTCCCGAGGCGCGGCAGCAGTTGCAGTCGCTGATCGAGCAAATGCGCAATCTGGATCCCAGCCGTTTCCCCGGGAATCCCGCGCTGGTGGAGCAGATGCACCAGCAGCTCGTCAGCGACGTGGACGCGCTGGAACTGCAACTGCGCCAGCCACTCGATGAAAACCACGGGGGCACCATCCGCAACACCGACCCGACCAAGGTCCCGGCCGGGTATCAAGACTCGGTCGCCGAGTACTACCGCAAACTCTCCAGCGGCCATTAGCTACAGCCCACCCTGCTGCATCTGGCCCCCCGAATTTGCCGTAAAGAAGATTAACTTTCGCCCCGGATTCATCGATAAGAGAGCGGAATAGATGACAACGCGTCCCGCTTGACCGTATAAACAGCTGCGCCAGGACTCCTCGATGCCTATCAGGGCCAAATATTACATCGATGGAACCATCCTGCTGGCAATACTGCTGCTCGCCGGGGCCGACGCGCAGTGGAAATCAACCGGCTCACCGCGCTACGCCAGCTACCTTCTGCTCGGCCTCATCGCCGCGACTCGAAAGGTTCGTCTTCCGCGGATTCAAAGTACGATCTCGGGCGGCTTTGTTTTTGTCTTGGTGGGAATTGCCGAATTCTCATTTGGCGAAGCCATGGCATTGGCATTGTCCACTGGCTTCGTTCAATGTGTTTGGAAAACTGAACGGCCCCAGACCCGGGCCCAGCTCGTCTTTAACCTCTCTAACCTCGTCAACAGCGCAGCCGCCGCGTATTGGCTACCCCGAGCCATTCTGAGGACGGCGCATCTCGATTCCATTGCTTTGCTTCTGCTGGTTGCGGCTACGATCTATTTCTGGATCAACAATCTTTCGGTGTTGACTGCGGTGGCCTTAGTCGAAGACAGGCCGCTAGGCGGTCTTTGGCGGCAGTCCTCTCTTTGGTCTTATGCGTATTTCATTATTCAGACGGTTGTGGCCGTGGCTATTTCGTTATGCATTCGATCCGGCGGTTGGCTCTTCACGCTCTCGATTGTCGCTCTGCTACTGGGTGGTTACTTCGGCTTCAGCAAAATCGCGGCAATGCTGACGTCGAAGGCATCGGGCCGCCGAATGGCGATCAGGCATCCTGCCAATGGATCTCCCGTCCGCGTCACCTGGACCGACGAGGCAGGCCGGACGCACGCTATCACCGCCCGCCTGATGGACATTTCGGAACGCGGCCTCGGCGTGGAATCACCTGAACCGATCAACGCCGCCACGATCCACATTAAAGCGCCGGAGCATGGCTTGGATAGCTTGGCCGAAGTGCGCTACAGCGAATTCAGAGCCGGCAAATACGTGGTCGGAATGGAACTGCATTTCATCCTAAATGAGCGCTGGATCATGAAGTTTGCGCCTCCCAACGAACTGGACGAGGGCGCCTGATAGACCCATCTGGAAGGACAAACAAAAAGTGACCTCTCCGTTTGGCCGCGCCTTGGCGGGCCGCACAGCCAGGTCACTTTCTGGAGGCGCAATGCAATTGAGCCGAGGTCTTAGGACCTGGCGAACACTCGCAATTTCTTCCCGGCCAATCCCACCAGGACTAACCCGGCCAGCAGCAGCGCACCATTTCGAGGCTCGGGGGTCGGGCTAAGGATGTCGATGTTATCGACACCGATGGCGGCGGGCCAGTCGATGAACTCCAGTTGAGTAACGTTGGTGAGCGTTCCGGACCAATGCCCGATATACTGGGCGCTCGTCTCGGTGCACCACGAATAACTGCACGTCCCGCTGTCCGGGGAATGAGTCGACGAGCCGTCACTACCGCTGGAAGAGGGAAACACCGCATTGGTATTGAAGACTTGCGTACTGCCATTCACATCAAACGTGAAGTCAGGCGTCCCTCCCGAGCAGTTCGACGGACTCGGACAACTCGCATCCGGAAAGATCTCATAGTCAAAACCCTCGAGGGTTACGGCCTGCGAGAAGGTGATGATGATCTCGTTGGAAACGGTGCTGGCACTATTCGTGACATTGCTGAGGAATGTGTCGTCCGTGCCCGATGGCGTCGTACTGGAATCGCTTGTCGCTCCATTCGAAGTACCGAGTGTAAGCGAAACGCCGCCCGGTCCGACCACATGACCGTCCCCGTTATAGGTGGTGTCGGTTGCCGCGCCGGTCACCGTAACGCAATTGGAGCAACCCAAAAGACCATCCATATAGTTTTGGATTGCGGTTTCATTCGCCGAGTTCCCGCTGCCCGCCGAGAGTGAATTGAAATTGAACACAATATCGGCACGTGCGGACATGGCACTTCCGCACAGCACAACGGCACCAGCTAACAGCATATTTTTTACATTTGCGAACATAAGCTCATTTCTCCCTTGGTTACTCAATCTTGTCTTGCTATTTTCTCCGCGCAACACCCTCATCCCCCCGTCAATCAAGCAGGCGGCGATCCGACCTCCCAAAACTTCTGCGCGGTTACTTCCGCTGCCGATCATATCAGCCATGTTTAGTTTTCGGACTCGAACCGATGTACTATTGCGTACTGCCTTCAGTTGGTACCTCCCGTCCCTTTAACCCGCCCTGCGTCCCTTTAAATGGCGCGCCTGCTCGTCCGCGCGAGGCGACGGCTAACTCGGCCCGTATGCCCCGGGCGTGAAGACAACTGTGGGCGTCGGCGTTGGCTGAACGTTGCTGCCCTTAGCCGCCGTTTGCAAGCCTGGCGAGGATGTGCAGATCTTACGATATGCGCAGCTTCGACATACTCGGTGGTAAGTTCAGGTTTAGACCCTTGTAACTCAAGTTAAGTCTAACTGTTTGTGATTTGTCTAGCCAGCAATAAAAGGTACTGGTTGGTTCCAGTACTTAGCGGTCGGCTATGCTGAAGAAAAGCATGCGTGTTGCCTGCACAATCGTGATGCTGATGGCCGGTGGGGCGTGCTGGTTGTTCGGCTGGCAAGCTCCCGCGCGGAACATTTTCAAAGTAGACCAGCTCACCGCACAGGTTTATCTGCTTTCCACGGAAACCGAGGGCGGCGAGAACGGCGAAGCCTTGGGCAATGTGATCTTCTATGTTTCCCGCGAAGGCGTGCTGGTGGTCGACGATCAGTTCGAGCGCGAACGCCGGGGCGGCGCGACCGTGGATATTGCTGACGGAGTCCTGGCTCAGATCAGAAAGGTGACGAACCAGCCCATTCGCTACGTCATCAATACACATCATCACGCCGACCACGCCGGCGGGAATTTAACGTTTGGAAAATTGGCGCCGATCATAGCCCAAATCAACGAGCGCAGGAACCTGATCGTCTCACACGACGCCTTATTATCGCGGCTTCCCGGCCAGATTTCGCAGACCGAGACCGACTTGGCCGCCGCTCAGACGACAAATGACAGCGTCAAGAGCGGGCAGCTTCGGGAACAGCTCGCTAGACAGAGGCTGCAACTCGAATTAGCACAGTCCCCGGACTTTGAGAAAACGCTCCCCAGCATCACTTATACCTCGGAGTTGCAGATCCACCTGGGAGGAGAAGAGATCCGCTTGTATCATTTTGGCCCCGCCCACACCGATGGCGACACGCTGGTCTATTTCGTGAACGCCAATGTTGCGCACTGGGGCGACGTTTTCGAGACTAACTCGAATCCGGCGATCGTCCTTGCGGGGGGCGCCAGCACTCGTGGCTGGATTGAGTTTCTCGATCAAGGCCTTAAGGCGGTGAGTTCCAACGCGAAGATGATTCCAGGACACGGGCACGTTGCGACGGCAGCCGACGTCCTGAAGGTCAAGCAATACTTTGTTGATCTTCGCGGCGCGGTAAGCCAGGAACTTCGGTCCGGCAAAACCAGGCAGGAAGCGGTGGCAGCGGCGGTTTCCCGATTCCCGCAATACGCGAACTTCCGGCCTGGCCCGGAGCGGTTCAAGACGAATGTGGGAACCATTTACGACGAAATGAAGGCAGAAGCGGCGCGTGCTCAGTGAGCGGTCGCGAGATTCTTGACCGCGGACACGGCGCTAGTCGATGATGGTCTGAAGCATGGAAACCAGTATTGTAGATCTTTGTGCGCTGGGCGAAGCCCCGTCTCTCGGCGTCGTTCCGCAAAAGATGCACGCCTTCGTGGTGCGGCAGAACCGGTTCGGCCAGCCGCGTGACGCCTGGCAGCACGAGGTCATTCCCACGCCTTCTATCGCACCGGACGAGGTCTTGATCTATGTCATGGCCTCGGGCATCAATTACAACAATGTCTGGGCGGCGCTCGGCACGCCCGTGGATGTTATCGCGGAACGTCAGAAGAGCCGTGGCGAAAAAGAAGATTTTCATGCCGGCGGTAGCGATTGTTCCGGCATCGTTTGGTCCGTGGGCTCGGCCGTCACCAACGTCAAGCCGGGCGACGAGGTAATCGTCCACAGCGGCTGGTGGGAACCCAACGATCCCTGGGTGTTGTCCGGACGCGATCCGATGCTGGCTGAGAGCACGCGCATTTGGGGCTATCAAACCAACTACGGAAGTTATTGCCAGTTCGCACGCGCCCAGGCGCATCAATGCATCCCGAAACCAAAGGCGCTTACTTGGGAACAGGCCGGATGTTTCTTGCTGTGCGCGTCGACAGCCTATCGCATGCTGATGGGGTGGTCCGGAAACGTGGTGGAAAAGGACGACGTCGTGCTGGTATGGGGCGCGGCCGGCGGATTAGGTTCGATGGGGTTGCAGATCGTCCGCGAGATGGGCGGGCGCGCAATCGCTGTAATCTCCGACGACTCCAAGAAACAATTCTGCCTGGACCACGGCGCCATCGGAGCCATCAATCGCAAGCAGTTCAGCCACTGGGGCGTGATGCCGGAAACCGACACGCCTGCCTACAATCAGTGGATCAAAGGCGCGCGCGCGTTTGGAAAAGCAATTTGGGACATCCTAGGCCAGCGCGTCAGCCCGCGCATCGTATTTGAACACCCTGGACAGGACACCTTGCCAACTTCCTGCCTGGTTTGCGCCACGGGAGGCATGGTGGTGATCTGCGCGGGCACAACCGGCTACAACGTCACCATGGATCTTAGATACCACTGGATGCGGCAGAAGCGCTTCCAAGGCAGTCATCTTTCAAACGACGAGCAAGCCGCCGCGGTGACCCGGCTGGTGGATCAAGGCCGCGTCGATCCTTGCCTGTCGCGGACGTTTTCCTTTGACCAGATCGGCCTGGCGCATCAATTGATGCTGGATAATCAGCACCCCTATGGCAACATGGCGGCGCTGGTGAACGCCCGCGAGCCCGGGCTGGGCGCGCGCGACGTCGCCACCTAAGGTGACCGCCTAAGGCATCTACCCGCAAAAGTTGTTTCAATCCCGGCCGCTCAGTTGCGATAGGACTACCGTATGTCACAGTCTCCCAGGTGCGCCCAGCCAGATGCCGCGAGTATTGCAGCGAATGCTCTTTACGCCCTACGGCGTGGCCGTGCGGCGGACCTTCAGGAGGCGCTGGCGAGAGCGGAACGGCAGGCTCATCGGCTGGCTTTCTTGGACTCTGGCGAAACGGAGCGCGTCGAGGTTCTTCGTGGCGCCCTCGATGCCTTGGCAGGCGGGAACCAGGATCAAATCCAAGCCGGGACTTACCTGCTGGGGCACTTGGCGAGCGGACCGGCTCTTATACGCGCTGCTTCACAACGAGCTTAGCGCCGGCCTGAAGGAGCAGCCAATGATACAACTGACGCGCTTGAATCACGTGCCTCTCATAGTGAATGCCGACCTGATCGAGCACGTTGAGGTGACTCCCGATACCGTGGTAGCCCTTACTACCGGCCAGAAATTCCTGGTTCTCGAATCCGCCGACGAGGTAGTCGAAAAAGTAGTGGACTACCGCAGGGCCATCATGAATTTAACCGGATGCCCGCTACGCCGGGATCAAGCGGAGCTGATTAAGCAGGCCTAGCAACGACCATGGCGAACAGCGATTCTAAGAAAATTCCCATGCGTCCCGACATCGCGACGCTGGGCGGATTGCTGCTCGCCGCCGGAGGCATTCTGGGCGGTTTGCTGATCGAAGGCGGGAAGCTCACCGACATCGCTCAGATTACAGCGCTGATGATCGTGCTGGGCGGGACCATCGGCGCGGTTATGGTGACCACGCCGCTAAAAACGCTATTGCGCGCCGGCAAGTGCTTGGGCAGCGTCTTCTTCGAGCAAGCCCAGTCGCCCGAGCACGCGATCGAAGAGATCCTGGGATATGCAACCAAGGCCCGTAAGCACAGCATCATGTCGCTCGAATCCGATTTGCCCAACATCGCCGATCCGTTTCTTCGCAAAGCCCTCACGCTGAGTGTCGATGGCACCGATCTTCAGGATCTTCGCAGCATGATGGAGTTGGACATCGCCATGCAGCACAAGCACGGCGAGGCCATGGCCAAGGTCTACGAGGCGGCCGGAGGCTATGCACCCACAATCGGCATCATCGGGGCGGTGCTGGGTCTCATCCAGGTGATGAAACATTTGGAAAACATCGAGGAAGTGGGCCGCGGAATCGCGGTCGCTTTCGTGGCCACGGTGTATGGCGTAGCGTCCGCAAACTTGTTTTTCCTTCCGGCCGCGAACAAGATCAAGGCCCGTTTTCACCACACTCTGGAACTGCGGGAACTGATGCTGGAAGGGGTCTGCGCCATCGTGGAAGGCTTGAATCCGAAAATCATTCGAGTCAAGCTGGACGCGTTCTTAGAAGAAGCACCGGGTGGAAACAAGGAAGCTTCGCCGGCGCCGGCGCAGGCCGCTCAAGCGGTCACGGCGAAGGGCTAGCCGGTGCCCAGGAAGCAGCAGGAGCCGCCGGAGAATCACGAACGCTGGCTCGTTTCCTACGCCGACTTCATCACCCTGTTGTTCGCCTTCTTCGTCGTGATGTTTGCCTCTTCTCAAACCGACAAGGCGCGTGCCAAGCAGGTCTCACAGGCAGTGGAAAAAGCCTTGCAGGACGGCCATTCCGTCAATGTTCCGCCCGCCATCGCGAAGATTCTGGGCGGCACCGTGGACGACAAGGGAATCGGGAACGCCATGATGAAGGGGCCCGGCGGGGCGCAGCGTGCCACTAAGGACAGCCAGCCCGAAACCGTCCTCGAGCTGATTGCCTTCCTTGCAGCGTTTGAATAAAGAACTGGAAGAAGAGATCAAAGCAGGCAAAGTCGAGGTGCGCCTCGAACGCCGCGGCTTGATAGTGAGTTTGAGGGAATCTGCTTTTTTCCCGTCCGGGACAGATCGCCTGGCTCCCGAGTCCATGCCGACCTTGCAACGAATCGCCGCCGTCATTGGTCCGCTGCCGAATGCAATCCAGCTCGAAGGCCATACCGACTCGATACCCATCCACACTTCCAGATTCCGCAGCAATTGGGAACTCTCCTGCGCGCGAGGAATCGCGCTTTTGGACGCCATGACCGAGCGTTTCGCGCTGGACCGGGAGCGCTTCTCGGTGGTGGGACGCGCCGACACCATGCCCGTCGCTTCCAATGACACGCCCGAAGGGCGGGCGCGAAATCGTCGCGTGGATCTTATCATCGTCGATAGTCTCAGACTGCCAGGTTCCGAAAGCGCAAAAACCAGCGCCAATCGGTAGGACTCCTCGCGCCACGGTCCCATCTCCGGCTCAGGAAAATCGCGCGTCTGGCACGCTTCCGCGGGGAAAAATCAAAAAACAGTGAAAAGTACCCAAGTCTGATCGACAAGACTACTGCGCTTGGGAAACCGGCGCGGTTCGGCGAGAGGCCGAACAAAACACGAAAGAGGATATCAATGTCAATTTCGCTTCAAACCAACGTAACATCGCTGTTCGCCCAACAGGCCCTCGCGCAGAACATGAATTTCGAAAGCAACACCATTGAGCAGTTGACGTCCGGCTACCGCATCAACTCTTCCGGAGACGATGCGGCGGGTCTGGCGGTGGCGAACCAGTATGCCGCCAACATCTCCGAGCTCAACCAGGGCGTGCTGAATGCCAGCACGGGCACCAGCATCCTGCAGATTATCGACGGCGGCTTGAGCAACATTTCCAGCATCTTGAACCGCCTGCAGACCCTGGCCACCGAGTCCGCCAGCGCCACCTTCTCGGGAAACCGCACCACGCTGAACCAGGAGTTCCAGTCGGAACTGTCCGAAATCACGCGCCAGGCCAACAACATCGGACTGGCGGCCGGCGGGCAATACAATGGCGTGAACAGCGTGTTCATCGGCGGCGGTAACAATGCTTCCAACGGCGTGGTCACCGTCGACCTGAGCGGATCCGCCAACCAGGTGGACGCCAACGGTCTTGGAATCGCCAGTGCCAGCGTGGGCGCAGGCGGCACCGAGCTCACGGGCAACTTGCTGCGATTGGACGCTCCTGGCGCGCAATTCCTGGCTGGCAGCGGCTCTCAGGCCTTCACTTTCAATCTGTACTCCTCCAACGGCGGCGCGCAGACTGTTACGGCCACCGTAAGCGGCGGCGCCAGCGGCTTGACGGGGTCCCAGGTGCTCAGCTCCCTGAACCAGCAACTCAGCTCTTATGGCATCAGCGCATCCGTTGACGGCAACGGCCAGATCAATTTCGGCGGCGGTACGGCGTTTACGGTTACGGCGGGTGCAATCAGCGCGGGAACCGGCATTGCGACGGCTACCTCCACTGCAACCAACTCCGGCGTCTATGAGGCGGACGGAGCAGCAACCTGGGCTGGCGCGGGTTCAGGCAATACGGAAAATCTCGAATTCCAGAACGGCCAGGGCTCCGTCACCGTGGCCTTGGTCAATAACAATACACCCAACGTGGCCTCTGCCATCTCCCAGATCAATGCTAAGACCTCGGCTTTGGGCATCTATGCCGTCCTGAATGCCGCCGGCACCGGAATCTCGTTCCAGAGCGACAGCACGTTCCAGGCGGGGTCGGATACCGCAGCGGCGACGTTCACCAACCCTGGGGGTCCAGGCTACGAATACACCCAATGCCACTGGGACGGAGACGGGCAACGCCGTGGCCGCCCTGGCTTCCATCACCAACGCGATCTCGTCTTTGGGTCTGGTTCAAGGGCGCGTCGGGGCGGGCGAAAACCTGCTCAACTACGCTAGCCAACTGGCCAACTCCCAGATCACCAACTTTTCAGCAGCCGAGTCCGCTATTAAAGACGCGAACGTGGCCGCTGAAGCCGCCAACCTGAGCAAGGCCCAGACCTTGCAACAGTCTTCCATCGCTGCTCTGGCGCAGGCCAATGCTATGCCGGCGGCGCTGCTGAAGCTGCTGCAGTAACTGGAAGCTAAAGCTTCTCTCAGGCTGGGCCGATCTCTACCGAGAGCGGCCCAGCTTTGCTTTACAAGCCTCCGATGATGAGGAATCTATATGAGCACCAGTTCCGTTAGCTCGTTAGCGGGTTCTCTTTCAGACCTCAGCGTTACCGACCCGCAAAGCACCACAACCGGCAGCAGTACTTTTTCGAACGATCTCGAAAGCGCGGTGACCCGTGCGCTGGAGATTGCGGCCCTGCCCAGCCAGTTGGTTCAAGCCGACCTGAACACGGTAAGTGGCGAATCGCAAGAACTCACCCAGCTCGGCGGTTTATTTGGCAACTTGCAGACTTCGCTTCAGTCGCTCAGCTCCGCTACGGCCAGTGGAACCCAAACGGCGTCGGTATCGGATCCCTCCATCGTTCAGTCGAACCTGACCGGCACGGCCCTGCCGGGCACCTACAGCATGGATGTTCTGGATCCCGGCTCTGAGTCGAGCGCCATGAGCGTGCCGCTGCAGCCTCCCGTTACCGATCCATCCGGACAAAACATTAGTCAAAGCAGTTCCTTTACGCTTACCGTGAACGGGACCACTTACGCGATTCAACCCGAGGCGCAGAATTTAAACTCATTGGCTCAGGCCGTCAATGACAGTGGCGCGCCCGTGCAGGCCGTGATCGTAAACTTGGGATCTCCGTCGGCGCCCGATTATCGCCTGGTGCTGCAAGCCACCACGCTGGGAGACATCGGGATTCAGTTGACCGACAGCGGTAACAATGATTTGCTGAGTGCCCTCAATTCCGGGTCCGACGCGTCTTACCAGGTGAACGGCCAACCACCTGGCGGAATCTCGTCCGATACCTCGACCGTCACGATCGCCCCCGGACTAAATGTAAATCTGGAAGCGGCGGGCACGGCTACGGTGACGGTGGCTGCGAGCCTGAACAGCGTCTCCAACGCCCTTTCGTCTTTCGTCAACGCCTATAATTCGGTGGTCGGCGAAGTCCAGAAGAATCAGGGGCAGAATGGCGGCGCTCTCACCGGCAACGGCATCATATTGACCATGCAGCAAGTACTGCAGCAAATCGGTGCGTACTCAGGTTCCAGTGGCTCGATCACCAATTTGACCGAACTCGGTGTAACTTTTACTCAACAGGGCACGCTGGCGTTTGATCCCACCGTATTGAGCGGGTTGTCACAAACGCAAACCCAGGATGCGATATCGTTTTTGGGAGACCCGACTTCGGGTGGGTTTCTGCAATTCGCCACCAATTCGCTGGACAGCCTGACGGATCCTACCAGCGGCGCCATCACGCTACAGACCCAGGCCTATCAAACCCAAACGCAAAACGATCAGAACAAGCTCAATACCGACCAACAGCAGCTCACCGACTTACAGAACAATCTCAACGCGCAAATGGCGCAGGCTAACGCGCTCATCGCGACGCTGCAACAAGAAAATACCTTCTTGCAGGGATTATTCCAAGCCACCACCAGTGACAATCCGAATGCCACCAGTGTTGGATAAAATTGCACGGGAATTTCGCGCTGCGGTGCTGGCGGCCGATCACGTCCAGGCCCAGCGGCTGGCCTCGGAATATACAAAAACGCTGGCCGGGTTCTGGCGGGCGTTGCCCGAAGCGGCGCGCGCGACTTCCACTCTGGCCACCCAGGCCAATGAACTCCTCACTTGGGCGCGCGGCATGACCATCGTCCAGCGCGCGATTCTCGGCGAGCAGTTGGCGGTACTCGAAAAATCCATGCGATACACCACGGATCAATTCGAGAAACAGCGCTTCTCGATTCAGATATCGTTATAGCGCCGCGCCGAATTCTCGACGGCGGCTGTCACGTTCAAAACACTGCCTCCTCGCAAGTCGTTGCAACATGACCGCCACGCTACGGCACGCCGATTGCATCCCGACGGACATGCTGGAAGGTGTCGGCGCGGGTGTTGAGCGCTACATGAATCTACTGAGCGCTCGTCAAAAACTGGTGGCGTCCAATATCGCCAATGCCGACACGCCAGGCTATAAGACCAAAGACGTCGATTTCCAAACCGAGCTGGCTAACCAAATGGGCGATCAGAGTCCCAGCGCGATAGAAGTTTCCGGGCCTCAAAACGAAAAACGACGGCAACAACGTCGACATGGACCGAGAGTCGCGCTTGCTGGCTGAGAACGCTCTGCGCTTTGCGGTGGCGAGCAATCTGGCGCGCTCCGAGCTGCAATCCATAAAAAGCGCAATCGAAGACAGTAAGACGTCATGAGTCTCTTTTCCTCACTATCGGTGAGCGGCTCCGGCATGAGCGCGCAACGCGCGCGCGCGGAACTGTTGGTGGAAAACCTGGCTAATGCCGAGACCACTCGAACACCCGAGGGCGGCCCGTACCGCCGCAAGGACGCAGTCTTCGAGCAGGACCCCACCAGTGGATCTTTCTCCTCCGAGCTGAGCTCCGCGATCGGTTCCGACGCGCCAGGCGTCACGGTCAGCCAGGTCGTCGTGGACGATAGCGCGCCGGAACTGCGCTACATGCCCGGGCATCCGGACGCCGATAAGAACGGCTATGTCGCTTTTCCGAAGATCAACCCAGCCGAAGACATGGTGGATCTGATGGGCGCATCGCGCGGCTATGAAGCCAACGTCGCCGCTATATCAGCCGTCAAGGACATGATCCAGAAATCTCTCGATCTCTTCCGCTAATGCCGTCGATCAACCCCATCTCACCAATTCGGCCGATCGCGATACCCGAACTTTCGCAAGTGGGCGCGTCCAACACGCCGGCGGCCGGTTTTCAGTCCATGCTCGAAAGCATCGTGGGCGGCGTCGAGCAGTCGCAAAACCAGGCCCAGCAGGCCGTCAACAGCTTTCTCAACGGCGGCAATGAAGAGCTGCACTCGGTGGCGTTGGCGACCCAGCGGGCGTCCCTCGAATTCGAGTTATCCATGCAGGTCCGGAACAAAGTGGTTTCGGCTTATCAGGAAGTCATGAGGATGCAGCTCTAAGCCGCTCTTCTCCCCTACGAAAATGGACCAAGCGAAAAAACTTCTATCCGCGTTGAGCCTGCGCCAGATGATCACCATCGCCATCTGCGCGTTGGCAGTGGTAGGCGGCGTCCTCTGGTTGTCTCACTATCAGCACGAAAGCGGCATGCGGCCCTTGTACTCTTCGCTCTCGCCCGAGGATGCCAGTGCGATTGTCCAGAAGCTGCGCGAAACTGGCGTGGATTACAAGGTCTCCGACAATGGAGCCGCCGTGCTGGTGGCGGAGAGTCGCGTCCCCGAATTGCGCCTGCAGATGGCCGGCCTGGGGCTTCCCAAGACCGGGCGAATAGGTTTTGAGATCTTCGACAAAACCAATTTCGGCATGACTGATTTCGCAGAGCACGTCAACTACCGGCGCGCGGTCGAAGGAGAATTGGAGCGATCCGTCAGGGCCCTGGCGGAAGTCGACCGGGCGCGGGTGCACGTGACCCTTCCCAAAGAGTCCGTGTTTAGTGAATCGCGCGAGGCCGCCAAAGCCAGCGTGTTGGTTGGTTTGCGTCCGGGCAGACAGCTGTCCGCCCAGAACGTGCTGGCGATCAGAAATTTGGTCTCGAGCGCGGTGGAGGGTTTGACCCCGGAAGCCGTTTCCGTAGTCGACATGAACGGCAACCTGCTGAGCCAGCCCCGCCGCAATTCGCTCGACGAGGGCGTCCAGGTGACCGAGGCTGCGCTGGAATACCGGCAGGCGGTGGAGCGCGATCTGGCGGTCAAGATCAACAACACGCTGGAGCCGTTGCTCGGCGCGGACAAGTTTCGCACCGGTGTGTCGGCCGACGTCGACATGACCAGCGGCGAGCAGAGCGAGGAGACCTTCGATCCCAGCAAGTCCGTTATGCTGACCTCGCAAAAGTCCGAGGACACCAACGGAAGCACGCGACCAGGTCCCATTCCATCACCCGGCACCGCGGCCAACCTGCCAACCATGACCACAGCCTCCATCACGGCGCCCGCCATCACTCAACCGGCCGCGGCCACGGCCACTCCCGGAACGGCTGCCGGATCGACGCCCGCAGCCGCATCGGGCGCAGCCACCGATCCACCCAAGCCAGCCGCAACAGCGGCCCACTGGAACCACCACCAACTCGAGCAGGCGCACGGAAAGCATCACCTACCAATCCAGCCGGACCGTGAAGCACGTGAAGATGCCGCAAGGGACCATCAAGAAGTTGTCGATCGCCGTGCTGGTGGATCAAGGGACCAAGCTGGAGGGCCAGGGCAAGCAGGCGCATCGGGTGGTCCTGCCGCCAGATACCGAAAAGCTGAAAGCGATTCAAAGCCTGGTTGGTGCGCTGGTTGGGTTCAATACCGAGCGCGGCGATCAGCTCACGGTCGAGGCGCTGCCGTTTGACTCCAGTCTCAACCCGGAGCTTCCAGTGGAAAACGAGCCGGTGTCCAAGAAGACCGATGACGTCATGTCGGTTGAAACGCTGAAGAAGAAACCGGCCATACTTTACGGCGCCGGTGGAGCTGTGGTGCTCTTGCTGGTGGTGGCGTTCCTGGCGTTCGGCCGGAGGAAGGCCGCGGCCGAGGTTCCGATCCAGGCTGCCCTGCCCGGCGCAGCGCCTCAAGCAATGTTACCCGCCGGCGTCGCCGAACTCGCCAAGCCTGCTTCCGGTCTACCGGCGCTCATGCCGACCAAATCGGAACTGCTGCTGGCCCAATTGCAGGACAGCTCCAAGAAAGATCCGGAGGCGTGGGCGGGAGTGGTTCGCGGGTGGCTCGCGGAAGAAAGAAATTAAGTCTCGAGGTCCACTCGCCATGCCTGGTGAAGTTCTGAGAAAACACGACAGCGCCACTCAGCCGGTTCTTTGGCGGAGCGCCAAGCAGCTTACCGGCGCAAGTCGAGCGAGTGAGGCCTCGCAACGGGAGTCGGAGACCGCCAAACGTTCGGAGCAGGCGCGGCGGGATGGCTTCGCTAGCGGTGTTGCCGCCGCCAACCAAGAAGCTGACCAAGAGCTGTTGCCGGCCATCCAAAAGGTGGCCGGGGCCATAGCTGAACTGTCGCGCTGCCGCGAAAACATACGCGAGCACGCTACCAACGACGTCGTCCAACTGGCCATTGCCATCGCCTCGCGCGTGGTTTGCCGGGATGTTGCCGTGGACCCGGACATCCTTGCGGGCCTGCTTAGGGCGGCATTTTCAAAGCTCCAGTCGCGAGAAATCAGCCGGGCGCGCGTTCACGTGGGACTTGAAACCACTCTGCGGCGGTGCCTGGATCAGAATAAGGCTGCGGGCAATCTTCTTTTGTTACCGGATCGTAGCCTGAAACCTGGACAAGTAGTCTTCGATTGCGACGTAAAACTCGACGCTTCCGTGGAAGCCGATCTCAGCGAGATCGAGCGCGGCATGAGCGACAGGCTGGCGAAATCATGAGCGCCGGTTCCTTGATGCAGCATCTGGCGTCCTCGGTTCCGGAAATCGAGCTGTTGCCGTGGATTGGCGAGGTAACGGAAATGGTGGGGTTGCTGATCGCCTCGCGCGGTCCAGTGACCTCGATTGGCGACTTCTGCGAAGTGCGCACCGCGTCCGGCCGTGCCATTCGTTCGCAGGTGGTGGGGTTCCGCAACCAACGCGTGCTATCCATGCCGCTGGAAGAAATCGACGGCCTGCAGCTAGGCGACCGGGTGATCGCCCGCAAGAACGAGTCGCAGTTGCGAGTTTCGCCCGCGCTGCTCGGACGCGTCCTGGACGGCTTCGGCCTGCCTATCGATGGAGGTCCGCCGGTCGAAGCAACCCAGACCTATCCTCTATACGCGGCGGCTCCTTGCCCGCTGGAACGGGAACATATCAGCGAACCGCTGGTCACCGGCATTCGAGCCATCGACGGCCTGCTGCCCTGCGGCAAGGGACAGCGCGTGGGGATTTTTGGCGGCAGCGGAGTCGGCAAGAGCACTCTGCTGGGCGCAATGTCGCGGCACAATGACGCAGACGTGACCGTCATCGCATTGGTGGGCGAACGCAATCGCGAAGTGCGAGCGTTCTTGGATAACGAGCTGGGTCCGGAAGGACGCAAGCGGTCCGTGGTGGTGGTGGCGACATCCGACCGTCCCGCTCCGCTTCGCATTCGAGCTTGCTTTGTCGCGCTGGCGGTGGCGGAGTATTTTCGCGATCAAGGCAAGAACGTCCTGCTGGTGGTGGATTCGGTCACGCGGCTGGCGATGGCGCAGCGCGAAATCGGGCTGGCAGCCGGCGAACCTCCCAGCCAAAAAGGCTACACACCGTCGGTCTTCGCCATGCTGCCGAAGATCTTCGAGCGCGCGGGCCATTTCAAGAAAGGCTCCATCACTGGCCTTTTTACGGTCCTGGTGGAAGGCGACGATTTCAACGAGCCGATCTGCGATGCGGTCCGCGGCATTTTGGATGGCCATTTCATACTGTCGCGAGAACTCGCCACCGCCGGTCACTATCCCGCTATCGATATCCGGCAATCGCTGAGCAGGCTCACTCCACGAGTGGCCCCTCCCGAACACCTGGCCCATATACAGAAGCTGCGCGAATCCCTGGCGCTCTATTACGACTCGCAAGATCTGATTCAACTCGGCGCCTACACCTCGGGAAGCAATCCCCGGTTGGACGCCGCCATTCGTTACCGGCAGGAAATCCTCAACTTTCTGAAGCAGGATTCACACGCCGTCTCCCCGTACCTGGAAACCCGCCAAAGACTCGGGAAGCTGGCTGCTGCTCTGGGATAGAAGAGGCGGCGGATGGCGCAATTTCATTTTTCTCTAGAGAAGATTCTCCGCTGGCGAGCGATTGAATTCACCCGCGAGGAAGTAAAACTCCAGCGCCTGATTCAGGAAAGGGACCGTCTGGACGCGATGCTGGCGCGGCTCGGGAGCGAACGCTCCTCTCTTTCGACGTCTGTAGCGGGGTTGCCCGGCCTTCAGGGTGGCGACCTGCGCGCCGCGGCAGCATACGGGCTGCGCCTTCGCAAGGAGATAGAAAAGCTCACCGCTGTGCGGGCCCGCATCCAGGACAGCCTGGTAGCCCAACAGAAGAAATTTGCCGCGGCGAAATTGCGCCTGCGGCTGCTCGAGGAATTAAAGGCGCGAAGATTGGAACGCTGGCGCTACGAAGAGGCACGGCAGTTGGAGGACCTGGCCGCCGAATCGTATCTTGCGGGTTGGAATCGCGAGCAGCCTTAGCTCCCGAGTGCGAGCAGGCCGGAATCGGATCCGCCCGAATCCGGGCCGCTGGCGAGCTTGTCCATCAGCACCCGCTCCAACTCCCTGAACTGCGTACTCACGGACGCATCCAGCACGCCGTGCGAGGTTTCAAACAATAGGTCGCCGGAGTTTAGATTTGAATCCACCATCAGCACCAGGTTGGCTGGCGCTCCGCATTCTTTCAGCGTGTTCGAGACAGTAGACTCCAGTGCCGGGTGCATTCTCACCCGAATGACCTCGCGCGACTGCAGCTTCGAGAGCGCGGCTTTCACCAGCCCCGCCATGGCGCCGGAATCTATAACCGTCTCGCGATGGATCACACGCTCGGCCACCGTAATGGCCAGCCGAACCAGTTCGCTGAAGGCTTCTTCACGCAGCCGCTGCCGCACTTGCTCCAGCTCAGCCAAGGTCGTCGTAATGTTCTCGAGCGTGGAAGGAAGCAACCGCTGGACGTCAGCGCGCCCGAACCGGTAACCTTCCTCCTGCCCTTCCCGCCGAATCTGTTCGATCCGCCGTTCCAATTCTTCCTCCGCGGCCGCGCCGGCGTTCTTCCGCGTAACCGCCAGGTTGACTGTACGCCACGGCACCGGGGCCACGGACGACGCCTTTCCCGCGAACAACTCAGACATACTGATCCCCGCCACCGCCTCGTAAGCTGACAGTTCCTTCCGCTTCGAGCTCGTGGATGACCGCCAGCACCTGCTTTTGCGCAGCCTCCACCTCGCGGATTTTGACCGGACCAGTAGCTTCCATGTCTTCGCGCAACATCTCTCCGCCGCGCTGCGACATGCATTGCAGGAAATGATTCATCAGTGGCTCGCTGGTTCCCTTCAGCGCCACCGTCAACAGCTTGCGATCCACTTTGGCGACCACTTCCTTCATCGCATTCGAGTCCAAGTGCACGATGTCTTCAAACGTGAACATGAAGTTGCGGATGACGTCGGCCAAGGATTGCTCGTCGTTACTCATGCTCCCGAGAATTTCCTCGCTGACCCCCGATTCCATCCGGTTCAAGATTTCAGCGGCGCTGCGAGGGCCGCCTCGCGCTTCGGTTCGCATCTCCCCCAGCGACTTCAGTTTCTCGCTGATAACGGAGTAAATACGGGAGACGATGTCGGGCGAGACGCGGTCCAGTTGCGCGATTCTGAGAACCACCTGGCAGCGTACCTGCGGGTTAAGATTTGCCAGCAGCGAGGCCGCACGTTCGGTGGCGAGGTGCGCCAGGATCAATGCGATGGTCTGCGGGTGCTCGGCTTCCACAAAACGGCTCAACTGCTGCGGATCCACTCGCTGGAGTGAGTCGGCGCCCTGCTTTCCTCCGGCCGGCAATAGCTGCGCGATATGCTGCGCGGCGACCGGTCCGAACGCGTTCACCAGCAGGCGCTTGGCAACGTCCGTTCCTCCCCGCGGCACATTCTGCGATATCGCTTGGGAAAACTCTTCCAATACCGCCTCGGTCTCATTAGGACCCACTTGGGGCAAGCTGGCGATCGCCTTGCTCACCGTCTTCACTTCCTCGTCGTTCAAACGCATGAGCACTTCGCCGCCCAGTTTTTCCCCCAGGGTGACGAGCAAGATGGCAGCTTTGTGCCGGCCGGAAATCTTGTTGGGTGCTGCCTCAATCAAATTCATAGTTCTTGTTCAGCCCGCTGGCCGCGCTTCGAGACAGGCGGGCAGCATGTCATGTCTATCTCGCAATTTCCCCGCCATCGGACTTCGCGGGATTTTCAACGGCTTGTGCGTCGAGCCCGTCTTGGTTGCAACACTCGTCTGTCGAAAAAACGACGAAATAAAGACTCTCGATGAAACGGCCGATTTAGGGCTTACACTTCATCATGGAATCGCAGTGGATCAAGGCGGACTTCAAGGCGGTTAGTCAATGGCAGGGCGCCTATGCCGACCAGTTGCGGCTCGTAAACGAGACGCTGGCGCGCGACCTTGGCATGAATCTTTCGGCTTTCCTTCGTTCTTCGGTCAACGTCGCGTTTACCGGCGCTTCGAATGTTGTATTCAGCGAGTTCTTGATCAATGATGAACGCTCCTGTTTCGCCGCGGTGCTCACGAAGCAGCACGAGCGCAAACTGCTGGTTCGTGCCGACTACGATGTTCTATTCCCGTTGATTGGCATCGCGCTCGGAGCACAAGCGGGCGCATTCGCCGCACCCAGCCGGAAGCCGACCGAGATCGAGTTGCAGGTTGTCACGCTCTTGCTTCGCTTGATCCTTTCTGAAGTATTCCGAGCCTGGTCTCCGCTGACCGGGACGCAACTGGAAGCGCTCACCGTAGAAGTGGAACCAACACCCTCGCGAGTCCTTCCCGGCACCGAATTGACGTGTAGTGTCGGCTTCGAAGTTACCGTCGCGGGTTGTGCTGGGAAATTGACGTTCGCTGTACCGGCCGGCCTTTTCGCCGAATCGCTGAATGCGCGCCACGCCGAACCTGAGCCTATCGTCAATCCGGGCGGGTCTGCGGAACACATTATGGAGCTGATGATGTCGGCGCAGGTGACGCTCGACATCTGGCTGGATCCGTCGGAAATGCGGTTGACGGAGCTGCTGCAGCTTCAGGTCGGCCAGATCATCAAGCTCGACCATGCTGCCGAACAGAAGGTCGCGTGCACTTTGAACGGCCAGACCGGCTTTGACGGGCAAATCGTGAGCACCGGGTCGCGCCGAGGATTCCTGATTGAGGATTGCGGCGCTTGATCGGTCACTCGCCGGCGGCCGTCGCGCTAATTAAAGCATCGCTGATCGCAGCCGGATCGACGCTGTATTGTCCGCTTTCAACCTGCTGCTTGAGTTGCTGGACCCGGCTGGCCCGGTCAGCGGCTCCGGCGCTTGAGGCTTGCTGAACCAGGACCGCGGCCGCGGACAACTCGATGGAGTCTTCTAGAGATCCCGAGGCCGCCCCAGAGCCCGACGGACCGGCGGCAGCGGACTCACCGGTGGCGCGAGAGTGCTCCACGTGCAACTGCGACGCAGAAGGCACATTGCTCAAACTGCTTAAAGAAACGATGTCGCTCATCTTAGCTGGTCTGAGAGCTGCCGCAGCGCCTGTTCGGTTCCAAGCGTTGTGTCCGCTGCGTCGCTTCCCGCGATCCGCGTGATGCGCACTCCATAGTTTCCTCCGACCACGACGATTTCGCCCTCGGCGATGACGCGGTCATTCACCACAATCTCTACCGGGTCGTCTACAGAGCAATCCAGCTCTACCACCGAATCGCTGGCGAGCTGCGTGATAGAGCGAAGACTGCGTTGCGCGCGGCCCACCCGGACGCGTACGTCCAGCTTGATATCCATGAGCAGCGGCGCGGCGCTGAAATTGCCCGATGCGGCCGCTTGGTCCGCTGGCCGTGTCTCCTGAGCTGCATCCGAATTCGCGAACACCTCGCTGGTTTGTTCGGTCTCATTCATTGAAATATCTCCTGATCGCCCTTTAGTTCTTATCCAATCCCGCCCAGTGATTTTACTTTCACCTCCGGCGGAACCTCGCTGTGCGAGAGAACCGCAACATCCGGGAAGGCTGTTTCCAACAGCTGCTTTATGAAATAGCGCGTGGCCGGCGAGGTGATGACCACCGCGGAGGAATCCGGCCTCTCGATCCGGCGCGAAAATTGCGAAACGATATCGCGCGCGGTTTGCGGGGCCAGGCCCAGCACACTGTTGTTTTCGCTATGCTCGACGGCTGACTCGACGGTCTGCTCAATGCCCTGCTCCGTCAGGTACGCGGTTATTTCGTGCTGCTGGCTTAAGTGCTGCTTGATAACGGTTCGGCGGATGCCCTGGCGCACGTATTCGGTAAGCAGCACCGGATTCTTCGTCATCTGCGCCCCTTCGCTGAGCGCCTCCAGGATCGTCACCGAATCGCGAATTGGCACGCGCTCGCGCAAAAGATTTTGAAGCACTCGTTGCACCACCGCAAGCGACAACAGCTTGGGAACCAAGTCTTCGACAACCTTGGGATTGCTTTGCGCGACGCGGTCGCAGAAGTTTTTCGCATCCTGACGGCTGAATAATTCATGTGCGTGGCGCCGCACCAGTTCAGAGAGGTGCGTGCCCAGCACACTCACTTCGTCCACCACCGTATAGCCTTGCGATCGAGCGGCGGGCGCGCGGCTGGTGGGAATCCACAACGCGGACAGGCCGAATGCCGGATCCTTGGTGGGCGTGCCTTCTACGCCGCCGCGTACTTCCGCATTCGGTATCGCGAGCTCCTGGCCGCTAGGCAGCTCGTAACGGGCCAGCTCAACACCCTTGAACAAAATGGCATACTCGCGTGAACGTAGCGCAAGATTGTCGTTCACTTTGATGGACGGCATCTGGTAACCAAGCTGCGAAGCTAGGGTTTTCCGGATGCCGGTGATGCGCTGCAGCAGTGGCGACTTTGAGCCGCCCTCGACTAACTTGACCAGGCCCAGCCCTACTTCGATCGAAAGCGGATCCACCTGGAGCAGGCTTTCGACGCTTTCCTTGGCGGGCTTTTCGGCCGCACTTGTTGCGACTGCCGCGTTGGCCCGCCGGCGTTGTTTCTGCAGCGCCACCAGGCCCAGTCCGCCTCCCAATGCCAGAAAAGGCAGCGCCGGCAGCCCTGGGAGAACCGCCAGGGCCAGCAGTACACCACTGGCCAACATCAGCGGCTCAGATCTTCCGAACACCTGTTTGTCGAAGAGCGCCCCGAGTTTTGCATCCGAGGCGGCATGCGTGATCACCAGGCCGCCCGAAATCGAGATCATCAGAGCCGGGATCACCGTGACCAGGCCGTCGCCGATGGTGAGTACGGTATAGGTTTGCAAGGCGCGTTTCAAATCCATATCGTGCTGGAACACGCCGATCAAAAATCCGGCGATGATGTTCACGCCCGTGATGATGATGCTGGCGATGGCATCTCGCTGGGTGAAGCGGGAGGCACCGTCCATAGCTCCATAAAATTCCGCTTCCGCGCTCAAATCCTTGCGGCGGCGCTTGGCTTCGGTCTCGTCGATCAATCCGCCGTTTAGATCGGCGTCTATCGACATTTGTTTGCCTGGCAGCGCATCCAAGGTGAAACGCGCGGTCACTTCCGAGATACGCACCGAACCATGGTTGATTACGACATACTGAATCGCGATCAGCACGCAGAATATCACCGCGCCAATGATGTAGTTGCCGCCCACCACGAAGCTGCCGAAGGCTTCGATCACGTGTCCGGCCGCTGCCGTCCCGGTGTTTCCGTTCAGCAGAATGAGCCGCGCTGAGGAGACGTTCAGTGCCAGGCGAAACAGCGTTAGCAGCAGCAGGACCGTAGGGAACACGCTGAACTCCACGGGACGCCCGATGTACATCGCCACCATCATCACGATCACCGACATCATGAGATCCATGACGATCAGGAAATCCAGCAGAAAACTGGGCAGCGGAGTAATGAGCGCTACTACGATCAGCAGCACCGCGACCGGTACTGCCAGTTCGCCCCAATTGGACACAGCCAGTCCGTTGGAGGAGCGGGCGGTCTGGCCGGGCGCGACTACCTGAGCCGAAGCCATGCTTGATTTACGCGCAGACTTCCAGAGCTTTGAACTTGGAGATGAGCGTGGTCCGTTTCATCTTCAGCAGATCCGCCGCCCGGGATTTGTTGCCGCCGGACCGGGCCAGCGCTCGCTCCAACAAGCGCCGCTCGATGTTGGCGATCAGCTCTTCGAAGTCAATTCCCGTTTCCGGCACGTCGAGCGCGGAGATGCCGGATAGATGAGGCCGCACCGGAAGTACGAAATCGCCAGGATACAAAACGGTTCGTGAGCCGCTCAAAGCCACTGCCGACTCCAGAGCGTGCTCGAGTTGCCGGACGTTGCCCGGCCAGCTATAGCTCACCAGGGCGGCCAGAGCTTCGGAAGAAAGCGTCTTCGCGGGCCCGCCTTCCTGATCGGCGATTCGGGCCAAAAAGTAGTCGGCCAGCTCGGGAACGTCCGTGGCGCGTTCGCGCAAGGCTGGAATCTGCAATGCCACCACGTTCAGCCGATAGTACAAGTCCTCGCGGAAACGTTGGTTGGCGACGGCTTCCAGCAGATTGGTGTTGGAAGCCGCAATCACACGCACATCCACCGGCACGGGCCGGGAGCTGCCGATGCGCTGGATCTCCCGCTCTTGCAGCACTCGCAGCAGTTTGGCTTGCAGCGACATGGGAAGCTCACTGATCTCGTCCAGAAAGATGGTGCTGCGATTAGCCTGTTCAAACAGTCCCACTCGGGCGTTCACTGCACCGGTGAAAGCGCCCTTGGTGTGTCCAAAAAGCTCGGCTTCCAATAGGTTGTCCGGAAGCGCGGCGCAGTTCACCGCGACCATTCGCCGCTGACAGCGGTTGCTGGCGGCATGAATGGCCCGTGCAGCCACCTCTTTGCCGCTGCCCGTGTCCCCGCTGATCAGGACTGTGCAACGCCGCGGCCCGATGAGTTTGATAATCTCGGACACCTGGCGCATCGAGGCGCTGGAGCCCACCATGATTCCGCCATCGCGCGACCCCGGCCGGCTTTCTTCGCTCGCCTTTTCCGTCTCGCCGTTCATCACATCCAAAAGCGCTTGGCCCAGGTAGTAAGGTGGAACCGCGTTGGCGATGTAGCGAGCGATGCCCAGGCGCTGGCAATCGGCGTCAGTTCTGCGGATGGTGGAGGGTTCATGCAGCACCACCGGTAGTTCTGTGCGGAGTTCGCGGATGGCTCCGAGCATTTCTTCGGCGTTACAATCGGCCAGCGGAAGTCTGACTAGAATCGCGTCCAGGTTTCGACTCCGTATTAGCTCGAGAGCAACTGCAAATCTGGTGACGGGGATAATCTCGATGGTCTCGGAATCTTCGGGGTTCAAGAAAACCTTGTTGGAAGGCGCCTGATCGGCGATCCACATCACAACTCTGTTGGCAAAGAGGTTGTTGTCCATTTTTTCTAAGATTAGTCCCTAGATCGGTTACTAGCGGGAAAGACTTGATACATCAGCGAGATCGCAGATGCGGGGTGTGTCGATTCACCCACTTATTAGGTGGACCCGAACCCTTTCGGCGGACTTCAGTCACCGCACTGGCAAGTTCTCGACGATCCTACTGGCTGCATCGCTGCAAATTCACATTTGCTTTTCTGGCGATCTGCATGCAAGACCAGCTACAAGCATGAATTCAACCGAGGTATTGAACCGTTTCGAAAGCTTACCATTCAACCTGGAGGTCGAGCTGGGAGGGTTCGAGCTCAGCGTCCGGGAGCTACTCGATCTGAAGCTTGGAACAGTTCTTCGAACCAATCATCCGACCAGTGCCCCGCTCATGCTCCGGGCAGGCGGCACGCCCGTTGCCACCGCGGAAATAGTAATAGTCAAAGACGCGCTGTCGGTCCGAATAAAAGAGATCCTCGGCAGTTCAACCAAAATTGAAAAAGCGCCGACCTAGCGCCACCGCCGGAAGCGACGATGCTCTAGTTCTTGCCGCTCTCCGTCGAGGCGGTGGGTTTCCTTGCAGACTCTTCGTTCGCTTGAGCCGAGGTCTCTTCCTGGTCGTCCAGCCCGACGTTGCGAACTATGATCGAGATCCGGCGATTGGACGGGTTAGTCGGGTCATTCTTCAGCAACAGCCTCTGATCGGCAAAGCCGCGCACCTGGCTGATACGCGTTTCCGGAAGTCCGTTGTCGTTCAAGATCCGTCGTGCGGCGTTGGCGCGGTCAGCCGAAAGTTCCCAATTGGAATAATCGCTGCGCCCGTAAGGAGTCGAATCGGTATGGCCTTCGATTGCCACTTTGTTTGGCAGCTTCATCAACTCCGTCGCGAGAAGCTGTAACAAATCCTTTCCGGCCACGGTCGGCTTTGGATTTCCGGTTTCGAAGAACATCCCGTGCTGGGTCTCTAGCAGATCGATCCGCAAGCCTTCAGCGGTAATCATCATTCGAACCTGCTTCTGCAGGTTCTGAAACGTGGGAATCTGTTTCAGGGCCTGTTCCAGTTTCTCCTTGAGTTGCTGCAATTGGCTTTTATTGATGGTCAGAGTTTCACTGACTCCGGCCGTGGTTGTGCCGGTCTGGCGGCCGCGGCCGGTCGGATCTCGAAAGTAACCGCCCACGGCTTTTTGTACCTTCTCGCTCGCACTCAGAAGCCATAGCACGATAAAGAGCGCCATCATGGCCGTCACGAAATCGGCATAGGCCACCTTCCAGGCGCCGCCGTGTTCTTCGTCGTGACCGGCGACTACCTTGCGTACAACGATGACCTTGGACGACCCCTTGGCGCTCACGCGGCAGCTCCGGCGGCGGGCGCGCTGGCCTTTCTACAGGCCTTGTCCATCTGCTGGAACGTCGGGCGCACGTGATGTGGGATGGCCCGCCGCGCCGCTTCCAGAGCCAGCATCGGTGAGACACCCTTCATGTACGCCAACATTCCCATGCGCAGGCACAGGAAATACTCACTCTCGGCGTCGGTTTGCTTCTTGATGTTGGCCGCCAGCGGTCCCAGGAACCCGTAGCACATCAGGATGCCCAGAAAAGTTCCGACCAGCGCCGCCGCCACTTTGTGTCCAATTTCTTCCGGCGGACCTCCCAGCGCGCTCATGGTGATGACTACGCCTAATACGGCCGCGACAATTCCCAAACCGGGAAGACTGTCGGCCATGGTGGACAGCGCACCGGCCGGAAGACGGCTCTGCCGATGCAAGACCTCCAGGTCTGTCTCCATCACCTGGTCCAGATCGTGCACCTCCACGCCGCCCGCCAGCAGCGTGCGCATGGTGTCGCAAAAAAAGTGCAACGCTTCCTTATTAGCGGCGAATCGAGGATGACGCTTGAATAAGGCGCTCTTCGCGGGCTCGTCCAGATCGGTCTCCAGGGCGGTCAGCCCGTTCTTGCGCGAGGTGCTGAAAAAATCGTTCAGAAAGCGCAACGTATCCAGATACAGCGAGGAAGTGTAGCGGCTTCCTTTAAGTACGCCGATGAGGCTGCTGGCGATGCCTTTTAATAGGTAGGGAGGGTTTCCGATCAATACGGTTCCGATCGCCGCACCAAGTATGATCAGCAACTCGGCCGGTTGCATTAAGACCAGCAGGTTACCCTTCTCGATCAGGTAGCCGCCGGCGATGCAGCCCAGAACCACGACGATGCCAATGATAGGAAACATTCCTAGCTACACGCTCCTGCCTAGAACGAGATATTGAACTTGCCTATTTATCGGCATCGATTTTCTTATGCTGTAGTGCATTTACTAAGCACGGCCATACCCGCAAATGCGGGGGGTCGCCTCTGGTCTGGTCGTAAGTTGCTCATCCGTGGCGTAGCAACTTAAACGCGAGAGAACCTTTCCGCGCATGTTTTCCTCGGCGTATTCCCAACTGTCTAAGATCTTCCAATGTTTATCGGCGTCCTCAAAGCACCCGAATATTTTCCGGATGTCCCCGCGCGGCGCAGCCGTGAGATAGCCAAAACCAAGTGAGTGCGCCAAGCTTGTTCCAGCGCGGACCGTAGCCACCAGGTTGGCATGCTCCCCATTGGCACGCTGGTCAAATTTGCCCACGATCGCGCGCAGCCAGGAAGGCAATTTCCACGCTGCCGCGATCCAGATGGCAGTTTCAAAATGGTCCAGCCCGAATAGCAGCCGCTCGTACTCCAAGATGTCGAACGGCTCATCGGCCGCGAACATTCTGTCGGTAAGTGCCAGCAGATTCGAGTAACGATCGGGATAGGCGGCGATTAGCGCCATCCTGCCGATGTCATGAAATAAACCAGCCGTGTAGGCTAATAGAATGTCCTCTCGTCTGAACAGCGCAACCTGCTCGCAGCATACCGCACAGGCCAAAATGTAACGCCAATATCGCTGGTCGTCGGAATTAGAGATGGCGCGGCGCAGATAGCTCCCCACCAGCACCGTCATCGAAATTTCCGCGAGTCTCCCGGCGCTCATCTCATTTAGCAAGGATGGCGCCTCCGGCGTTTCCTCGGCTCCCGGACCAGCGGCTTGCATCGCCACGTGATGGATGTCTGCCAAAAGATCGGGTTGCGCCTGCAACAAATCCAGCAGATCAGCCTCCTCGACGGTATGAGATGCGATGCGATCGAGGAGTTCAACAGCAATCGCCGGAAGTGGCTCCAGCCGCTGGATGGAACTAGGAACGGCCATTATAGATCACCAATATCCCCCCAAGGCCGAAATTAAAAAAACTGCTGGATCGTCGAAAATTCGGCATCGAAGTCATTCAGAATCCTGGGCAGTTGTTCGCCTAGTCCCAAGAAGTCGGGCAGCTCGGCGCAGTTCTGCACCCCCTGCTCGAAAATGCTCAAATGATTGCCGCGCTGTTGTACATAGTAATCGGCCGCGTTTAGAATCCTGCTGAGGGGAATCCGATTGGTCCCGGCCCACTTGGGATCCTGTTCCGGCAGGGCATGATAGCGTACCGCCGTCTCAATCGGCTGTGGCAGGTTCCAAACCGCCAAGGCCTCCGCCGAAAGCTCGGCGTGAGAGATCCCCAGGATTTCGAGTTCGCACTCGGGTCCGTTGGGTTCGTTTTGCAAAAATAGCCGGGAGGCTTGTTCGTACTCCTCCGGGCATCCTAACGCCACTAGCAGCCAGCCGAGGTCGTGAAACAGGCCCGCTGCGAAAGCCCCCTCGCCATGATCCACTGGAAGCCGTTGAGCCAGTAAGTCCGAAAGGATTGCCACCCCGGCAGCGTGTAGGTTGAAACTTGCTTGGGACCAGCCGGCCGGCGTCTTGACGTGGTTCCACATACGGGCCACCGACATACTCAGCGCGGCGTTCCGAAGTTTGTTGACGCCCAACATGGACACTGCGTGGCGGACCGAAATAATGGTCCCGCGGCGACCGTATAAAGCCGAATTAACAAGCTTCAGAAGGTTCCCGGCGAGCACCGTATCTTTTTCGATCAGCTCGGCGACCTTGGCGAACGACACGTCCGACTGGGCCAGGTTGGCGATAAGCCGGTTGAGGATAGGGGACAGCGGAGGCAGCTCGGCTAAAGTGCGCAGGGCTCGCTCGCGAAGCAGGCATGCGGCAGACTCTGGCATATGGGACTTTATCGCCGATCCTCAGTAGGTTTTTCAGTCAGAATTGCTCACAACCTAACCGATCGGAAGGTAGTCAAACAACGTCGACGTCGGCCGCTTCGCCTCAGCCGCCATGGCCGCATTGATACTGGTGGTCTGCTGGGTGAGCTGGAGCGCCAGCGACGTAACGTCGGCATCTTGCAGGCTGCTGAGTTGGGTTTGGTCTTGGAGCTGAAATTTTTGAGCCAGGTCCAGCGACGACGTGATGCGATTCTGCGTGGTCCCGTAGAAAGAAAGCTGCTGGTTCAGGTACGCGCTGGCCGACTGAACATCGTCGATAGCGGTGGTGATGTTGGCGTCGTTCCCGCTTTGTAACGCTAATTGCAAGTTATTGAGCGCGGCAAAGACGTTCTGGGAAGTGGGGTTGTTGCTGGCGTCGCGGGCGTCGAAGACCTGTTGCGCGGTCAGGGAAATCGGGAACGTCAGCCCGCTTGGATCGGCGATCTGTTGCGTCGCTTGCGCCGTCACCAATTGGTCAACGCCGGTGGGACTGGAAGGATCCAGCTGATAAGGCGGCGAGCCGCTTTGGTCCCCGCTAAAGATATAAACTCCATTCACCTGCGTCTGGCTCAGGCCCACCATTTGCGAAAGAAGGCTTTGCACCTGCGTCGCCAGCGAACTTTGCGTAGTTGAGCTGGCGCTGCTGCTGGCTCCTTCCGTTCCCAGGCTGAGCGCGTTCTGCATGAGCTGAGCCGCCGACTGGACGCTGGAATCGCCGGCATTGACCAGCGCTTGGACATTGGTCAGGTTCTGGCTTACCTGATTGAGGTTCGCCAGCTCGGCGCGCGACTGGAAAATGTCGCCCAGCTCCTCTGGGTCGTCCGAAGCTTGATTCACGCGCAGCCCGGTTGCCAGCTGTTCTTGCGTATTGTTCATTTGCGTTTGCAAATTGTCGATGTTGGCGACGAACTGCGCGTTGGCTGAACTTAAGCCGGGGATCATAGGTTATTCCTTCTGTGCACTTAGCCGGCTGCCGGAATCATGGCCATGAGTGCCTGAGTGATCTCATCCACAACCGTTACCACCTTGCTGGCGGCTTGGTAGGAGCCCTGCAATTGGACCAGCCGAACAGCTTCTTCATCGAGCGAGACTCCCGAAAACTGCTGTTGTAGGGTTTTCGCTTGCGACAGAGCTTGCGCTTGGCCGGCAGCGCTGGTGTTGGCGGTGTCCACTGCATTACCCACCGTCGAAGCCAAATTGCCGAAATATTGACTAAAGCTCAATCCGTTGATCTGTCCCGACGGATCGGTGTCCAGGCCCGCCAACTGGAGAGCGATGCCGTTAGAGACGGTGGGCGGTCCAGGATCGGTCGCCGCCAACTGGCTCGGTTGAAAACCCGGAGTCACTTGGAGACTGGCCGCGATCCCGGCCGGAGGGGTCGCGTTGTAACTGAACAGAGCAGTGCCCGATTGAAACGGCGGCGTGGTGGTGGTGGAACCTTGTTCCAGGAGGTTGTTCACCGTGTCGGCCAAGCTTTGAGCGAGAACGTTCAAGCCGCCGGTTTGCTGTCCGCCGCCGATCAGCGACGGAATCACGCTGTTCCGAACCGACAGCAGCCCCGCTAGTTGGCCCGACGTAACTTGCGCCGTGACGTCGTTGCCGTTGCTATCCAGGATGGTCGCGTTGGGCGGGCCGTTCACTGCATTCGCTACGTCCCTTCCAACCTGCAACGCATCTACCTGTGTTCCGATGACCAGGGGAGTCTGGCCCCCCAACAGCACGGTGACCATCCCACCGACACCCGGCATAGTCTGAACGTTGGCCAGGCTAGACAGGTTTTCGAGCGTGCTCTCCATTTGAGCCGAGAGCCCCGGGTTCGATTCTCCGGCGGCAATGGACGTGTTGTAGCTCTGGATTTGCGCCGCATCCTGGTTAATCTGCGTCACCGTCGACTGTAGGTCTTGAGTGGTGGAGCTGCTGGCGCTGTTCAGTTCGGCTGCCACTTGCTGGAACGCCGCGGCGGTATCTTGCGCGGCAGCGACCACCGCGGTTTGATACGTCGCGCTGGATGGTTGCGTGCTCCATTGCGAGAAGCTAGAGAACAATTCGTTCAATGCCGACGGAATCGCGCTGTTGGAAGAAACATCCAGGATGCTTTGGAGCGGAGCGAGTGAAGTTTGAAGCTGTTGAAACTCGCCCGCCAGCGATTGTTGCTGTTGCACGGCCTGATCGGCGAAGGCATTGCGCGTGTCCTGAGTCTGTTCCGTCACCCCTCCGACCACTCCGTTGGCGGACTGAATATTGACCGCTTCCATCAGCGGGACCTGATCGGCGTAGCCTGGGGTGTTGGCATTGGCCACGTTGTTCTGGGTCACATCGATGGCCTGCTGAAACGCGGTGAGCGCGTTGGCCGCGGTATTCAAGGCTGAGAATAAACTACCCAAGACGATTCATCCTTCCAGACTCACTCGGTTCACCAGAACCAATGGGGCTGTTTGTCCGAGGCCGTTATAGCCGGACCGCTTGCTCTCAATGGCTCCGATCCAGCCTCGGAACAGCCGATCGCTCTGAGCGAAAAATTCCGCTAAGAACGCAACTTCTCGTTGGATCCCTTCCAGGGCGACGCGCACCTGGGGATCTCGGTTCGCTCCTTGCGCCTTCCAAAGCGCAGCTATGCAGCCCAATTGAACTTCGACCTCCCGCAGGATGGCCGCCGACGCCTCCCCGGATTCGACCGAGGGCTGTTTGAGCAGTTGCTTCACCCGTTCCAGGTTCTGATGAGCGGCCTGGATACACTCGCCCGCATCGCCGTATTCCGCGGGGATGTCCACCGAAAGAGCCATGGGGGCCGGTTAGTCGCCCACCATGTGAGCGCCGATCAAAGCGCGGCTCACGCTGTCCGGGTCGACCGTGTACTGGTTGGTTGCAACCATTTGTTTGAGCTGTTCAACACGGTCCGCCCTTTCGCTAGCCCCGGCGGTCGAGGCCAACTGAGCCAGGGCGCCGGTGCCGTTGAGCGCCACCGAATCCGAGCCCGCAGTCACACTCGACGTATTAGAATCAACAGCTTCGCGAGATGAGCGGGTTAGCTGCAGCTCGAGTTCCGCGTTGCTTGTCATGTCGCTGCCGTTGATTCTCATGATTTCCTCAGGGCACCCTTGCTTGTATCGCAGCTTTTGGCACGATCTTTAGCCTTTTTGTACCGGTTCGATTGCAGCCATTTCGACTTTTTCGTAAGGCCGCATGACGATCTTTTGCGCTTTGATTAGCAGTTCCACTTCTCCTTTGGAAAGGCGCAACTTCTGGGCGATGGCGTCGGACGTTTGGCCGGCCCGCTGTAATTTGAAGGCCATGCTGCGGGCAGCGTGGTTAAGGTCTTGGTCCGGTTGCAGCTCGGCGCAGTTGCGAATCTCGCCTTTCTCCAATTCCACGACGCGCCGCTTCAATTCATTCATCGCATTGGTCAACTCCGCCGCTTCGGCCTGATGCGACGCCTCGCCGCTGATGACGGCTTGGGCGAGTTTGGTGACACGCCGTTGCATCGCGGCAAAAAGGATCATCGTCAGGAACGTTCCCCCGGCGGCGACCACCACCAGGCAAGGAACCAGTTCCAAGAACAACTGCATTAGAAACCACCCCGGCCGGCCGGCCATTTCTTGAGCATGTAGGTGCGCAGCCTGAGCACGGCTTGCGACTTGAGCTGGCAGACGCGAGTGGTATGCAATCCAAGAATTTCCGCAATCTCTTGCAGATTCTGTTGTTCCTGGTAGTACAGCGACAGAATGATCTTTTCCTGCTTGGGCATCTTGCTGATGCCGTCCGCCAACAAATTCTTCAGTTCGGCTCGCTCCAAGATGCGAGACGGCTGGCTCTCTTCGTCTTGAGCGACAAACCGCAGCAGCTTGCTTTCCGAGAAGCCATCGCTCACCTCATCCAGGCTGCCCAGGCTCACGGCGCGCAGCTCCGACAACGACTCTTGGTATTCGGCCAGCGGGATTTTCAATTCCGCCGCGACTTCTTCCTCGGTAGGCGCGCGTTGCACTCGCTGCTCCACCGCCAGGAAGGCCGCTTCGATTTCCTTCAGCCTCTTGCGCTTGTGCGCCGGAATTCCATCCAGGCCTCGGATGCTGTCCAGGATGGCGCCTCGAATCCGATGTTCGGCGTAGGTCTTTAATTTGACGTTGCAGTTCGGGTCGAACGCATCTACTGCCTGGATCAGACCGATGGTTCCGGCCGAGATCAGGTCATCCAGGCCAACGGCTCCGCCGATTTTCTCGTGGATTCGTAGAGCCAGCCAGCGCACGCTGGGCAAGTTCTCGAGGATCAAACGCTCGCGCTCCTCAGCCGAGCCGGCCATCGGAACGGAGAACCTCTGACTTGCCAGGACGTTGCTTGCCATTTATGCCGCCGAAACAGCCGCCACTTTTTCGCTCCGGTGCAATTTGCCCATTAGAGTGGGCCAATTCGGCGATTGGATATCTTCCGGAACATTCTGACCGTCGGCCAGGTAGGAGAGCGGCTTATCCGCTTCCAGCGCCGCGGCCAGCACAGCTCCGCGCGATTCGGTCTCGTCCAGCTTGGTGAACAGAACGTAGTCCAGCTGGAACTCGGCGTACCGGCGCGCGTAAAGTATCAGATCGTCGCGATTCATGGACGCGGGCAGTACCAGATGGATTTCTTTGGACGCCATCTGCCGCAGGAAGCGAATCAGGTCGCCGGCAAATTCGAAGTCATTGAAGCTGAAACCAGGAGTGTCAATCAGCAGGACGTCCTTAGTGCGAAATTCGTCCATGGCTTCGATGAATTCGCGCATGCTGTTCGCGGCCGTGAATCCGAAGCCCATGATTTTGGCGAGACTACGCAGCTTCTCTTGAGCTGCTACCCGGTGCGTTTCGAGCGAAAGGATTCGAACCGACAACCGCCGGCCCAGACACTCCCGCATCGCGAACTTAGCAAGTGTCGTAGTCTTGCCGGCTCCCGGAGGACCGACAAACACTACGGCGCGCATGCCGTTTCCCGGCGCAGGAGCGAACTCGGGCGCAAATTGGATTCGCTTGCGAATGCTCTCAATCGCCGCATCCCGGATGCTCGGTTGCTGCTCGCCGGGGGGAACCGTTCCGCGGTCGCGGCTATTCCAAACATCGTTGGTGATGGATTGAATCAGTTCATCGTCCAAACCCGCCGCGGCAAGTTCCAGTTGTACCGACCTGATTCCTGGCTGGGCTTTGGGGAATGAGCCTGCACCGTTTTGTTCGAGCGCGAGTTTGATGCTATCCAGTTGGGCGCGCAGCAATGCGACCTCTCGGCTCAGGTCTTGATTTTCAGCCGGGGAATCGCTCGCCTGCGCTTGAGCGGAAGTTCCAAAAACCACCTCATAGGCTCCGCGGCTGCTCGATTCCGGCGCCGCGCGCCGGGACGTAATCAACACCGCATCCGAACCCAGCGCTTGCCGCGCGGTTTGGATGGCCCGCTCGACGGAGTCCGCGAAATACGATCTGACCTGCATTGATTCGGCTGGCATCGCTGTGGAAAACCACGAAAAAGCATTTTGGAAGCCAAATGTTCGGCCGTTTCGATTGAGACACTTGCACGGCCGATTTGTCACTTGCGCGGCGAGGCCCTGACAGCAGCCGTCGCGACTTCGACGCTACTTCCCGACCCTGGAATCGAAATCCGCTAAATCCGCGCCGCGGTCCATCGATAAAAGGTTCGGAAGGTCAACCGTGAATCGTCAGAACGAATACTTGCTCACTCGCGTGCGAACCGCGTCGCCCATGGAACTGGTTGGTATGCTTTACGAAACCGCCATCCAAACCAGCGAGGAAGCATTGGCTCACTTGCGCTCGCGCGATGTTCTCAGCCGGGGTCAAGCGGTCAACAAGACGGTCGAGATCCTTTTTGAACTGCAGCGGTCTCTCCGTCACGACGTTCAGCCGCAATATTCGCAAAACCTCGCGGCTCTGTACAGCTACATGCAGAGCCGTTTGGCCGAGGCGCATGCTCGAAAATCGGAAGAGATGTTCAAAGAAGTCGCGCGCTTGCTGCGTACTCTGCACGAGGGCTGGAGCGGCGCCATCGAGAATCTGGCGGCTGGCTTGCCCGCGCACGAAGCTGATCCTGAGACCTCCGCCGCCCTCATCGCCAGTCCATATCTACCGGACGTTGTCAGCGGTTCGAAGCAGGCTCGGAGCTGGTCTCTGTAGGCTGATTGCGGTGCAGGTTCGCGAGTACCATCTTGGCGATCCCAAAAGCCCCCGTGGCTGCTAAACCCTGCGCCAAACCTTGCTCGGCCATTTCAATGGTCATCTCGCCGGTCTGATCGTCTTCGCCGTCGCTACCGGACAGCCAACCGCCTTCGGACGATGAACGCGCGGCCTTGAGGATTTCGCCGGCCATGACGGCTTCGAACTGCTTGGCTGTATCGGCCAGTTTCTTGTCGTCCGCGGACGCGCTCGCAAGCACCTGTTGAAAAGTCTCTGCGTGACTGGAGGAAAGCGCAACCGGCACGGCCGGGCCAGAAGGCCCGGGTGCGATCGCCGCCGGTGAAAGCTGTATATTCATCTAGATCACTTCCACTTCCGATTCCAACGCTCCCGCGCTGCGCAAGGCTTGCAAGATGGCGATGATGTCGCGTGGAGTGGAGCCGATCGAGGTCAGCGCCCGCACCAGTTCTTCCACCGTGGCGCCTTCCTTCAACACCACGTTGCGCGCTTTCTCTTCTTTCACGCCTACGGAAACATCCGGCGTTACTTGTGTAGTGCCGTTGGAGAAAGGATTCGGTTGCGAAACATCATAGTGCGTTTGAATCTCGACGGTCAGATTGCCGTGCATGATGGCGACCGGAGAGACGCGCACTTCCTTGCCCATCACGATGGTTCCGGTTCTCTCATTGATCACGACTCGCGCGGGCCGGTCCGTTTCCACCTTGAGAACTTCGAGTGAAGCGACGAATTCCGCCGTGCGCGTGGAATACTCGGGCGGGATCGCCACGCTGACCAGGCCGGAATTGTCGGCATGCGCGATCAGTTTCGCCTCGTCTGGGAAGTGCTGGTTTATAACCTCCGCGATGCGAACAGCGGTAGTGAAATCAGCCTGGTGAAGCTGCAGCTTGACGGCGCCGGCCGGAACGACGGAGGGCGACGGACGTTCGACAATCGCTCCCCCGGGCACGCGGCCCACGGTAGGATGATTGAGCGTCTGCGTAGTGCCGGACGCGCCGGCGATGAATGCGCCAGTGACTACCGGACCCTGCGCAATCGAGTACACCTGGCCATCGATGCCCCGCAGGCTGGTCATCAACAGCAGTCCGCCTTGTAAACTGGCCGCGTCGCCCATGGCAGCCACCGTTGCGTCGATCTGCATGCCCGGTTGCGCAAAGGCCGGCAATGTCGCAGTGACCATGGCGGCGGCGGTGTTCTTAACCAGGATCGCGGTGGGATCCACGGTGACGCCCATCTGCCGCAGCATGTTGGCGAGACTCTGAGCGGTGAACAGCGTCTGCTGCCGGTCGCCGGTGCCCTTCAACCCGACCACGATGCCATAACCGATCAATTGATTTTCGCGGACGCCTTCGAGCGAAACCAGTTCTTTCAAACGCGCCGCGGAGGGATCGGACAGCGCGGCGGAAGGGAGCAGCAGGCCGATTGTGAGCATCAGTGGCGTAATTATCCGAGGCATGATTAGCTAGAAAGGCAAAATTCCCAATAGCAAGCGATACAAAAAGTTCGGCCGGTGGATGGAGTCGTTCACCACGCCCTTGCCATTCACCAGGACCTCCATTTGCGCGATGCGGCTGGACAAAATGGTATTGGTTGTGTCCAGGTCGGCCGGCCGGATCACGCCCCGAACGGTGACCACCTGATTTTCCGAGCTCACTTGCACGCGCTTGGTTCCCTCAACCACTAGATACCCGTTGGGCAGCACGTGAGCCACTCGCGCGCTGAGATTGGCCGTTAGAACCGCGCCGCGGCTGGTCTCTCCTTGTCCCTGCAATGCGGTTTGAGTATTGGCGTTGAGCAGATTCGCCAAAGGCCCAGTGGCCTTCGTGATTCCTCCGGCCGCTGTAATCGCACTTTGCGCGCTGGAGTTGCGGGCCGTCTTAACATCGCCGGTGGCTACCGCTGAAAATGTTTCGTTCACGACGATGGTCACCAGGTCGTCCACACGGCTGGCCTTCACGTCCATGCCGAGGTTCGAAAACAAGGCGGTTGGAGACCACAGGGAGCCGGCCGGACGAGCCGCTTCCCCGGAGCTGTAGTCTTTGTTGGCCTCAATGATGTACTTCTCGAGCGGAGTGGGTTCGACGGCCTTGGCCTGCTTCTTCTTGTCGGCGCCGGCGCACAGCGCAACCGGGAGCAGAAGCAACAACGCGATTCGTAATCTCATTGAACCCCCGTTAGCATGGCCACTGGTCCGGCCAGCACCAGCGCCTGATCGTGGCCCTCAATGCGGGCCCGAAAACTCTTTCCAGTGCGCGGGTTCCTGAGTGAAATAACGTCGCCCTGTTTTCCGGAGTTCTCGGCGATCGCCTCCATCTTCAACTGAGCGGCCCCGGCGATCGCGGTTACCTCCACACTCTCGCCTCGTTGGATCTGAAACGGCTCGCGCAGATCCGACCGCAGGATCGGCGCAGCCGGACGAATCGCGCGCGCCGTCGTCCGCCCGATGACGTCTTCCAAAGTTCGCGCGACATCGTTGCGAAGCGGAAAATCATCCAAGGTCTCGAGCCGGACCTGGCCACCCGTGATGGTTTGGCCTGGCAGAAGCAGCGCATTCGCAACCACGCGCGTCATAGTTTCGACAATCCGAACCCGGGCCCACACCACGAATCGCCGCGCACTTGGATACATCACTTCTCCACGCCAGGTTACCGGCGTGGTTGGGTCGATATTGCGGGAAGCAGAAAGTCCGGAGAGCGGGAAAACGAGCTTTCCTTGGGGCGCTTCGGTTTTTCCTATCGCCAAAACGTCGATTCGCGCCGCCGGCGACGCCAACGTTTCCCGAATCGCTGCGCGAACGTCCTGTTCCGTCAGCGTCCGCATCTTCCATTCAAAGCAAGTGGTTGTATTCGCCGGAACGTCGATGCCGTATTGTTTCCCGATCCGCGTCAATTCCGCAGACGAGAATATCCGCCGTGCTCCCGGCGGCGGAGAATTTGAGATAACTGCATCGCCAGGAATCTTAGACAACGCCGGAACCGCCCGTGCCAGATCCTCGCCGACGATTTGGTCCGCATGAATCGCTTGACACGCTCTCGGATGCGGCAGCAAGGTGACGAAAATAAGCCAGGCGTTCATTGCTTGAGATTATTCACTTGCTGATACATGTCATCCGCCGCTTTGACCACCTTGGAATTGGCTTCGTACGCTCGCTGGCTGACGATCAGGTTGACGAATTCCTGCACGATGCTTACGTTGGATTGCTCCACATAACCTTGCATCAGCGTCCCCAGCCCGTCGCTGCTTCCCGGGGCCCCAACAACCGGAGCGCCCGATGCGTCCGTTTGCTGGTACAAATTGCCTCCCAGGCTGTTCAGGCCGGCAGGATTTGGAAACGTTGCGAGCTGAATCTGGCCGCCTTGTTGCGCCGACGGTTGGTTCGGTAGCGTGTAACTGACAGTGCCGTCCGCGGCGATGGTGGTGGATAGAGCGTTAGCCGGAATCGTGATCGGAGGATCCAACAGATCGCCGCTCGGGTCGACCAGCTGGCCGGTAGCGCTCAAGTGAAAGCTGCCCGCCCTGGTGTACGCAAGTTCGCCGGATGTCTGGCGGATCTGGAAGAAGCCGTTCCCCTGAATGACCACGTCCAGCGGATTGTCGGTCTCCGAGAAATCTCCCTGCGCGAAGCTGATCTCGTTGGAGACAGCGCGCGTACCCAATCCCAGCTGGAGTCCCGTTGGTACGGTGCTCTGCTGGCTAGCCGCCGCGCCCGGCTGGATCATGTTTTGATACAGCAGGTCCTGGAACTGCGCGCGCCGGGCTTTGAACCCGTTGGTGTTCGCATTCGCGATGTTATTCGCGATGTTCTCCACATTCAATTGCTGCGCGTTCATGCCGCTGGCGGCGCTGAAGAGTGCTCGAATCATCTGGATGCTTCTCCTGATTGCCTAAATCTTGGCGGCCTCAAATCTTGGCCACCTGTTCGATGGCTTCACGGCCCATGTCGTTAGAAATTGCGATGGCTTTCTGCATCATCTCGAACTGCCGCATCACGCTCACCAGGCGCACTGCTCCGTGAGCGGCGCTGACGTTGGAGGTCTCAACTTTTCCCTGGTCGACCTCGGTACCCTGTGGGGTCACAGCCTGGGCTCCTTCTGGATTCTGGAAGTAATTGCCGCCCTGTTTCAGCAGCATACTCGGTTGTTTGAAGTCCACCACTTGTATGTCGCCGATCGGCTGGCCGTTCTGTTGCACGGTTCCAGCGGGCGAGACTACGATCGGTTGTCCAGGATGAGCCAGCTTCAAAGGCTGGTTGTTTTTGTCAAGCAGCGGATAACCGTCCTTGGTATTGAGCGTTCCGGTGGCCGAAAGTTCGAAGCTGCCGTTCCGCGTATACAGCGGACCGGAGGGCCCCTGCACGGCAAAAAAGCCTTTTCCAGCGAGTCCGAAATCTAGCGGATTATTGGTCGACTCCAGCGTTCCCTGAGCAAAATCCGTCCAATGCCGCTGGATCATCGGCATCGCGGTCTCGTCGCCGTTGCCATCCTCGGCGGCCGCTTCGGATACAAACACGGTGTGGAATTCGCTGTCGCCCTTGTAGCCATTGGTGGATGAATTGGCCATGTTGTTGGCCAATAGGTCGAGCGACTGCATGCTCGCACGCATCCCGCTGGCGGCGGTCAGACTGATCTGATCCATAGTGCGATGGGGTGATTTGCAACCGCCCGGCCAAAGTAGGCGAGCCGAAGAAAAGTTATAAGACTCTGTGAGTTTCACGATAAGAGAGCAGACTCATTCCACGCGAATCCGTCGGATCTCAGTCGGCTTTCGGCGAGTTTCCGACGCTTCGAAATTCTAAGCCGCTGAAAACTTGTTGCTTTCACTTTGGCTCGGCGCCTGCATATTTGCGCCGTCATGAATGCTGTTCCTGCAGTGAGTGCGACGAACGCGAACGTGCCTCCGCCCGCTGCTGCTCGGACGGCTCAGACCCAAGCGCCTGGAATCCCCAGCAAATTCCAAGACCTCTATCAAAACCTGCCTTCGATGCAGAACCAAAGTGAGCAAGACGCTCAGCAGCCAGATTCCAAAGGCGCCGTCGTCAAGAAAAAGTCTCCCTCCGGCGACGTTGCGAGCGCCCTTGCCGCCACACCGGCAACCTGGAACAACGCTACGCTACCGAATGCGGCCGCCACGCTGGCACTCACTTTAGGGTTGGCAGCCCAGTCTGGCCACATCGAATCGCAGAAGCCGCAATCGGATGCCGCTACCGGGCACACGTCCGATCCAGCGCTTTCGACAATTCCTGAATCGACACCAGTTTCTGCTGTTGCGGCGAAGCTGGCAGCGGCCAGTTCGTCCGCGGTTGCCGCCGGCCATCTTGAGCAGTCGCAGGTTCAGAACTTGAGCTTGCAAAAGCCGAGCATCGTCCAGACACGCCCAGTCGCGGTAGAGCAGAAACCATCCGTGACGCCGTCATCCACTTCAAGCGCCATTCCCGTGAATCGCGGAGGCACCGCTGATTCGAAAACTGCCGACGCTGTGGCCGTGCAGATGACATCCACGATGGGGCCAGGCACGATGCCGGCGCCCAGCCCCGGCGTTACTCCGACGCCAACCGGCGCGCCTCAGGCGAGTATGGCAACCGACGATGATCGCAGGCTGGTCCAGCCCAAGAGCGATGACCAACCTGCCGAGTCGCGAGTCAGCCCCGCTGCAACGAACTCGGACCCAGTGACGGCGACGACCCCGGAGCAGTCATTTGCTCTGAGCGCCGGCAACCTGGCGTTTGCAATGCAACTGTCGGAGTCAACGAGCCAGCCCGAAGCCTTGGCCAGCCCGGAACCCGAAACGCGCCCTACCGGCGCCAGCACGATCTCAGCGACAACACTCATCGCGAAATCTTCCGCCACCGCGGCGCAACCGGCGCCTCAAATCATCCAGCCCCCGTCCGGCTCCGAATCGAAAGCGCCGGCTGCGGTGCCGGACGCGCCTTCCCATTCCGCTGCAGCGCCTGAAGCGCGAGATTCTGGAAAATCCAACTCCCAGCAGTCAATCAATTCCGCAAAACCTGAGACTACCGAGCATGAGCAAACACCGAGCGACCCATCGAACCCCGCTCCGCCCGCGACACCGGCTCATTCGGCGAGCACACTTTATCAGTCTCTAACCAATAGCGCAGCCGGGTTGGGAGCGACAGCGCACATCGACGCCGGGCCCGCGATGAACGCCTCCGATCCGCCTTCGCCGTCGCTTTCGCCTGCCGCACCGCCAGCGCAGATGCAGGCGCTCAATCTGGCCCCTCCCCGCACAAATCTCAACAACGAGATTCTTCTCAATCTGGGTAATGGCCAGACCTCGGCCGCCGTACGCGTCGTGGACCGCGCTGGAACAGTAACCGTTTCGGTGCATGCCAGCGATCAAGATCTGCGGAATTCGCTGCGCGCCAATCTCAGCGACCTGACCACACAACTCAGCGCTCAAGGTCTAAAGACGGATGTCGTCAAGACGGCCTCGGCTCAGTCGAGTCCGGAAAGCCGCCAACAGCAGGGCAATCCGGAGCAACGCTCATCCAGCCAGCAACATTCGTCATCGCAGAACGATCGGCAATCGCAGCGTGAGCGCCGCGGCAATAACCAATGGCTCGAGGAACTAGCCGAGCAAACCAGCGAAAGTACCGTGCAGACGGGAGGCAACAACTCATGAACGTTTCCAGCCCCACCACGTCAACCGATCCAACGCAGTCGAGCGGATCAACCCCAGCCGGCAGCACTGCCAGTGACAATGGAAATCTTGGTCAGCTCACCAATGAGGATACTTTCCTCCAGCTTCTGGTGGCACAGATCCAGAATCAGGACCCGCTGAATCCGACCGACAGCATTCAGTTTATCGGGCAGCTCGTCTCATTCAGCCAGTTGGAGCAACTGTTGTCGATCAATCAAAACACGCAGGCGCTGGCCCAGGACGTGGCGCCGGCTAGCTCGACGCCGACAACACCTACGTCTTCCTCAGGCGGTAACTAACAATTTCGATAAGGAGCAATTTATTATGTCTAGTTTTTCAACACCTCTCAGCGGATTAACGGCGGCCTCCGACGCTCTCGATATCGTCGGAAATAACCTGGCGAACATGAACACCACGGGATACAAGGACAGTACCGTGTCGTTCTATGATTTGCTATCGCAGTCCATCGGAGGCGGCGCAGTCCAGATCGGCGGCGGTGTTTCAGCCACGCACAGCACGCGAGTCTTCAACCAGGGATCCATCGAGCAGACTGGAGGTGCGTTTGACGCGGCCATTCAGGGCAACGGGTTCTTTGTGCTCAAAGACAGCGGCGGCAATGAATTGTACACGCGCGCGGGAAATTTCGAATTGGACGCTAACGGCAACCTGGTTACCGGCAATGGACAGTTCGTACAAGGCTGGAGTGAGGTAAACGGCGTGATTAACACGTCCAGCCCCATCGGCAACATCACTGTGCCGACCAATGCCCTTCAGGCTCCCACTGCGACCACACAATTCACGCTTACTGGGAACTTGGAATCCGACGCCGTAGTGGGCACGGCCGATGCTACGTTTGCGGCTCCCATTCAAGTCGTCGACTCGCTGGGCACCACGCACACCCTTACCGTCACGTTCACTAAAACCGCGGCCAACGCTTGGAACTACACGGTCGATATTCCCGGCCAAGACCTGTCCGCAGGAACAGCTGGCACTCCGTCGCAACTTGTTAACGGGACCATCAGCTTCGATAGCAACGGCAATATGACGAGCCCGGCGCCTCCCGGACAAATAGCGGTTCCTATCACGGGCCTGGCGGATAACGCCAGCGACATGAGTATCAACTGGAATCTTTACGACACCAATGGCAACCCGACATTCACGCAGTTCGCGCAGACGTCGGCGCTTTCCGGAAGCAGTCAAGATGGCACGGCTGCGGCGCAAGTGACTCAGGTCTCGCTTTCCAACGGTGGATCGATCTTCGTTCATTATTCTGACGGTAGCCAGCAGGTGATCGGGCAGCTCGCCTTAGCGTCCATCAGCAATCCGGAATCCCTGGTATCGGTCGGTGACAGCAATTTCGAGGTTGGCGCCGACACCGCGACGCCGGTTGTAGGTATGCCTGGCAGCGGAAATCGAGGAACCATCGAGGGGGGCGCATTGGAGTCGTCCACGGTTGATATCGCCACTGAGTTCACCAATTTGATCGTCTACCAAAACGCTTACGACGCGAATTCCAAAGTTATCTCGACCATGGATCAATTGACGCAGGATCTTCTCAACATTCGTCAATAGGCCGGAAAATCGGGGCGCGCAGATGGATTTGATGCAACAGATCGCGATGGTGCTGGCGGTATTTGCGCTGCTCGGCGGTCTGTTGTGGCTCATGAAGAAGCGCGGGTCGCTGCAGTTATCCGGCCGCCGATCCGGGGCCCGGCTGGAAGTATTGGAACGCGTCCCGCTTACTCCGCATCACGCGCTGCACCTGGTGCGCATCGCCGGCAAAGTGGTTTTGATCGGGACCGCGCCCTCGGCGTGTACCTTGCTCGATCAGGCCAGTGTCGATCTCGGTGCGCAGCAAGATCTACTTCGTACGTCCCAATGATTCGAATCTCCGTTATCGTTTTCTCTCTCTTGATGGGTGTGCCGGCCATGGCCGCGCCCAATGATGCGTCGATTCCGGTTTTCGGAAATACGGCGGGAAAAGGTCTGACGTTAAGCACGCCGACGCAGATCGTGATTCTTTTGACGCTACTGACATTGCTTCCGGCGGTGGTGATGGCGGTCAGTCCATTTCTTCGAATCACCATCGTGCTGCACTTTCTGCGGCAGGCTTTGGGAACGCAGTCGGCGCCATCTAATCAGGTGCTGATCGGCCTGTCGCTGTTCCTGGCTTTCCTGATCATGCAACCCGTCGTCATGGACGTTTACCATCGCGGCTGGGAACCGGTGGAGAACGGCCAGCTTACTTGGGAACAGGGCTTCGATGAAGGCGCCAAGCCGCTCAAAGCTTTTCTGCTGAAGTTTGCTCGCGAAAAGGACATCCAGACCTGCATCGAAATCGCCAAGTCTCCCCCGCCCCGCCAACCCTCCGATCTCGACTTGAAGGTGCTGGTGCCCGCCTACATTCTTTCGGAACTGAAAGCGGGCTTCCAAATTGGAGCCGTTTTGTTCCTGCCATTTCTTATTATCGATTTGGTAGTGGCTTCGGTTACGTTATCCATCGGCATGGTGCAATTACCGCCCGTCATGGTCTCGGCGCCTTTTAAGATCCTGCTATTCGTGCTGGTGGATGGCTGGAACCTGGTGGTTGGCTCGCTACTAAAAAGTTTCTACTGAGGAATATGGCACCTGAAGCGGCAATTCACATTATCAGTCAAGCGCTGTGGACAACTTTCTTGCTGTGCGCGCCGCTGCTTCTGATCGGCTTCGCGGTTGGAATTGTGGTGAACATCATCCAGATCGCGACCTCGCTGCAGGATGCCGCCTTCAGCACCATTCCCCGGCTGGCTACATTCTTGTTCGGTTTCCTGCTGCTGCTGCCTTGGATGACGAAACAGATCACCTCGTACTCCATCTCGATCTTCGGCGACTTGTCGCGCTATGCCCGCTAGCGCAGCGATCCATGTATCGCTGCTATACGCGTTCCTGCTGGTTCTCGCCCGCATGGCCGGACTTTTCACTTTCCTGCCGTTGCCCGGATTCAAGGCCGGCCCGGACGTCGCAAAAATCGCGCTTGCACTGGCGCTGACCTTAGCTCTGTACGCTCGCTGGCCGGTGGTGGCGGCGCCATCCAACATGCTGCAGATGACAGGCTGGATGATTGCGGAAGCAGGCATCGGACTGGCGACGGGTTTGGCGGTGTCGTTTCTCATCGAAGCGGTCACGATGGCCGCGCAGGCCGTTAGTACGCAGGCCGGTTTTGCATTCGCATCCACGGTCGATCCCAACACCGAGGCGGATTCCACGGTGCTGATTCTCATCGCGCAGCTCACCGCGGCCATGTTGTTCTTCGCTCTAGGACTCGACCGTCAATTGTTGAGTATTCTGGCGCGCAGCCTCGAAACGCACCCGCCGGGCAGTGTTACTTCGTCCCGCGCGAGCGCCGAAGCGTTGGTGATGCTTGGCTCTGGAATCTTCAGCACCGGCCTTCGATTGGCACTGCCTTTGATGGCGCTCCTGTTCTTGATCGATCTTTCGGTCGGCCTGCTGGGCCGTTTAAGCGCCCAACTGCAACTGATCGCGCTGGCCTTCCCGGCGAAAATGCTGGCAGCCGTGGCGGCGCTGAGCCTTCTGGTGTTGCTGATCCCCCAAGTTTTCGAGCAGTCCGCGGGCGTGGTTTTCGGCGCGCTGCGCAAGTTTCTGGGCCAGTGACAAGGTCCTCACGCGATGAGCTCCTCGGGCGAGAGAACTGAGAAAGCGACACCGCGGCGGCTGCTCAAAGCCCGCCGTGAAGGGCAAGTCGCCTCCTCGCGCGAATTCGTCAGCGGCCTTCAGTTCGCTGTTTTCATGCTGCTGCTGGTTGAAACCGGGCCGAGACTACTCGCCGGTTTGAAGCAATCCGCGCGCGTGCTGATGGGCCAGGCGTTCCGGTCCGACCTCGGGACAGCAGGCCTGGTGAACCTTATCCATCAAGCCTTCTCTTGGACGCTGATTCCGCTGGCGACCACCAGCGCCGTTCTCATCGCCTCAGGCCTGCTCTTTCAGCTCGCATCCACGGGATTCGCCATGAGCCTGAGCCGGCTAGCGCCCAAGGGCGTAAACTTCGATCCTGTTTCTAAATTGAAAACGGCCGCGGAGCGAGGCGTCACCTCGGCCATCCAAGCCACTCTGCTGCTGGTTGTGTTCGCGGTAACCATCTATTCGGTAAGCTCGCAAAATGCAGGCTTGTTGTACTCGCTCCCGCTCATGAACCTCTCCACCGGCCTGGGCATTGTCCGCTCGATATGTACTGACGTGCTGTGGAAGGCAGCAGCCTTCTTTTTGCTGATGGGCGTGATCGACCTGTTTCGCGAGAAGCGGCGTTTTGCCAGCCGGTTGAAGATGTCGAAGCACGACGTTCGTGAAGAGCTGAAGGAAACGGACGGCAATCCGCTGATCAAGATGCGAATCCGGCGCCTCCAAAGAGACGCCCGCCGCCGCCGCATGATGGATGAAGTGAAAACGGCCACCGCGGTGATCGTGAATCCGACCCACTACGCCGTCGCCATTCGTTATCATCACGAAACTATGCCCGCGCCCGTGGTGGTTGCCAAAGGCAAGAACTTCCTGGCCCAGCGCATCCGAGCGCGAGCCATCGAGCACCAGGTCCCGCTGGTCGAAAATCGGCCGCTGGCACAGGCCTTGTATAAATCCGTGGATGTCGGCCAACAGATTCCCGCGCATCTCTACCGCGCAGTGGCGGAAATCCTGGCGTACATCTATAAGCTGATGGGCCAAAATCGAGTCTAGCGCTCGACTCCGCGGCCGATTCACGGCCTATTTCTTGACGTACTTCTTGACATCCTTCGGACCAACTTCGGCGCCGTATATATTGCCCTTGGAGTCCACCGCGACGCCTTCGGCCGCGCTCGTGTCGGTGGCGTGCTCATCCGGATCCGGAATAAAGGCGATGACTTGCGCGCTGGCCACGCTGCCCACTCGGATGCCTCTCTTCCAGCCTGGATGATTCTTGGAAACCGAGCCGGACTCAGAGTCGGCTACATAGATGTTGTCGTGCCGGTCGATGAAGATCCCGCTGGGCCGGCTGAACTGGGTCATTTGGTCGAGCAGCTTGCCGTCCTGATCGAAAATCTGAATCCGGTTGTTGTTGCGATCACCCACCAATAAGCGGCCTTTGGAATCGAACGCCAGCGCATGCGGCCGGTCGAACTCTCCGGGCGCAGCGCCTAACTTTCCCCAAGTCTTGATAAACTTGCCGTCCTTATTGAATTTGACGATGCGCGAATTGCTGTTGTCATTGTGCCCGTCGGCCACAAAGATGTCGCCATTGGGCGCTACAATCACCGCCGACGGTTCGTTGAACGTATCCGGGCCGTTGCCCGCGACGCCCGCCTTGCCCAGCTTCATCAAAACTTTGCCGTCGGGACTGAACTTGATCACCTGCTGGCCGATTCCCGCCTTGCCCGCGGCATCGGTAACCCAAACGTTGCCGTCCTTGTCCACATACAGGCCGTGCGGAAACACGAACATGCCCGCCCCGAAACTCTTCAGTAAGTTGCCGTCCGTGTCGAACTCGAGAACGGGATTCAACTTACTTCCATCGCATGAATTGCCGCCGCATCTTTCGGCTACCCAGACGTGGTCGTGAGAATCCACGTAGATTCCCGCGGTCGATCCCCACGGTCTGCCCAGTTTGCCCCAATGATCGATGGTGCGATATGGATTGGGTTGTGAGTTGGGCTCGTTCGATGCAAGCAGCGCAAGCGCGGTGACGGCTGTAATGAGCGCGAGCCCGATTCTGATGCGGTTCTGCTGAAAGATTTCGCGGCACATGGCACAACATTCTATCGAAGTCCGATGAACCACGGTACTAAGGTATCCTCAAAAAGTATGACGTATGCCTGTAACTACGATAATCCGAGAATGCGAATCTCTTCCGCCTGTCTCATTCTCATCGCCCTTTGCGTCGCGCCGGTATCCGCACAGCGCAAGGATCCTCCGCTGCCCAAGGCCCCGACCGATGTGAAGCCGGGCAGCATCGATTACGAAGATGTCGAGTATCCATATCCAGTGTCCTACCTGCCTCTCAACATGTACGGCCAGGATGTGCGGATGGCTTACATGGACGTCCAGCCATCGGGTCCGGCGAACGGCCGAACTGTGGTCCTGTTCCACGGCATGAACTGGGGCGGCTTTTATTTCGGCGGCCCGATCGACGTGCTGCGAAAAGCGGGCTTCCGCGTGGTGGTTCCCGATCAAGTTGGCTGGGGCCGTTCGTCCAAGCCGATCATGCCCTACAATTTTCACGACATGGCGCTCAACACGCGCACGCTGCTCCAGTCGTTGGGCATCGGCAAGGCCGTAATTTTCGGACACTCCATGGGAGGAATGCTGGCGGCACGCTTCGCCGCATCCTATCCGGATATGACCGAGCGCCTGGTATTGTGCAACCCGATCGGGGTCACCGACGAGCGCTGGCAAGCGGACGAGCATTGGGAGAGCACCGAGCAGAGTTATAAAAAGATGATGGCGATGACGCACGACCAGCTTTATCAGGGATTCGAAGCGAACATTCGCTGGTATTTCCCCAACGCCTGGAAGCCGGAGTACGAGAAATACGTGCGCATGCTCTATGCGCCGACGCTGAGTGGCGATTGGCCGCGGCTCGCCATGGTCCGTGCCATCTATCAGCAGATCACTTATCTCGACCCGGTGGTCTACGATTGGCCGCACATCAAGGCCCAGACGCTGGTGCTGTGCGGCGATCAGGATGGCCCCGATTATCCGAAGCAAGTCAAACATCTCGCCGAGACCATCCCGAATGGCCACCTGTTTCTGATTCCGAACGTCGGGCACGTGCCGTTTTTCCAAGCTCCCGACATTTTTTACCGGGAGTTGATGAAGTTTTTGAAAACGAATGGCTGACGCGCCATGAAGCGAAATCTCTACATCGGTTCACTTTTTGTCGCCTTCGGAATCGCCGTTGGAATCGCTGCTAGCGTTTTCACCAGGAAAGCCGCGGTGGAAGCCGCCGGCGAGCAGGCGCCGCGTTTCGAAGTGGATCCCATGTGGCCCAAGCCTCTGCCGAACCACTGGATCACGGGCAATGTTATCGGAGTCACCGTGGACGCCCAGGATCACATCTGGATTGTTCACCGCGGTGCCACGCTGGAACCCATGGAAACCTACGCACAGCAGACGCCCAAAGGTGGCGATTGCTGCATCGCCGCGCCGCCCGTGCTCGAATTTGACGAGGCCGGCAATCTCATTGGCCACTGGGGTGGACCAGGCAAAGGCTATGACTGGCCGGACTCGAATCATGGAATCACGGTGGACTATAAAGGCAACGTTTGGATCGGCGGCAATGGCGAGGGCAATGATCCAAAACGGTTCCGCGATAACGCGATTTTGAAGTTCACTCAGGATGGAAAATTCCTGATGCAGATCGGCAAGCCGTATCAGAGCAAAGGCAGCAACGATACCAACAACGTCAAAGGCGCGGCCAAGATGTTCGTCGACCGAAAGACGAATGAGCTGATTGTCGCCGATGGTTACGGCAATCATCGCGTGATCGTATTCGACGCGGACACCGGCAAGTACAAACGCCATTGGGGCGCATATGGGCACAAGCCCGACGATAAGGACTTGGGTAACTACCAGCCCGGCGCGCCGCCCGCGCAGCAATTCCGCAATCCGGTGCATTGCGCCGAGCTTTCTAATGACGGCCTGCTTATATGTCTGCGACCGCCCCAACGACCGCGTGCAGGTGTTTAAAACCGACGGCACTTTCGTAAAAGAATATTTCATCCGCAAAGACACGCTGGGCGACGGCTCGGTCTGGGATATCGCGTTTTCTAGAGATCCACAACAGAAGTATTTGTATCTAGCCGACGGCGTGAACGAGAAAGTCTACGTCATGGATCGCGCCACCATGCGGATCTTGACCAGCTTCGGCGATGGCGGCCGCCAACCCGGCGAATTTTATGCCGTGCACAGCATCGTGACGGATTCGAAGGGCAACATTTTCACCACCGAGACCTACCGCGGCCAGCGCTTGCAAAAATTCGTCTATAAAGGATTGGCTCCAGTGACGAAGGCGGATCAGGGCGTGGTGTGGCCGAGCGACGCCAAGAGTCCGCTCAAGCCCTGAGTTAGTGGCAATAACTCAGCGAGTGCTTCCCGGCGTCTCGAATTTCATCAGCGGTTGCGGCGCGCCAACCAGCTTGGATCGATCCGCGCCCGGCTTGGGACGGAATTTTTGCGTACGGCCGTTGTAGCTATCGGCGACGTAGAAATTTCCCTCTGGGTCCGAAGAGATCGAGTGATCCTCCCAGAAAGCTCCTGGCTCCGAACCATAGGCGCCCCACCAGGCCAGCAGCTCTCCACTCGGGCTGTATTTCAGAAGCCGTGTGTGCGTAGTTATCGCACTCGGCGTATAGCCGTTGATGCCGTCTGAAACCCAAACGTCCTGGTCGGCGGTAATCAGGATCGAATTCGGAAACATGATGTTCGGCCATTGCGCCAGAAACTTCCCTTGCTCGTCGAATACTTGGATCCGATGATTTCCGCGATCGGCCACATAAACATGCCCAATGCGATCGGTAGCCACCGCGTGCACACCGTTGAACTCACCCCGGTCGCTGCCCTTCTTTCCCCACGCCATCAGAAATTTCCCGCTCTTGTCGAACTTCGCAATGCGCGAGTTCGCGAGACCATCCGCGACGAGAAAAGAACCGTCGGGCAGCCATGCAATATCCTGCGGCTGCCCAAAATGCTTTTGGTCGTTGCCGATCACGCCTTTCTCGCCGAGCGCCATCACCAATTCCTTGCCGTCGTGCGTAAATTCCAGAACTTGCTGTCCGGACTCGTCGACGATCCACACGTGGCGCTGCGGATCGTAAGGGCTGATCTTGATGGAATGCGGTCCAAGCGGCGTGCCAGGCTTGGTGACGTTCTCGGCCCACAGATGATCCCACTGCGTCCAGGATTCAATTACATTGCCGCTGGCATCCACCACGACGATACAGTTTCGCGGCTCAGGATTCTTAACCGACAGGGCCCGTTCGCCGAAGAAGCCCCAGAAGCCTGGAAAATTGGCCGGAACGTTGGGTGGGAGTTTCAGTTCGCCGCGCACTGCCAGATAAACGCGATTCTCCGATTCGGCAAACACCGATGAATGGGACCCCCAGACGTAGCCGGCTCGGGCCCAGGGCCGCGGCCAGTTTGGAACTACTGTGTACTCGCCGGTGAGTCCGGAGTCCTCGGATTGCGATAAGCCGGGAATCGCCAAAACGCCGAGGACCACCATCGAAGTAAACGCGAACGCACATCTGCGCATTGAGCACCTCAATCAGAATAAGCCTATCAACTAGCGTGCCGAACTCGCAACGCAGGACCAGCGGGCCAAAACATCAGGCCCATCCGGCGGCGATTAAATCAGCCAGCTGGCCCTTCACGTCCACTCTTGACAAGCCGGGGACGCAGCACGCGGTTCCACCACATGATCGCACCGGTCACAAACATCACCGCCGGCGCTAGTCCGAACGCCGCCCAAATCGCCTTGATCGTCTGGTCGCACAGCCCGGGACCGCCACACGGAAATCCTATGCCGTTGATGCGGCCGAAATGCAGAGTCGCCAGCCAGTAAATTAACCGGTCGCCGATGCGTGAACCCGCATTGGCCGGAGTAACAGGCTCCAGCCAGTCGGCCAGACCTTGAATCAGTTCCGGGATGACCGAGATACACCCCGCTGAGCGCAAACAACAGCGTGAATCCGAGGCTCCAGAAGCCGATCATGCTGTGCAACTCCCAGGTCCAGCGCTTCCATCCCACGCCGCGATGCAGTGTCAGGCTGCGGCGCCAGGTCTTGACGCCCGGCCACCAGATCACCAGACCCGTGAAAGCCAACACCAGCACCGCCAGTCCGCCGCGCCGTTCACTTCCCGGCCAGTTGGTCCGGCCAGCAGATTGTCGTGCAGATCGATTAGCTTGGACACGAGCCAGATGCCCGTTGGAACCGAATTGCCGAGATCGTTACCGCGTCGAGGATCGAACAGCCGCCTCTTGATCTCGGTCGCCGCGTTGCAGCCAGATATCTACCGCCTCATCGGGATTCAATGCCCGCCCGATATGTACGACGCGATAGCCTGGGTACACGCTCTTGGCTGCCGCCGTAATCTGGCCGTCCGTCAGCCGTGGACCTGAACCCGTCGAGATGATCGGTTGGGGCGTGGCCGCTCTGAAAAGCTCGTTCCGAATAGATCAGCACGCTGCCGGTAACGCTGATCATCAGGATGTAGAGCCCAATGGCGATGCCGCTCCATAAGTGCACCTGAAAGAGCGCCCTGCGCAACCAGATCTTCTGCGGCTGCCGAAACCAGCGTTGCCAAACGTTCAACTGATTACCGCCAGCCACTAGCGACGAGGCTACAACACAGGGGTACACCTGTCAAACGCGTTGGCGCCGATTTTGTCCCGAGGTGCATCCCACCACGCGCGCATGGTAAAAAAGCTGATAAGACAACGACTCTGAGATGGTGGACTGTGGCGGAAAATAAATCCAATAAGAAGGTCGCTAATAGCCTGGTGGCCATGAGTTCTGCGGCGGTGCTTGCGGTTTATACGGCTGGCTATGTTCGCACACGGCCAGTCGGCAATCGGTTTGCTTATGATATTGAGCGCGCGGCGCCCCAGCAGTCGCAGCGTGATGTCGACGTCCCGGCCGCTGCACGCAGCGCTCCGCCGGCCCCTGCCCAACCTCAGGGACGACCCGCGGCAGCGCGCGTCCCGGCCGTTTCTGAACCTGCATCGAATGTAACTCGTCTGGTTGCGAGCGCCAAAACCCAACCTGCCGCAAATCAGCCTGCGGCAACCCGAACCGAGCCTGCAGCATCATTACCTGCACCGGTCGCGGCAACTTCGGCTGCTGCAGCACCGGCAGCCGCTGCAGCGCCGGCTGACTCGATCGCCAGCGTTGCGGCCACTCCGATTGCTCCAACTACTCCAGCCGTTCAAACGCAACCGGCCGCTACAACTGTCTCGGCTGCAGCTACCACCGCCGCGGCTGCAGCAACTGCTCCGGCTGCGACAATTGCGCCGGCTACTCAAACTCCGCCGCCTGCTCCCGCTCCCCCGGTTTGGAAGGACGGAAAATACACCGCCTGGGGCACTTGCCAGCACGGAGATATTCAGGCCACCGTGGTGATTCAGGGTGGGCGCATCATCTCGGCTGAGATTACGAATTGCCAGACACGTTACGCGTGCGACGTAATCGAGAATCTGCCCGCCAAGGTCATCACCCGGCAGAAGGCCAAATTCGATAAGGTCGGCGGAGCTACCGAAAGCGCGTACGCTTACTATGGCGCGGTTTACTGGGCTCTCGATCAGGCCAGCAAGTAGGCATGTTTACCCGCAGCCAAATCGTAATGGATACACTCGCGACCATTCGTGTGCTCCGCCCTGGCGCGGAGGCAGCCATGGAGCGCGCGCTCGGATGGTTTTACGAGATCGAAGACCGCTGTACCCGCTTCAATCCACAAAGCGAGCTGATGGGCCTCACGTCGCAGATCGGCATCGCCGTGCCAGTCAGCCCTATCCTGTTCGAATCCGTCCAGTTCGCGCTCCGTGTCGCCGAAGAAACGCAAGGCGCGTTCGATCCCACCATAGGTCATGGCCTGGAATCGCGCGGCTTTAACCGCGAGTATGGCACGGGAGAGGTCGTCCGTACTGCCATTGCTCCCCAAGAGCATGTCAGCTATCGGGACGTCCGCTTGGACCCCGACCGTCAGACCATCCAGCTTGAACGCCCGCTGATCCTCGATCTGGGAGCCGTCGTGAAGGGCCTCGCCATCGATATGGCCGCCCGAGAGCTGCAGCCGTTTGTGGACTTTTCCATCGACGCCGGCGGCGATCTCTACCTCGGCGGATCGAACGACGAAGGAGAGCCGTGGAGCGTGGGGATTCGTCATCCGCGCGCAGCCGATTGCGTGATGTATGAACTGCGCGCCTCCAACCAGGCAGTGTGCACTTCGGGCGATTACGAACGCGCGGGCCACATCCTCGATCCCCGTGCGAGCGAGCCGGCCAGCTCCGTTGCCGCCGTAACTGTGGTGGCGTCCAGCGCGATGTTGGCCGATGCATTGTCCACCGCCGCGTTCGTGCTGGGACCGAGCGATGGAATTGCCCTGCTGGAACGTATGGGCGTGGATGGCCTGATCGTAACGCCTGAGTTGGAAGTGCACAAAACCCAAGGATTGCGACGTGCGGCGTAAACGCCGTGCCGTTCGGAAATTCTTCAAAACGCCCAAGGGCCTGCTCACAATTATTCTGGCGATCCTGATCGCATTGAGCGCCCCGCATGAAGGCGTCCGTCTGGTGGCACCCGGACTGGCGTGCGCCGTGATTGCGGCCGGTTTGGTCGACCTTCCAATTCTCAAGAAGAGGAAAAAAGTCTGGGAATTTCCAAGCGGCGCCGTTCTCACCGCGATGATCGTGACTATGGTTCTTAGAGCGCAGGAGCCCTGGTACGTCACCACCATCACCGCTGTAGCCGCGGTGCTGAGCAAATACATTTTCCGCTCCCGCTCAGCCAATCTCTTCAACCCGGCGGCTCTCGGCCTGGTTGCCAGTTACTATGTGTTTCATACCGGCCAGAGTTGGTGGGGAGCCCTGCCCCAGGTCGCCCCGATCCTCCAAATAGTCCTGGTCGCGGCCGGCCTCTTCATGGCCGACCGTGTAAATAAGATGCCACTGGTACTCTCGTTTCTCGGCTGCTATTTTTTGTTGTTCACCGGCACGGCGTTTTTGGGCGATCCAACCAGAGTTTCCGAGGTTTTTCGGTCCCCCGACATCCAAGCCGCATTGTATTTCGCGTTTATCATTCTCACCGATCCGCCAACGTCACCCACGAAATATCCCGATCAGCTCTGGTGCGGACTTATTACCGCGGCGGTCAGTTACGGGATCTTCGAGCTGGTGGGGGCGGTGTACTATTTGCTCGCGGGCGCCCTGGTGGCAAATGTTTGGGAGGCCTGGCGCCGCGTGAGCCGGCGTACCGGCGACACTTTCCCCAGGGGCCTGGGCGCGTTCCTACGCGAGATGACTCCGTGGCGTCACGCATCGCACCGCCGCCCCTCGCATGCACATTCAAAAAAGCCGCAAAATGCCGCGGGCGTGCCTCTCTAATTAATTCACAAATTACTGTAAAGACGAGGCTTGACACCCTCCACCGATGAGTATAAACTTTCGACTGTCTCGAGCACCAGACTTCGTTGGGGGCGTTACCAGCTTAAAAAGGAGCGGGCGATGATTTTCAAAAAATCAGCAGGGTGTTGGAGTACCTGGGCGGCTGCGATCTTAGTAAGTGGGTCGGCTTCGTTTGCAGCAAACCTAACTGACAACCAGCCGGTGACGTTCACCAAGGATGTGGCGCCGATTCTGCAACAGAAATGCCAGGATTGCCATCGGGCCGGTTCCATGGCGCCCATGTCATTGCTCACTTACGAAGAGACGCGGCCGTGGGCCAAGGCCATTCGTGAACGCGTAATCACTCGCCAGATGCCGCCGTGGCACATCGATCGAAACGTGGGAGTTCAGAAATTCAAGAACGATATGTCGCTGAGCGATGCACAAATCGCCACTATCGTCCGTTGGGTGGATTCCGGCTCTCCCATGGGCGATCCCAAAGACATGCCGGCTCCCAGGCAATGGCCGGCCGGCAATGAGTGGCAAGCCGCCAAGGATCTCGGCCAGCCGGATCTGATCATCGAAGCGACACCCTACACCATGCCTGCTCATCATCAGGATGTGTGGTGGCGGCCGGTAGCGCCCATCCCGATCACTGAGCCCCGTTGGGTTCGTGCGGTTGAGATGCGTCCAACCACCGACGCTGGACGCCGCATCGTTCATCACGCGGTTGCTTATCTCGATCAAGACGAACCGAACAGCGCCGACTCGCCGGATCGGGCCGTAGCTTTCGGCGGACGCGGCATGCTGATGGAGTGGGCCATTGGCAAGCAGTACGACATGTACCGCCCCAACACCGGAAAATTGCTTTTGCCCGGCTCGCAGATTTCCTGGGACGTCCATATCCATGCCGTCGGCGAGGAAATTCGCTCTGGCGTCCAATTGGGAATCTGGTTCTATCCGAAAGGCCAGGAGCCGAAGTATCGCACTTATCTGACGGCGTTCCAAGGTCTGCCGCGCGGCAGGCTGGATATTCCGCCCAACACCATCACGCAAAACGAGGGTTTCACGGTGCTCAGGCAGGCGGCCATTCTCGAAAATATTCAGCCGCATATGCACCTGCGCGGCAAGGCCATGATGCTGGAAGCGATTCTTCCGGATGGCAGCACTCAGGTGGTCAGCTACGTCAGCCACTTCAACTTCAACTGGATGACCAACTATATTTACGCCGACGATGCCGCGCCCATATTCCCCAGGGGCACGGTGATCCACGTGATCGCCTGGCACGACAACACCACCGCCAACCAGAACAATCCCGATCCCGATCAGTGGGTCGGCTATGGAGACCGGACGGTCGATGAAATGGCCCACGCGTGGGTGAACGTCACCTACGTGAGCGACGAAGATTACAAGGAGTGGGCAGCGAAACACAAGCCTGCGGGGCGGCAAACAGCTAGCATCCAGTAAGTCGATGAAACTTGGTGTAGACAAACTCAGCGCATCGCTCCTGGGCGCCTGCTGCGCAATCTTCGTCAGCGCGAATATATCGTTCGGCCAATCCTTACCCTTCGAGCCCGCTCTCGAAGCCGGACAGAGCATTACAGGCGCGTTCGAAGGGTGGTTCCAAAATCCCGACGGTAGTTTCAGCATGCTGGTTGGCTACTTCAACCGAAACACCAAGCAGACGCTGGAAATTCCGCTGGGTCCGGACAATCAGATTCAGCCCGGCGGGCCCGATTACGGACAGCCTACGCATTTTTTTGCGGGACGGGCCTGGGGTATATTCACAGTCAAAGTGCCCAAGGACTTCGGCCAGCAAAAGCTCACCTGGACGATTATTGCGAACGGAAAACCGACCGCCATCAAACTCTGGCTGAATAAAGATTACGAAATTTCTCCCTTTGCCGCTTCCGCCGACGTCGGACCCGATGCCGACACGCCGCCTACCTTGCGGTTCCAGGATTTTAAAGAGGACGGCCCGGTGGTTCAAGGACCGCAGGGGCTATCCACGCACCGAAGCACCACCGTGAACGAACCCCTCCCGCTGGCCGTGTGGGTGTCCGACGACGCCAAGTGGTTTTCAAATTCAGGCGCGAAGCCCCGCAACCTCAGCCCGATTCCCGTCACCGTCACGTGGTCCAAATACCGCGGGCCTGGAGACGTCGCGTTTTCCAAAGCAAAACCGGTAGTAGAAAAGCTGGATGGCGGCGACGCTAAGTTCGTTTTCAACGGCAAAGCCGCCACCACAGCGAAGTTCAGCGAACCAGGCGAATACGTTCTTCACGTCACGATTAACGACTATTCGGGCGAGGGCGGAGGCGGTGGATTTCAGTGTTGCTGGAGCAACGGCACTGTGAACGTCTCCGTCCAGCCCTAAACATTCCGGCGGCATTTTGTACCGGGCTCGCGCAGTTAGCAAGACAGCAAAAAGGGGGAAGGGCATGAAGAGAAATCTCTACATCGCTGCTCTATTGATCGCGCTGTTCGTGGCGCTCGGCATCACTTCCAACGTTTTGACCAGGAGAGCCGTGGTGCAAGCCGCCGGCACAGCCGCCCCGCGCTTCGAAGTGGATCCATTTTGGCCCAAGCCCTTGCCCAACCACTGGGTGATGGGCATGACCATCGGTGTTTCCGTCGACGCGCAGGATCACATTTGGATCGTGCACCGCTCCGGATCTAACGACCCCGGCGAGCAACACGCCGCCACCAATCCTCCCATGGCGGAATGCTGCTCGCCGGCCCCGCCCGTCCTCGAGTTCGACCAGGCGGGCAACCTGCTCCGGCACTGGGGCGGCCCCGGCGAGGGTTACGACTGGCCCAATTCCAACCACGGGATCACCGTTGACTACAAGGGCAACGTTTGGATCGCGGGTAATGGACGGGGTCAGCCTCCGGGATCGCAAGGACGTGGCCGCGGGGCCGGCCGCGGACCGGCGCTCGAAGAAGGGCAAACCGACCTGGTGGGTTACTGGTACGACAACATGGTCCTGAAGTTCACCCAGGACGGAAAATTCCTGATGCAGATCGGTAAGCCCGCGCAGACCAAAGGCAGCAACGACGTCGCCAATCTCAGACTGCCGGCCAAGACGTTTGTCGATCCGAAGACCAACGAGCTGTACGTTGCCGACGGCTACGGCAATCATCGCGTCATCGTCTACGATGCGGACACAGGCAAGTACAAGCGCCACTGGGGCGCCTACGGCCACAAGCCGGACGACACCAATCTTGGCCGCTACAATCCCGACGCGCCGCCCGCGCAGCAGTTCCGCAATCCTGTGCATTGCGCCGAGCTCTCGCACGACAACCTGCTGTATGTTTGCGATCGCGTGAATGACCGCATCCAGGTGTTCAAACCCGATGGGACCTTCGTGAAAGAAACATTCATCGCCAAGCGGACGCTGGGCGCCGGCTCGGTCTGGGACATCGCTTTTTCAAAGGATGCCCAGCAGAAATATCTGTACCTGTGCGACGGCGAAAACGAAAAGGTCTACATCTTGGATCGCGACTCGCTGCAAATCCTGACCGCGTTCGGCGATGGCGGACGCCAGCCCGGCGAGTTCTACGGCGTGCACAGCATCGCGGTCGACTCCAAAGGCAACATCTACACGACCGAGACATACCAGGGCCATCGCGCGCAGAAGTTTGTGTACAAAGGAATCGGCCCGGTCACGAAGCAGGATCAAGGCGTGGTTTGGCCGAAAAAGAGCTAATCTGAACTATGCCGTTCTCACGCCGGACTTTTCTCGAGGCTTCCATCTCAGCTTCAGCGCTGGGCGCGCTGGCTCAGCGAACACTGTTGCCCGTCGCTCAAGGCGCCACCGTTGAAGCATATCGCCCTAACCTGCTGCCCTCCCAAAAAGAAGTCTGGGATTGGCAAGTGTGGATGGCCAAGCTCGGCCCCAAGTACACCGGCAACAAGGCGCACACCACCTTCGTCGACTTCCTGGCCACACATCTTCAGGAATACGGGCTCGAGGTCCAGCGCGAGCACTACGCTTTCCCCCGCTGGGAGGCGCGGCGATCAGAAATCGTGATCGCTCCACAATCGGGCAAGAGCTTCAAAGCCCCCGTGACGTCTTACTTCCCGTATTCCGGCCAGACTCCCGCGGCGGGCGTAACCGGCGAGCTCGTCTACGCAGGCCACAACCCGTCGTTTGATCTGACCGGCCTTCAGGGCAAAATCGCGCTGGTCGATTTCGCGACCGGCGTCCGCAAGTTCGGCGAGATGTACCGTCCCTGGGGCGTCTATCCTGCGGATGCGCAGTTTCCGGCCGAATACAAACCCGCGCGCGGCGCCGTCAACGATCTGACGAAATTCGCCAAGGCGGGAGCCGTGGCCGTGATACTGGCTTGGACCGATATTTCAGACGCCAACGCGCTGGATCAATACACGCCCTTCTCCCGCCCTCCCCAGGGCATCCCCGGCTTGTACGTCGGGCGCGAGACCGGCGCGAAACTGAAGAACTTGAGCGGTGCCAAAGCGACTGTCGTGCTCGAAGCCGACACTTTTCCGGACACGCCCACCGATACGTTGATCGCCACGCTTCCCGGATCGACGTCCGATGAAGTAATCATCGTCAACACCCACACCGACGGCACCAACGCGACCGAAGAAAACGGCGGACTCGGCATCCTGGCTTTAGCGCGATATTTCTCGAAGCTGCCGCTTAGCGAACGGAAGCGCACGCTGGTGTTCCCCCTGACCACCGGACACTTCGCCGGACCGTGGGTCCCATCCATGCGCGGCATCATTCAGAAATATCCGGACCTGATTAAGAAAGCCGTCGCGGCTCTAACAGTGGAGCATCTCGGCTGCAAGGAATGGGCGGATGACGCAGCTCTCCATTATCGCGCCACGGGTGAGAACGAATGGGCCGTTGCCATCACCGATCACGGGTCGGTCGGCAATGTCCTGGTGGAGGCGCTCCAGTCGAGCGGCGACAAGAAGACGGCTGTCGTCAATCCCGTACACGGCGGATGGCTGGGTGAGGGCGGCGGCTTGGCTCGCGCCGGCGTGCCCACTATCGGCTATATCCCACAGCCCAATTATTTGCTGGCCGGACCGGCCAATGGATGCATTGAAAAATTGAGCCCCGAGCGCCTACACGCCGAGATTGAAGTATTCGCCAAAGTGATCCACAAAATGGATTCGATGAGCGCGGCCGAACTCAGAGCGAAGAACTCATAGATCGAGCCGCGGCTCGCTTGCTCCGCTTAGAACGAATCCGGCTCGCGATCACCAGCATCAGAAAGCCACCCAGCATCAACCATACATAATCCGGTTCGGGAGTTACCACAACCGGCGGCGTGGGCAGGCGTTATCACGTTTGTTGGCGGTCCCGGTGGAGTGCCTGGAGTGCCCGGTGTCCCCGGTGTCCCCGGTGTCCCCGGAGTGCCCGGCGTACCCGGTGTCCCTGGAGTACCTGGCGTCCCCGGTGTGCCTGGTGTCCCCGGCGTGCCTGGTGTCCCCGGAGTGCCCGGTGTCCCCGGAGTGCCCGGTGTCCCCGGAGTGCCTGGTGTTCCCGGCGTGCCCGGTGTTCCCGGTGTGCCTGGTGTCCCTGGTGTGCCCGGCGTGCCTGGTGTCCCCGGCGTTCCGGGAGTGCCCGGAGTCCCGGGCGGTCCAGGCGTGACTGGTGGCGTCGGTGGCGGCGTCGGTGTGGTTGGTGTCGGTGGTCCGGGCGTCGGACTGCTTGGCGTCGGCGGCCCTGGCGTCGGTGTTCCCGGCGTCGGTCCCGACGGGAGTATCGGCGACGGAGTTATCGCCGAGGACGGATGGTTCCCCCGATGTATTAACGGTGGAATGATCGGAAGGATCGGAAAGAAACCCCACCAGATCGGATGTCCGCCTGCACCGGGGGCGCCGCCCGCGACAACGGCCGGAACTGGTGCGACTGGCGCCAACGGCGGAGCCAATGCCGGCGCTGCCGCCAGCGGCAGGTTCGGAAACGACAGCGCGATGAGCGGCACCTCGACCGGCGAGTTTAAAGTGTTCTCGCTCGGCTCATTATGCCTGGTCGGCATCATCGGCATCGCCGAATAGCAGTTCAGGCACCGGCCTCGAACAATGTGATCTCCATCGGTGAACACTGTTTCGCCGGCTTTGAGGTGTACCTTCTTAGCGGTCCAATATATTTTGCCCCCGTAGCGGTAGGAAACGTAGCCCTGCATATCGGACTTCAAGGTCATCTGTCTCAGATTCTTGATGTCCACCGCGGCGTAATGATCGCGCACCGCCGGGTCGCTCATGGCGCGCTTGGCCTCTAGAACCGTTCTCGCGCCGCCCGGAACGATCGAGTAAGGATAGACCTTCCTTTTCTCGCTCGTCACCACCATAGTGGTCCGAGTTCGGACTGATGTCACCTGAGCCTGCACATGCTTGTGCCCGGATCGTCCTCGCCAAAGGGCAATCGCAGTGAACAAACTGGCGACCAGGACGCAACCCGCTGTAAGAGTGATGACGCTCTTGAACTGCCGCCTTCGAAATGGATCCAATATGCTACGAAATCGATCCAGCACTAGAGGAGACCTTATACCAAACCTAGAAATCTCGGAACGCGGGGGAAGTTCCCTCTATTAGAGCACACCCGCGTCATCTTGAATACTAGCCAGGGCATACTTTTCCGTACGAACCATGGGTGGCATGCTCGATGCAAGACAATTTTGTCACCGTTACAACCTTTTCATACCGTCGGCAGAAAACATTTGCATTTCTCATGCCGTAGTGGCTTTGGTTCATCTGGTTCAGATGGCAGCCGCCGCTTCCCGGACCGCCAAACGTGCCGGTGACAGCCGAACGGCCGCAAACAATCCGCAAGCCGCGGCCAGCGATAGCCACGCCCCCGGCATCGCGCGATTACCGGTGGCGTGAATCAGGAAAGTGCACACCGCCGGCGTGAAGCCTCCGAAGATCGCGGTCGCCAACGCGAACGCTAGCGAGAAAGCGGCGGTCCGTATGGCCACCGGCATCATCTCGGCCATGAAGACCACTACCGCGCCGCTATAGCCGCCAAACATCAGCGAGAGCCACAGCTCGACCATCAGGAGTCTTGAAAACGAGGGCGCGCTTACCAGCCACGACAACGCCGGATAGGCCGTCAGCAGCGTGAGAATGGTGCAGCCCAACAGCAACGGGCGCCGACCGATTCGATCCGACAGCGCTCCGGCCACCGGTACCCAGACGAAATTCGAAAGCCCGACGCACAGCGTCACCGCCAGGCTCGCCGTCGCGGACAGATGCAGCACCGCACTGCCAAAGGTTGGCGTGTAGGCCGTAATCATATAGAACGAGACCGTCACCATCGTTGCCAGCATCATCCCCAGCAGCACCAGACGCCACTCGGTCGCGAGTATCCGCACTATTCCGGACATCGTTGGATGATGCTTGCGGGAACGAAACGCTTCGGTCTCATCGAGCGAGTGCCGCAGCCGCAGTAGAAACGGAATCATGAGACAACCAGTAAGCAGCGGAATGCGCCAACCCCAGCGCGTCATGCTGGCTGGGGAAATAGTCGCGGTAAGAACCAAGCCGAGCAGTGCCGCGAACACCACTGCCAGTTGCTGCGTAGCCGATTGCCAGCTCACGAAAAACCCGCGGCGGCCCTCGGGCGCGATCTCCAGCAGGTAGACCGAGACGCCGCCCAACTCCACGCCCGCCGAAAGCCCTTGCAGCAGACGACCCAGCAGCACCAGCAGCGGCGCGAGCAGACCGATGCGTGCGTATCCGGGAGTGCAAGCGATGGACAGCGTTCCGATCGCCATCAGGCCGAGAGTCAGAAGCAATCCCGCGCGCCGCCCCCGATGATCGACGTAAGCCCCCAGAATAATAGCGCCCAGCGGCCGCATCAGAAAACCGGCGCCGAACGTCGCCAAGGAAGCAAGCAGCGAAGCATAAGGATCGGTGCTCGGGAAAAACGTCAGCCCGATCGCGGCCGCATAGTATCCGAAGACCTGAAAGTCGTAGGCTTCCAGAAAATTGCCCGCCGCCACGCGAACCACCGGCCAGAGTTTTGCTCTTCAGACCGTCTTCTCCTCGCACAATTGCTCTAAAGCGTAGCGCAGCAGCGCCCGGGCGCGTGGGACATTCGGTCGTACTTGCTGAAGATTCTGGAAGTAATGGTACTCACAAATTTGGACCTACAACGTACGAGGGAGTGAAAGTGGGGTATCCTGTGACCTTGCCAAGTAGCGAATCTTGGCTTACGGGGAGCGGGGATGAAACGTATAACATTGTTGAGCATCGTCGGTTGTATTTTTTCAGCGGCGGCTATTATGGCTCCGCAAGTGGCTAAGGCCGCAACATACACTGCTAAAGCGGGAGCGGAGACTCCAGACGAGTCCGTGCAAGCGAACGGTTTTTTCCCAAATGAACTTTGGATCTTAGAGGGCGACAGTATCACTTGGACATTCGTTCCGAAGAACGAGATCCATACGGTTACCTTCCTAACGCAGCCGCCGGGAGGAGCTGAACAGATACGTCCGTCGGCGCCGCCACCGGCAGGACCGCCATTCGCAGTTCAGGGCGTAAATTGCACGGTCGCGGCTGCGTCGAATTACAACGGCAGTGTTTGTACGTCCACTCAAACAGGACTCACCGCCCCGGCAACCTTCACGGTAAAGTTCCCCACCGCGGGGAACTACAAGCTTGTATGTCTGGTCCACACGGATATGACCGGAACGGTTCATGTTCTCTCCAATAACAAAGCGAATGCGGCTCTTCTGCATACCCAACAGTTCTACGATCAGCAGGCGCAGCAGGAAGCAAACACGATACTTTTGGACAACGATCTGCTGCAGTTCGGCCAATTGTTCCTTCCGCAGCAAAATGCAGTGACTGCAGGCATTGGAAAGATCGTTGCAACCGGAGGCGGAACGCAGTATGGAGCGGTGGATCGCTTCTTGAAGGGAATAATTTTCATCCATCAAGGGGAGTCTGTCACGTGGACCAATCTGGATCCGACCGAGCCGCATACGGTTACCTTCGGAACAGAGCCCGCTGGTTTTGTCCCTCCGATTCCTGCCGGTCTGAGCGCACCCGCGGCCGACGGCTCGCTGACCGCCACGATCAAATGCTCTCCTGCTCCGGCCAAGTCGTGTGATGCCGATTATGAACCTGAGAGCGACACGGCCCAGCTGTACAATTCAAGTGTTTTCGTGAATTCCGGTTTCCTTCAGGCGCAAGCTCCAGACCGGACGGCGCCTGCGAGCGGCGATACTCAACTGCCTCCTGGGACGACGCGAATCACCATAACCTTCAGCCAACCGGGGAACTACTATTACCACTGTGCTCTTCACGACGTGGACGGCATGCTCGGTGAAGTAGTCGTCTTACCCTGAGCTTGCGGCAGCGCTCATGAAGTATCGATTATTCTGCCGGCAACTGTTGGTTCTGGCGTTTCTGTTCGGGACAGCGCACCGTGGATCGGCTCAGGAGGCCAAGGGGCAATCCGGGCAGACGACAGTGGATCGCGCGAACGTGGCCTACCGGGGAGGGATGGTTTCCCCTCCCTTGCCGAAACCGAAATTCACGCTGACCGACACCGCTGATACTCCCTTCGATCTTGCATCCAAGACGCAGGGATACACCACTCTTCTGTTTTTCGGATACACCCATTGCCCGGATATGTGTCCCATGCAGATGCATATGATCGCGCAAGCGCTCAAGGCAGTAACTCCAGACATCGCGAATCAATTCAAGGTGGTTTTTGTCACCACCGATCCGGAGCGCGACAACCCGCAAGTGTTACGCGCGTACCTCGATCACTTTGATAAGAGCTTTATTGGCCTTACGGGGAGCCAGGCGGCAATCGATGCAGCTCAAATTGCTGCCAATATCGCTCCTGCCAAGAGATCAGCCGCGCGAGCCGATGGCACTTATGACGTCGGTCACGCCGCGTTTGTCCTGGCGTATACGAAAGACAATCTGGCTCACGTGATCTACCCGGTGGGCATGAAGGCAGAAGATTTGGTGCACGATCTGCGGTATCTTGCCAACGAGACATGGGCGAGCCGCACGCCCTGACTGAACACCGAATTCAGAAACGGGTGCGCTCCCGGTGCAGCGCGTTTCTAGCCAAACTAACCGCCCCGAGTGTTAGCCTGAAAGTCCGAACTCGCGTCTATGCGATTATCTCAACACTGCTACGCGCTCACTGGGCTCGGTTATGTGCCGCCCTGGAGCGTCAATGCCGGCTTCATCGCCGGGCGCGACACCACTCTGATTGTCGATACCGGCGCTTGCGCGATGGCTGCCGCCACCATCCATGGGTACGCTTCCGCCGTGCGTCCCAACAACCGTCTGGCCGTCATCAATACCGAGCGGCATTTCGATCACATCGGCGGCAACAGCTACTTCCGGGACCGAGATATCGACGTATACGGTCACGCCGAGCTTCGCCGGACCGAAGACGAATTTCGAGCCGAGATGGACGAATTCAACCGCCTGATCGCCGATCCAACCCGCCGGGCTCGCCGCGAAGCCGCCGCATTTTACGCCGGAACCCGTCAGGAGAATCCCAATCGTCCCATCGCCGAGAACACCAGTCTGGATTTGGGAGACTGCGCGGTCGAGTTCATCCTGACGCCCGGCCATACCCCAACCAATCTGTCTGTATGGGTCAAGCAAGATCGAGTGCTCTTCTGCGGCGACTGCCTCATCAATCTTTATCTGCCCAATCTCGACGCTGGAACCGCAGCCGACTGGCAGAAATGGCTGCACTCGCTCGATCTCATCGAGCAGCTTAAACCTTCAGCGATCATGCCGGGGCATGGTCCGATCTCCACGGGCGATGACATTGCACGTCTCATCGAATTCGTGCGAAGCGTTCTGGAGCAAGCCATCGCCGATGGATTTTCACCCACCTCGCGCCCCGCGGCCCTCTAATTCAAGTGCCCCGTATAGCCCGCCATGGATTGCAATTGGCGCAACATGACCGAGCGCGGAATCTTTCCTACTGCAAAGTCTCGAATTCGGCACGCCATCGGATTTTCTAGCTGAGCAAGTACGCCCGCCTGGCGTGAACGAAGAACAATCGGGTTCGTTCTGGCAATCCGCTCCGCTTCATAACCGCGCAGAGCGGCCGGCACGTCCGAGTGCGTCCTGAGCATCCGCGCCAGCACCAGCGCGTCTTCGATGGCCTGACATCCGCCTTGTCCGAAATTCGGCGTCATGGGATGCGCTGCGTCGCCCAGCAGAGTGACGCGGCCGGTACCCCAGCTCGGCAACGGATCGCGATCCTGGATGTCGTTCCTCAGGATGGCCGATTCCTCGGTCGCGGAAATGAGCGCATGAATCGGTTCGTGCCAGCCTTGAAACAACTCGAACAGATTCTGTTTGGCCGCCCCTGGCGGATCGGTTTCGCCTTCCGGTGCGTTGCGTGTCGCGAACCAATACACTAAGCCGCCCGCCATCGGTACGATCCCGAATCGCCTGCCGCGGCCCCAGGTTTCCGTCACACCCCAGTCCGCAGCTTCGAATTTCGTTACAGCCCTCCAGGCGGTGTAGCCGGAATAACGAACCGGCTCGCCTGGATGGAGCTGGGCCCGAATGGCCGAATGAATTCCATCCGCGCCGATCAGCACGTCACTTTCGACTTCAGCTCCGCCCGCGAAGCGCGCCACAATCCGGTCTCCGCGCAGCTCGAACCCGGTACATGTCTGGCCGAGACGAATGGCGCTATCGAGCCGGCGGCTGAGCATATCCAGCAGGTCTGCTCGATGCAGCACCAGCATAGCCGGTATCTCGCCGGCGCCCTGACTTGGGAGCAGTTCGTCGAGCGAAGTCTCCGCGATCACCCGCCCATCGACGCGCAGCAGTGCAGTTCGGGTGTAAGCGACAGAACGCGTCCGCAAAGCTTCGCCGAGTCCAAACCTCGCCAGTGCCCGACTTGCATTGGCCCAAAGCGAAATACCCGCGCCTACTGCGCGAAGCTCGGGAGTCTGCTCGTAGATCTCGACGTCGATCCCGGCGCTACGTAAGGCCAGCGCCGCCGTAAGACCGCCGATCCCAGCGCCCACCACGGTCGCTTTCACGATCCTGGCTCAGCGGCGCGGGTCACGAACGAGCGTGCCGCTCGAGTTGCGACAAGATGGCCGCGATAGTAGCTTGCTTCCGAGCGGACTCTGGCCAGGCGCGAACAACTTCCAGGCGATAGTTGAGAAAATGAATTTCCGCTTGCATCCAGGGAAAAATGGTGTGGATGGAGCGGCTCTCCGCCATCCTGATTCTCCAGGTTGCCAGCTTCGGCACTATGATTCCGACCGGCCCATCCACGGGTTTTAGAATGACTCAACTCCTTCGAAACGGTATTCCTACCGTCGTACTAGCCAGTCTGAGATTGGTACTGAACCTTGAAAGCTTTGGCTGCCACCGAACTTAGCGCTGGGCAGTGGACTTGACCGCGGCCGCCGCCCGATGCTTGAACTTCAGCATGTAGTTGTCCGGGAACATGTCGTCGCGCCGCTCCACCAAATCGAATCCCGCGTTGAGAAACTCGTCGGTGAACGTACCTTCCCCGGCGCGAACCATCTTCAAGATGTAGTCGCGCGAGACGCCGTCGATTCGCTTGAAGTCGATCAGCATCAGCATGCCGTCGGGGCGCAGCGCCTTGTTGATCTCGGCCAGCATATCGGTGGGGTACTCGAAATGATGATACGAGTCGATGATGAAGACCACATCCACCGAATTCGGCGCCAGCTTCGGCGACTTGGGATCGCCCAGCACCGGCTTGATATTGGAGATGTTTTCTTCCTTGTCGACCTTAGCGATATGGTCGATCATGTTCTTTGCGATGTCGACGGCGTAGACCGTGCCGCCGGGTGCGACGCGCGCGGCGACCATCCGCGAAAAAACTCCGCTGCCCGCGCCGATGTCGGCAACGTTCATGCCGGGCTTGAGGTTCATCGCATCCAGAATCTCGAAGCGCTTGTCGTAAATCGCACGCCCTTCGTGCTCGAACCGCTCAGTCCATTGGGAGGCGTCCGCGTCGAAGCTCTTGTTCAGCTCCTTGGCGGTGGGGGTAATGGTCGGCTGTTGCGCAACGGCCCAAGTCCCGGCTCCGAAGCAGATCAAGCCCGCCAGAAGTATTTGAAGGGTGCTCTTTTTTCCAAATCCCGTCTTCATGGCATCAACAATATCATAAGTGGGCAGTTGCATTGGCCTGAGCCCGTGCGCCGCACCGATGCTATCGTTTCGCCATTCAGCGCGATGATTCCGCAGTCTCCACCGCCATGAGCACCAGCGAGATCCAGACCAGATCGGCCAGCAGCAGGTGCACGATCTGCATACCAACCGGCGCCAGCAGAACCAGGTTGATTGCGCCCGCGGCCAGTTGCACGCTGGTGAGAATCAGAACCGCCAGCGCGATGCGCTGCACTTGGCTGCGCTGGCTGTTTCGCATAACCCACAGCGCGGCCCAGGCGAAGAAAACACCGCCTGCAATCGCAAACGCGGGATGAAACACGCGCAGCCGCAGCAGGAAATGGGCGCTCGCGGAAAGATCCTGCCGGATGCCCGCCGCCAGCGATGCAGCCGGGAATAAAGTATCGCCCAGCGCAGCAATGCCGCCGCTGATCGCGACCAACAGCGCCACCGGCAACGCGGCCACGGCCAGCCGCGAAAGACGTCCCCGCGCGGGTTCGGCCTCGCGGGAAAACCAGGCCGTGAGCGACAGCGCTCCCAGCAGCAGCAGCGTATTGGCAAGATGCAGCGACAAGTACAAAGCCCGGCCCACCGAGCTGTTGGCGCCGACATAATCGAACAGCACCAGCCCCGCTCCCAGCAAAGCTTCCACAATCAGAAAGACGAACGACGCCAGCGCCATTTTGCGCGCGCGATGCCTTCGAGGATACGCGCGCATGCTCCAAACCAGCAACGCCGCCACGGCCACGAACGCGACCCCGCTCATGGCGCGATGCGTGAACTCGATCAGCGTCTGAACTTGCGGCGCATGCGGAACCACTTCGCCATTGCACAGCGGCCAATGGTTACCGCATCCGGCGCCCGATCCGCTGGCGCGCACATAAGCGCCCCACAGCACCACCGCAATGTTCCACCCGAGCACGCCCCAGGCGTAACGCGTGAAATTTCGCGCGCCCGTTCGCGATGGAGATGCAACCGCAACGCTCATCGTCTTCAATGTATCAGCTTTGCTAAAATCGATTCACCGCATCGATGTACGTCTTCCGCATTGGCCTGGCGCTCACGATACTGATCGCTTTCGCCGCTCAAGATCTTCCGGCGCAAAGGAAGAAGTCCACTTCCGATGACGACCAGGGCTACATTCCCCAGGTCCTTCCCGAAGGCAAGCAAAAGAAAAAGAAAAAAGACGAAGAGCAGTCTCCGCCTCTCAGCCGCGAGCTTCCGAGCACTGTGTTGGCCGAGACCGACCGGCTGACCTTCGAAGTCTCACCGCTATCCGCCAAAGGACTGCTGTCGCAACAGACTCGAGATGCCCTCAAAACCCTGCTTCGAACCAACCACGGAACCATCGTTAAGCTTCGCGCATTCGTGGCCGGCTCTGGCGATCTTCGCCGCGTCGGTGAATTGGCGGCCGAGGCCTTCGCCGACAAACATCAGCCGCTGCCGGTTCTGAGCACCATCCAGGTGGGAGCCTTGCCTATGACCGGCGCTCAAATCGTGTTCGAAGCTATGGAAACCGAGAAGCGGCCGGTAAATCCTGACGGTGTCGCGTTTATCTCCGGCCAGGACGCCTCGAACCTAACGCAGTCGCTAGATCGTGTGAAGATCGCGCTGCACGCCGCCGGCCTCGAGCCCAAGGACGCGCTTCGGGTCACCTGTTTCCTCAGCTCGCTCGACGATGAAAAAAGCGCGCAGTTGCTGTTGACCGGAAATTTCCCGGCTGCCAGCGTGAATTACGTTCAGATGCAGCGCGAGCCCGTTAGTCCAGCCGCCGAATGTGAAGCCGTGGCGCGCCTTCGTTCAGAGCCTGCTCAGCCCGTCACGTTTCTGAATCCAGCCAACTTGCAAAAATCTCCTTACTATTCGCAACTCGTCTTGGTCGGCAGCCCGAAGCTCGTTGTCACGGGCACGCAGCTCGCCTTCGGCGCCGAAGAAAGCGATCTCAAGCTGGCATTTGAACGCCTCGGAAAAGCGCTCAGCTCCGCGGACGCGCGCTTCGACGACGTGGTCATGTCGCATTTCTATCTCACCTCCGGCGGGCTGGTCGCGAAGCTGCGCACCGTACGTGCCGGCTATTACAACTCGAAGCACCCTCCCGCCACCACTCTGCTTGCCTTCGAGGGACTGCCCAGCTTGGACGCGCAGATGGGCCTGGAGGTGATCGCAGTGGCCGAATCGTCCAACGCGCAACGCTGACTCCAGACCGATGAAGCGCCCGCTGCCGCTCGCCGCCTTAGGTTGCCGTTCCCACTCCGGTTGGGCCGCGCTCGTCGCGCTGGCCGGTACGCCGGACTCGCCTCAGGTCATTGACCGGCGCCGGATTGAGATTTGCGACGCGAGCATTCGCGGATCCAAGCAGCCTTATCATGCCGCCGAGCCTATGCAATTTTCCGATGCCGAAGCGTTCCTGAAGCGCTGCGCAAAGAGCACCTCGCGGATGGCAACCGATGCCTTGCGAGCTGCGATAGACGACCTCCGCATCCTCGGATATAAAGCCGCAAGCTTCGGCATAACGCTCAGCTCGGGCCGCACGCTGCCCGCGCTCCAAGCCATTCTGGCCTCGCACGCGCTGATCCACACCGCCGAAGGCGAGTTCTATCGCGACGAACTAAAGAAAGCCGCCACCCAATGCGGCCTTCATCTAACGGGCCTCAAAGAACGGGATCTGTACGAACAGGCATCCGCTCATTTCCGGATTCCTGTGAACCAACTCGAGCGCCGCATCATCGAGCTTGGAAAGCCGCTCGGCCCACCCTGGTCGCAAGATCAGAAATGCGCCGCCCTGGTCGCCTGGCTGGCGCTGAGCGGCGTGGTCCTCGGCTCTTCTTCTGCCAGCCAGCCTTACAAAAGCTAACAAACCGCTCTTCCCAGGCCGAGTTGAAACCTAGTAAGATCGAATCTTGATCGTCCATCGTTTTCTTATCCCTTCTTCTGCAATTTTGATCTTTCTAGCGGTCGCAGCGGCGGCAATCGGCCAAACCCCGACGCCGCAGCCGCCCGCTCAGTCCACCCCGCAGCCGCCCGCTCCGGTAACGCCACAGGAGCCATCTCAGACCACGGTGTCACGCGCACCGGCGCAGGCCCAGCCCACAGCCTCGCCCGAGATCGGTCCTGACGAATCCTGGTCCTTCGAACTGTTCTACTGGCTGACCCAGGCGCATCCCGACGAGAAAACCGGAGCAGCGGCCTTGGACTATGAAACGCTGGACATGCCAGGCAAGCCCAAAGCCGCTCCCGGCGCGGAGCTCAGCTTTCGGATCAACTCTAACGACGTCCTCCGGTTCTCCGTTTTCCAGATGCACGGCATTGGAAACACCACCGCCTCGCAAGCTCTGGACCTGTTCACTACGGCCATCGCCGCCGGCGACTATTTGGTTGCCCAATACACCATCAGCGCGGCCAAGATCTCGTTTGAAGACCTCTTGTACCCGTTCCCGGCGGGGCGAGGGAAGTTGCGATTCAAAACCCTGTGGGAGTTGCAAGCCACCAGAATGAACTCGCGCATCGACGCACCTTACGACACCAGTTTGGTGGCATCCAGCGGCGCTGGGGTTTTTCCTTCCGCTACCGGCCAGCATTACGTGGTTCTGCCTGCGTTCGGCGGCGCGCTCCAATATGCACCGACGAAGAGTCTCTATATGGAGCTGCGCGGATCGGGATTCGGCATTCCCCATCACCAGGACACCGCCGACGCGGAAGGTTCCATCGGCTATCGCATCGGACCCGTCCAGGTTGTAGTAGGCGGAAAGTTCTATAAGTTCAAAACGTCGCCGCAGAGCACGGAGTTTTTCACCGGAACGATTACCGGCGGCTATCTCGGCTTGCGTTGGGTAGGCAAATACTGAGGCGCTACCCGAGCGACCGGTAATCCCGATTGAAATACACCAGCGGCCGCCCGGCTTCCCAGCGCGCATGCTCGGCTTGGCCGACGAAGATGGCGTGGTCTCCGGCTTCGATGATGGAAGCAGTCCGGCATTCCAGCGTCGCCAGACACCCGCGCAACAGCGGCGCGCCGCTTTCGCCCGGCGTCCAGTCCATTCCTTCAAACCGCCCTTCCGGTTTTTCCGCGAACGTAACCGAAACGCCGCGCTGCGATTCGCCAAGGACGTTGACCGCAAAGTGCGTGCCTTGCCGAAAATGTGAAATGAACGGGCACTGCAAATCAATACATATAAGAATGAGCGGAGGCTGGATCGAAACCGCGGCGAACGAACTGACGGTGAGGCCATGCGGCGTTCCATCTTGCGCCCGCACCGTCGCAACAGCCACTCCGCTCGAGAACAAAGTGCAGGCTTCGCGGAAGGCCTCCGCCTCAAGCGCGCGGCCGGAGCGGGCGACTCCAGTGGCGGGTTGCGCAGAAGGGCTGCTTGACATGAGCTTAACCCTAATCCTATCATGGAGTTTGCTCCGCTCTTCGATCTTGGGCACCAACGTCTCGGAGCCATTCTGCTTGCATTCAATGCTTTAGCCGTCTTGAGGGGGACGCCGTGATTAAGCTCGACATCATCAACGAAGTCGTAAACAAAACGGGCATTACAAAAACGAAGGCCGAAATGGCCGTGGAGACCGTGTTCGAAAGCATGAAGCGAGCGCTAGCGCACGGTGAGCGCATCGAGCTCCGAGGCTTCGGGATCTTCAACGTGCGGCCGCGCAAAACCGGCATCGGACGCAATCCCCGCACCGGCGCCGAAGTGGCGATTCCTCCCGGCAAGGCGGTGCGATTCAAACCCGGCAAGGAGCTGCAGTCCCTGCAGTAGCGTAAAGCTGTTGTGGTTCCCCGTACGACGAGTGACTCGCTAAGAGCCGCCCTCACTTTTCCTCAAGAGGAGATCTCAGCTTCGCGCTGGGCGCTGCACTGGTGTCTGCTGGGCTTGACGCTGCTGACCACCACCATCGTCGGCGTTGTCTTTGCGCGCGGCTTTGAAACCAGTCGTCCTCTCGATCTGGATCAATTTCTCAACGTCCTGCCGGTTTTGGCCGCGCATCCGTTGCTGCTGCTGGACGGCCTGGCGTTCTCCCTGACGCTGCTCACCATCTTGCTCTCGCATGAGCTGGGCCATTACTTCGCGTGCCGGTATTATGGGATTGATGCCAGCCTGCCTTATTTTCTGCCCGCGCCCACACCCATCGGCACGCTGGGCGCGTTCATTCGAATCCGCTCGCCCATCTATACGCGGCGCGCGTTGTTCGATGTGGGCATTGCCGGGCCTCTGGCCGGCTTCGTCGTATTAGTTCCGCTCCTGATTGTCGGAGTGGCGAGTTCGAAAGTGATTCCGGGCATCGCCGAGCGCGGCGATCTGATCTTCGGAACGCCGGCCATCCTGCGTGCGATCGAGTGGGCCTTCTTTCCGGGCGTTCGGTCTTCCGACATTCTACTTAATCCGGTGGCGCGCGGCGCTTGGGTGGGAATCCTGGCTACCGCCCTTAATTTGATTCCCATCGGGCAACTGGACGGCGGGCACATTCTCTATTCGTTCGCCGGGCGATGGCACAAGCTGCTTTCGCGTATCTTCGTAGTGGCCTTGATACCGCTGGGCATCTTCTACTCCCACACCTGGCTGGTCTGGGCTGGACTCCTGTTCTTTTTCGCGCTGCGGCATCCGACGATCTTCGACGATACGCCGCTCGATCAAAACCGTGTCTTGCTCGGCCTGGCGGCGCTGCTGGTTTTTTTGCTGACCTTTACTTTGGTGCCGATCCGTTAAGCCGCAGCACCCGGCCCGGGCGCGCGGTGGTCAGGCGGCCATCGGCAATTACGAGCTGTCCATTGACGATGACGTCGCGAACGCCCTCGGCATATTGGTGGGGGTGGGCATAGTCGGCCTTATCTTGAATCTTGGCCGGATCGAAAATCACCACGTCGGCCTTCATGCCAGGACGCAGCAGCCCGCGATCGAGCAGCCGCAGCCGTTCAGCCGGATACCCGGACATTTTGCGGATGGCGTCTTCGAGCGTTATGACATGCTTTTCGCGAACGTAGCGCGCCAGCACGCGCGCGTTGGTGCCGTAGCTGCGCGGATGCGGCATGCCTTTGCCGAATTCCGGAATTTCGCCATCCGAGCCGATCATCGTATACGGCGATTTGAGAATCCGCTCGATGTCGTCTTCGCTGATGGCGTGGTAAATGGCTTGGCATCCACCCTTTTGCTGGATTTCGATGGCGGTGTCGGCGGCCGTGTCGAAGTTCACCGTGCGCCCCCGTGCGGCCGTGATGTCGGACAGGCTCTTGCCGTCGAGCGACGGATCGAAAGAACAACTTGCCATGACGACGTTTTTGGGATCGCCGCCGCCACGGTCCACTTTGATGCGCTGGACAATCTCGGCCTTGATGCGCCCGCGCTGATCGGGCGCCGCGAGACGCTCCAGCAGCGCCTTCTGCCCGCCCGCGAGCGACCATTGCGGAAACAATGCGCTAGTGCCGGTGCTGGACGCCGTATACGGATATTCGTCGATGGTCACATCCACGCCGCGGGCGCGCGCCTCTTCCACCAAACGAAGCGTCTCGACGCTCTTGCCCCAGTTGGCCGCGCCGATGATCTTGTGATGCGTCACTTGCGTCGGCAGCCCGCCTTCTTCGCCGATGCGAATCGTCTCCCGCACGCTATCGAGGACGCCCGCCGCTTCGTCGCGCATGTGCGAGATATGCATGCCGCCGAAGCCGGCCACCACTTTTGCGATCTCGATCACTTCCTCGGTCGGTGTGAAATTGCCGGGAACATAGAACAGCCCGGTAGAAAGTCCGAACGCGCCGTCCTGCATGGCTTGGCGGGCGATCGCCTTCATCTTGGCGATCTCTTCCGGCGTGGCTTTGCGGTTCGCCAGCCCCATCACCGCCTCGCGGATGCTTCCCTGCCCCACGAAGGTTCCAAAGTTCACCGCCGGATGCACTTCAGCGACTTTTTGAAGAAAAGGCCCGAGCGGGATCGGCGAGCTGCCGTCGTTGCCCTCCATGACGGTGGTCACGCCCTGCCGGATGTAATTCTGCGCGGCCGGATCGAGGAAAATGCCACGCCGGGAATGCGTATGGATGTCGATAAAACCGGGCGCTACGGTCAGGCCCTGAGCGTCCAGGTTCAACTTGGCGGGGACGCCATCCAGACGGCCGATGGACGCAATGCTGTCGCCCCGTAGACCAAGATCGCCGTGGTACCAGGGATTGCCCGATCCATCAATGATCCGAGCGTTATGAATGACTATGTCAAAGGGCTGAGTCTGGAGAAGGAAACTAACGAGGAGGACCTGCAGCATGACAGGTCATTGTAGCGCCCCCGCGCAAGCGCCGCGATGCCGAGTCATACAACATTTTTGTTCCGGCGTGTATATTTGTCACACCTGACTGTCGAAATGCTCCTCTGATTTCGCTTTTGGCGAAGAGGACAACATCGACAAAAAGAGGCCGAAGATTAACAATCCACTGATAATTGCACCCAACAGCATTTGGAGCTTACCCACCTTCTGTTGTCTTTGGATGCAATCGCAATGCCGCGGTTTCACTAAATGCGAAGCGAACCGGATGAAGCTAACTTCATCCGGTCAGCGGTAATCGAAGCGAGCGCTCTTGGCCAGCGCTTATCCGGCGAGCGTGACGTAGCGGAAGCCTTGTCGCTCCAGCCGGGCGCGATCGAGAGCGTTGCGTCCGTCCAGAACGATGCGCGATTTCATGCGGCCTGCTAGCGCTTCCCAGTCCAGTTCGCGGTATTCCTGCCACTCGGTAACCAGGACCAGCGCGTCGGCTTCCTCGGCCACATCTTCGGGCGTCGAGCATAGAATCGTACCCATGTTTCCGTGTTCCTGCTCGAAACGCTCCATGGCAACCGGGTCGTGCACGCGCACTTTGCAGCCGCGCTCAATCAGTTTGCGCGCGATGTCAATGGCGGGCGCTTCGCGCAGATCGTCGGTGTTGGGCTTGAAAGCCAGACCCAGCAAACCAATCGTACGGCCCTTTAGAATCTTCAGCTCGCCCAGCAGTTTTTCCACCACGCGGTCGCGCTGGCGGCGGTTGATTTCCCGCGCCGCGGCCACGATCGGCATGCTGAGGTTGTATTCAGTCGCGGTGGAGACCAGCGCGGCAGTGTCTTTGCCGAAGCACGATCCGCCCCAGCCGAGGCCGGCTTGCAGGAAGCGTGTTCCGATTCTTGCGTCCAGCCCGATGCCCTTGGCGACATGCCTGATATCGGCACCCACTTTCTCGGCCAGCTGCCCAATTTCATTGATGTAGCTGATCTTCAAAGCCAGAAAAGCGTTGGCCGCATATTTGATCAGTTCGGCCGAGGCCAAATCGGTGGAAATCAGGGGAGCAGCGCCCACACCCTCGGGTCGCGGCAGATAGGACGGCGGCGCAAAGCTCTGGTCCAAGATCGGACGATACAAGCTGTAAAGAACCTCGAGCGAGCGCTCGTTGTCCGAACCGACTACCACGCGATCCGGATACAGCGTGTCCGATAGCGCCGTACCTTCGCGTAGAAATTCCGGATTGGACGCAACCGAGAAGTGCCCATTGGCTTTGCGCCCGTGGTGCCGTTCATACGATTCGCGCACCAAGGCGTCCACCCAATTGCCGCTTCCGATCGGCACGGTGGATTTGTTCACCACCACCGTGAAGTCGCCCGCGTAGTGCTCGCCAATGCCGTTGGCGGCCTGTTTCAGATACTTCAAATCCGGACTGCCGTCCGCCGTCGGCGGCGTTCCCACGGCGATGAAGATCACGTCGGCATCCTGGACGGCGCCGGCGTATTGCGTGCAAAACTGCAAATTTGGCCTCGCATCCGCCAGTAATTCCGTCAAGAATGGCTCATAAATCGGCGTCTTGCCGGCGCGCAGCAAGGCGATCTTCTTTTCGTCCGAATCAATGCATGTGACCTTATGGCCGAGGTAGGCCAGGCACGCTCCAGTCGTCAAACCCACATAGCCGGTACCAATAATGGATACGTTCATAGTTGTTATCGATGTCCCTCAATTACACTAACATCCGGTCACCGAGCGCCCAACGGTCTATGGTACTGATACTGGCCGTCTTGGTACCAGTTCGAACGTTCACGGCGGCTTCCCGAATCCGGCCGGACTCGGGTACTGATACCTTCAACAATTATGTAACACTGAAAAGGAGAATGGCATGGTTCACCCGAGACAAACCGGCTCTCAAGCCCGAGGAGGGCGAGCGGCGCGTCCGCACCGAGGGTTTGTGGCTGAAGTGCTCGCATTGCGGCCAGATCATCTGGCGCAAAGCGCTGGAGGACAACTTCGAGGTTTGCCCGAAATGCGGGCATCATGCGCGAATCGGCGCGCGCGCACGGCTGGCTATGCTGTTCGACCAAGGCGAGTTCGAGGAATTCGACCAGTCCTTGTCGTCCACCGATCCACTTAGTTTCGCCGATTCAAAGCCGTACCGCGAGCGCCTGGCAGCTGGGCGTCAAACCACGGAGCTGCGCGATGCCATCATTTCGGGCGGCGGCAACTTGAACGGGAGACGGGTCCACATTTGCGCCATGGAGCTGCGCTTCATCGGCGGCAGCATGGGCGCGGTGGTGGGTGAGGTAATCACGCGGGCCATCGAGCGATCCATCGAGCGCCGAATCCCGCTGATCGTGATCTCGGCCTCCGGTGGCGCACGCATGCAGGAAGGCGCGGTCAGCTTGATGCAGCTCGCCAAGATTTCGGCCGCACTCATGCGTCTGGACGATGCGGGCGTGCCTTACATCAGCATATTGACCGACCCAACTACGGGAGGCGTAACCGCCAGCTTCGCCATGCTCGGGGATCTGAACATCGCCGAGCCGGGCGCCCAGATCGGTTTCGCGGGACCTCGCGTCATCGAACAGACCATCCGGCAAAAGCTCCCGGACGGCTTCCAGACCAGCGAATTTCTGTTACAACACGGTTTCCTGGATGCGGTGGTCAAGCGCGCGGATCTGAAAGCCTATCTGGCGAGCGCTCTCGATTTCTTTTTGTAAATCAGAAATTTTGGGGGAGTGAGTTTACTATCCCGGGATTTTGCTATTCGGGTTTTTTGAAAAGGCTATCGAAGGCCGCGCGCGCGTCGTTGGGAGAACGCGGCGGCTGCACCGGCGCAACCGAGTGGTTGTTATTGACGGGGGCCGCATCGCGAGCCACGGTCACGCGCGGACTGAACAGCTCGCACTGGTTGGCCTGGTCCTTCACCGCAATCCGCTGCGGAATCGGCTTGAGGCATTGAAATCGGGTGGACGGCTCGAAATGAGCGCATTGCTTGCAGCAGTGCAGATCGGCGCCACACTTGGGACACTTCCCCTTCCAATCCACATCCTGCGGCAGGGTGGTAGAGCAGCTGAAACAACGGGCTGCCACTACGTTTTGCAACAGACGGGGCAGGCGCGGACCCGTTACATCGATGGACGGCCGTGGACCGGAAGGCTTGGGCCGCTCCGCGGGCCGCCGATCCCGGCCATCCCGATCGTGGTCGGAATCCATATACCCGCGCTGTCTGTATTTTCGATCGTCGTCCATGCGTTAAATCGTTTCCCTTGGAACTTAGGCTTTACCGAAGCCCGCCTGCCAAAATGTGGTCCTGATGCAAGTCTTGTGGCCGTCCAAGGTGTAGGATCAATAGAGAGGATGGCGGCGGAACCGGCTAGGCTGGAGACGTGTTCCGCTTCTGCCTACCTACTATGTACCACGAAACCGCGCCAGACGCTACCACTATTTTGGTACTATCGCCAGGACATTTTTCTCAAACTTACTTCTGAGCGCCCACAGTCCACTTTAAAAGAGAGTTACAAGGCCGTGTCAACGGATCGTCGTAATGATTGGGGCTGATTCGCAGCGAATAACCCAGGCGTCCGGTCTGATGGGGAACGAACTCCTTTTCGAACACGTAAGATTCGCCTTCTTGTTGCACTGCCGGCAGACTCATTACCTGGGTCTCTTCCAGGTTGCCATTCACGCCCACTCGGCCGATCACAGCCTCGACGCGAACGTCTTTCGGCGTCAAACCCGCCAAATTGACGCGCGCCCGCATCGGTACCGGACGGCCAGTTAGAACGGACACGTCCGGACCCGGGCCGATATCCAGAAATCCGACATTGTTCCACACCCGATCGATGACTTCGTTCCAGCGCGCGCGCTCTTGCGCCGGTTCGAACCCATCCCTGGACACCTCCAGGAAGGCCTGATGGGCCGGCTCATAGAGCTGGGCCATGTATTCGCCGATCATTCGCTGGCAATTGAACTGGGGACTGAGGTGCATCAGCGACTGCTTCACGCGCCGCATCCAGTCCACGGGAACGCCCTCATCCCGGTCCTGGTAATACATCGGCACAATTTCGTTTTCCAACATGGAGTAGATGGCGCGGGCATGCATCTCGTCCTGATCGTCGGAATAAGGCTCGCGGTCGCCGATGGCCCAGCCGCCGGAAACCTCGTAAGCTTCGTCAAACCAGCCGTCCAAGACGCTCAGGTTGAGGATGCCATTGATGCCGGCCTTCATCCCGCTGGTGCCGCAGGCTTCTTCTCCCCGGCGCGGGTTGTTCAACCACAGGTCGACGCCCTGCACCAGCTCGCGCGCCACGCCCATGCTGTAGTCCTCAACGAACACAATATGATTGGCGATTTCCGGCGCGCGCGAGAGTTGCACAATTTCGCGAATCAGGGTCTTGCCGGGCAGGTCGCGCGGATGCGCCTTGCCGGCGATCACGATCTGGACCGGACAGTCCTTATTCGAGAGCAGGCGCTTCAGCCGCTCGACGTCGCGAAAGAGCAGCGTGGCTCGCTTATAAGTTGCAAACCGCCGCGCGAATCCGATGGTGAAGGTGTCCGGCTCCAACACGTCCGCCAGCCGCCGCTGTTCGGCCGCCGACGCCTTACGCGCAATGGCCGACGCCAGCACGCGCTCGCGCACAAACGTTACCAGGTAGCGCTTCCGCCGCCGGTGCGCTTCCCACAACTCCTGATTGGGAATGTCTTCCACCAAATCCCAGATCTTTGGATCGAGATAGCGCTCGCGCCAATCCGGCTGGAGGTATTGATCGTAGAGCTGCGCCAGGTCGCCATTCAGCCAAGTGGGAAGATGTACGCCGTTGGTAATGGAGGTGACCGGAACTTCCCAAACCGGCAGCCGCGGCCACAGCTCCTGCCACATTTCCTGCGACACCTGCCGGTGAATGCTGCTCACCGCGTTGCGATAGGCGGACGTCTTGATGGCCGTGATCGCCATCGAGAACGGCTCCTGATGATTGTCCGCATGGAACCGGCCCAGGCTGAGGAATTTCTCAAACGGAATGCCGGCCGTGCGGCAATACTCGCCGAAATACTCGTACAGCAGTCCCGGATCGAACAAATCGATTCCGGCCGGAACCGACGTGTGCGTGGTGAACACGTTGTTGGACCGGCAGGCCTCGAAGGCTTCCTCGAAACTCAGCTTCTCTTTTTCGATCAGCAGCCGCATGCGCTCCACCGCCAGGAACGCCGAATGGCCTTCGTTCATGTGCCACACGGTGGGCTTCAAGCCGAGCGCATCGAGCGCGCGCAGGCCGCCGATTCCCAGCACGATCTCCTGCCGGATCCGGACCGCCGTATCGCCGCCATAGAGCTGATCGGTGATCTCGCGATGCTCCGCGCGATCATTTTCAGGGATGTTGGTGTCGAGCAGATACAGCCTCACGCGTCCCACGTCGATACGCCAGACCTTGATGAATACTCGTCCGGTCGGCAGATCCACGGAGACCATGACCTCCGAGCCCTGCTTGTCGCGCTCCGGCCGCACCGGCAGCGTGTAAAAGTCGTTCACCGGGTTGCGTTCCTGCTGCCATCCGTCCGGGTTCAGCGATTGCTGCAAGAATCCCTTTTGGTACAGCAAGCCGACGCCGACCAACGGAATCTCTCCGTCGCTGGAAGCTTTCAAATGATCGCCCGACAGCACGCCCAGGCCGCCCGAATAGATGGGCATGCACTCCACCAGCCCGTACTCCATCGAAAAATACGCGACCAGACGATCTTGAGGCGACTCCCACTTCTCCAGATAAGTGATGTAGCGGTCGCAGGCGCGGCGGTAGGCTGCCAGGAAGCGAGGATCCGAGGCGGCGCGTTCCAGAGTCTCTTGCGGGACACGCCCCAGCATGAGCACTGGATTGTGCCCGCAGTTTTTCCACAGGGCGGGATCGAGCCGTCGGAACAGCGACCGGATGGTGTGGTCCCAGCTCCACATGAGATTGTAAGCCAGATCGCTCATCCGGGCGATCCCTGGTGGCAGCGCAGGCCGTACTAGGAACTCTTTAACCGGTTGAATCTGAAAGGGCATGTTACCGGGCTGTGACTTTCAACTATAACACCTTACAGGGATGGACCTATCCATTTGGACGTATGACCGTACTAGCTAACTTCAGAACCAGTGGGATACACGTCATTAAATTCTCATTAACCCTTCCTAAGGCCGCACCCTTACCCATTCATCGGCAGATGAAACGTCCAACAAGAGAGAATGGCGGCAAATTGCCGAAACCACGCCCGGCACCCCCGTCCCATCGATGATTCTCGCACTTTGCCGGCGCCACTCAATTACAATGGATGTAAAGGTTTGTTTTTACTGCCAAAAACGTCTCAGCAGTACGCTGTGTTGGGACACAAATGCGGATGCACCCGGCGGCGTCCGGCGGTAGCGCTTTGATCCAAGGCGAGCACTCGCCGCAAACGCGAGAAGACCGGCTGCGCCACGCGATTGACCATGCGGCGCATGTGCTTCCTTTGCAAGGCCCGATCGGCATTTTCGTTCACCACAACACCCTGCACGCCTTTGAGCATTTGCCCTTCGAGGAGGCCGTGATCCAGGCGTGGCAGTTGTTCGGCGCCGAACCCTACATGAGCGAGGCTGAGTACCGGGGCGAACTGACGCGCGGCCGGATTCATCTGGAAGATATCGATGCGGTGCTCGCGTGCGAGCCGGACGCGATGGTCTTTCCGCGCTTGAGCCGCTACTCGCTTCGTCGAGCCATGCTGACGCCAGGCGTGCGGGAGTTTGATGCCGCCACCATCATGTGGAGGGCTGAACAGGGCGACTTGTCCAAAGACTTCCGCCAGCCAGCACTGCGGGCCTTGTTCGACGCTTGCTTGGCGCGTAGCGTGGCCCATGAAGCGGAGCCCCACACACCGGGTCCAGTGGACGAGATCATCCACCCATGGCTGATCCGCTTGTGCTCGGTGTTTCTGGATCAGGGCATGACCTATTGGCCCATGCCGCGGCGTGACCAGGGCTTCTATGCGAGCGTCCGGACCTTGCTCGCGCAGCCCTTCGGCATCTTCCCCCGGTATCTGACGGGATTGGACGAAGAGTTCGAGCTCCAGCAGTACCTCGGCTTCTCGGCGACGGACGCCGTCTTGGATTACCTCGACTCGCAGCATTTCCATGAGGCTGATTGGGAAAACGTCCTCCAGGCTGAACTGCTGGCATTGCCCGGCTGGGCCGGCCTGATGCGCCGGCTGGAGGAAGATCCCAGCCTCTTCGCTCCTCATGAACCCGTGCCAGCGTCACTGATGGACTTCCTGGCAGTGCGGCTGACCATGTCACGCGTAGCCTCGCGCATGAGCGCTGCGGAAGCGGTCCCCGAGGAGAGCCCGCTCAAGACTCAGGAGAAACGGCGCCTGAGCCGCGCGGCCCGTATCTACGACGCGGCACGCGTGGTGTCGCTTTCCGCCGACGAAGTAACCAGGCTCTCCGGAGCGGAGTGGGACGCGTTCGTCAGTGAAGTGAAAGCGTGCAACGGACTGGAGCGCCGCCGCATCTTCCAGCTCGCCTACGAACGCTGGCACGAACGCGAGATTCTGCGCGGCCTGGCCAGCCATCGCGGATACCGGGGCTTGTCCGACATGCAAGCCAGACCGGCTGCGCAGGTGTTCTTCTGCATCGACGAGCGCGAGGAGTCCATGCGGCGCGCGCTCGAAGAAGTGGACCCGGAAGTGGAGACTTTCAGCGCGGCTGGGTACTTCGGCGTGGCCGTGGACTACAAGGGAATCGACGACCCGCATAGCGCCGCGTTTTGCCCGGTGGTGGTGAAGCCCCACCACGCCGTCCTGGAGCAGCCCAAGGCAGAAGACAGCGCAATGCTGGAGACGCGCCGCTGGCGCAGGCGGGTTCTGGGACTGCTCACGCGGAATTCGTTCGTGTCATCCAGGACGCTGGTGCGCGGCTGGCTCTCCACCAGCGCGCTCGGTCTGCTCTCGGCGGTCCCCCTGATTGGCCATCTGCTGGCGCCCAGACGCTACGCCCAAGCTGCGCGAGTGGCTGAACAAGGCGTTCCTTCCCGAGCCCCGCACGGAACTGACGCTGATGCGGAACACCGCGCAATCGCAAGAGCGCCGTGACCGGTCTGCTGATGGGATTCGCAGCCGCGGAAAAAACAGAAAGAGTGGCCAGCGTTTTGGGCCCGGCTGGCCTGACACGCGGATTCGCCCGCCTGGTAGTGATCCTGGGCCACGGATCGACCAGCTCTGAACAACCCGCACGAATCGGCCCACGATTGCGGAGCGTGCGGGGGACGGCGCGGCGGCCCCAACGCGCGGCTCTTCGCGGCCATGGCCAACCGGCCCGAAGTGCGCGAGCGCTTGCGCGGAGCGCGGCATCGACATTCCGGCCGATACCTGGTTCGTCGGCGGATATCACGACACCTGCAGCGACGACGTGGAGCTCTACGACCTCGATGCGCTTCCCGCCACGCACCAGGCCGATCTGGATCGCATTCGCGAGTCGCTCGAAAAAGCCAGGGCGCGGAATGCCCAGGAGCGCGCCCGGCGATTCGAATCGTGCCCCGTTGACGCTTCCCCGGACGCAGGCGCTCCGCCATGTGGAAGAACGCAGCGAACACCTGGCGCAACCGCGGCCTGAATACGGGCATTGCACCAATGCCGTCTGCATCGTCGGACGGCGCAGCCTGACGCGCGGACTGTTCCTCGACCGGCGGGCGTTTCTGGTTTCTTATGACGCCACCCAGGACCCCGACGACCAGAAGTCTCGCGGCGTTGCTGGCCGCCGTGGTTCCCGTCTGCGCGGGCATCAGTCTCGAATACTACTTCTCTTTCGTCGACAACGACCGCTACGGCTGCGGCACCAAACTCCCTCACAACGTCACGGGCCTGGTGGGCGTGATGGATGGCCACGCCAGCGACTTGCGAACCGGATTGCCCTGGCAAATGGTCGAGATCCACGAGCCGGTTCGCATGCTCTTCGTGATCGAGACGACGCCCGAACGTCTGATCAAGGTAGTGAACGCGAGCCGCTCGCTTGAAACAGTTGGTAGAGAATCGCTGGATTCGCATCGCCACCATCGACCCCGCGTCAGGCCGCGTGCACGTCCGCAGGGACGATCGGCTTTGAAGAGTTCGACGGACCCATGGAGCGCCTGCCGGTCGCTCTTTCTTCCGCCGAATGGTACAGCGGCAAAATCCAGCATCTCCCCATGGCCTGGATTCAAACCACGGCAGGAGGCCGATCAAGTGGACCTTTCGCAAGCCATGCTGGTGTTCGTGGTGTTGGCGCCCGGTGTGGTTTTCGCGTGTCCTGGCGTTGCTGTGGCTGCTGGGCTGGGTTCCCACCGAACGCGTGCTCTCCAGGATCACCGGCGTCAGACGTTTTCCGCCTGCGTTTTCGCGCTGGCCCTGATCATTTGGAAGCTTGGCTCCACGGGAGCCCCGTGCCGTGGTGGTGACATTCGGCAATTGGTTTGCCGTGCATGATTACCACTTCCCGCTGGTGCTCATGGCAGACCGCCTCTCGCTGCCGTTTCTCGGCATGACGGTCGTGCTGTCCGGACTGATCGGGCAGTTCTCGGCCACCTACCTGCATCGCGAGCGCGGTTTTCTCCGGTTCTTTCTGCTGCTGCACCTTTTCGCGTTCGGATCGTTGCTCGCATTCGCGGCCGGTTCGTTCGACCTGCTGGTGGCGGGATGGGAGCTGGTGGGTATCACTTCGGTCTTGCTGATCGCTTTCTTCCAGCAGCGGCCCGCCCCGGTGGAAAACGGTCTTCGCGTTTTCGCGGTGTATCGCGCCTGCGACATCGGATTGCTGGTGGGCGTCTTCGCCATGCATCACTGGGCCGGCACAGCTTCGTTTGCCGGCGGCCTTCCCGCGCTGACAAGCACCCAGCAAGCCATGGTCGGCCTGCTTCTGTTACTGGCCGCCGCTGGAAAAGCGGCGCAAGTTCCATTCTCAGGATGGCTGCCGCGCGCCATGGAAGGCCCCACGCCATCGAGCGCGATCTTTTACGGCGCGATCTCGATTCACGCCGGCGCCTATCTGCTGCTCCGCGCTCAGCCCATGCTGGCCCAGTCCCGGCTGGCTTCCGCATTGGTGATTATCATCGGCGTGCTCACCGCCATCCACGGCACCATCGTCGGACGCGCCAGCGCCGACGCAAAAACTTCGCTCGCTTACGCATCGCTGACGCAGGTAGGCGTAGTGTTCGTCGAGATCGGACTCGGCTGGAAATGGATCGCCGTCGCTCACATCCTGGGACACGCCACGGTGCGCACGCTGCAGTTCCTGCGAGCGCCGTCCATGCTGCACGACTATCACCAGATGCATTCCGCGATCGGAGGCGCGGTCGCACCGGCCGGCCGCCATCTGGACGATCTGGTTCCCGAGCCCGTTCAATTGTGGCTCTACCGCTGGGCGCTCGACCGCGGCCATCTCGACACCATTCTGGATCGGTTGGTGATCCATCCCCTGATTCTTTTGTCCAACCTGTTTACAAAGCTGGATGGCTTGGGACTGGATCAGCCGGTGAGCCGGCGCGAAAAGGTGGCGCTTTCCCTCCACAGTCCCGCCGGCCAGGGGGGCGACTGATGCTGAACCCGATCCCCGTCCTCAGCGTCATCGCGATCGCCGTTCCCTGGTTGGCTGCAATCCTGGCAGTAGCAACTCGCCGGCAAGCGCGTGTCATTGGCTGCGTTGCGGCGGCGGTGTCCCTGTCGGCCAGCGCCCTTTTGTTGCATTTCGCGTATGCCGCACCAGGCCCGGATTCATTGGGCGCAGCATTGATGGTGCTGTTCTCGTGCCTCGCCGTAGTGGCTATGCTGGTGCTCCCGCGGCGCGATTGCAGTGCGGGCACGGTGGCAGGAATGCTCTTCGTCCTCGGGTCCACGCTGCTGGCTTACGCGACGGAGAATCTGTTAATCCTGCTCGCAGCCTGGATCTTGACCACGGTCCCATTCTTCGTGGCGCGTTGGTTCGGCGCCCGCACCTGGCGTCCACGCCTGGCGCTCCTGCTGGCGAGCACCGCGCTCGCGCTAGCTATCGGACTCATCGCGGCGAATGGCCACAGCATGTCCATCGCTAAGCTCAAGGGCCAGAGTCCGGGAGGGATGCTCGTGTTTGGGCTCCTGGTCGCGGCCGTGATCTTCCGCAAAGGAATCTGCCCTGCGCACGCCTGGGTAGCCGATGCCGCCGCCGGTGGTCCCGCCGTTCCCACCGCCCTTTTGCTCAACGGCCATTTCGGGGCATTCCTGGTGGCGAAGTTGATTGTGCCGCTGTTTCCGGATGCCACCCGCCATATGTTTCCGCTGCTTTCCTACCTCGCCCTAGCCACCGCGCTTTACGTCGCCATTCGCGCGTTGACGGAGAATTCGCCGCGGCGGCTGCTGGCTTTTCTGGCGCTCAGCCAATCGGCATGTATTCTGGCTGGACTGGAGAGCCGCACTCCGGAAGGAATGACCGGCGCGTTCGTGCACTGGTTCGTCGTGACGGTCTCCACCATGGGTCTCTTCGGGATCTTACGGCTTTTGGAAGTCCGCTTCGGCGAGAACCTGACGGCCAGCCGGCATCTTGGTTTGGCCGAGCACGCGCCGCGGCTGGCGGTGTTCTTCGTCATATTCGGACTGGCCTTAGTCGGCTTGCCCGGCACCCTGAGCTTCTGTTCACAGGACCTTCTGATTCACGGAACACTGGCGTCTCACCCGCTCACTGGCCTGCTGCTGCCTATCGCCATCGCGATGAACGCCGTTAGCATTTTCCGCCTGTTCACGCGGCTGTTCCTGGGCAAGCGCCGAACCGGTTTCACGGTGATGGCGGATGCCTTGCCGCGCGAACGCTGGATCCTAACCGCCGGTGTGTTGTTCGTCGTTTTGGGCGGATTGTTCCCGAACGCGATTGTGGCCTTGCGTCCGCCGGATGCCGGGCAGCAAGAGCAGACGATCCCAGCCACCCGGCCATAGAGTCTGCCCGCCAACTACGATTCACTTCGGCCGCTTGACAGTTCCAGCGAAGCCGGTTGAGACCCGCGACGTTCTATGGCGCTGCGGGCCTTCCTAGTTCGTAAAGTCTGCGAGGCGTCCACGTCCCGGTCGAGCGCAGAGCAGAGATTCATCCTTGATAGTCTCCCGGCGACTTGGTCGATCGGAAGTCCAAATACCGAACCGAGCGGAGCGCTCGGGCCGGCTGGGTGGCGCACCCCACTGGAGATGAGCTAGACCGAATCACCCGGCAGAACGTCCCGGAGGATCGACCACCCGGCTGCCACGCCTAGTGCTTTGCCCACGCCCATCCGGTGAGCCGCCAACCGGACTGGCTCTTTTGCAGCGTGAGCGTGAGGATGGAGCCGACTTCGCTGACCGGCTTCCCTTTTTGCTTGAAATTGTAGTTCACGGGAATGACCACATAGGCGCGGTCCCCGGTGATGTCGACGTGCGACGGGTTGTGGAGCGTAACTGCGGCGTCGGTGATGCCATTCTTCTTGGCATCGACGTCGAAATCGCTGATCCATTTCGCGCAGGCTCCGGCGCCGTGCCATTCGTGCGGAGGAAATTCATCCAGGATGGAGGTTTGATCGGCGCAAGCCGCCACGAGCGTCTTGGTGTCGCCCTTGTTGAAGGCGTCGACAAACTGATGGACGGACCCGAGGACTGCGCTGTGTGCCGATCCGGGAGTCTGTGCGTATGAGAGCGCGACTAAGAAGAACGCTACGAGCATCCTGTGCATCGCTTGAGTATAGCTTGGCGAGCGAAATGAGTTGTCAAATGGGAGCACCGCTTACCAGGAGCTAAACTGAAGGCATGGCGGACTGGCAGGAGCGCGTCACGATTAATCCCGCAGTCTGTCACGGAAGAACGTGTATCCGCGGCACGCGCGTTATGGTTTCCGTGATTCTCGACAACATTGCCGCAGGCGTACCCTACGCCGAACTCATGAGAAGCTACCCCGGTATTCAGGAGCCGGACATCCTGGCCGCCCTCGCCTACGCGGCCGAACTCGCACGCGAAGGCAGTCGCGTTCGCGCATCGTCGACTATCCGGCGAAGGCTAGAAGTGGCCGATTAATAAGGCGTGTTTAGGGAAAAGCTATCAATCAAGGAGGGGACGAATGATACGCCGGCACTCCTTGGTCGTGCCTATTGGGCTCGTTTGTTCAGTCGTCGTTCTTGGGAATGAACCCTCTTTTAAGCGACCGGACGGCCGCGACGTAGCAGGTTCCCAAATAGACGCCACCGTAACGCGGTTAATGGAAGCGGCCCACGTGACCGGCGTAGGCATCGCCGTCTTTCACCACGGTAGGATCGGGTACCTCAAAAGTTACGGTTATCGCGATAGCGAAAGGCGGTTGCCGCTGACGACGCGTTCGGTCATGACCGCGGCATCTTTGAGCAAGTCAGCATTTGCGAGCGTGGTCATGCGCCTGGTGCAAAACGACGCAATTGACCTCGATAAGCCGATCTACCAATATCTCCCCAAGCCGCTTCCCGAATTTCCGAGATATGCGGACCTTAAGGGAGACGACCGCTATAAAGAACTCACCCTCCGCATCCTTCTGAGCCACAGGAGCGGCTTACCCAATTGGCGTGCATTCGAGGAAGATCGGAAGCTCAAAATTCATTTCGAGCCCGGAACGCGTTACGCGTACTCCGGTGAGGGAATCGATCTCGCTCAGCTCATTGTGGAGACTGTTACCGGCCAATCCGCTGCTGCGCTGATGGACGAAAGACTTTTTCAACCCTTGCACATGACCCGTACAAGCATGGTTTGGGAACCGCGATTTGAAGACGATTTCGCCAACGGCTATGACGAGTATGGGCGGTCGCTCGGTCCCGAAAAACGTTCCAGGCCCGATGCCGCCGGGTCCATGCAGACTACACTTCAGGATTACGCCACTTTCCTGAGCGCCATCATGCGCAAACAGATTCTAAACACCCGAACTACCGGCGAGATGCTCAGTCCCCAGATCCGCATACGCTCAGCGCATCAGTTTCCATCGCTAGCAACGGCGACCACCACCGTCAATGATGCGATCCGTCTCCGCTACGGACTGGGCTGGGGACTCTACTCGTCTCCATACGGTGAGGCATTCTTCAAGGAAGGACATGATGAGGGTTGGAGGCATTTGGCGCTCTGCTTCAACAACGGCAGCGGCATCTTGATCCTGACAAACAGCTCAAATGGCGAGGGGATATTTAAGCCCTTCATCGATTCGGTCTTGGGCCCAACCTCATTTCCGTTCGATTGGGAAAGCTATACGCCCTACAACCTTCTTCCGCCGCTTCCCAAGCTGAAAGAGCACAAAACGATAGACCTAGCGCCGGAACAGTTGACTAGGCTGCTTGGCCGCTACACATTAGGAAAGGACGTGATCCTTTCGGTTACCGCGGAGCATGGTCACCTGTACATTCAGGAAAACGACGAGCCTAAGCAAGAGCTGCTGTCGGAGAGTCCCAAGGATTTCTACTCATCAACTTCAAGCGACGAGTATACATTCGAGTTCGGTAGTAATGGTCCCGCCCTGGCCCTCACCTTACACTTGGGCGGCAGGGACGTCGAACTCAAGCGTGAGCAATAGAGACGGCCGGGGAACGTGGGCTGCACTGGCGTGGCCAATAGCCTGCGCAACGATTTAGCCGCCCGGTAAAATGGAGGCGATGCTACTCGCCGCTATACTGCTGCTGGCTTTCGCCGCGCCCACCGGTTCCGACATCGCCCAACGGCTCGCGCGCTGGAAGCAAGTGCAAATGCCGTACGATTCCTCCGGGCTCGATGCGCGCCAGCGCCAGGTGGTGGACAAACTGGCCGCGGCGTCGCGCTTTATTGAATCCATCTATTGGCAGCAGAGCGATCCGGAAGGCCTGGCGTTGTATCGTTCCACCAAAGATCCTCAACTGAAGCGGCTGCTGGCGATCAACGGCGGACGCTTTGACCTGATCGACGAAAATAAGCCGTTCATCGGCACCAAGCCGATTCCGCCCGGCCGCAATCTGTATCCGCAAGGCCTGACGCGGGCGCAGATCGAGACCTACGTGAAGGCGCACCCGGCCGAGAAGGATGCGATCTACAGTCCCTACACGGTGCTGCGTTGGAACGGCAAGAAGCTCGACGCGATTCCCTACCACATCGAATATAAGAAGGACCTGGAACCCGCCGCTCAGTTGCTGCGCGAGGCGGCCGGCTTCAGCGACGATCAGGCTTTCGCGAAGTTTCTCCGGCTGCGGGCCGATGCGTTGCTCAGCGACGATTACTACCCAAGCGATCTGGCGTGGGTGGATCTGCACAATCCGAAAATCGATGTGATCTTCGCGCCCTATGAAACTTATCTCGACGACGTGCTGGGAGTGAAGACCTCCTGGGGCGTTTCGCTGCTGATCCGGAACGAGCCGGAGAGCGCGAAGCTGTCGCTGTATCAGAAATACATCCCGGAAATTCAGGACGCGCTGCCGCTCCCGAAGGCCGATCTGCCGTCCAAACGCGGGCAACTCACGCCCATGGAAGTTATGGATGCGCCACTGCGCGCGGGCGACCTGCTGCACGGCTATCAGGCGGTGGCGGATAATCTGCCGAACGATCCGCGCATCCACGAGGTCAAAGGAACCAAGAAGATTTTCTTCAAGAACTTCATGGACGCGCGCGTGAACTACGTGATCCTGCCGCTGGCGAAATACGTGATGCCGGAAGCGCAGGCGGCGCGGGCTTCGGCGGAAGGTTATATGGCCTCGACAGTTTTACACGAGATTTGCCACGGGCTTGGGCCCGCCTACTCGCGCGTGAACGGGAAACAGGTTCCCATCACGGAGGCGATCGGGCCGGTGTATTCGCCGCTCGAGGAAGCCAAGGCGGATGTGACCGGAATGTTCGGGCTTCAATGGCTGATGGAGCATGGCGCGCTGCCGAAAAATCGCGCCGAGGAGTATTACGCGTCGTACGTGGCCGGACTTTTCCGCACTGTGCGCTACGGGACGGCTGAGGCGCACGGCCGCGCGGAGATGATGGAGTTCAACTACCTGACCGAGCAGAAGGCGGTGGTTCACACGGGCGGCAAGTATGCGGTGGATTATGCGAACATCCCCGGCGCCATTGCGAGGCTGGCCAAGGAGCTGCTAGAAATCGAAGCCACCGGCGACCGGGCCAGGGCCGAAGCGTGGTTCAACCGTTACGATAAAATGCCGCCGGAGCTCGCCAGCGCGTTGGCGTCGGCGAAAGATGTGCCCGTGGATATCGAGCCGGTGTTCTCGTTCCCAATATTGCCGTAGCGGGCCCACGCGTAAGTGAAGCCGCCGTTGCCGACCCGCCTGTCGCCGGCACACTCCCCGCGAACGTGATCAGGGTTCCGTTAGTCTCAACACGGTAAGCACGCTGTAAGCACGCTGCCCGCGTTAGAGCGAGAGAGCGTTTCTGTGCCGCACAAGAGTGCGCCGGGGGATGCCTTGGCATTGCCGATTGAATGGACTCCCACCGTAAGACGTCAGATTCCCGGCCAGCCTGTCGGTGCGGCCGTAAGACGAACCGCGGCACCATAAGTATCAGTACTAGGGTTGTCAATCGCCTAATTTTGCGACTCACGACTATTGAAGGTCGTTCGGAGTACCGGTACAAAATCTTATTCCACTTAAGCGAAAACCCTGGAACAAATAACCACCGAGATGTTATATTTGGGTGTCGTTAAACTCTTGAAGGGAGTTCATGAAACACTTATCGTTATTAGCGCTTTTTATTGCGATTCCAATTGGCATGGCTCGCGCCGATGTGGTGACGCTCGAAGAGAACAACATTGACGGTACACCGGTTCTCAGCCTGGCGGGTATTGTGAATGAATGGGGTACACCGAGCGACACGAGCAGTGCGTTTGTGGCAGGCGGCTCGGGTACAGATGGTGTCGCCGGCTTGACCATTGAGAACGACTTAGGCTACACGATCACGTCTTTGCAGGTATATGTGTACGGATATTATTCTTCCGATCCTACCGGAAACAGCACCTTCAAGTTCCAGTGCGGCGTGAACAACTTTTTTTCAAGCTGCACCCCGAACACGCAGCAGTCCCTCGCGAATCCTTCAACTATTAGCGAGACTTCGCCCATTGAGTTCGACTACTTTGGCGGTGCCGGCATCGCCGATGGCACGGATTTTCACTTGATCGACAGCGTTGATGGGACGATCGGTACAGATACCCGCCTCTTCTATGAAATTGAGGTCAACGGCAATCCAGCGACTGTTCCAGAACCCGCGACTTTGATTCCGGCGGGTCTAGGATTCCTGGCGATGGGCTTGCTGGTCGCGTTTCGGCGCAAGAAGGCTGCGGCGCCGTCCAACTGACTGAAGTAGATTTTCAATAACTAAAGGCCCCGGGCGCACACCGCACTCGGGTCTTTTCATTTCTCACGGGCCTCAACGGTAGAATGAACGCGATGATCCTCGCCGTTATTCCGCCGCTGGCTTTCGCCGCCCCCGCCGGTTCCAATATTGCGCGACCGCCCGCGGGCTGGAAATGAGTGCGGATGCCACTAAACGACGACTGCTGTGCGAACCTGGCCTGGGTGGATCTGCGCAATCCGACATCGATGTGATCTTCGCGCCCTATGAATCTTATCTCGACGACGTGCTGGGAGTGATCCGGAACGAGCCGGTGAGCGCGAAGCTATCGTTCGAGTTCCGGACATTCTAGCGGGCTGAGGATGAGCGCGCGGGCCGGCTCTTCGGCCGGCCCGCGCCGCTGGGTCTACTGAAAAGTTGTGTTGATCTGGATCTGCGAGTAGCCAACCGAATAACCTCGGTCGATTCCCGTGGCCGTGAAGCTCTGGAAATTGGTGTAGTTCGCGATCTGCAACGTGCCGGTGCCGGGCGGCAGGGCGCTAGTCACGTAGTTGGGCACCTGGAATTGCAGTGCGCTCTGCGCAGCGATGCAAGTGAAACTCCCCGACGACGATTGACCATTCACCGTGCCTGAGGAGTTGCCGGTCATGATGACAAATGTGCCGGGCGTTCCGCCGGTCCAGGTGAATAGTACTCCCGAGGCTTGGGTGACGGTCGCATCGGTGGCTTGGTTGGTCCAACTCAGTATGGGGTTGGGAAAAGAGACGGTGGTGTTGAAGGAACCGACATCCGCTCCTCCGGCGCCGTTGCTGAACGCGAACGATCCGCCCGAGGTGGGAATGAATCCGGAGGCGAGTTGTGCCACATAAGTTCCCAATTCCTGTGGAACCCCAGTCAGCGTGGCGTTACCAGTTGGGCCTGTGACGGTGATGGTTCCCGCGTCCAAACCGGTTTCAGTGCTGGTGCCGCCGCCGGTGCCAGGAGTCTCCGTCACGCTGCAGCCTGGAATGGAAATGCTTCCAATCCCACCCCCGCCTCCGCCCACGTACGACGAGCCACTCTGCTTATCGAAAGACGCTATGGCAATGTCATCTGTCTGGGTGCCGATGCCGCTGTCGGCCGGCCTAACCGAATCACCCAGACCCACGAACCCGGTCTTAACAGTTGTCTCTCCGGAAAGGTTTTGGTAGTCGGTACCCGTGATTCCGTATTCCGGGTCCGAGCACACGCCGCTGCCGATCGGTAGCGCGAGGAAATTCGTCGGCACTCCGGCGGCGGTCACGCCCACCAGCGACACGTTGCATCCGGTGGGCGCATTGGCCGGTATGGTGACGACGATTTGATTGAGACCGGGGTAGCCGGACGCGCCCTGGTAAGCGATAGGCGCGTCGATGCCGCCTACGTAGACATGCGCGAGACTGTTGATTGCGAACGGAGGCGTCACGAAGGTGGTGTCCCGGGTGGGATCCGCGCCTAATCCGGAACCCCACAGAGCGACGACGGTGGTAGGCGGAATCGAGTCGGTGTAGCTGTACTGTTCCCCAGTGGAGTTGTTGGTGACTACGGCCAGACCGGCGCCGGTCCCATAGTAGGAATCGAATCCCATGGCGGTTGAGACCACCTGGATGGGGGCCGACGCGCTCTGGCCGTTATAGGTGACAGTGACTTGTCCATTGCCCACCGGCGTGCTGGATGGAAGCACCAAGGCTATCTGGCTGGCGATGGCGTAATAAAACACCGGGGTGGTGGTGGTGCCATTCACCGTTACTTTGACGCTGGAGCCGTTCAGAGTAGTGGGCAGACCATTGGCGGGGGCTTGTAGAGGAAGAGCCTGCGCGTTCGGATCGGCCAGGCCGGTTCCGAAGATGGTGAAAAGCGTGCCTTGTGCGATCCCGGAGTTGGGGAAACCAGAGGGAGTGTAGGAATAGTTGTTTGACACTTGCGTGATGGTTGGAACGACAGGCGGGGGCGGTCCGCTCGACCCGCCGATCGTGATGGAACCTGAGCCGCTGAGACCGAATGTCGCTCCGGTCTCGGAAATGGTTCCGGCACCGCTAACGTTTGTGAAAGAACCGGTTGCGTTGGCAAAGGCGCCGGTTCCGCCGGTGACTGTACCCGAGCCTGACCCGCTGCCACTACCCGTGAATATACTAACCGACGCCGTAACCGTCCCGGTAATCGTATCCCCCGCTGAGCCGACCGTCGGAGTCCCGGTGAGAGTAATGGTGAAAGGCCCCGAAAAATTGCTCCCGCCTTGTATGCTTAGTGTCGCGCTAAAGTTTCCGCTTCCGATATTCGTGAGCGACACTGGGCCGTTGGCGGATAAGCCGCCGCTCGAGGTGAGAGACGCGGTCGCATTCGAAACCGTTATGGTGGTGTTGATCGTTGTGGACGCCTGGGCGGCCAGCGATAAAACTACACAAGCTATGAATAAGCGCATCGAATTTCCCCTTCTGGTCTGAAACCCTCGATTAGCGGCTCAGGCGTTGTTATTGACCGCTCCGGCCGATTTATCTGCCGGTGCACACCCGCGACCGGCTCCCGAAGGATGATACCAGTTTCCTGAGTGCGTGGGAATACTCGATTGGGGGACGGAAGCTAAGTCAGGGGTTAGTCGCCGGTGACAGCTTCGGGCGCGAACGCGCCTTCCTGATCTTTGTACTGAAGCTGGTAAAGCTTCCAATAGATGCCGCGCAAGGCCAGCAATTCCTGGTGCGTTCCCATCTCGCGGAGTCTTGCCTTTGTGCATCACCAAAATGCGGTCGGCACGCTGGATGGTGGACAGCCGGTGCGCGATCACGATGGAGGTGCGGCCTTCCACCAGCCGGGCCAGCGCGTCGCGAATGCGAAATTCGGTTTCCGTGTCGACGCTGGAGGTAGCTTCGTCCAGGATCAGATAGCGCGGGTTGTGCGCCAGCGCGCGGGCGAAGCTGATGAGCTGCTTCTGGCCAGTAGAAAAGCCGCTGCCGCGCTCGCGCACCGGCTGCTGCGAATCCCTCGGGAAGCGTGCGGACGAAATCCAGCAGGTTCACCTGTTCGGCGGATTCCTCCAGCCGTTCTTCGGAGATGCCGGAGGTGCCCAGCCGGATGTTGCTCGCCACGGTCCCGGTGAACAGATACGGATCCTGCAGCACGACGCCGAAGTTGCGGCGCAATTCCTCGAGCTCGAACTCGCGGATGTCGACGTTCGCCGATGCGGATGCTGCCGCGCTGGATCTCGTAAAAGCGCAGCAGCAGGCTGGTGAGCGTAGTTTTCCCAGCGCCGGTGTGGCCCACCACGGCAATCGTCTCGCCGGGCTCGATGCGGAAACTGACGTCGCTGCAGCACCCAGTCCTCGTCTTTATAGGCGAACCAGACGTGATCGAATTCGATGGCCGCGGGCACGCGCGGGAAAGGCTGCGGTTGAGCCGGGGATTGGATCGTGCACCGGCGTGTCCAGCAGCTTGAAGACGCGTTCGGAGGCCGCCATGGCGGATTGCAGGATGTTGTATTTGTCGCTGAGGTCCTGAATCGGGCGGAAGAATCGCAGGCCGTATTGGAAGAAGGCCACCAGTACGCCCAGCGTCAGCGCGCCGTTGCGGATGCGAAAGCCTCCATAGCCGAGCAGCAGCGCCAGCGCCAGCATGCCCAGAAATTCGACCCAGGGGTAAAACCAGCCGTAGGCGGCAATGGCGTCTTTGTAGGCGTCCATGTGGTCGCGATTGATGCGCTCGAATTCCGCGCGGCTGCGATCCTCGCGATTGAAAAGCTGCAAAACCGTGATGCCGTTGATATGTTCCTGCAAATAGGAATTGATGCGGGCGATGGCGACGCGGATGCGGCGGTAGCTTTGCTGCACCGAACGCCGGAATCGAACCGTTATCAGCACCACGAACGGCATGACCGCCAGCAGCAGGCCGGTCATACCGGGACTGAGCGTGAACATCACGCCCACCACGATGCTGAGCATCAGAACATCGCCCAAAATCATGAGCAGGCCCGAGGAAAACAGCTCGTTGAGCGCGTCTACGTCGGTGGTGAGGCGCGTCACTAGGCGGCCCACCGGATTGTGATCGAAGAAGGCCACGTCCAAGCGCTGCAGGTGCGCCATCAACTGGCGGCGCAGATCGAACATGGCTTTTTGCCCGATCCACTGCATCAGGTATTGCTCGCCAAAGTCGCACAGCAGGCCGAAAACAACGGAGGCGAGATAGAGCAGCGCGACCTGGGCGAGGCCGGTCCAGGCATTAGCGGAGACGTACGGATCGAGCGGCGTGAGATGGCGATGGGGCGATGGCACCAGGTAACGGTCCACCGCGAATTCGGTGAGCAGCGGGCCGATGGCCTGCAGAACGGCGTTGATCGCCAGCAAGACCAGCGCGATCGCCAATTCCGATTTGTACGGCCGGATGTAAGCGAGCAGGCGCCGCATCAGACGCCCGTCGTAGGCCTTTCCTAAGACCTCTTCTTCCACGTACTTTCAGTGTAGCGTCTGGATTCGGCGGCGTTGGGCGGCGGGCTGAGAACGGCAGCCACTCCTGCGGAGAAACTCCAAGAACGCCATTCTTTGTATTTGCGGGGTTTTCCTTGCGTATGGCTAAACGTACGACGACCGCACGGGGCTAGCGGCCAAACGAAGCTCCATGCCTGGAGCGATAGACGGACGAGCGATCTGCAAGTGGCTCAAAACCAGCGAGCCGCTGTCAGACTGCAAAAGCTAGGAGATGCACGAGCTAAAGAAACATTTCACGACTGCTATGTTACATGCTATCCTCGTCACGTACGCCAGACTCTGACGGTCTTGCTCTTGGAATTGGACTCTTCGAGTCGTGAAAGGCCTCGTCAATGATCGCATCACACAACAAGAGGGCATCAGTCCAGTTGCGATCAACAAGGATATCTCTTCGTGCTACTTTGCTACGATTTTTGGGAAGGATGCTGAGGCTTCCGTACCGAGTAGCCCTGGAAGTGTCAGAGGCGCTGTGACGTCGAGAGAACCTATCACGGTCAGCTCAAAGAAGCCCTGGGGGAACTTGGATGACCTTGAGAAAAGGCTGAAGTCAGATTGGGCCCATCTTAAACATGCCCGTGACTTCGCTGCCGCGAAGCGGGAAGAACTTCGAGCTGCCCTGAAGGACCTGGACTCTGAAGACACAAGCATCGTGGTATCGGGATCCTTGGCTCGCGATGAATTTACCTCAGGCAGTGATATAGACTGGACGCTTCTCATCGATGGTGCGGCCGACCCTAAGCACTACGACCTTACAAAGAAGATCGGGGACGTCATAAGCGGCTTCACGAAGAAGCCTGTGGGACAGGAGCGTACTTTTGGTGCGATGGTGTTTAGCCACGATCTAGTCCACCAGATTGGAGGCGAGGATGACACCAATCTAAATACGACCCGTCGCTTGTTACTGCTGCTCGAGTCCCAGGCTGTGGGAAGGCGAGACGCCTACACGCGCGTGGTGCGAAATGTATTAAGTCGGTACCTTCTTGAGGACCGGGGATTCTGGCGGGGCTCTGGACATCGCGTGCCTCGCTTTCTTCAGAATGATTTTGCGCGGTACTGGCGGACCATGGCGGTCGATTTCGCCTACAAACTGCGCACTCGTTCAGGCAAGGGGTGGGCCATACGCAACATCAAACTGCGGATGTCACGCAAACTGATATATGTCTCAGGTTTGCTGGCGTGCTTTAGGTGCCATCTTGACTACTCTGAGCCGGACCGTCATCTGATTTACGGGGACATAGATCGTCGGCCCGAAGTAATTGAGCACCTCGAAGGAATATTCAAAATGACGCCCTTGGAAATATTGGCAAGTATACTCGTCCGCTACCCGCACCTTGACGACGCCGCCGCGAAAATTTTGAATTCGTACAACGAGTTCATGGGCGTTCTCAGAGACGAGACGAAACGAACTCAGCTTGAAAACTTGAAGGAAGAAGAGGCGGATGCTGATGCCCTTTATCAGTACACCCCTAAGCTCCGCCACGCTTATCGCGATGGACTCTTGGCCCTCTTCTTTGATGAGCAAAGCGGACTGGATGCGTTGACCAAAAACTACGGAGTGTTTTGATGCGGCAAATCGGCTTTTCTACGGGAGCACTGGCCTATGCTGATTTCCGGCGTGGACTGGCAATGATACACCGAAAGGGATTGCCCGCCGTCGAGCTTTCAGCCCTTCGACAAAATGAACTGGTGCCGTTGCTCGATGCGCTGCAGACTCTAGACGTGTCGGACTTCAACTACATTTCGATCCACGCGCCCAGCCAATTCGAACCCGAGTGGGAAGCGGCTCTGTGGAAGCGCCTTTGCAGTGAGACGTGGCGCAAATGGCCAATAGTTGTTCATCCGGATGCTTTGTACGATTTCTCGCTTTGGCGTCGCCTTGGATCAGCGGTTTGTGTGGAGAATATGGACAAGCGCAAGCCCATAGGTCGGTCGGCCCGTGAATTGGCCTTGATATTTAAACAATTGCCAGATGCAACCTTCTGCTTCGACATAGGGCATGCCCGTCAATACGATTCGACCATGACCGAGGCGTACCTGATTCTTCGGGAATTCGGTGCGAGATTGCGTCAAGTTCACGTAAGCGAAGTGAATACAACCAGCAGACACGCCCCCCTTTCATACGCGTCAATTCTCGCCTTCCAAGAGGTGGCCCACCTAGTTCCCTCGCACGTGCCATTGATTCTGGAGACTCCAGTTAGAGAAGAGGACATCGATGCAGAAATCGCGAAGGTGAACCAGGCATTGCCTCTGGATCGACGCACGATGGTCGCCTGAAAAGCTGGCAGCCGAGTTCCCATGGTATGGGCCCGCAGCATCCGCGCGTGCAGCGCGTCGACGCGAACGGGCATAATGTAGGAATGACGAATCTGACTCGCCACGTTGCCATGGTCACTCTGCTCGGCCTGGGCGCTTTTGCGATCGAGGCCGCGCCTGCCACTTGCGATGCACTGTCCAAGCTGAATCTACCCGACACGACTATCAAGACCGCGGAAGCCGTACCGGCGGGCTCGTTCACGCCGCCCGGTAACCCGGCCATTCGGAATCTGCCGGCATTCTGCCGGGTTGCCGGAACGATCAAGCCGTCGGCCGACTCCGACGTCGAGTTCGAAGTCTGGATGCCCAGCTCCGGCTGGAACGGCAAATTCGAAGGAATCGGCAACGGCGGCTTCGCGGGATCGATCAGCTACGGTCCGATGGGCGCCGCGGTGGCGCACGGCTATGCGACCGCTTCCACCGACACGGGCCATCATGCCGGCGGCACCGACGCAGGCTGGGCGCTCGGGCATCCCGAGAAAGTTACGGACTTCGGCTATCGCGCGATTCACGAGACCGCCGAAAAAGCCAAGGCGCTCATTCACGACTTCTACGGCGATGCACCCAAGCGCTCCTACTTCAGCTCCTGCTCCAACGGCGGACGCCAGGCTCTAATGGAGGCGCAGCGCTATCCGGGCGACTACGATGGCATCGTCGCCGGCGCACCCGCTTACAATTGGACGCACCTGCTTAGCGCGGGATTGTACGACATGACGGCGCTGCTCAACGATCCCGCCAGCTACATCCCGGCCAGCAAGCTCCCCGCTATTGAAGGGGCCAACCTGGAAGCCTGCGACGCTCTGGACGGCGTGAAGGACGGCGTCATTGAAGATCCCACCATGTGTCACCCCAACTATTCGAAGCTGCTCTGCACGGGCGCGGAAAATGAAAAGTGCTTGACGGCTGCGCAGATCTCGACGCTCGAAAAGATCTATGGCGGCCTGAAGGATGCTAAGGGCCAGGAGATTTTTCCTGGCTACTCGCCCGGCGGCGAGACCGGCATGACGGGCTGGGGTGGATGGATCACCGGCGGGGCGCGTGAGAAGAGCCTGCAGTACGCCTTTGGGACCAACTTCTTTGAGAACATGGTGTACTCCGACGCCAAGTGGAACTACCATACCTTCAACCCTGACCGGGATATGAAAGTGGCCGACGACAGCACCGCGCGCAAGCTGAACGCCACCAATCCGGATCTGAAGAAATTCAAAGATCGCGGTGGGAAACTGATCATGTATCACGGCTGGAGTGATGCGGCCATCCCGCCGCTGGCCACCGTGGATTACTACAAGAACGTAGTCTCCAAGATGGGCGCCAAGGACACCACCACGTTCGTGCGCCTCTTCATGGTCCCCGGCATGCAGCATTGCGGCGGCGGTCCAGGACCCAATAGCTTCGGCCAGGGCGCGGTGACCGGCGGCGATCCGATGCACGACGTCGACGCGGCCATCCAGCGCTGGGTGGAACAGGGTACGGCTCCGGAAGAGATTATTGCGACCAAGTACAAGGGCATGTCGCCAGCGAGCGGTGTGGCGCGCACGCGTCCGCTTTGCAAATATCCACAGGTAGCGAAGTACAACGGCAGCGGCAGCACCGACGATGCGGCGAACTTCAGTTGTGCCGATCGCGGAGTCGCGGCGAAATAAACCTACTGGGGCGTAAGCACCACGCGCCCCACCACTTTGCCTTCCCTCAGCGAGCCGAGCATCTGATCGGCTTGCTCCAGTGGGGCGCGCGTGATCGGAATGGGCGGGACGTGCTTGGCGCGGACCAGATCCACCAGTTGCGCCAGCTCGGCCAAGTTGCCCACGTAGCTGCCCTGAATGGTGACGGCCTTCAGAGGAATCATCGGCAGAGACCACGGGGCCGCGCCTCCGAACAAGCCGACCAATATGATTTTTCCGCCTTTGGCGACGGCACTGAACGCCAGCGCGGCGCTCGACTCGCTGCCCACGAAGTCCAAAACGACGCGCGGACGCATACCCGCGGCGCGAGCGATCTGGCTGGATGCGTCACCGGCCTTTCCATCCACGGCGGCGATGGCGCCCGCAGCCACAGCCGCTTTGCGCTTATCTTCATCGATGTCCACCACCACCGCGCCCTTGCCGCCCAGAGCCTTCAGCAATTGAACGCACATCAAGCCCAGTCCGCCGGCTCCAATGACCGCGATGGGCTCGCTGTAGATGACCTCGCCAGCTTTCTTCAGAGCGCTGAACGCCGTCAGACCGGAGCAGGCATACGGCGCCGTGGTCACCGGATCGAGGCCGTCCAGATCCAGAAGATAACGCGCGTCGGGGACTAGCATGTGGTCGGCATAGCCGCCGTCCTGGTAAATCCCGAGCGATCTCGATTTGTTGCACAGATGTTCATCGCCGGCCGCGCAGGTGGCGCATTGCCCGCAGCCGATCCAGGGAAACACCAGGTATTGCCGGTTGAGCGCGATCGGTCCCGATTCCGGGCCGGCCCGCAAAGCCACGCCCGCCACTTCATGTCCCAGAGTAAGTGGAAGCGCGATCCCGCCCTTGTCCATCACGCTGTACATTTTGCCGTGACCGATGTTGTAGCCGCCCTCCCAAATATGGATGTCGCTGTGACAGATTCCGGCCGCCGCCACCTTCAGCAAAACTTCCCGGCCTTGTGGTTCAGGCACTGGGCCGTTCGCGAGTTCGAGAGGATTTCTAAACGCGGTAAGACGATAGCTTTTCATATGCAAATCTGAGCGTAACAAATGCGGCGCGACGCATCGTGAACCTACTAAAGGTTTGGTCGGAACCGGCCGATCAATTCTCCGTGGGTGGACTGTATCTGGGCTCGCGTCTGGAATTTCTGCGTGCTTCGCAGAATCAGGATGGCGGCTGGGGATATTTTCCGGGCAAGCGCTCCTGGCTGGAGCCGACGGCTTACGCGATGCTGGCTTTGCAGGGCTTGCCTGATTCCGACGCGGCCATCGATCGAGGCTGGCGTTTGGTCCGTTCCTTTGAGTTGGCGGATGGCAGCGTGCGGCCCGGAGTCGAGGTCGCCGACGGAACCTGGGTCACTGCGCTTGTGGTGACGCTGGCTTGTGTTCGCGGCGTGCACGACCAAGACGTGGCTCGTTCAGTGGGCTGGCTGCTGCGCGTGGCCGGCGCCGAGCACAATCTGCTCATGCGCACATTTTCGTACCTCAATTTGCTCCAGACCAAGCTGGATGTTTCGCATGAAGGCTGGCCCTGGCGCGACGGCAACGCTTCCTGGATCGAGCCAACCGCGCTCACTCTCGTCGCGTTGAAGAAGGCGGCGCATCATTTTCCGAGCGCCGAGTTGGATCACCGCGTCCGCGAAGGAGAAGAGCTAGTGCTCGCGCGCCGCTGCAGCGATGGCGGATGGAACTGCGGCAACCCGAACGTGCTGAACTTCGATCTGCCGTCCTATCCGGAATCCACTGGCCTCGCGCTGGTTGGCCTGCAAGGCCGGGGTGCGAAGGAAGTGGCCGGCCCGCTAGATGTTGCGCAGCGGTTGCGCACGGAGACCAAATCGTCGCTGGCTAAGGCCTGGCTTGCTATCGCGCTGCGGTTGCACGGCGGAAATCCGCAGGCGCCCGCCGAAGAAGCCTGGGCTTCGTCCGACATCCTGCTGGCTGGGCTTGAAGGGCTCGCTCATCCCGACGGCAATTATCGTCTGCTGGCCGTGGGAGGCCGCGCGTGAACCGTCGATTGTTTCTCACCGTTTCAGGAGCCGCCGTCGCCGGCACCTACGCTGGAATAAAGCTGGAAAAGCCGCCCAAGCTGCCGGATGGTCCGGCGGGCACCTCCGCGGTTTCGATCCAGCGCGCGCGTTCCTATTCCGACGATCTGGTCAGCCGGATGCTCGAAGGCATCAAACAGTGTGGACTCAATCCACGCGGCCAGCGCGTCCTGTTGAAACCCAACCTGGTGGAATTCGATTCCGCGACGGTCATCAATACGGATGCCGCCGTGATCGCCGCCGCGGTGGAAGTGTTCCACAAGCTGGGCGCCGCGGAAGTCAAGATCGGCGAGGGTCCGGGGCACCGTCGCGACACTTTGGACCTGGCCGACGACGCGCGCTATCGCTCCACCATCCCGAAGTTCGAGACCATCTTCACCGATCTCAATCGCGACGATGTTTCGCCGGTTTCCAATTTCGCCGGCGAATCCCGATTCTACTTCCCGAATACCGTGCTGGGCGCCGATCTGATCGTCTCGCTCGCCAAGATGAAGACGCATCATTGGGCCGGCGCGACGCTCTCCATGAAGAACTTCTTCGGGATTGTTCCCGGTTCGGTCTACGGCTGGCCGAAGAACAAGCTGCATTACCTCGGGATTCCCGAATCGGTGGTCGCGCTGAACCGTCGTTTCCGCAACACGTTCGCGATTGTGGATGGAATCGTCGGCATGGAAGGCAACGGCCCGATTCAAGGCACGCCCAAGCCGGCCGGAGTGCTCGTAATGGGGCGGGATCTGGTGGCCGTCGACGCCACCTGTTGCCGGATCATGGGAATCGATCCCGAGAAGGTCGATTACCTGAGGCTGGCCGCCGATCTGGGGCATGTGCATCCAGGACGCATCGAGCAGTGCGGCGAGACCGTCGCCGAAGTGCGTACCAACTTCGCGCTGATCGACGCATACAAGAACCTGCGGTTGGCGTGATGGCGGCAAGGTTGCGCCGCACGCTGCTGGCTGTCGAAGCCCGGCTGTCGCGGCTGGCCGGTCACAGATGGCGCGCGATCGTACTGGTGGGCTTGCTATCGCTGGCGGCCCGCGCGGTCCTGTTGCCGGTGGTCCCCATCCCCAAGCCTGCCATTCAGGACGAGTTCAGCTATCTGCTGGCGTCCGACACGTTCGCGCACGGCCGTTTGGCGAATCCCACTCCAGCGTTCGCCGCGCATTTCGAGACCTTGCAGGAACTGATTCGTCCCACTTATTCGTCGAAGTATCCGCCTTTTTCCGGCCTGGTGATGGCGTTCGGCCAATGGCTGATCGGCCAGCCTTGGATTGGCGTGTGGCTGGCTGGCGGCGTGCTTTGCGCGACTATTTGTTGGGCGCTGCAGGGTTGGCTGCCTCCGGCGTGGGCGCTGGTGGGCGCGCTGATCGCGCTGCTCAAAATCGGGATCGTCAGTTACTGGAGCGAAAGCTATTGGGGAGGAACATGCACTGCGATTGGTGGCGCGCTCGTGGTGGGTGCGCTTCCGCGCCTGGTTCGACGGCCGTGCAAAAGCTCGGCGCTGGCGTTCGCGGCCGGTCTGGCGATTCTGGCTAATACACGGCCGTATGAAGGAGCCATGCTGGCGCTCGCCTGCTTGCTTTACCTCGCGTACGCCTTCTGGCGTCGCCGCGGCGTGGGCCTGCCCACCCTGACCCGAAGCGTGGTTTTTCCAGCGGCCGCTGTGTTGATCCCGGTCGCCGGATGGATGGCGTACTACAACTACCGCGTCACGGGCGACGCGTGGAAGCTGCCGTATCTGGAGCACGAACGCCAATACGACATGTGGTCGCCTTTGGTTTTGCAGCCGCGTGCGGCTCCCAAACCGGTTTACAGCAACGCCGTTTTAGAAGACTTCTGGGTGAATGGCGACCGCAACGATAAGCAAGACGCTCGAGAACATCTTCTGAAGACGCACTCGCTCGACCTGTATCGGCTGGCGACGTTCTTTCTTGGGCTGCCCCTGACGCTGTGCCTGCTGGTGGGCGCTCGCGCCTTGTGGCGAGATCGTGCTGCGCGCGGCGCTGTGCTGCTGGCCTTAGCATTCTACGCGGGCGCGATCTTCAATCTGCGGCTATTTCCGCACTACGCGGCGCCGGCCACAGTCCTGTTTTACATCGTCGCCGCGGCCGGGATCCGAGCTTCGCGTCGCGCTTGGCCGGGAAGCGCGGAAGAACGCACATTTGTACCCTGGGCAGTGCTAGGAATCTTCACAGTGGTAGCGCTAGCGGGGCTACTGACGCCCCAGAATCGCTACCTCTTCGGATCCGCCGATTATCATGTTCGCGCCGAACGGGCTTCCGTTATGGACCGGCTGCAGCGCGTTCCGGGCGAGCATGTGGTGCTAGTGAGTTATGGACCGAAGCATGAAATCTATCAGGAGTTGGTCTACAACCAAGCCGACATCGAGCATGCGCGCGTCATTTGGGCACGTTCGCTTTCGCCTGAATCGGATCGCGCCCTGGTGGAACATTATCGCGGCCGGCGCATCTGGAGGCTTACGGAAAATGGCTACCTGATGTTAAGAAACTATAGGCCGGGTGAGGAAAAAAGTACTATAACCGCACGCATCAAGTCCTCTTCCGAGGGGCCTTTTTAAGGGCGTTCTAGGTGCTTGCACTGATTTATCGTACCGGCTAGGGATGATAGTTTACCAATAGCGATGGGGAAAGCCATCGTGAGGGAGAGGAGAAGGAAATGACACGGATCACTAATCTGGTATTAAAACTGAAGGTTCTCAGCGATACTCGCGGTCAGGACTTGATCGAGTATGCTTTGATGGCTGGCTTCGTAGCAGTCGCCGCTGGCGCCGTTATGCCGGGCGTTGCCACTAGCATCAGCACGATCTTCAGCAAGATCTCCAGTGTGATGGCGGCCGCCGCATCGCAGAGCTAAAAGTTCTGGAGGGGTAGGCGAGCAGACCACGACGTTTCTCGCCTATCCACTCTCGAGCCATTAGTCTGCGCCAACGGTGTGCTGTTCGACAGCCATTCCACTTAAATTTCCGGCCGCATCGAAGTTCATCGGCTCGGCCGGCCCTATAATTTCCAATGCCGGATTCTTGCGGATCTCGGCCAGCAAATTTTCGCTGAGCTTCATGAAGCCCAGCTCTAACGAGTTCCTGAACCAGCCGTAGGTGACGTCGTTCTGATCGATTCTGCCTACGGTGAGCGCGATTTTTTCCAGGCACTCGCGATCGCTTGAGAAGTGAATGGGAGTGCGGATGGCGGTGGGCGTGGAGGCCGTTAACGAATTGATCTGGGTGGCTTGCCAGTCGATCTTTTCGAGCAATCGGTCGTGTACCACGTCCGCCATGCCGAGCCCCACGCCATTGCCGTAAGAGTGGCCGCTCAAGTCGCGCAGGAAGATGCGCTCGATGCGCGACAGCTCCGGCCAGGGGTTCGATTCGCCGTACACGCTGCGATTCACTACCTTGGTATCCATCCCGGCGCCGCTGATGTTCTTGCCGATTTCATCCAGAATCAAGATATCCAGCGGAATCGGAATGCGCCCCATCCAGCTCTTCACCAGCTTGAGCAGCTCTTCTTCTTGGCGCTCCATGTTGTCCACTGGCACCGTGGTCAACCGAGCGGTGTTATGGTTGGCGTCTTCTAGAATTGCCAAGCCGCCTAAAATCTTTCCGGATTGCAATACCTGACGGCCTACGCTGCGGATGACGTGCTCGAGACCGAGCTTGTACGCGTAGGTGTGGTAGCGTTGCGCTCCGGCGAATTTGCCCAAACCGATAGCCAGCATCTTGAACAGTCCGCTCTCGATTTCGCCCGAGAAATCGGTGTGCCACTTCACCCGGCCGATTAGCATCACACCGTCGCTTTGGAACGCGTTGCGGTCCATGAAAGCCTCGATGCCGTCGGACGTCTTGCCGAGCGACACCACATCCAGCGCGCTGATTACCGGGCAATCCATGCTGCCTTGGTGAATCCCGAAATGTGCCAGCACGTCGGCTTGTCCTTCGGCAGTGGCCGCGCCGTGGCTGCCCATGGCGGGGAAAATGAACGGCTCAAAACCTTGCGATTTCCAGTAATCCACCACCGTGCGCACGATGACGGCGAGATTCGCAATGCCGCGGCTGCCCACGCCCAGCGCCACACGTGCGCCCGGCTTCAAGCGCGCGGCGAATCCGGAGGCGGCCAGTTGGCGCCTTACTTCAGCCGTCACATCGGGGAGGGCGCGGTCCGGGAAATGCTGCCGCACCGCGAGCATGCGAGCGAATGGCATAGTTGGTTGCCCCTTCCCTTCAATCATAATGGGACTTGCAAGAACCGATCAGCGCACGGCCATCACCGTGGATCTTTCTCGTCCTGGCGGCGCTGGTATTGCTGGCTTATCTACCGGCGCTTTCGCAGCCGCTGATCGAAGACGACTACGGCAATATTCTGATCGCCCAACGCTACGGCCCGGTCGCGGGCTGGCACGCGTTGGCCTTGGACGCCGTGTTTCGTCTGCGCACCACCACCTGGCTGTTCATGCACGGTCTGAACGTGCTCTTCGGCATGCGTGCCGCGGGCTACTACGCCGGCATGATTCTGCTGCACATTTTCAACACCTGGCTGGTGTACCTGCTGGGAATCTGGAGGCAGCTGGGCTTTGCGCTATCGGTCTGGGCGGCCGGATTCTTCGCCGTGTTCGAAGGACATCAGGAAGCCGTCATGTGGTTGTCGGGATCCACCGAACCGCTGTTGTTGTTTTTTGGCCTGGTGTCGTTTCTATGTTGGATCCAATTTCTGGATCGGCGACGCGCGGCCTGGTATGTGGTTTCCATCGCCGCCTTCTGCCTGGCACTGTTGTCGAAAGAGTCCGCCGTGATTCTGCTTGCGCTGCTGGCGCTGCCGCTGGCCTTGGATCAAAAGCTTCGCAGCGCGTGGCCGTGGCTTTTGCCGCATGCAGTCTTGGCGGCGCTGGCGGTCGCGTCCGTTCTGAGCGGGCGTTCCGATTCGTTCCGCTTTCAGGACGGCAGCTTTTCGCTGCATGCTCCGTTCTGGCTGATCTGGCCGCTGAATTTCGCACGATTGTTCTGGTTTTGGGGACTGCTCAGCCTGGTGGCGATTCTTATTTGGAAGCCGGCGGGCTATCGCGGAATCCTGGCGATTGCCTGCTCCTGGGCCGCGCTCAGCTTGATTCCTTACTCGTTTCTTACCTATTCGCGGCGCATCCCGAGCCGGCAGCTGCACTTGGCCAGCGTGGGTCTGGCGATCGTCGTGGGATTCGCGATGTTGCAGGTTTATCGGCGCTACTGGTTCCGGCATCGAGCCGTGGTGATTGCTCTATGCGGGCTGATCGTGGCGGAAAATGTCATTTATCTGTGGACCAAAAAGCGTTCGCAATTCCTGGAGCGCGCCGCTCCCACCGAGCAACTGCTGGCGATAGTGCGCAGCACCCACGGGCCGGTGTATGTGCGATGTTTTCCGAGGCAGCGGATCATCGCCGACGCCGCGGTCCAGCTCATGCTGGGCGTGCAGCCATCCGATAACCTCTTGTGGACTGAAGATGAAGCTCGCGCGCACCCCGGCGCGGTGACGTTCTGCTATCCGCAGCGCTGAGCATGCTGGAATTTTTTCTGTACCTGGTGGCCGCGGTCGGCTACGGGTTTTATTTCGATTTGAATCTGCTGGAGACGCCGCTAGTGGTTGCGGCGGTGTTGCTAGCACGGCGAGCGTCGCTTCCGGCGTTTCCTTTCGAACGTATCTGGCGGCGATGCGTGCGCCTGGCGCAGCGTCCCCGGCTGGCGGTCGCGTCTGTTTTTCTCGCGGCACTGATTATTCGCGCTGCCTTGCTGCCCGTCTTGCCGGTGCCGCAGCCAGTGATCACCGATGAGTTCAGCCATCTGCTGGCCGCCGACACGCTCGCTCATGGGCGGCTCACCAATCCCACGCATCCGATGTGGGTGCATTTCGAGAGTATCCACATCATTCAAAAGCCGACTTATACCTCCGACTATTTTCCAGGACAAGCCGCGGTGCTGGCGATGGGAAAACTGATGGGGCATCCCTGGATCGCGGTTGGCTGCTGTGCGCGGCCATGTGCGCGGCGCTGTGTTGGATGCTTCAAGCCTGGGTTCCTCCGGCCTGGGCACTGTTCGGGGGCGCGTCTGGCGATACTGCGATTCAGCCGCTTCCCCGGGCGCCG
>CAVXJU010000030.1:0-16589 GCA_963761935.1 Terriglobia bacterium | reverse complement strand
TTCAAAGTCGGTTCGCGCAACGAACGCCCCGGCATCACCGGTATTTCGCACTATTTCGAACACATGATGTTCAACGGCGCGAAAAAATACGGCCCCAGCAATTCGACATCGAAATGGAGAAAAACGGCGGCAACAATAACGCCTACACCACCGAGGACGACACGGTCTACACCGACTGGTTCCCCTCCAGCGCGCTCGAGCTGATGATGGACATGGAATCCGACCGCATTCATGATTTGAGCTTCGATCCCAAAATCGTCGAATCCGAGCGCGGCGTCGTCTATTCGGAGCGCCGCACCTCGGTGGACAACAGCAATTTCGGCGTCCTCTTTGAACAGCTCCGCGCCGCCGCCTACCAGGCGCATCCCTATCACTGGCCCGTGCTCGGCTGGCCCTCCGACATCGAATCCTGGACCATGGCCGATCTGAAAAGCCACTTCCGCATGGGCTACGCACCCAATAATTGCGTAATGGTCGTGGTCGGCGACGTCTCCTCCGCTAACGTGCTGGCGCTCGCGAAGAAATATCTGGAACCCATCCCGCGCGAAGATCCACCGCCGCCCATTCGCACTAAGGAACCCGAGCAGCTCGGTGAGCGCCGCATCACCGTGATGCGTCCGGCGCAGTTGCCACTCGAGCTGGTGGCCTACCACGTTCCCGAAACCAAGAATCCCGACGACACCACGCTCGACGTGCTCGAAACCGTGCTGGCGCGCGGACAGAGTTCGCGCCTCTACAGCCGGCTGGTGGACAAGGAACAGCTGGTCCTCGGAGTACAGAGCTTCCGCCAGTCATCCTTCGACCCCGGGCTGCTAATTTTTAGCCTGCAACCCAGAAGCGGCGTCACTCCCGCCCGGGCCGAAAAGGCTCTGTTCGAGGAACTCGACCGCCTGCGCGACCAGCCGCTCTCCGATCAGGAACTGCGCAAGGCGAAAAATCAATTGCTCGCCAATCACTACCGCGAGCTCAAGACCATTTCCGGCCGCGCCAATCTCCTGGGAAGCTACGAGCTGTTCTATGGCGATTACCGCAAGCTTTACTCAGTGGAACAGTCCGTCGAAGCCGTCACCGCCGCCGACGTGCAGCGCGTCGCTCGCCAATATCTGACGGAAAAAAACAGGACCATCGCCACGCTCGTCCCCACCTCGTCGAAAGGAGGCACGCAATGAAGACGCGGATCACTCTAATCCTGGTTCTGACTTGCGCAACGCTGCCAGCCGAAGTGCGCCTCCCTCCCTTCACGCGCCAGACCTTGCCCAACGGCGTCACGCTCGATCTGATGCCCCGCCCCGGCGTCCCCCTGGTCGGCTTCCGAATTCTGGTCAACGGCGGCGCCGAATCCGAGCCCGCCAATCTCTCCGGACTCGCCGGCATCACCGCGCAGCTTCTCAGAAAAGGCACGGCCAAGCGCACGGCCGATCAATTCTCGGAAGAACTGGATTTTCTCGGCGGCTCGTTTCAAACTCCCGAAGCTACGCAATCGCCGGCCAGCGTGATCACCGCCGAGTTCTTAAAAAAGATTTCGACCGCGGCTTGGACTTGGTCAGCGATGCCGTGCTCCACGCATCTTTTCCGGAACCGGAAGTTCGCAAATTCCTCGCGCAGCGCATCGACTCAGCCAAATCCATCAAAGACAACCCGCAAGCCGCCATCGGTCTGTACTTCGCCTCGTTCTTCTTCGGCCCCGGTCACTCCTATGGCCGCGTCCCTGACGAGAGCACGCTCTCCCGAATCCGGCGCGAGGACATCGTCGATTTTCACGCGCGAAATTACTGCGGCAAAAACCTGGTCGTGATCGTCTCCGGCGATTTCGATCCCCACGACGTTACGCCCAAGATTGCCAGCGCATTCGGCGGCCTCTCTCCCGGCGAAGCGTTCCGGCCCGCCAAAGATCCCTCCATTCCCACCGGCGGCAGACTCCTCCTCATCGACAAACCCGACGCCACCCAGACCTATTTCTACATCGGCGAGCCTGGTATTGACCGCACCAGCCCCGATCGCGTCAAGCTTATGCTCGTCAATCTCATCTTCGGCGGCCGATTCACTTCTCTGCTGAACGAGGAGCTGCGCGTGAAGTCCGGTCTCACTTACGGCGCTACGTCCATCGTCCAACAACCGCGCATGCCGGGCGCAACCATCATCGCCAGCTTCACCAAAACGGAGACGACAGAAAAAACGATCGACCTGGCGCTGGAGGTTCTAAAGCGCTTCCGCGATCAAGGCATCACGGCCGATCAACTCGCCTCCACGAAGGCCTATTTCAAAGGCACCTTCCCGCCCCAGCGCCTGGAAACCAGCGATCAAATCGCCTCCGTGCTAGGCGACATGGCGATCTATCGCCTCGGCAAGGACGACATCGATGATTTGTTCTCGCGCGTCGATGCCGTCACTCTCGACGACGCCAATGCAACAGCGCGCCGATACTACCAGACCAGCAATCTCACTTTCGTGTTGCTAGGCAACGCCTCCAAAATCCGCGACGCCGCCAAGAAATACGCCCCCAAAATGGTCGAAATTCCGATTACCAAGCCCGGCTTCGCCGCGGACTAAATCGCCCCAGCGATTCACGCCTCGTATATAATTCCTTTCATGATCTACGCTGCTCGCAAAGCCCTGGTCTGGCTGCTGCCTCTTGCCACCCTCTCCGCCCAAGTGAAATTGCCCGATGGCGAAGGTAAGGATCTGGTCGAAAACGTCTGCGCGTCCTGTCACGACCTGGACACTGCCGTCGACACCAAGCGCACCGAAGCCGAATGGAAGCAGGTGGTCGACACCATGAAGTCGCGCGGCGCCGAAGCCAGCGACCAAGACTTCGCCACTATCGTCAAGTACTTGACCAAGAATTTCGGGAAGGCCGGTGGAGCGTCAGACGCCACAGCGAACAACAATGCCGGCCCGGCCGCCAGTTCAGCGCCCAAGAAGATCTCCATCAAGTTCGACGCCAAAAACGACTGGGCCGGCTTACGGCCGCGACGAAGGCGGCCAGCGCTATTCTCCGCTCACGCAGATCGACGCCAAGAACGTGTCGAAATTGAAGCTCGCCTGGCAATACGCCATCGACCCGAAGGTGGCCCAGCTCGGCGGCCCGCAGCGCATGCTCTCGCCCACCGAAGCCGTGCCCATCGTCATCGGCAACGTGCTGTTCACACCTACCACGCAGCACACCGTGGTGGCGCTCGAAGCCGACACCGGCCAGGAAATCTGGAAGTACGATCTCGGCAAGGCCAGCGGAACCATGCGCGGTGTGAGCTTCTGGCCCGGCGATTCGCAGAGCCCCGCGCAAATTTTCAGCGGAACCACGGACGGCAAGCTGATCGCGCTTAACGCCGAAACCGGCAAGCCCGTTCCAGGCTTCGGCAACGAAGGCGACTGTCGACCTGCGCGTAGGCGTCACCGAAAAATTCCCCAAGATGCCGTATCACATGAGCTCGCCCGGCGCGATCTATGGAAACCTGATCATCACCGGAGCGCAGGGCCAGGAAGATAATCCCGACGGGCCGGCGCATGGATGTGCGCGCCTGGGACGTCCGCACCGGAAAGCTGGTTTGGACTTTTCATACGATGCCGCATCCCGGCGAAGTCGGCTACGAAACCTGGCCCAAGGATACCTATGAGCACGGCGGGTCGCCCGCCAACTGGGGCGCATCACCATGGACACCGCGCGCGGCTTGATCTTTCGTGCCGTTCGGCCAGCCCGCGCCGCAATATTACGGCGGCGGCGCGGCCCGGGCAAAATCTGTTCTCGTCTTCCATCGTGGCGCTCGACGCCAACACCGGCAAGATGCGCTGGTATTTCCAGATCACGCATCACGACATGTGGGATTACGATGCCGAAGCCGCTGCCCGCGCTCATCGACGTGGTGCAAAACGGCAAGAAAATTCCGGCCGTCGTTGCAGTTTCCAAAGCCTCGCTGATGTTTTTCCTGGATCGCGAAACCGGCAAATCGATTTATCCGGTGGAAGAGCGGCCGGTGCCGCAAAGCGACGTCCCGGGCGAGCATTCCTCGCCCACGCAGCCGTTCCCGCTGAAGCCTCCGCCGCTGGCGCGCCAGAGCATGAAGCCGGATGAGATTTTCACGGGCGAGCCGGAGCACGAAAAATTCTGCCGCGACCTGGTGGAGAAAATCGGCGGCATCCACAACCTGGGCCCCTACACGCCGTACAGCAGCAAGGAATTTCGCGTGATTTTTTCCGGGCCAGCAGGGCGGTGCGAACTATGGCGGCGTCTCGGTGGATCCGAAGCTCGAACTACGTGTTCGTGAACACGCGCGACGTCGCGGGCATGGGCCGGCTGGACAAACAAGACGACACCGACCTGGTGGCCTATCGCCGCTTCAGCCCGCTTCCGGCCGCGGCACGTTCTATTCGCGCTTCTGGGATCCGGACAATCAGATGCCCTGCCAGCAGCCGCCCTGGGCGCACTTGTTGGCGGTTAACGCGAACACCGGCGACATCGCCTGGACAGTCCCGCTCGGCACGAGCGATGAACTGGAAGCCAAAGGCATGCACAACACCGGCGCGTTCGGCCAAGGCGGCAGCATCGCGACGGCGGGCGGACTGGTTTTCATCGCCGGCACCAATCGACGCGCGCTTCCGCGCATTCGATTCGCGCACCGGCAAGCTGCTGTGGGAAACGAAACTCGATAGCGAGGGCCACACCAATCCCATGACGTTTATGGGCAAGAACGGCAAACAATACGTTGTGATCGTAAGCTCAGGCGTGAACGCGTTTACGCTCGAGTGATCATTCGGCGCGCGGCGCGGCAAGCCAGAGTCCTAGTACGCAGTGGAATTCGAAGGTCAGAGGGTGGTTTCGCGCAGCGCGGGCTGACCTGCGAAATAATGCCCAATGAATCGGATTAGATTCCAACGGCCACTCGCTTGCGGTTCCTCTGGTGCATTCGCAACGATTAGTTGCATTGACGCGATAATACGTAGTGGATCGCTTGGACATTTAGAATCTTAACGGCCACATAAGCGTATCCCGACCCCGGTTTCACGGAAGGCGACATTTATGAGCGAATCCTTTTCGATCGAGTCTGTTCAAATGCAAGCGCTTTCCAATAGGGTTGATGAGTTAACCCGCTGGCTCGCCGATCGCGCTCCTTATTGCGATGCTGAGCAAAAGCACTTGGACGATGGAAGTGTTGAGCAGGCTTACTGGCATTACGGTTATGTGTGCGCTCTTCGTGACGTGCTATCGATGATCAACCGGCGGTCAACCCAATAGTTTGCAGCCGGGGCAAGTCCAGCCGGAGTCCGTTGGACGGCGCGGGTGGTATTGGTTATCGTGCGGATCGAACTCGTGAAAGAGCCGGCATTCGGTTTCGAACGCAGCTCGTGAAGAAGAAGAGTAGATAAACTTGAAACGTTTGTAGGCGCCGACATAAACGTGCAGCTGATTATTGACGTCAATGTCCGACCTTCCCAAAAAAACGATTCGAAATCCGGTTCCGTCATCGCGATCATCCAGCGCAAAGACACCTGGGGACCTCAACCGGATTGCATCGTCGATCACGTCGTCAGTAAGAGTGAAAGGTCCTTGAAGGCCATTTTCTTGCAAATCGATGACTCCTTCGTGGTCTAGTATAGAATATTTCCGCTCGCCACCTTTCGCCAGAAAGCGGAAATGGGCAGCTACAACGGCGAGATTGGCTACTTCGGGCGGCTGGTCTGAAGAAATCACATTGCGGAGACCGGCATTCCACAGTTTTTGCAAGCCCTGTGGTGCTTGCTTGCTAGCGAGTACCACTAGCCGGTCTGGTTCTGCGGTGATGAATTGATCGAGCAGGTTGTCATCTAGAACCATCAAGCCTGGTACGCTTGAATCAGGCTTCCCTACTATCAGCACGTTGAATCCCTCCGCGCTGAGCAGTGTTCTCAGAGTCGACGCATAATACTCGTCCTTGATGGCAAGCTGAACAGTTGTCATCTGTAACGCCTTCCAGGCAAATTTCATATCCACCGAGCAACCGGTGGACCAATCCGCATGAGTCTGCATCGCCAAGAGAACACAGCATCTCGATAAAGTCAATGCCATCGTGCGGATTAGCCTGAGTGCGTCTTAAAGTGAGGAGTTGCCGGATTGAAGAGGCGGTTTGCCCCACGCTTCGATTATGATGGACTGCCGAGGATAATCATGGCAAACAAACGAAACGCCTATCTCTGCGCTACCAGCCTGGCGCTGGTCTGCGCTGCTGCTACGCTGCTCGGTCAAGCCCCGAAGCCCAAGCACATCAACCGCGCCATCGAACTGCTCGGGCAGGGTCAACCGGTTTATTACACCGGCTCGCATTCCGGCACCGAAGGCAGCTTCGAGCAGGGCAAGAAAGACGCGCAGACCTACGCCGACTACATCAGCTACGACATGGAGCACGCGCCGTTCGACGTCAAAGGCCTGGCCGAGTACATGCGCGGCCTGGTCGCCGGCGGGCCGACCAAGAGCGGGCATCGCACGCCGGCGGTGATCGTGAACGTTCCGGTGAATGGCACCGACGAGGCCACGGTTCGCGCCAACGCCTGGATGTTTCAACAAGTGCTGGCTACCGGCGTTCACGGCGTTCTTCTGACGCACGCCGATACGCCGGGCGCGGTGCGAGCGTTTGTCGAAGCCATCCGCCTGCCGATCCACAAGCAAGGCGTGGATCATGGAATCAGCGAAGGACGGCGCGGGCGTGCATGGCAATGCGACGGCGGCCCAGATCTGGGGTATCTCGGAACAGGAATATCTGGACAAGGCCGATGCCTGGCCGCTGAATCCCAACGGCGAGCTGCTGCTGGGATTGAAGCTGGAAGACAAATACGCGCTCGCCAACGCGGAAGAGAACCTGAAAGTGCCGGGCATCGCGTTCGCCGAGTGGGGGCCGGGCGACATGGCGCTGTCGCTGGGCGTTCGAGGATCGGGCAACGTTGCCGAGACCGATCCGCGCATGCTGGCGGCCCGCGCCAAAGTGTTCGCGGCCTGCAAGGCCAATCACATTTTCTTTTTGAATTCCATGAATCCGAGCAACGTGATCGACATGATCAAAGAAGGCGTCATGCTTGGACCGGCCAGTCCTGAAGCCGCCGACATTGGGCGCAAGTTCACGAAGCGCCAGATGCCGTACTAGGTCTCAAGTCCCTATCCGTAGCGGCGCGTTCGTACATGTCGGAAGGGAGACCCTATGACACAAGCTATCAAGGACTCTTGAAATGAACATTCCAGAGAGTTGGCTCGCAGCCTTCCGCCAAGGGACCGGCGGAGTGGTTCACCGGCACGGTGCGTATCGATCCGCCGTTTCAGGCACCTGATCCGGCACTCGTTCAAGGCGCCAGCGCTACTTTCGAGCCGGGTGCGCGGACCGCCTGGCACAAGCATCCGCTGGGTCAGACTCTCATCGTCACAGCAGGCTGCGGCTGGGTTCAGCGTGAAGGCGGACCGATCGAGGAGATTCGGCCGGTGGCGTGGTCTGGCTTGCGCCGGGCGAGATGCACTGGCATGGGGCCACGCCGGCCACCGCCATGACGCTCGGCTTCAGTCGCACCCGACGCACCCGATGCCGCCGCCTACGGCTTGACCGTCTCGATGCCGCAGGACGTCATCACCCTTTTCATAGCCGCGTCCTTCGTTGCGATCGGAAGTTTGAGGCGAAGTGCGAGCTCGATGTAAGCGCTGTCAACGCCTTCAGCTGATGCTTGAGAGCAAAAGCGGGCAAGTGCATGACGAGGTCGGCATCCGGCGAGTCGACGGTGATCGGGAGGGCCTTCAAACTTTCGAGAATTGTGGTGATTTCCGATTCGGCGAGCCGTTTCCTGCGATGGGCCATGACGAGGCCATTCGTCATTTCATACGTCCAGAGAAACGGAACCAGCGCCTCGTTCGCCTTCAGACCCGCAAGAACGTCAAGATTGTAGGTTCGATCTTCCTCGTCCTTCAGCCTACCAGCCGAGGGTAAGCGAGGCATCGACAATCCACTGGCTCACAACCGATGGCCTTCGTGGATCAGTTGCTTAATCGAAACGCCGCCCAAGGGAATTGCTCTGTCCCTGGCAAAGGCAAGTGCGTCTTCAACAGCTTTCCGACGCTGCTCCGATCCAATCAGCTTGGATCGATGTTTTTCGCGCCAAGCCTGGACACCCTCGACAATAATCTCGTCGACCGAACGGAAGTGACCGCTTTGGATCTCTTCTTGAACCAGCCGTTCTGTTTCAGGTTTGACGTTGATTGTCATCGGACTTACCCAGCCCGGTTAGGCCGCCACCTTCATGATCGCACGATGATCATGAAAAGCGGCTTCGTAACCTTCCCGCTCCTTTGCGACCGGAGGCACATCGTTAAGTCCATGCCGGGGACCGTTTAGCGCTTTGAAGCATTGACTAAGTCGTCTCTACGTTGCGCTTGCTGCCAAGTGTTCGCCGCCTTTCCTGGTGGCCGAACTCTTACGATCGCTGCGGTATCGGCCCGGGGGCTGGCCAAACTCGCGCTTGAATGCCCGATTGAAGGCCGCCTCCGATTCGTATCCGATCTCGGCGGCGATTTCCGCGACTCCTCGCGAGGTCTTTTCGAGCGATCGCGCGGCCAGTTGAAGCCTCCAGCGCGTCAAGTAAGTCATCGGAGGCTCGGAGAGATATTTGGTAAAGCGCTCCACCAGAGCGGACCGCGAAATGCCCACCTCGTCGGCGAGACCCGCTATGGTCCAAGGATGGGCGATGCGGCTGTGCAGCAGTCCAAGGCTTTTTCCGACGATGGGGTCGCGCGCACCGGTGAGCCATCCGGTTTGCTGTTCCGGCAAGCCGGCCACGTAGCGCCGCAAGGTATCAACGAACAAGGCCTCCGAAAGTTTGGCGAGCATCGCTTCGCTCCCGACGCGGCCGGAAGCGGCTTCCTCCACCAAGTGCAGAATGGAACTCTCCAGCCAATGGCCCGAGCGGTCCGTTCGGATGTTGACTTTGAAGACGGGCGGGAGTCCGCTCAGGATCGGACGGCTGAGGTACGGGTCGCAGGTCATGTACCCGCATACGAAGCGTGAAGTCTCACCGCCGCCGCCGGCGTGCAAAGGACTCAAGTCGCGCGCTTTGATCTTGGCGGTAATCCCGTAGTTCGGGAATGGTCGCTCCGCGCCTTTACCGCTGCTCATATGATGAGCATCGCCATGCGGAAAGATGACGACATCTCCGGGCTCGAGCTCGAGGGCATCTCCATCCGCTAACTCGACCACGGCCCCACCTTCGATCAGCAAATGATAAAGCACCAGGTGCGACACTTTCAGGTCGAGCGAGGCCGCGAAATTATTCGATGCTGGCGCCGAAAAACCCCAGGGAGCCGAAAACTCAGCGCTGAAGAACACAGCACCGTTTAGCTTGACTCCGCTTAGAATCTCGGAGAACGCATCCATTCGATCCTCCGGACTTCCTGCAAAGCTGGCGGGCCGCTCGGCAAAGGAATCCGCATCCGCAAGCCGTTCGAGCAAATCATGGAGACGCTTGGGCATGGATGTTGGAGCGGTGGCATTGCACAATTATAATCCTGAAGCGCCAACATCATCACCAAACAGGAGACCACCATGACCCCTCAGATACAGCTCGATCGAATCAATCCCAACCAAGCACTGTGGGAGAAAGGCGACTTTACCGAGATTGCCGCCTTCATGCGTGAATCGGGAGAAGCAGTTGTTCAGTCCCTGGGTATAACACCGCCGCTGCGGGTTCTGGACCTGGGCTGCGGAGATGGAACCACGGCCATTCCGCTGGCCCGAGCGGGGGCGCAAGTCACAGGAATCGACATCGCCAGGAATCTTGTGGAAGCCGGAAACAGGCGAGCCGCGGCGATGGGGCTCAGGCATCTGAAGTTCCAAGAAGGAGATGCGTGCAATTTACAAGGCGTCGCCGATCATTTGTTCGATATGACCGTTTCTGTGTTTGGCGCTATGTTTGCGCCCAAGCCCTTCGACGTCGCCAAGGAGATGGTTCGGGTCACAAAGCAGGGTGGCCGCATCGTGATGGGCAACTGGATTCCCAACGATCCGACCTTCGTGTCACAGTTACTGAAAGTCAGCTCGGCTTTCACGCCGCCGCCTCCGGAAGGCTTCGTCAGTCCCATGCTGTGGGGAGTAGAGAGTCACATCATCGAGCGCTTTGGCCACGCAGGAATACCGAAGGAGAGAGTCTCCATGATCCAGGACACGTACTATTTTGCCTCGCCCGAAAAAAGCCCAGCCCAGTTCATAGACCTGTTTGAAGCATTCTATGGACCGACCATGAACGCCGTCGATGCGGCCCGGAAAAACGGGAAGGCAGAGGAACTTCACAACCAACTTGTGCACCTGTCGAACGCGCACAACAAGAGTAAGGACGGTACTTTCATTCCCGCTACGTTTCTGAGGGTTACTGTATTGGTCTGAATTGTGCGGGCTCGAGCGGCGCGGGCGCCCGGATATACTGGAACCAGCCCTGATGCATCGCGGACGTAAACGCATAACTCGCCAACAACTGTTGCTTGCCCTGATAGCGGCCTCGTTTGCTCGCCCGGCCGCTGCACAGTTCGCATCCCGATTTCGAGGGGATCTGGAACTCCGCGACTGCTACTCCGCTCGAGCGTCCGGCGCAGTTCAAAGACAAAGAGTTTTTCACGCCGGACGAAGCCGCAGCTTGGGAACGCCGGGCGGCGAGCCGGCGGCAAGATCCAAAGCCGGAAGTAGCCCCGAAAACCTTCGCCAGTTACAACAACCTCTTTTATGAAACCGGCACTAAATTACTGAAAGGTCTTCGGACGTCCATCATCACGTATCCCCCGGATGGAAGGATTCCCGCGCTCACGCCGGGCGCCGCTGCTGAGAAGAGCCGCCGCATGGAGTTGCTCCGTCATCCGCACATTGCGACCGATCTCGGCCTTCAAGACCAATGCCTCGTCTTTCCCACTGCTGTGGCGCCGATGATTCCGTATATTTACAACAGCAATTATCAGATCGTCCAGACGGCCCACGAAGTGATGCTCAACGTCGAAATGATTCACGATACGAGAATCATCCGGCTGGACCGCCAGACTCATCTTGCGCCCAGCGTTCGGCTCTGGCTGGGCGATTCCATCGGGCGCTGGGAAGGCGGCACACTCGTGGTGGACACCACCAACTTCAATGATGGCGGCGGCTTTTTCGGCGACGCCGGCGGCATGTTCGGCTCCGATAGGAACCTGCACGTGGTGGAACGCTTCACGCTGGTGGACGCGAATACGGTTGAGTATCGATTCGAAGTCGACGATCCCACCGCTTTTACGCAGCCCTGGAAGGGCGAACTGACCTGGACCCGATCGGACGGCGCGATCTTCGAATACGCCTGCCACGAGGGCAACTACGCACTCACGGATCTGCTGGACGGCGAACGCGCCAGCGAACGTGCCAAGTCCGCCGCGACGAAACCATAAGTCAGGACTGTAGAGTCCGCGAGCGCAATACATAAAGATCGCGCGAGCGCACTTGGTCGGCTTGGCGGACAATTTCATCCACGTTTTCGTGGACCGAGAACATGCGACCGCTGAGCGCGTCGGCGCAGCCCGAGGCTAGCTTCAGCACCAGATTGGCGGGCACATCCGGCGCGACATCCTGGCCTTGATCCAGGATCGCTTGTATGTAAGAAAGACGGGCGCGCGATTCATCCACCATTCTGGTGCGCACCGTGCCGGGGTGAATCGGAAACACGCTGACACCGTGAGGAGCGAGTTCGAACGCGAGCTGTTCACTGAAACGGATGAGAGCGGTCTTGCTGACCACGTAAGCCGATAGTTCCGGAAATGGCCGTCCGCCCGCGCCGCTGGCTACGTTGATAATGCGTCCGGATTTGCGCGCGATCATCTGGGGAACAATTTCGCGGCAACACAGCATGGGCCCGCGCAGATTCACTTCTTGATTGCGCCACCATTCGGCGGGATCGTTTTCCCAGAAGGGACCGAGCGGGCCGGACATCCCGGCGTTGTTCACCAGCAGATCGATGGGGCCGAGGTCTCGCGAGACGCGCTGGACCATCGCGCGCACTTCGGTGGGATCCGCGATGTCGGCGGTTACTGGCAGCATGCGGCTCTCCGACAAGCTGACGGTTTCGTCCAACTCACTCGCAGAGCGCGACGTAACCGCGACCGAGTAACCCGCTTTCGAAAGTGCCAGCGCGATGGCGCGGCCGATCCCGCGTCCGGCGCCCGTTACTGAGGCGACCACGAGATGCCGTTATTATCTCAGCTCGGTCATCATGCCGGGCAGGCTCCACTGCATCTGGAGGCCGGTAGGCGTCCAGTGGAACTCGGCCATCATGACTTTGGCGACTTCGTCTTTGTCCTTGCCTTCGCGGATCAACTGTGTAACGCGCATGCGTTCCTTGGCGACGTTGTCGCGGTAGGTTTGCAAGCCCGCTTTGTTGGTGACAGGGCCATGGCCGGGAATCACGGTGTCGAAATCGAGCGAGTTCAGCACGCCGTCCAGCGTGTCGGCCCATTCCTTGAGGCTGCCGCCGCCGGGATAGTCGATGAGCGGGGTGTTGCCGGCCATCAGATCGCCGGTGTGCACCACGCGCAGCGCCGGGAAGTAGATCACGGCGTCGCCGTTGGTGTGGCCACGGCCGTAATACTTGGCGCGCACTTCCTTGCCGCCCAGAAAAACCTGCGCTTCGGTGGTGAAGGTCACGCGAGCCGCCTGCATGCCGGGAGGCGCATTGGACTGCACGTGGTTGACGATATTGTTGTGCGCGTTAAGCGTGGAAATGATTTCGGCCGTGGATAGGAATTTTGCGTTTCCGCCGCTGTGATCGGCGTGATAGTGCGTGCTCAGAATGTATTTTATGGGCTGGTTGGTGACGCTCTTGACGTTGTCGACGATCTGCTCGTGATCCTGATCGTACTTGTCGTCCACCAGAATGACGCCTTCGTTGGTGATGTAGACGGCGACGTTGCCGCCATCGCCTTCGATCTCGTACAGATCGTCCTTGACCTTGTGCATGGTCAATTTGGGAGGAGTCTGAGTTTGGGTATAAGCGATCCAGCAACCCACCAGAAACAGGGCGACGGCGGAGATACGCGTCAAGAATGTCCGGCTCATGGCTGGTTACTATATCACAACGAGTAACGTTGGGTCGCCAGCCGTTAGAGATTGTTGGATGCCGACCGCGCCGCTGATGGGTGCTGAGGCTGGGCAGTATCACCCAGCGATTCGAGCGATATGGCGTTTTTCTCGATGTCCTCAGTAAAGGCCATCACCAGCCGTCCCTCCCAGGTCGCCGTACACAAGCCCATGCCGTTCTTAGAAATTACGATCCGAAGCACTGCGTTGGCGGGGAGCGTGATTACTTGCCCGCAGTCGGACCAAAATCCAAAGATCGGACGAATGAGGTGATATTCGGGTGCCACGCAAATGGATCTGGCAATTGCACTACCGAAGTTCTCCCTAGAACTTCTGCCAGTTGTCTGAGGAGTGCGCGCGTCGTACCTTCAAAGAACACCGAAGTAATTTAGGAGCCGCTGTTTGGCACCGGCGGGTTTCCTTCTTTCGAAGCGAGTGTGGAAAGAAGGCTTACGTGGCCCATTGTGTTTATTGCGGCGAAGATACGGTGCTGCACGTTAACGGCGAACCGGTCTGTATGAAATGCGATGCGGCGCAAGAAGCGGGAGACCAACCTCGACAACGTGAGGATCCGCCGCCGGAAAAGGGTAAAGCCGTAGCCTGTTAAGTTCAGTGAATTTCGCTCGAAGATGCGGGCTTGAGCCGCCGGATGGAGCGAACTCGCGATGTGCGCACCTCACCGAGCTCTGGATGGCGGAAGGCCATCTTCAATCCAGGCTCGATGTGCCACATCTTGAGAAGAGCGGAGCCGCCCACGGAGCCTTGAAAATCGACCAGAACCGGCTCAGGGCAATACATACGATGGCCTGAGATCAGCATTTGACCCTGGCCTCGATTCTCGAGCAGATAGCACGTATGGCCAGTTTCAACTTCGAGCCTGGCGCCGATGGGTAGCGCATCGATGTCGATCCCTTGGGGTTCAACCTGGATGCCAGCCGGTGAGAGGATCGGTCCAATTTCATGGATGTCACTATCGTGTAACATTGGCAGCCTCCGTTCCTGTTGTCTTGTTTAGGCACGATACGAACCAATTCTTAGCTAACATAAATTCAACAAGTTATATCAACAAATGTTTGTTTTTTAGCTTACATTGTAGTAAGAAATGGGCAGAATGACCCATTTCGGCACACGGTCAGCTTAACTGAGAGTAACAACGTTACATGTCGCTGTAACTCAAGCGCGAAGGGGCCGGAAGAACTCGCGAATATCGGTGGTCATGAGAGCGGGCTGTTCCAGGCAGGCGAAATGACCACCGCGCGGCAGGGCGGTATAGTGGACCAGATTGTAGTCGCGCTCCAGCAGGCTGCGGGGCTGGCTCGAGCGCGGTCATTTCTTTGGGCAGGGCAGCGAAGCCGGTTGGAACTTGGATTTTTCCGGTTGCGGCCTGGCCTTGGGTGGCGCGAGCTTCGTCCGCCGAGCCGCGGTAATACCAGACGCCGGTGCCTTCGGTTTCAGTCACCAGGTATAGCATCACGTTGGTCAGGATCTGATCCTTGGTGAAGGCCTGTTCGATGTTGTTATCGGTGTCGCTCCAGACTTTGAACTTCTCGACGATCCAGGCCGCGGCGCCCAGCGGATTGTCGGAGAGCGCGAAGGCTACGGTCTGCGGCTTGCGCGCCTGCTCGCGCGAGTAATCCATTTCGGTGTCGCGATAAGCGGCGGCGGCGCGGGTCCAGGCGCGTTCCGGTTCGGTCAGCTCGGAGTCGGGAACCGGGCGCACGCTGGCGGCGTTGAGATGGATTCCAGCCAGGTCGCCGGGAAACTGGCGCGCGAGTTGAATGGTCACGAAGGCGCCCCAGTCGCCACCTTGCGCGCCGTAGGGCTGATAACCCAAGACGTCGCGCATCAGCTTGTGCCAGAGGCGGGCGGTGGTTTGTGGGCCGACCGGTTTGCCTGGGGGCTTGGAGGAAAATCCGAAGCCGGGTAAAGAGGGGACAACGACGTCGAACGAGTCCGCGGGCGAGCCGCCGTGGTGCGCGGGATCGCTGAGCGGCGCGATCATGTCCAGAAATTCGACTACCGAGCCAGGCCAGCCGTGCGTGAGGACGATGGGCAGAGGACGCGGTCCGGTTCCGCGCACGTGATAGAAGTGAATATCGTAGTCTTCGACGCGCGCTTTGAATTGGGGAAAGCTGTTGAGACGCGCCTCGGCCTTGCGCCAATCGTAGTGCGTGGTCCAATAGGCCGCGAGCTGTTTCATGTAGTCCCAATTGGCGCCGTAGCGCCAGTCGTCGGCGTCCAGGCGATCGGGCCAGCGGGCTTCTCGAACGCGAGTCAGGATGTGGTCGATGGTTTTCTGAGGAATGGCGACGCGGAATGGCCGCGGGGCGGAGTCGTGGGTTTCGGACATAAGGGGCAGCGATGCCGGGACCAGCGCAAGTAAAGTGCGACGCGTGAAGTTCACGGTGAAGCCATTATATGCCCATTATGTTCCAGGCAGACATGTCGGCGGTGGGTCGGTTTGAGATCAGAAACCCAGGCGCTCCAGGAGGGTATAAAACAGGTTGCGTAAACGTCGGTTCTCCATCCAGACTTGGAGGACAGATGGCAATCGACAAGGAAAGCGATTGGGCGGCTTAGGTTCTAGGGTTTCCGGTGGCGACAGCGATTAGGTTCGAATCGTCCCATGGCGGTGTCTTGCAACGGCAGTTTTATCGGGCGACAATGGCATATCCGCGCATGCTGCCGCCACAGATGTCCGACTTCGCAAAGCTCGTGCTGACTGCCATCCTGACGCCATTGGCGGATTGACTGTCGGCGTCCTTCTGGAGCCGGCGAAGGCCTATTCAAACGTCGGAGGCTGGAAGATGTTGTTTATGACGAATTGGCGTCGATCTGGTCTATCATCAGAGCTTGCCAAATCGATGGCTCAATGAGCCTGGAAGTCGAACTGGAGAGCTTGGCCAGCCAGTCGCGCGACAGTTTCCTTATGCGAATCGACCGTCTCCGTCCAAAACGTATTCGACATTTCCTCGATGGTGAGAAGGGCTCTTTCTATGGAATGCGCGGCGCGAACGAGATTGAAGATTTCTATACGAAGGTGGAAGCGTTCGTCTCGGAATTGCCCGCGACGGAGTATGCCACCCAAATTCGAAACGCGTGGGATCTGGTCGAACTGTTCGAGTACTATGAGGACCTCGGTTTGATTGACGAAGTATGTCTGTGATTCGAATTCATGATGGCTCCCTGGTGCTATTCGGTCTGGCTCAAATACCTTCCGATGCGTTAAGCCTTCGTTTGCCGTGTCACTATCGATTATGCCCTGCATAGAATTGCGGTGCAATCTCTGCGCCTTTGTCATTCTTCAACACTTGATCCTGGCGGCAGAGGCCGAGGCAATGAGGTCTTTGACAGCAGTGATCGCCATTCGCAACCTCACCTATAAACCAAGGCGCAGAGTTTCATTTAGATAGCAAACGCCGTGCAAGTCCTCATACCTGATACGCTTATTCGAACCGGCTGGAAATTTCACCCATAGATGGAAGATTCATTGCCGAGGAAAATGCAGTT
>CAVXJU010000029.1:0-9377 GCA_963761935.1 Terriglobia bacterium | reverse complement strand
ATCGGATGCGATGCTGGCGGCGGCGGTTACTAATTGATTGACGGAGTCCTGGTCGGCCGGATATTCCGGGCTGGTCATCTGCCATTTACCGACGTTGTTGCGCTGCAGATCCGTTTCAGCGCCGCCCTTGGCCTTTATGGAAATTTTGGTGATATCGGCATCGGCGAGCGAAAGAATCTTCGGCGCAGTATCGGCCGGCGGTTTAGCGGCTTTGGCGGCTTCCTGTTTGTTCGAGAAATAGAGTCCAACTGCGAGCGCCGCCAGTACCACCGCGGCGACAAGCAAGCTACGTAAGCGCATCTCTTCTTAGCCTCCCGCGCCTAACGCCTTTTAGCCCAGACCATGACGCCGCCGATAATTACGATCAGCGGCAGCAGGAACTGGCTCACGCTGCGCACCATCAGGAACTGCGCGCGTGTGAGGTTGATGCGGCGATCTTCTTGCTCTTTCGGACGGATGGAAATCAGATCTTCGTCCGAGGAGAGCCAGTTCATCATGTTCAGCGCCAGGTCCAGATTGCCATTGAACCGCAGGAAGGAATTGGAGGCCCAGCGGGAGTCTCCGACCACGATGAATCGGCCCTGGTTGTTGGGTTTGCCGGTGTTGTACGTGCCCGCGGCCGCCAGCGTGAACGGTCCCTTCTTGTCTTTGCTGGGATCGATGCGGATTTCCGCCGACGCCAGGTTGGTGGTCGCATAGCTGTTGGCGGAGGTCCCAAACAGTTTACTCACCGAGGTGTGATTTGTCGATTCTTGATTTCGAGCGAGCGCGAGAGCGGAAAGCCGGTTGCCTTACCCTCCAGATCGTTCACGATCTGGTGCGATTCGTAGGTCGTGACCAGCGGCACGGTCGGCGTCGAGACCCACCAGTTGCGACAGCGGATTCTCATCCAGCAGCAAATCCTTGTCCGCGGTGACGCCCCAAGCGGCCAGCAGATCGGTGAGCGCTTTATTGTCGCCGATCTCCTTGCGCCCGATCTTCAAAGGAGGATCGAGCATGAATATCGCCCGCCCGCCGCCTTCGACGTATTTCTTGATGGCGTCCACTTCGGGCTGGACGTAATCGCCGGACGGTCCGGCGACCACCAGCACGGTGCAGTCGGTAGGCACCTCGGCCTTCTCGAGCAGGTTCAGGGTCTTGACCTCATAGTTATCCTTCTGCACGGCAGTCTGGAAATCGGAAAAGCCGTCGGCCGTGGATGTCGTCCAAACGATGCTCGCCGCTGCCGGTGACAACGCACACGGTGCGGTGGCCGCCTTTGATGGCGCGAATCATGGCGCCGGTTATGCCTTCTTCATCGAAGGTCTTGGCTTCTTCTTTCTTGGCGCCCAGTTCGATCGACGGCCTCGCCGGCGCGCGTCACATTGGCTGCGCGCGCCAATTGCGGCTTCTTCATCAGGTCGATGTATTGGACGTGCATCTTGGGGGACAGATTGGCGTAGCGGTCCAGCAGATCCTTGCCGGTCTGCATGCCGCTGGGCTGGTCGAAGTAGTGGATGGTCACATCCTGCTTCAGGTCCCTAACCACCTTCTTGGTCTGATCGGAAAGGCGTGAACCGCTTGTTGGCGGTGGCGTCGTAGGACTTGTTGTAGCGGTTCGCGAGGATAATTCGCGACCACCAGCACGGCCAGGATCACCAGGATGTAGATGGTGACGTACGCGGCGTACTTGGTTTGTCTAGCTTTGAGCCATTCAGTATTCATTTATGATCTCCAACGCAGCGATTCCATGGAGCGCGAAGTGAAGAACAGCCCCAGAAGATCACTGACACGTAGAAAATAGCGTCCTTCGAATCGAGGACGCCTTTGGAGAAGGAATCAAAATGGGTGACCACGGAAACGTACGCGAGCACCTTCGCCCAGGTTGCGGTTTCATAACCGGCAACCCATTCCAAAACCCATAGCAGCAGGCAGACGCCGAATGTAGCGGCGCCGGCGATGATCTGGTTTTTGGTCAGAGTGGAAATGAACGTGCCGACCGCCAGCAGCCCGCCGGCTTGCAGCAGCAGGCCGAGATAACCGATGGCCAGCGGCTTCCAATCCGGATTGCCGTAGCGGAACAGGAACGCGAAATTGATGGCGGTGAACAGCAGCAGGACGGCATACAGGATCACCGCGGCGAACCATTTGCCGAGAATCATCTTCTATGTCGCGGATGGGCGACGTGGCCAGCAGCTCGATGGTTCCGGTGCGCTTCTCTTCGGCAAACAGCCGCATGGTGATCATGGGGATGAAGAACAGTCCGATCACGCTGACGTTCGAGAGCAGCGGCCGGATCACGTACTCGTTGACGCTCATGGGGAACGCTTGGCCGCGCATCTGCGATTCCAGCCCCACCATGTTGAAATAGCCCACCGAGTTCCAAAAGAAGAACCCGAAAATGATGGCGAACATAGTGAGCAGGAGATAGGCGACGGGCGAGACAAAATAGCCGTGCAATTCTTTACGGCAAATGATCCAGATATTCCTCATTAGTTCCCTCCTTGGACGACCACTTCTTCGGCCGGCGGCTCGGCGGCGGGCACGGCGGCTTCCGTGCCGGTCAATTGCAGGAAGATTTCTTCCAGGCTCATGGCGGAAGGCCGGAGCTCGTTCAAATTCCAGCCGGCTTCCACCACCGCGCGGGCCAGGTCGCCACGAATCAGGCGATCCTTCAGGCTTTCCACTTCAAACACGAAACGATCTTGATGGGTCTCCTTGGGTACCACCCGGCTCACACCCGAGACGCCTTCCAGACGATGCTGGATGACGGACGAATCCAGAACGCCGGTGCGTCCCTCCACTTCCAGCAGGATGGATTCGACGCCGCGCGCGCGGGCTTGCAGATTGTGGACCGAATCGGTGGCGACGAGTTTGCCTTTGTTGATGATGATGACCCGCTCGCAAGTCTGTTCCACTTCGGGCAGGATGTGGGTGCTCAGGATAATGGTGTGGTCGCCGGCCAGGCTGCGAATCAGCTCGCGGGTCTCGTTGATCTGCTTGGGATCGAGACCGGCGGTGGGCTCGTCGAGAATCAGGACCTCGGGGTTGTGGATGATGGCTTGGGCGAGTCCGACGCGCTGCCGGTAGCCTTTGGAAAGCTTGCCCAGCAGTTTGTTGGAAACATCGGCGACGGCGCAGCGCTCGGAAACCTCCGCGACGCGCGTGTGCAGCGCGGATCCGGACAAGCCCTTCAATCTGCCGACGAAGGTCAGGTATTCGCGCGTCTCCATTTCCGGATACAGCGGGGGCGTCTCCGGAAGATAGCCGATGCGCTTCTTGACCTCCATTGGATGCTCCAGCACGTCGAAGCCAGCCACGGTGGCGCTGCCTTCCGAGGGCGGGAGAAAACAGGTCAGGATACGCATGGTGGTGGTTTTCCCGGCGCCGTTGGGGCCGAGAAAGCCCACGATCTGTCCTTTCTGAACTTCAAATGAGATATGGTCGACCGCGACAGTACGGGCGTATCTCTTCGTCAGACCATTAACGGTAATCATAGATGGGCTCGGAGAAACTGCGAAGACTGGCCGGAAGCGCCTCCGGAGAGGCTCGCTCCGATCAGGCTGCTCGATTCACATGATAAAAACATCTTATCTGCAAAGTCAATTTTGATGGGAGGCTCAAATCCATTATCCCGCACCGGCAAATCCCATGATTTGCATTCCGGCATCCACATAGAGAACATTGCCGGTCACGCCGCGTCCCAGGTCGCTGGCAAGGAAAACGGCGGCATCTGCGACCTCTCCGGGATCGGTATTACGCCGGAGCGGAGCCAATTGGGCCGCGCCTTCCAGCATTTTGGAGAAGCCGCGAATGCCGCGCGCGGAGGCGGTCTTAACCGCTCCGGCCGAAATGGCATTCACACGTATATTAGACGGTCCCAAATCGCTTGCCAGGTACCGCATAGTTGCTTCCAGGGCCGCTTTTGCTACTCCCATCACGTTGTAATTTTCCACCACGCGGGTCGAGCCCAAGTAAGTTAACGTCAGGATACTTCCGCCGCCCTGATCTTTGGGCGCCATGACGGGCGCGGTGGCGCGAGCGACGGCCACCAGCGAGTAGGCGCTGACGTCCTGAGCTAAGGCGAAGCCGGCGCGCGAAGTTTCGACAAAGGGCCGGCTCAAGTCTTCGCGATTGGCGAAGGCGATGCTGTGGACAACGGCATTCAAGACCGTACCCTGGCTGCTGAGCGCCTCGGTCAATTGGGTTAGTTGGTCGTCCTGGGTCACGTCGCAGGCCAGCGTCTGGGCGTCCTTCAATTCGGCCGCGAGTTCTTCCACGGTCTGTTTTTGGCGGTCGCCCTGATAGGTCAGAATCAACCGGGCGCCTTCGCGCGTGAAGGCCTGCGCGATTGCGTAGGCCAGACTCCAGCGATTGGCGACGCCCAGAATCAGGGCGGTCTTGCCCTCCAGCAAGTGGGGCATGAATTTTTATTGTAGCGGATGCTAGACGAGTTAGCGCTCTTCCAGGTGTTTTAGCCGCGCATCGAGCACTTCTTCCACGCGGTGAAGTTCAGAACGCCATAGATCCCGCATTTCGTCGAAACGCCGGTCAATGGCGTCGAAGCGCCGGCCCATCATTTCGAAACGCCGGTCCATGTTTGCGAACCGTTCGTCCGTAACCCGCTGGAAACCGCCAATTTTGGCGTTGATGTAAGCGATGAGGAGGCCCATCATCGCGGCGTTGAGCAACGTCGGAATTCCGATCGCCAGGTAAAGTTGCTCGTTCGTCATGAGGCTTATATCGCCAATTGTAGCGTGTTCGCGGTGCTGAGCGGTTATTTTAGGAAGTTGCTGGAGTGCGATATCAAGGCGGTTCTCTCGCCTCCCCATCCTTCGGAATCTCTTCGGTTGGGCCGCCGTCGTACTAGTACGAAGTGGAAGGGGCTTCCGAAAAGAGGCCTGCAACAAAAGGCGCGCTCAGATGTATAATCAGACACCTTGCCGATTTTGAAATTGAGTTTATATGGGCGACTTTCTGAGGATGACCGCGGCAACGCCAGCCGTTGCCCCGACTAAGGCAGCGCCCGGGGAGACCACCACGCCGGTGGGCCGCTTTTGGGGCAGGGTCGCGGCCCTGTATGCAGAAACGCGCTCGCCGCTGCGTCCTTCGGCCGAGGACATTCGTTTCTTCGAGCAGACGGTCGCCGCATACGTCTTGCGACATCCCTCGGAAACAAACCAGGCGCTGCTGTTAGGTGTAACACCAGCTATCGCCGCGATGCCCTGGCCCGCCTCGTTCTCGCTTCTCGGAATCGATCAGTCCAGCGAGATGGTTAAGAGTGTGTGGCCGGGCGATGTTCCAGGCGAGCGATGGGCAGTAAACGGAAACTGGCTATCGCTGCCGAAGCGACCGTCTTCCTGTGACATCGTAATTGGCGACGGATCGATGAACTGTCTGAGGTACCCGGACGACCAACGTTGCTTCGCAAGAAGCGTTCACAACGCGCTGAAGCCCGAGGGAACTTTTATCCTGCGATGCTTTACGCAGCCTGCGCAGCAAGAGCTGCCCGATCAAGTTCTCGAAGAAGCGATGCGCGGGGAAATTCCGACTTTCACACAGTTCAGGTTTCGCCTGTTGATGGCCCTGCAACCCAGCACCGGGGAAGGCATAGCGGTGAATGCCGCCTATCGGTTCTGGATTAGTCACCGGGCCAAGGAATCGTTATTGCTCTCGCGCACCGGCTGGCCAAAGAGCGACATCGATTACATCGAAGTTTACCGGGACGGCGCCGCAGTACATGTCTTCCCCACTTTGGCTGAGTGCCGCGCAACGCTTTCCGAATTTTTCGATGAAATCTCGGTTTCGTTTCCGTCCTACTATGCTGGAGATCGCTGTCCTCGCTTGGTGCTGAGACCACGGCGGAGCGGCGGGTGAAAAGAGCGTCCCTTACCTCCCTGCAACAGAGCCTGGTGCTCGCTTCGATGCGGGCCCCACGGTCCGGCGCCTACGTGATCCAGGAGGTCTGCGAAACGACCGAGCTTTTAGATATCGATCGCTTGCAGCACGCCTGGCGGAATATGGCGGCGCGTCACGAGGCATTGCGCACCAGCGTGGAGACCGATTCCAGAGGCAACCTTTGGCAGCAGGTGAATGAGACTTCCCAGATCCCCTGGCAAGAGCTGGCTTGGAATGGCGTTCCTACTAAAGAAGCACCCTCGAAGTTGGATGGCTGGCTGCGAACCGATCGGGAGCTTGGCTTCGACTTTCGTTCGGGCGTGCCGGCGCGCGTCACCTTGATACGTTGGGCCGATTCTTGCACTCTGGTCTGGACAATACACCACGTGCTCGTCGACGCCCGCTCGTATCTGATCGTCTGGAGAGAGTGGCTCGCACTTTACGAAGCGCTTTCTCGGGGCCAAGATCTTAGCCTGCCCGAAGCAGGATCATTTTCGGACCATCTCGGCTGGCTGCAAGCACAGGACTGGAAAGCCGCGCAGGGGTATTGGCAGCACAATCTGGAGGGTCTTCAAGAAACCACCGGCTACGTGGTCGATCGCATCCCGCGCCCTTCGTCTGGCGGAGACGAGCTAACGGGACATGAACGGCTGTTCCTGCCGAAAGATCTGACGCACGCGCTGGAAGGGTTCGCACAGCAGCATGGCATCACCGTCAACACGCTGGTTCTAGCCGCCTGGTCTCTCCTTCTGAGCCGGTACAGCGGGCGGCGGGAAGTGGTCTTCGGGGTTACGCGCGCCTGTAGGGGGACGAGCACGCCGAACGCCGCCAGCACGGTCGGCCCATTTGTGAATACTCTTCCGTTCCGCACTCCGGTGCCGCTGGATGCATCGTTGCTGTCGTGGCTGGCGGAGATTCGCGCCCGCTGGACAGCGCTGCGAGATTATGAACACGCCCCGCTCGACAAGATCCGGCAATGGAGCGGGCTTCCACCCGGTCAGCCGCTTTTCGATACCGTGTTGCACTTCGAGCGGGAACCGGTTGGAGAGGCCATGCGGAAACTCGGCGGCGCCTGGGCCGATCGCAAGGTCACCCGCGTGCAACGCACCGATATTGCGTTGACGCTAGCGGTCTATGGCAGCCCGGTTCTTACGCTCAACCTTGTTTACGATGCGCGCTGGTTCGGCCGCCAGACAGTGCTGGCCATGACGGGACACGTGAAGACACTGCTGGAGAGCTTCCTGGCGCTGCCGGGCAGCCGTCTTTCAGCTTTGAAAATGCTGACTCCCGGCGAGGAGCGCCAGCGCCCGCGGAGCACGTGCACTCCGGTTGAGTTTGAGGGATGCGCGCATGGTTTGTTCGAGCGCCAGGCCCGCCGAACTCCCGAAAAAACCGCTCTCGATTCGCCCGGCGGGCCGGTCTCCTACCGCAATCTGAATGAACAGGCCAACCGGCTTGCAAGAATCTTGCAGCAAAGAGGCGTGCGGCCAGAAGAACGAGTCGCGGTTCTTTTGAGTCCTTCACCCGAGGCGATTATCGCGATCTTAGCCGTGCTCAAAGCCGGCGGCGTATTTGTTCCTCTCGAACCGGGTCAGCCGCCAGAACGGCTGGCGCAGATGTTGGAGTGCGCCGGGCCTAAGTTGGTTATCTCGCAAGACGCAAATCTGGTGTCCGGGGCAAGCGAAGTGGCCTGCTGGGAGCAACTGCAAGACGAAATGGCGAGCCAACCCAGTACCGACCCTCCCCAGCTGGCCGGGCCTGAAAACGCAGCCTATGCCATCTTCACCTCCGGATCCACGGGGAAACCGAAGGGCGTGGTGGTGACCCACCGGTCGCTCGTGAACTATTTGCTGGCAGCACGCCAAATTTTCGGGTTCTCGGAAGCGGACCGAAGATTGCAATTCGCGTCGGTGGGAGCCGATCTTTTCGTTGCCGAAGTCTTCAATTCTTTATCGTGGGGTGCAGCGTTGGTTTTCGGCCTCTCGCGGCAGGGAACTTCCGCGGGAGACTTTCTTCGATTTCTACACCAGGCACGGATTACGATCACCGGCATTCCCAGCACCTGGTGGGCGGAACTAGTCGCGGCTCTCTCGGACGGGCGCTACACGTTGCCAGCCTCGCTGCGCGCCCTGGTGGCCGGCATGGAGCGCGTCGATCCGGTGGTCTTCCAGGCCTGGAAGCGGCTGGCCGGAACAAACGTTCGCTGGTTCAACGCGTATGGACCCACAGAAACGACCTGTGCGGCCACGGTCTACGAAGCGGGCACCTCGGCGTGGGAGGGCGAGTCCGCCATGCCCATTGGAGTTCCCGTCGCGAATGCTGTGGCCTATGTTTTGGACGAGGGCATGGCGCCGCTTCCGGTTGGAGTTGCAGGGGAGCTCTTCATCGCGGGAGTAGGGGTGGCGCGCGGGTACTTGAACTCGCCTGAGCTGACCGCGGAGCGATTTCTCCCGGATCCGTTCGATGGAAACGGCCGGATGTATCGAACCGGGGACTTAGCGTATTTCTTGCCCGACGGCAACCTCGTATTCGTGGGGCGAAAAGACCGTCAGGTTAAGATTCGGGGCTACCGCATCGAGTTGGAGGAGATCGAAGCTGCGCTGGCGCGGCACCCAGCGGTTCAGCAATGCGCGGTGCTGGTCGAGAGCCAGGGCCGGAAAGCTCGATTGGTGGCGTATCTCACAGCGCGAGGAGCAGCACCCGGCAAGGACGATCTGCTGGCGCACCTTTCCAGATATCTGCCCGAGCACATGTTGCCAACGGCGTTCGCCGCACTACCGGAAATGCCGCTGACTCCGAGCGGCAAACTTGACCGGCAGGCGCTGGCTGGCTGCTTGGCGGACGGCCCGGATTCAGAACAGCCGTTCTCAGAGCCGGTGGGGCCGATTGAGACGCGTTTGGCGGCGATGTGGGGCGAGCTATTCGGGATTCCTCGAGTGGGGAGCGGCGACAATTTCTTCGAGCTGGGTGGCGACAGCCTGACGGCGACGCGGCTCATTACATGGATTCATCAGGAATTTGAAAAGGAGCTGGATCTGGCTGTTCTCCTGCGGGCGCCCACCATTTCGCGACTTGCGGTCACCATCGCACAAGCTGAAACCGTGCCCCAGGAAGCGGAAGCGGTTGTCATTCCGATACAACCCCAGGGAGATGGTCTGCCTTTATTCATGATCGATCCAGGGTTCGAGGGGGCCAGGCTAGCGAGACATCTTGGGCCGAATCGACCGCTCATTGGGGTTCCGATTCCACGTTCCGCGGTTCCCACGGTGGTGCGTTCAATCGACCAACTGGCGGCCGAGTGCGCCCGTGCCGTGCGCGCTTTTCGGCCGCAGGGGCCCTATGCGCTGGCCGGTTGGTGCGCCGCCGGAGTCATCGCGCTCGAAGTTGCTCGTCAGCTTGAACGAGAGGGTAGCGAAATCGCTTTCGTGGCCATGATAGACGTGCGGAACCTGTTTCCGCCGCCGCTGAGCGCCCCGCATCTGGCCTTGGTCCATTTATGG
>CAVXJU010000028.1:0-16803 GCA_963761935.1 Terriglobia bacterium | reverse complement strand
ACCGGTGGAACCGGCGTGGCTTTGCGCGACGTCACACCGGAAGCTACCGGCGACGTGATCGAACGCGAAGTGCCCGGTTTGGGCGAGCTGATGCGCGCCGAAGGACGAAAGGCGACTCCATTTGCCGTGCTGAGCCGCGGCTTGGCGGGCCTGCGCGGCCGGACCCTGATCGTCAACCTGCCAGGATCTCCCAAAGGCGCCGTGGAGTCGCTCGATTCCATCGCCAAACTCATCCCCCACATCGTGGATTTATTGGAAGGAAGAACCAGCCATGCCACTGTGCCAAACTAAAGATATGCGCAAGGCTCTGATCGCTCTAATCTGCGCCGCCGCCTGGGCGCAAAATCCCGCTGCCGATTCTTCCAAAGACCAGGGAAAAATCACAGTCACCACCAGCGTTGTGATCGCTCCCACCACCGTGCGCGACCGCAAGGGCGACTTCATAGACGGACTCCAGGTTCAGGATTTCCAGCTTTACGACAACAACAAACTCCAGACCATCCGCGCGGATGTCAAAGACGAGCCGCTCTCACTGGTGGTTGCCGTCCAGAAAAGCTTCAATATGGGCGACATCCTCCCGAAGATCCAGCGCATCGGGCCGATGCTCAACGATCTGCTGGCCGGTCAGGACGGCGAAGTAGCACTGATCGCCTTCGATCATCGTATCCAGACCGTGCAGGATTTCACCAATGAAACCACCAAGGTCTCCGAGGCCCTGAAAAACATCAAGCCGGGCAGCAGTAACCATGCGGTAGTCGATGCTGAGATGGCTGCCATACGCATGCTCAGGAAGCGCCCAGTCGACCGGCAGCGTGTGCTCCTGCTCGTGGCCGAGCGAAACGACAAGGGCAGCGAATCTCGGATTCGCGAGGCGCTGGAAGAGGCCGAATTCGCCAACGTGAGAATCTTTTCGATCGACATCTCGACTCTGGTAGCCCAGATCACTGGCGAGCCTATGCCGCCTCGTCCGCCCGCTGTTCCAATCACCGCCGAGCATGTGCCCGCCGGCGCCCCGCTCACCCCCACCACCATCGATCAGAATTACTACCTCGGAAGTGTCATACCCCTCTTCATGGACATTTTCAGGGGCACCAAGAGCCTCTTCATTGAGAACAATCTGGATGTCTTCACGCGCTTCACTGGTGGCACCGAGTACAACTTCGTCAGCGAGAAGAGCCTGGAAAAAGCCGTGCAAGGAATCGCGCAGGAGATGCACAGCCAGTATTTGCTGAGCTACACCCCCAACAACCAGACCGAGGGCGGATTCCACGAAATCCGAGTAGTGGTGAATCGCGCCGGTCTGGAAGTACGAACGCGGCCAGGCTACTACGTGGCCGGACGCGCGGAATAGCGTCGCTTCAAAACTTCAGTTTCAGATTCTGGGGCTCGCTTCCCGGATAACTCACCTGCTCGTGTTCCACGCGCGCGAATGGCGTCATGGAGTGCGGCTGCGCTTTGGTCTCGCTCAGGATCTCGGTCACTTGAATGCCGCGCGCCACCAGCGCGTCAGCCACTAAGGAACGATGGCAGCGCCACGGCACTGCTTCCGCGCACATGATCGCAGTCGGTTTCCCGGCCCCGAGCTCAATCAGCTTTTGCAGATTCTCGCGGAACTCCTCCGTCTGCATGTAGTCCGCATAGCCTCGAAACGAAGCATTACGCCAGGCCGTGTTCGTAGAATCCGGCTTCGCCCGGCGCAGGCCGCCCAGGCCCGGCAGATGCCGATATTCGATTCCTGCCGCCTCGAGACTCACGGGCAGAATCTCGCGGCCGAACTGCGGATTCCGCCGCGATCTGGGTATGGTTCGGATGTCCACCAGCAGCGCGACGCCGTGCGCCTTGAGGATCTGGATAAACTCCTCAATCGGCCGCGTGGAATGGCCTACCGTGTGGATCTCCACGCCCTCAAGTTAACAAATGGAACCGCTCTTCCGGCTCAGCGGCTGGCTCTGGTATGCTGCCCCGCACCCGTCATAAGCGGCGGCTGGCTTTCGACCCACACCACGTTAGGCGGTTCTTTTCTCGATTCCGGCTGCGGATTTGCGACGGCCGCCCCGTCGATTTGATAACGGAACGTGACGTATACCGTTTTGCCCGCGCAATCCGGCTTGAAGCTCGACGACCGCAGTGCTTTTTCCACCGCCGGAACCAGCAGTCTTTCTCCATCGCTGTAGGCCGAAACCACTCTGGTGTCGATCTTGCCGATGGTGTCCTGCGGGGTCAAGCTGATCGTCGTCCAGACTGACCCGGTGACGTCCCGGTGAAGCGCGGCCGAGGGATAATCAACGTTAGACATTTGCGCGAAGCACTCCAGGCCGGGCTCGGGTGGCGAGGCCCGCATTTGTCCTCTCCCCTGTGCCAGCGCTTGTATGCACGCCAAAACTGAAGCGACTGCAACAACCAACAAAATTCGCATTTCTAGCCTCCTTAAATCAAAACTACCCATGAACGGTTTGACCGCTCAGGGCCAAGCTGGACGACGCGCGGAGGCCGCTTAAGAGAATGACGGGACCCGGCGAGATGCACCAAACCCGTCATGCCTCTCTGAGGCGATGCCAGATTCCGCAGCAGAACGCCAGCGAGCACCGCTCGAGATAGGTGCGTTTGGTGTGATGCGCCTAAAACCATTTTAGTTACACTCAAGTCGGCCCAAAACCGATCCTCATGTGAGCTAAATTATAATTGCACCTTGCCTGAACTGCGTAAAGATCCCGTTACCGGCCGCTGGGTAATCATCGCGACCGATCGTGCGCGTCCCAGCGAGTTCCTGCGCGCCCCCGTGGTCGCCAAAGCCAAAGACGGATGCCCGTTTTGCGCCGGCCATGAGGATCGGACGCCGCCCGAAATCTTGTCCTACCGCGATGGTGCCGATAAATGGAACCTGCGCGTCGTTCCCAACAAATTTCCAGCATTGCGCGTGGAAGGCACGCTGGACCGCAGCGGCGAAGGCTTGTACGACAAGATGAGCGGTATCGGCGCGCACGAGGTGATTATCGAATGCCCCGAGCACAAGGTGTCGCTCGCTCAGCTGCCCGAAAAGAATGTCGAAGATCTGTTCTGGGCTTTCCGCGACCGCATTCAAGACCTCAAGCGCGATACCCGCCTGCGCTACGTGCTGTTGTTCAAGAATCACGGAGAAGCTGCCGGCGCCTCGCTCGAGCATTCGCATTCCCAGCTCATCGCGCTACCCGTGGTGCCGGTGCTGGTACAGGAAGAGATCGACGGAGGCCGCCGCTATTTTGAATTCAAGGAGCGCTGCGTCTATTGCGACATGCTGCGCCAGGAAGCGTCCGGCGGTACGCGCGCCATCCTCGAAACCGAAGAAATTATGGTGCTGGCGCCCTACGCCGCCCGCTTTCCGTTCGAAACCTGGGTGGTTCCGCGCGCCCACAATTCACACTTTGAAACCGCGCATGCCAGCCTGATCCAAAACCTGGCGTGGGCCGTGCGCGCCACCATCCGCAAGATCGAGCGGGTGCTGGAATTTCCGTCCTACAATTTCCTGATCCACACCGCGCCGGTTCAGGAAGGGCCGCTAGAGCACTATCACTGGCACTTGGAAATCATTCCACGGCTGACCAAAGTGGCTGGATTCGAGTGGGGCGCCGGATTTTATATCAACCCCACGCCGCCTGAGGAAGCCGCGCAGTTCCTACGCGACGCCGGACTGTGAGTCGGTGAGACCGGGACGTCCGGAGTGCTTAAAGTCCGACTGCTGGATTGAGGAATGCCACGGGGCGCTGGAGGAGGAGACGGGCGGCCCGTTCGGGCTTTACGGTTTCGAACAGACAAGTTCGAGAACCTGCCCGCCCCTCCACGCGCACATGCGCTGCGGTCTGGCTAACCCGATAGGCCATACGGGCACCGTGATGCAGTTGCAACGCATCGAGCGACCAATCGGAATCCGCAACCATGCGGATGCCGCCCTCGTCGGTGATCAAAACGGTCAGGTCTGAGGGGGTGTGGCCGGCCTCGACAACGCTTTCTGCAGCTTCCATCAGCTGCATCGCGTTGTCTATGAATCGGCTCACAATTTTCTTATCGTGAAGCCCGTCAAAAGCTTGAACTTAATTTGGACCCGGCCGGGGTTTATTTCCGTAGGCCAGCCCGAAGGCCGTATACTTGTGTTCGAGACGTCTTATGCTCTATCGACTAACAGGACTCGTTGGTTTCTTGGCAATCGCGATCGCGCTTCCTGCGCCTGGCCAGACCACGCCACAATCTACTCGCGGATCGAAACGGACCGGGACCAAAGCGATTCCCCGCACCCCCGAGGGCCATCCCGACCTCCAGGGAGTCTGGACCAATGCCACCATAACGCCCATGGAGCGTCCGGCCGCGTTGGCAGGCAAACCCACGCTCACCGACGCCGAAGCAAAGGTCTACGAGAAAAAGGATCTTTCCAGCAATACTCTAGACAGCGACGTCGACAGCGGCTTTAACCGCGCCACTGGAGGCCCGGGCGTTGGCGCTTACAACAACCTGTTCGTGGATCGCGGATCGGAGCTGGAGCGAGTGGATGGCGTCAAGCGCACTTCGCTGATCATCGATCCGCCGGACGGGAAGATTCCACCCCTTACCGACGCCGCGCGCGAACGCAATGCCAGCCTGGTGCGGGGGTTCAATGTCTACGACGACGTGAAGGACCGGCCCTTGAGCGAGCGCTGCATCATCGGATTCGGTTCCACCTCCGGACCGCCCATGCTCCCGGTGCTATACAACAACAACTATCGAGATTGTGCAGACTCCCGGATACGTCATGATCCTGGTCGAGATGGTCCACGACATTCGCGTCATCCGTATCAACGGCACGCACAAGCCGTCCAGCGTTCGACAGCTGCTGGGCGACTCCATCGGCCATTGGGAAGGCGACACGCTGGTGGTGGACACCACCAATTTCACCGCCAAGACGCGTTTCCGTGGTTCGTCCGAGAACCTGCACGTGATCGAACGCTTCACGCGCGTTGATGCGAACACCATTCTGTACAGAGCCACCATCGACGACCCCGCTACGTACAGCAAGCAATGGACGATGGAGTATCCGTTCCGCGCGACTTCGGGGCCGGTTTATGAGTACGCCTGCCACGAAGGAAACTACGCCATGACGGACATTATGAGCGGCGCGCGCAAACTGGAAAAACAAGAAGAAAAACCGCGCTAGTCAGGCCAGCTTGGCGTCCAGGTGAATCTCCGTGCCTGCCAGTGCGCGGGAGATGGGACAGCCCGCCTTCGCTCCTGCAGCGATCTGCTGGAATGCGGCATCGTCGATGCCCGGCACCGACGCGCGAGTGGTCAGCTCAATAAGCGTGATCGTAGGCTTGCCATCCACCGGCGTCAAGGTAACCGCCGCTGTGGTTTTGATGTTGGCGGGCGGATGTCCGGCATTGGTCAAAGCCGATGCCATCGCCATAGTGAAGCAGCCCGCGTGCGATGCGCCCAGCAATTCTTCAGGATTCGTTTCGCCGCCGCCCTCGAAGCGCGAACGGAAACTGTAGGCACTGTCCAGCGCGCCCGTTTCCACTTTCACGTGGCCTTTGCCTTCCTTCAGTGAACCGCTCCACTCTGCTTCCGCATGTCGAATCATTGAATCGTTTCTCCCCTTTGTGCAGGATACCATCGGGCGGCCTGCGCCTACGACGGTCGAAAAAGCAACAGATCCAGGCTGAAGGTCAAAAGCATCGCCTGGATGGGTTTCGAGTGAATGGGCCGGTAGATGGAATGCAAAACATCGTTGACCGATTCGGCGTCGAGATCGGCGGTCGTGGTAGCGCGGCTCTGGTTCGTGAGCGTGAAGCTGGGCGTGAAGGCGTCAATCGTGCTCGGCGACGCGATCTTTGCCTTCGCCGCGCAGTTCGATCAGATCGTCCGGCGCTGGAATTGCCACCAGCAGCCGGCCGTCATCTCGCAACACGCGGCGGAATTCGCTCACGTTCATGCGCGCCGGTGATGGACATGACGATGGAGAATGAGCGCATCGGAGTACGGCACGAAACGATCCGCATTGGCGACGATCCACTCGCACTCCGGATAACGTCGGGCCGCTGCATCCACGGCCGGGATGGAAATGTCCAGGCCATGCGCCTCGAAGCCGATCTGGCGAGCGAGTGTGCCGAGGTAGTCGCCGTTGCCACACCCGGCATCGAGAACCGAGTCTCGCGCTGAAGCATCCAGTATGCCCGCGATCGCGCCCAACAGTGGCTCGTAGATCCCGCGGTCGTGCAACCGCCGCCGTGCTTTGACAGCTGCCGTGGTATCGCCGGGCTGCTTGGAACGCCGGTCCTGCGGTTGCAGCAGGTTGATGTAGCCGCTGCGCGCGATGTCAAACGAATGCTTGCGCGGACAGATCAGCCGCCGGTTTTCGCGCTCCAGTGCTAAGTGGCAGCCTCGAACTGGACAGACCAGCATCCGTCGTCAGGCCAGCCATTCCCGGGCCGCGTCGGCGGATTCGAAGAAGCGAAAATACGGTAAGCGATTCTCCTCGGCCATCAGTTCAGGAAATCGACGGCTGAAGCGAACACTGTCGGGAGGACACACCAGCGCGATGCGGATTCCGTAGGTCCGAAACTTTTGCAGGATGGCCCCCGCTTCGCCGGAACTCAAATCGAAGAAGCGCGCAGTCATATTGGCTGCGTAGAGCAGCGCGGAACGAGTGCGGGCCGAGGAGCAGGCTTCGATAATCAGATTCGCATCCTCGACCTTGCGCAACAGCTCGCCCTCGACCGGCCCTTCCACGTACCCGTCTGTCGCCGCGATCGTGAGTGCGTCGTTCATAATGTCGCCGGTATCCTCGATGGTACGTCGAGCGCTCACCAGATGCGCCAAGCCGCCTACGCGAAGCCCATCGGAGCGATCACCGAAATAACGGCGGTCGATTTCAGCGGCATCCAAGTCTTCGATCGCGCGGAATCCCAATTCACCGAGCATCCCAGCAAGTTCGGCCGGCTCAAAAAATAAACGAAACGGCTCGCCTGCTCTTGCCACTCGGTCCGCCAATGCGTCGAAAGCTTTTCTCTGCAATTCGCCGAGCGACGCTGGAGAGATGGCGTAGTCGAACACCACTTCGCTTTCACCCGGCAAGCCGCCGATCCATGCCAGCGTCGCCCGGGCGGCGTCGAGCGTCAGATAAGGAACGACGCCCAGCCAGGAAAAGAAGCTGGGTAGATCGGGCCGGAATCCGGCTTCTTCGAGCGCCGCGGCCAGCGAGCGCTCTTCAAAATCCAAGGGAACGAAAGTGAGCGATGGCGGCACGGCGATCCCGGCGTCGGCGAGCAGCTCGCGCTTCCAGGCCTGCGTGGCGGGATGGTCCACCTCGAAAACACGCAGTCCGGAAGCGGCGAATGGGTTTCGATAAGCGAACGTATCCAACCCTGCGCCAAGAACCACTAATTGACGGATACCACGATTGAATGCAGCCGCCAGTTCTTCTTCCGCGAACCGGCTGCGCACCGCGACAAACGCCCGCAAGCGCGGCGAGTTCTCAAGCCGCGCAGGCTCGGCTTCGAGAAGCCGCGCGGTTTCTTCGCCCAAGATGGCCAGCGCCAGCGGGTCCTCGAACAGGCGCGGGTGGTCCAAAAGCTGGTGCGCCGCGCGCCGGATCGCGACCCCTCGCGCCGTGCGGCTGGGAATGCCTTGCCTCAAGTTCGATTGTCTCAGGACCGGGCGGCTTCACGGTATCCTCATGGGTTGGCCGCCATCGTCATCTTCGCGATTACCTACCTGGTGCTGGCGATCGGCCGGCTGCCGGGCTTCCGAATCGATCGAACCGGCGCGGCCATCATCGGCGCCAGCTTCATGGTGGGCGTGAACGCGCTGTCGATGGACGAAGCGTATCGCGCCATCAATTTCGACACCATCATTCTGCTGTTCGGCATGATGATCGTGGTGGTCAACCTCCGACTCTCGGGCTTCTTCTCCCTGGTCGCCGAGCGCGTGGTGGAACATGCGCGAGGGCCGACGGCGTTGCTGGTAGCGATCGTGGCAGTCGCCGGGTTATTTTCGGCTTTCTTCGTCAATGACACCATGTGCCTGGTCCTGACTCCACTGGTGCTGGAGATCGCACTCACGCTGGGCCGCAATCCGGTCCCGTATCTGCTGGCCGTGGCCATGGGCTCGAACGTGGGAAGCGTCGCCACCATCACCGGCAATCCCCAGAACATGATGGTGGGCAGTTTCTCCGGCATTCCTTATCGGCAATTCCTGGCGACGCTGGCGCCGGTGGCCGCCTTTGGCCTGGTCCTGACGGTGGTCTTGATCCGCTTCGTCTACCGGCGCGAGTTTGCTCCCCGAGCGACCGTGCAAGTGCCCGAGAAGCCGGTCCGCGTGGATCGCGGCTTGATGTGGAAAGCAATCCTGGTGTCGCTGGGAATGATCGTGATGTTCTTCGCCGGCTGGCCCGTCCCGAAAGTGGCGATCATCGCGGGCGCGCTGTTGCTGATTACGCGCCGCGTGAATCCGGAGAAGGTCTATCAAGGCATCGACTGGCCTCTGCTGGTGATGTTCTCCGGCCTGTTCATCGTGATCGCCGGAATCGAACATACGTCCCTCGAGACCGGCCTGGACACACTGGCCGCACGGCTGCATCTGGACAACATATTTCTGCTGAGCGCCTTCACGGCGTTTCTCTCCAACCTGGTGAGCAACGTGCCCGCGGTGCTGGTGTTCAAGCCTCTGGTCGGCCACCTGGCGAATCCGACCCGGGTCTGGCTCACCTTGGCCATGTCCTCCACTTTGGCAGGCAACCTGACCGTGCTGGGATCGGTGGCGAACCTGATCGTAATTGAGCAGGCTCGGCAGAGAGTGAAAATCGGCTTCTGGGAACATTTCCGGGTGGGAGCGCCATTGGCTGTTCTGACCATTGCCGCCGGCGCGGCCTGGATTCGCTGGTTTACCTCCTGACGGCTAAAACATTTCGCTCGAAAAATGCTCTATAGTGGTCTCGTGGCTATCGGCGGTGTGTTTCTATTCGGCTTGCTTTTGGGCGGCCTGATCATCGGATTATGGATGCGGGCGCGATTGGTTCGTCTCGAAACTGCCAAGCAGTTCGCCGACCAGGCCGCGGCGCAGCTGGGCGAAACCTTCCGCTCGCTTGCCGACGCCGCGCTGCGGTCGAATCAGAGTTCTTTTCTGGATGCATCGCGCGCCACCTTGGAGACCGCCCGCGCGCAAATCACGGGCGAATTGTCCGAGAAGCAGACAGCGATCGAGGGCGTGGTGCGTCCGCTCGGCGAGTCGCTTGAGCGCTTGGAAGTCCACATTCGAGAGTTGGAACGCGCGCGGGAGAACGCCTTCGGAAACCTGGGCGCGCAATTGCAAACTCTGGCCCGCGAGACCACCACGCTTTCCAGTGCACTACGCTCGCCGCAAACCCGCGGCCGCTGGGGAGAGATCACGCTGCGCCGCGTCGTAGAGCTGGCCGGCATGGTGAAGAACTGCGATTTTCTGGAACAAGAGACTCGAGAGTCGGGCGGCGTGCGCATTCGTCCGGACATGATCGTACGGCTTCCGGCTGGACGAACTCTGGTGGTGGACGCCAAGGTTCCATTGACCGCGTACCTGGAAGCGGCCGCCGCAGCCGACGACACAGCCCGGCGCACCGCGTTGCACCGGCATTCGCAGCAAGTGGCCGAGCACGTGCGGCTGCTGGCGGCAAAGCAATATTGGGCGCAGTTCCAGCCGGCACCCGAGTTGGTGGTCTTGTTCCTGCCGGGAGACCATTTCTTCAGCGCCGCGCTCGAAGGCAATCCGGATCTGATCGAAGACTCGCTAGCACGCAAGGTGGTGATCGCGACCCCGGTCACGCTGATCTCGGTGCTGCGCGGCATCGCCTACGGTTGGACCGAGCAGCAGCTGGCGGAGAATGCCGAAGAAATCCGGAGCGTGGCAGCCGAGCTATACGATCGCGTGCAGCTGGTTCACGATCATTATGCCGACACCGGCCGCTTCCTCGAGAAAACCGTCGAGTCTTACAATCGCTCGGTGGGATCGTGGGATTCGCGGCTGTTGCCGGCGTTACGCAAGATGCGCGAACTGGGCGTCGCGAGTGGCGACGAGCCCGAAGCGCCAGAGCAGATCGACGTGCTGGCGCGGCGGCCTCGAGCCGTCGGCGGCGGTTACTAAATCGACGATTACTTCGTGGTCGGCGGCTTCACCTTGTCTTCTGGGAAAGATTCCGGAGGCGGAGCACCGGTGCCCGTTGAACCCAGGAACACTTTTCGTCCATCGGTGAACGTCACATTGCGCGCGTTTGCCCGTAGCTCGGAATGATCCCGCGCCTGGTAACCATCCACGATCACTTCGGTGCCAATCGGGAAACTATTCTTGGTAGCGCCGCGGCGAAGCAGCGAGTTCGGACTTCCGCCTTCGACCATCCAAACTTCCTTGGTGCCGTCTTCTTTGGTGATCTCGACGTGCAGCCAGGTATGCGGATTGACCCATTCCACCTTCACGATCTTGCCCTTGAGCAGGACCGGGCGGTTGGAGTCGAACTCCGCACCGAATGCATGATGCGCCGCCGCTGGAAGGGCCGCGGTGAACAACGCCGCGGATGCCCCCAGAATTAACATCAAGAATCTCGTTCGCATCGGGTAACTCCTATGATTACTTAGTGGCTTTGCCGGCTTCGTCCTTGTCACGCAAACGCGCGCCCTTCAAGATATCGGTCAGCGCGTAATTCGCTTCGTGACAAGCATACTCATAAATGTTTTTATTAGTCGCGGGCCAGGTGTACTCGCCGGTCCACGGCTTGGTCCAGGTGTCCGGATCGTCGATGGTGAACCGATAGAGCAGCGAGTGCTCGTCCACGCGCGTGAAGCGCTCGATCACGTGCAGATTCTCGGTCGATCCGTAGAACCGGGTTTTGTCGTTGAAATTCGTGGTGTCCACCACCAGCGTGTCGCCTTCCCAGTGCCCGACCGAATCGCCCAACCAGAAGCGATAGCTTTCTGGCAGGTGCTGCGCGTTCATCCGAATAGTGCGCGCGTCGTGCACCATCTCGGTCAGGATCAGGATCGAATCCCCAGTCTGGACGATCTGATGCAGATTGTTATAGAAATAATCCGGCAGCGCGGGCGGTCCGGAGGTGGAACCAAAACCGAGGATGCAGCGCTCGCCCAATGGACGCCGCTCGGGATCGTCATAAGCGCCGGGCTCTTTCTCCAGTCCAGGATCGTTGCTTTCCACCGCGTCCGACGTGGGTCTGGCCGCGAACTGCGCCATCCTCTTTTTAGCAGCGTCGGTCATCGCAGGAATGCGGCCATCCTGCGGATCGATAATCAGCGACGCGCGCTTCTGACCGTCCACGATGGTAAAAGTGGAACCGGGATCGAGCCAGCCGTAATTGTACCCGCCGACATTGCCGTAAGGACCCGGCGATCCATCGCCGCCTTTGGGCGGAGCCTTCCGATCGGCATCGATGGGCTGATCCTCTTTTTCCCGGTACGCAGCCTGGGCCGTCTCGCGCTTGAGCGCTTCTTCCTTGGTAAGCACCAGCTTACTTCCTGCCGGCCGTTGCATGGGCGTAATGGTCGCCAGGTCGTAAGTGCCCTGCAAGTCCGGATGACCGTCGGGAGTGCGCGGCGGACTGTAGGCCTTCGATGCCGGTGTCGCGGTCTGCGCGACGGTTGGGACGGCAGTTGAAACAAGCAGCGCGGCCAACGCCAGGCCCGCGAATACGGCGACGCGATTCCGCATGTCAGTACCTCCTTGCCTTGCTTAGCTCAGCGATAGAAATACAGAACTGGACGGTTTTTGGGTCCATTCATTAGTATATAGCGGCAGTAATGTTGTCGAGGACAGCCGAGCCCGCCTACGACATATCGATGATGTGGAAAGTGAACCGTTCCGGCGGCAAGTAAGAGAAAGGCTCTGGCGACAAGTGCGCCCAAGTCTGGTATGCGGTCGTCGCGACGCTCGAATTGAGATAGAACAGGAACTGGTTCGAGAAGCAAGAAATGGGCGGAGGCTGGCGAAAAGTCAGACGGAGCCCAACCGCATTTTCAAAATGTACTTCGCGGCTGGCTTCGGCTTTGTCCTCCAGCAAGGAGACAAAACTGGCGCGGCCCGCGTGCGGCCAGACGTCCGGGCGCAGCAGATTACGCAACTCCAGACGCGTACCGAACGTGATCTCGCATTGCCGGATCCATTCCACAATGCTGTCGCCCCACTGCCACTCGGTAACGAAGCGCAGATATTGATCGGCCAAGTTGATGGCCAAATCCATTTTGCGGCGCTCGGCGTCGGGCTCCCAAGAGGGAGTCTCAACCGCAGGCATGGATAGCATACCTTCGGCCTCGATGAGGTCGTTGGCCATCCCGACCACGCGATCCAGCCGTTTGACTTTGGGAGTGGTGTTTACCAGAAGAGGCGGCAATTCGTGGGTCTTGTCGCCCGGAACTTCAACGAACCTTCGATCTCCGACTATGTCCATATCCACGACCCCAGTTATCTTATCGACGACAAGGTCGCGTCCTTCACTAATAGAGTGACGCCCTAGCGGATCTAGCCGTTTCAACGCCCGCCCTGGCTCACAAATCGGTTAGAAACAATTCTGCCGGATTTGTCGTGGAAAGTAAAGAGGTTTAGCGTCTAGTCAGTACCCTCAGGTGACGGCGTTCGCGTCGCCGCGCCTGCGCTACAATTCGGCTTCAAGACGTTTTGGCTCGCTGCGCGCGGGTCTCCAGACTCCATGACCTATTGCGACGTCAGCCTGCCAGTCCCGCTTGAACAAAGCTTCACCTACCTGCTGCCGGAGACCATGCGGCATCGCATCCAGGTCGGCTGTCGCGTTCTGGTGCCGTTTGGCCCCAGGCAACTTACCGGCGTGGTTGTGAGGCTGCACAATGCCGCGCCCGATGGCCCGGTGAAGGAAGTATACCGGCTGGTGGACGAAGAGCCGGTACTGGATCAGGAACTGCTCTCGCTCGGCGAATGGATTGCCCAGTACTACTGCGCGCCGCTAGGCGAGGTGCTGCGCGGCATGATCCCGCTCGCGGGCGAGATCCGCAAGAGCAAGGTGTATTCGCTTACCGACGCGGGGCGCGATGCGGCTCGGCAGCTTTTGCTGACCGGTTCCGAGGACGATGCCGCGCTCCAGGTGCTGCGGTTGCTCGAAGGGCGGCCGATTTCGGCGTCCTACCTCCAGAAAAAGCTGCCCAACGCACTGCGCGTCGTTCGTTCGCTCGAAAAAAAAGGCTTCGTCGGCGTGGAGGATCTCGAAGCCGAGCGCGACCCGCTGCGGGCCTCGGCCGCCAGGCTGCGAGCCTCGTGGTTGGCCCCGAACCCGGACGGTCTTAAGCTCACCAAGCGCGAGCGCGAGCTGCACGCTTTTTTGGAATTGCATCCCGGGACGCACAACTTGGAACAGCTCGAAGGCACCGTGAAAGGCGCCAGCCAGGCAGCGCGGTCGTTGGCGCGAAGGAAGCTGATCACGCTCGATCCCGAGGCGCCGTCGGGTGTTTTCGCAACTGAAGGTCCCGCGAAGACGCTGAATCCGCATCAACTGCTGGCTTACCAGCAGATCGAAGCCGCGGTTTGCTCAGGGAAGTTCCAGACTTTTCTTTTGGAAGGGGTCACTGGATCTGGGAAAACCGAAGTCTACCTGAAAGCAATCGACGCCTGTCTGGCGCTGGGACGCAGCGCGCTGCTGCTGGTGCCGGAGATCGGGCTCACTCCCGCCGTGGCCGGACAATTTCTGAACCGCTTCGGAAACCAGGTCGCGATCCTGCACTCAGCCTTTCACGATGCCGAGCGCGCCGAACAGTGGCGGCGCATCCGCGCAGGAACGGCAAACGTGGTGGTGGGCACACGGTCGGGCGTGTTTGCGCCGGTGCGTAATCTGGGATTGGTTGTGATCGATGAAGAGCACGACCAGAGCTACAAGCAGCAGGAGACGCCGCGCTACAACGGCCGCGACGTGGCCATTGTGCGCGCGCAGGCGGCCGGAGCGGTGGTGGTGCTGGGGTCGGCTACACCGAGTCTCGAAAGCAGGTACAACACCGAGCGCGGTAAGTACGTTCGAATCGAATTGCCGGAGCGCATCGAGCGGCGGCCTATGCCGGATGTCGAAGTGATCGACATGCGTCAGGAGTTTTTGGAGACGCGCAAGCTGGCGGTATTTTCGCGACGTTTGGTGGAAACGGTCACCGAGCGCCTGGAACACGGCGAGCAGACCATGTTGCTGCTGAACCGCCGCGGCTTTTCGAGCTTCGTGGCGTGCCGTTCGTGCGGAGAGCGAATTCAGTGCGTCAATTGCGCGGTGACGCTAACCTATCATCGGCGCGACCGCCGCATGTTGTGCCATTACTGCAACTATGCGCAGAAAGTTCCTACGGTGTGTCCGAAGTGCGGGAGCGAGCACCTGCATTTCATCGGCACCGGTTCGGAGAAAGTGGAGGAGGAGCTGCATCGCGATTTTCCCCAGGCGCGCATCGCACGCATGGACCGCGACACGGTCAGCGGCAAGCGCCATTTTGAAACCATCCTGCACAGCTTTCGGGAAGGCGACTACGACATTCTGGTCGGCACACAGATGATCGCCAAGGGACACGACATTCCCAATGTCACGCTGGTCGGCGTGGTTTCGGCGGACATCGGGCTCGGCCTTCCGGATTTTCGTTCAGCCGAGCGTACTTTTCAGCTCTTGACCCAGGCGGCGGGGCGCGCCGGACGTGGCGATCTGCCCGGCATCGTGCTCATCCAGACCATTAATCCCGAGCACTACGCGATCCGTTTCGCCTCCGAGCAAAACTACAACGGTTTCTACGCCAAGGAGATCCAATTTCGCAAGCTGATGCGTTATCCGCCGTTCAGCGCTCTGGCCAACGTGCTGGTGCGGAGTCCGAAGCAGGACCAGGCCCTGGCGATGAGCAGCGAACTCGGACGCCTGTTGGATCCGGCGCCGGAGGGCGTAAAAGTGCTGGGACCGGCCGAAGCTCCGGTGCCGAAATTGAAGAGCGAATTCCGCTATCAGCTCTTGCTCAAAGCGGCCAATCGCAAGCGGTTGAACGAGGTCCTGCGCGACGTGCAGAAGTTCGCAGTCGAGAAAAAGTGGGGAGCGACGGCGCTGGTGATCGACGTCGATCCGCTGACGCTATTGTGATTCCGGCGCCGCAGCGCCTCACATCACCAGCGTTGCCCCGGTAAGGCCGAGATGGCGATCCGTCGACCAGCAAGTTTTAATGCGGCGTGCTGCCAGGATTGACAGGCCGTGAGCATCCGCCAGAGTAAGGTTCTGATCGGAGAACTTCTTGACGACGGGAAGCGTTCTGGTTAGTTCCTGTTGGTCGAAAAGACCGATGTCGTGGCGAAGAAACCGTGCCCCTCGGTCACGACAAGCGCAGACTTAATCAACCGCGGCGGCTCAGCGAACAGCCGAGCGAAGAGTGCATGAAAGCTGTCGGATCGATCCAAAGCGGCGATCAAGGCCGAAGTGTCCACGTAGGCGTCAGTCTTTTGCCCCATAAACGACATCATCGATGGTCTGACTCGACCTGGGATCACCTGATGACACCATGCCGATATAGCGCATCCAAGGCCGCCTTCGATCACGCCGCGGATCACCCTGCACGACCCACCGCAGAAATCGCCAAACCCTGAGCAGCATAGCCTGAGCGTACTACATCGCCAGCAGTGCGGCCATCAGCTCGATGCCGTCCCAGAGATTCTGCACGCGCAGATTCTCGTTGTAGCTGTGCTGGTTGTTGTCGTGATTTACGATGGGCGTCGAAATGGTGGGCAGCTTCAAAATATCTTCGATAATTACCAACGGCGTGCTGCCTCCCGCGGTCGGCAGCTTAATCATCGGCCCGAACGCGCCTTCAGCGGCTGCCACCACGGCGCGGGAGATGGGCAGGTCCATGGACGTGCGCGAGGCATTGTATCCAGACTCGCTGATTACTACCTTGGCCACCCGGCCATGCGCCATCCGCGTCTGCGCGTCGGGATCGTGATCCACGATGAAATAACCTTGCTTGCGGATGTGCTCGATCACGCGTTGCGCCGCCACCAGATGATCGATACCCTTGACCAGCCGAATATCGATCGACGCCATGGCTGTCGAAGGAATCACGTTGCTGGCCTGAGCGCCGATGCGGGAACTGGCCATGCCGCGCACGTTCAAGGACGGCTGGTTCAACAGTTCCAGCAGGCTTTTGCCGCCACCGTCGGTCCGGCCGAGCCAAAACTCGCGCTCCAGCTCTGCGTCCATATTAGGCGCTTCGGCGATGGCCCGTTTTTCGGTAGAGCTGAGCGGCTCGATCCCGTCGTAGAAATGGTCGATCAAGACGCGCCCGTCGTCGTCCTTCATGGACGCAAGCAAGCGCGCCAGCATCTGGGCTGGGTTAGGCGCCCAGTTGCCGTAGTGGCCGCTGTGCAGCTCGTGCGCCGGACCGTAAACCGTGATGTCCAAAGTTCTGGACGCCGCGCGCGCCAAAGACGATCTGCTGCCGGCGGCTCTGATTCACCGGCCCGTCGCAGATCAGCCACACGTCGCCCGAAAGCAGGTCTTTATTGGCCGCGATGATCTGGCCGAAGTGCGGCGAGCCGGCTTCCTCTTCGCCTTCGAAGATGAAGCTTGCACGTTGGATTCGAGCGGGATGCGGGCGGCTCGCATCGCATCCAGCGCGGTCGGCCATGGCGATGATGGGCGCTTTGTCGTCGGAGGCCGAGCGGGCGTAGATGCGCGACTCGGGGTCGAAGCGGCCCTGCGGCAACGGGATCACCTTGCCATCGCGATCCAGCGGCTTGTCGCGCAACACCGGCTGCCAGGGCGGCGTGGCCCATTCTTTCGGGTCCAGCGGCTGGCCGTAC